>NZ_SGXR01000005.1:0-700656 GCF_004216825.1 Sphingomonas sp. BK036 | reverse complement strand
CAGGCTCATAACCTGAAGGTCACAGGTTCAAATCCTGTCCCCGCAACCAACCTCATACCACGACAACGCCGCCCTCACGGGCGGCGTTGTCGTTTGGGGTTCAATCAAACAAGTTCGACGCCTTGGCCGGCACCGGCACCGGCACCAGCGTGGGCAGCGTAGCCGGTGTTCTCGAAAGATCGCGGGGTCGTGTCACACAGGGTTAAGATGCGCGCCGTAGCGCCCGGTCATGACATATCGAACGTTCAGGATCTGGTCGCACAGCATGATGGCACGGCTGATGGTGCCCGTCGCCATCATGCTCGCGCTCGTCTGTATTCTCGGCCTTATCGGGCTTGGTACGCGCAGCCGGGTCCAGACGGCGCGTGATGCGGCGAACGACGGGCAGATCGTGCGGGTTCACTTGATCGAAGTGCGCTCACTGAGCCGGTCGTTGCAGCGGGACGCGCTCAACCTGCTGCTCGAACGCGATCCGCATGAACTGGCGATTATCCACGCGAAATTCTCGCAGCGGTCGCTCCAGATGCGCGCGCAACTCGCCGGGCTGGTACGGCACCGCGCCGCCGGGCTGACCAGGGACAGTGGCTATATCCGCAGCCAGATGATCGTCCTGCGCCGGCTGGCCACGGTTGCCGATGCCGCCAATCGCGGTAGCCAGGATCGGGCCTGGAGCGTCTTTCGCAGCGAGGTCCGTCCCAATGAGCGCAGGGCCTCGACGATCGCCGATGCGCTGATCGCCGGGCAGGAAGCCAAGGTCGACCATCTGTTCCGCAACGCGCACGCGCTCGAGCAGGAGGAGGTCACGATCAGCATCGCCGCCAGCATCATCCTGTTCTCGCTCGCCGCCTCTGGCACGGTGCTGATCGTGCAGCGGACGATCGTCCGGCCGTTGCTCGATATCGAGCGGACGATGGCGGTGATCGCCGCCGGGAACGCCGAGGGCCGCACGCCGCATGGAGAGCGGCGCGACGAGATCGGCCGGATGTCGCGCGCGATCGAGGTCTTTCGCACCTCGGTCGCCGAGCGCGGGCGGTTGGAAGCCGAAAACGGCCGGCAGCGGCTGGCCGAGGTCCAGCGCGAGCGGAGTATCGAGACCGCGCGGCGCGCAAACGAGGCTGCCGAGGCCGAACGCGATCGGATCGTCCGGGAGGCGGCAACGACGCTCGAAGGAGAGGTCGCGGATGTCCTTGCCGGCCTTCGCAGCGCGGCGAACCAGCTATCAACAACCTCGGGTGAACTGGAGGATCATTCGAAAGGCGCGACGCGCGAACTGGGCAGCGTCGGCGTGGCCGTGCGGCGCGCGATCGATGGCGCGACCGACATCGCGGCGGCGACGACTCAGTTCATGGGCGCGATCGGCCAGTCCAGCCAGGGCACGCGCCTGTCCGCCGACCTGAGCGCGCAGGCGGCGGACCGCGCGGTACGGCTGGCTCAGGACATGACGAACGTCCAGGACGACGCGCGCGCGATCGGCGCGATCGTCGGACTGATCAGCAGCATCGCGGCGCGCACCAAGTTGCTCGCGTTGAACGCGGCGATCGAGGCCGCGCGCGTCGGCGGGGCGGGCAGGGGGTTCGCCGTGGTCGCGGACGAAGTGAAGATGCTGGCGACGCAGACCGCGGACGCCACCGAGGAGATCGCCCGGCAGATCGCCGACATGCAACGCGGGACCGAGGCGGCCTGTACGGGTCTGCTCGACATTCGCGAGATGGTCGAAGACATGGCGCGCGGCACCGATGATCTCGCGTCGAGCATCGGCGAACAGGCGCAGAGCGGGCAGGTCATCAGCCGCAATGTCGATGGTACCGCGACTGATCTCGACCTGATCGGGCGTCTGGTAAGCGACGTGTCCGTCGCGACCAGGAATACCGCGGGCATGGCGTCGCGCGTCAGGACCGATTCCCAACGCGTCGAGGATGGTGCATCCTCGATCGATGGCGCCCTGTCGCGCTTCTTCGGTCAGTTGCACGTCGCGTAAGCCGCGTGACGCGCTAGGTCGCGCCTCAGCGCAGGCCGCTGCCCTGGAGCGCGAGGACCGCGGATCGCAAAGCGACGATGCGGTCGGTCGCCGTAGGGGAGAGCTCGCCCCAGGAAAATGCAGAGCGATCCGCTGCTTCCTCGCGCCACATGCGTGCGGCGACGCTATCGAGGTCTGCGGTCGTCGGGGACCGTCCCGTCGAGACGCAATCGACGATCTGGTCGGGTACAAGGGGGCTGGCACTGAACATCGAACACCCTTTCACTGGAGATGTCCGCTTTAGGGGTGTTTGATGGCATGGGCATGACAGGCGCAACGGTCCGTTCCTGTTTCTAGGAAGAAAGGGCGGGTGAGGCCGGCTCCACAGGCTCACCAGAACCGCTTGGCGCCAGTCAGTTCCTCATACGCTTCGGCCGCTTGGGACAGCAGCGTCTTCCGCTCGATCGACGAGGTGGGCGTCTCGGGTTCCAGACCAAACCGCTCGATCAACGCGGGCGCCGTCGCGAGGTCGTTCAAATGACCCAGATGATCCTGCAACGCCCCAAGCCGCTTTTTGAACGCCTTCAACCGCCGACGTGACCGTTTGAGTGGGTAGAGGCTCTCGAAGAAGCCGGTCGCGTAGCGCAGTTTCTTGGCGGTGATCCGGATCTGGTGACGCGACCCGTCGTCGAGCTGGTCGAGGTCCCGGCCGCGGCGCTTTATCCGACGGTTGAGGTCGCGGATCGCCGCGCTGGCGAAAAGGGCCGCGGGGGCCTGCACCGTCGCTGGATCCAACGGCTGCAGGCGCCATGCGCCCAGCGCGGTCCATTCGACCAGGTCGATCATCAGATCGCGCGTCCGCTGCGAATCCAGCGCGGCCAGAGCGACCGCATAGGCATCCTCGCGCGCCGCGGTGAGCGCCGCGTTCGAACCCTCGCCAAGCCGATCGCACAGCACATCGATGTCGCGCGCAGGGCCGAGCGATGCTGCCAGCCATTTGAGTTCGCCCGCGATATGCGGGAAGCGGTCGTCGGCAACGACGGGTTTGAATAGCGACAACGCGGACCGCAGTCGTCGCAACGCGACCCGTGTCTGATGCAGCGCCTCGGCATCGGCCGCACGCCGTAGGAGATTTTCATTCAGACGGAAGTGCCGCAGGCAAGTCCCGACGATCTGCTCGAAGGCTTCGGCGGTGGTCGTGTCGGCCGCAAGCTCCAGACGCTCGGCCTTAACCGCGCCCAGCGTCGCCGCCGCGATCAGTCGATAGCCGCGCGCCCCTTTGGTGAGAACGCCCAGGCGGACGGGGATCTGCTCGCCGAGCGTCCGCGCGAGCGCGAAGATCGCGGTCGGCGTTCCGCCTTTCAGCTCAAACTCGAGCTCAGAAACCGGCGTCGTGCGATCACTTGCCGT
Source organism: Sphingomonas sp. BK036 (assembly GCF_004216825.1). Classification (NCBI taxonomy): domain Bacteria; kingdom Pseudomonadati; phylum Pseudomonadota; class Alphaproteobacteria; order Sphingomonadales; family Sphingomonadaceae; genus Sphingomonas; species Sphingomonas sp. BK036. Next base: position 697,289 of record NZ_SGXR01000005.1, on the reverse strand, counting down.
CACGCATCCCGTATCCGCGACGACCTCGACCGTTCCGCCGTCGCGCGTGACAAGCCATTGCCGGCGTTTGATCGCCACGGTGAACGCAGGCCTGACGGTCCTGAGCCTGTCATGCGCGACGATCGCGCAGATTGGCGAGCCGGGATCGAGTTCGGGCTCCAATCGTGCCACGTCATGCTCCCATTCCGGACGGGCAAACAGGCCTGCCGCGGCACTGCCGACCGCCTTGATCGTCTGAACATGCCTGCCACTCGCTGTCCGTATCCGCAGCGTAAATCTCGCCGCACGCAGATCCTGCTTCGGCGTGTCGAAATAGGTCGAGAGCTGATCGACGATCTTGGGCGTGACGCCGGACAGGGGCGGCATGGTCGCGAGGCGGTCGATCCACACGGGATCGACTTCCAGCTTGAGCTCGATCTCGTTGGCCTCGTCGGTCGATGCCAGGCTGCGCGTGGTCTCGTGGGTCATGGGGAGATAATCGTTGGCCAGCCGTATCGATCCGGCGGACATGGGGGATGCCACGCGGTTCGTCGCCCTTGCTGCGCTGCCGCATGTCGCTTAGGCTGGATGCGTGACCCTCCACCGTTCCCGGATCGCCGTGCTGGCGACTCTACTGGCGTTCCTCGCCGTGCTGGGGATGACTGCGCTTGGCGGGTGGCATGCGGCAACGTTCCATGACGACGTGCCCGATGTGGCGCTTGCGGTCAGCCATGTTCATGTCGCGGACGTGATGGATGATCATGACGACAATGTCGTGCATGTCGCCGCGCATGCTGTCGCGCACGCCTTCGCAGTGCCCGCGGACGTCGCGCCGTCGTTTGCGTTGGCCGAGGTCGCGCCGGCATGGCCGACACGGGAGAGCGTCGACCGGGCGGGAACCGGACCGACATCGCTGCTGAGACCTCCACGAGCCTGACCGTCACGCGTGCCGATGCGGCGCGCGAGAATGGTTCACTCGTGCAGGATTACAGAAATGAACGGCAATATTCGCCGGTGGCGCCTGCGTGCGCGCGCCGGTGCGTTCGTGGCGCTGGGCGCCGTGGGCGTTATGGGGGCAGGGATCGCAGCGGCGGATCCGGCGCCGCCCTTCGCCGCGCTGTTGCGGCAGACCGAAGCGTCGCCGCGCGTCGCGATCCTCGATGCGGGCGTGGCGCAGGCCGAGGGGCTTGCAGACCAGGCGCGCGCACGGCCCAACCCGACGATCAGTGTGTATGGCGAGAATTTCGGCGGATCGTCGCCTTATGGCGGGTTCGGACGGACCGAGACGACGCTGCAATATAACCACCCGTTCGAACTGGGCGGCAAGCGTGCCTCACGGATTGAGGCCGGCCGCGCGGGGATCGCCGCGGCGCGCGCCCGCGGTGCCGAGGGACGCGTCGCCTATGCGTATGAGTTGGCGCGCGCTTATGCCGGGGCGGAGATCGCCGATCGCCGGATCCTGCTTGCCCAGGACGAGGTCGAGGAGGCCACCGCCGACCTGAGGGTCGCGCGCGCACTGGTCGGTGCGGGCAAGGAGGCGCGGCTGCGCGAGCTTCAGGCCGAGACCGAGCTGAATACGCTGCAATCCGCGCTGGAGGCGGCGAAAGCAGGGCGCACAGTCGCGTTTGCGGAGCTGTCTGCGCTCGCCGGTGTCGAGACACCCTATACGAGCCTGTCGGAATCGCTGCTCGATCGACTGGCGGCGCGACCTGCAACCGGCCCGATCGATCCGCTCGCCAGCGTGGCGGTGCGCGCGGCGCAGGCCGAACGCGATGCGGCCGAACGGCGGATCGTCGTCGAGCGCAAACGGGCAGTCCCGGACATAACCGCGCAGGTCGGCGTGCGGCGGCTCGAGGCGGACAATGCGACCGCGCTGATCGCGGGCGTGTCGTTGCCGCTCGCCATCTTCGATCGCAACCGCGGCAACATCGCCGCCGCCGAAGCTGAGTTGCGCGGGGCCGAGGCGCGCGCGGCGGTCGTCAGGCTGGAAGCGCGCGCAGCTGCTAGCTCAGCCCAGGCGCTGATCGAGTCCGCCGACCTGCGCGCCGCCGCCGCCGAGCACGGTCTCGCGACTGCGGAGGAGACGTATCGGCTCGCCCGGATCGCCTATGAAGCGGGCAAATCGCCGCTGATCGAACTGCTCGCCGCGCGGCACGGGCTGGGCGTGGCACGCGGAGTCATCCTCGACGCCGCCGCCGCCCGCCTCGACGCGCGCGCCGGCTTTGCCCGCCTGTCGGGTCGTACCATTACCGGAGACATGCTCCCATGACCAAGAACCGTCTCTATGCCGGCACTGCCGTCGCGTTGATCGCCGCTGCCGGGCTGGGGTTCGGCATCGCGCGCCTAACTGCGCCGAGCGCTGCGCCCGTCGTTACCGCCCCGACTGAAGCCGCATCGGCGTCCGATGACGCCGTGCCGCTCTCTGCGGAGGCCATCCGCATCTCGGAGATCGGTGTCGCGCCTGCGGCGTCGGGCGCACTCGATGCCGCAATCCCCGCCTCGGCCACCGTCGCGGCGACGCCCGATGCCGAAGCGGTGCTCACCGCGCGCGCGGCGGGCACGATCACGCGGATCCTGAAGCGGATCGGCGATCCGGTCCGCGCGGGCGAGACGATCGCGCTGGTCGAAAGCCGCGAGGCCTCGTCGATCGCCGCCGACCGCAGCGCGGCCGCGGCGCGCGTGACGCTCGCCGGTCGCCAGCTGGCGCGCGAACGGTCGTTGCTTGCACAGGGCGTCAGCCCGCGCGCCGACTATGAATCCGCGCAGGCCAATCTGGCGGTCGCGCAGGCCGACGCGCAGCGGGCGAGCGCGGCGGCGGGTGCGGCCCGCGTCACCGGCGATGGCCGGTCGGTCGCAGTGGTCAGCGCGATCGCGGGCCGGATCACCGCCGCCCCCGCGAGCCTCGGCCAATATGTCGCGGCCGAGACCGAGCTGTTCCGCGTCGCCGATCCGCGCCGTCTGCAGATCACCGCCAACGTCCCCCCCGCCGATGCGAGCCGGGTGCGCACAGGCGACCGGGTGGAGCTGACAACCAATGACGGGCGGATGATCGCTGGGCGGGTCCGCTCGGACACCGGGGTCGTCGATCCGGTAACCCGCTCCGCCACGGTCGTCATCGTCCCCAGTGCCGGAGGTTCGACCCTGGTACCGGGACAACTCGTTCAGGCGCGGATCTTCGCGAGCGGCGGCGCGGTCCGCAGTGGCGTGATGGTACCGCAGGATGCGGTGCAGACGATCGGCAACCGGACGGTGGTGTTCGTCAGGACCGCCGCTGGCTTTAAGGCGCGCACAGTACAGGTCGGGGCGCGCAGCGGCGGCCTCGTCGCGATCGTGGCGGGGCTCGCGGCAGGCACGCCGATCGCGACCGCCAACGCATTCCTGTTGAAGGCCGAACTCGGCAAGAACGCGGGGGGCGAGGAATGATCGCGCGCATCCTCAGCCTGTCGGTACGCGGGCGATGGCTCGTTGCGTTCCTGACCTTGCTCGTCATCGCGTTCGGCGCGTGGCAGATCACGAAGTTGCCGATCGACGCGGTGCCCGACGTCACCAACCGCCAGGTCCAGGTCAGCACCTTCGCGCCCACGCTCGGGCCCGTCGACATCGAAAAGCAGGTCACGTTTCCGGTCGAAACCGCGCTGGCGGGGATACCCGGGCTCGAGATGACACGCTCGATCAGCCGCAACGGCTTCAGCCAGATCACCGCGGTCTTCACGGATGCGACCGACATCTATTTCGCGCGCGCGCAGGTGACCGAGCGGCTGGCGCAGGCGCGCGACAGCCTGCCCGCAAATATCCAACCGCGGCTCAGCCCGCTCGCCACCGGGCTCGGCGAGATCTTCATGTATTCGGTCGCGTACAACCATCCCGACGGCAAGGGGGACGAGCACCGCGCGGGCAAACCGGGCTGGCAGCCCGACGGCGCATATTTGACACCCGAGGGCGAGCGGCTGACCACCGAGCTCGAAAAGGCGGCGTATCTGCGCACCGTACAGGACTGGATCATCCGGCCGCAGATGCGCGGCGTGGCCGGTGTCGCGGGGGTCGATTCGAACGGCGGCTATGTGAAGCAATATGTCGTCGAGCCGAACATCAACGCGCTGTCGACCTATGGCCTGTCGGTCACCGCACTCGCTGACGCGCTCGAACGCGCGAACGTATCGGCGGGATCGAACTATATCCGCCGCGCGGGCGAAAGCTTCCTCGTGCGCGCCGATGCGCGGCTGAAGTCGGTCGCGGATATCGAGGACGCGGTGGTCGCGACGCGCGGCGGCAATCCGGTGCGCGTCCGCGACATCGGGCAGGTCGTGATCGGCGGCGCGGTGCGCACCGGCTCGGGCAGCTTGATGGGCTCCGAAGCGGTCATCTCGACGATCCTGATGCTGACCGGCGAGAACAGCCGGGTCGTCGCGACTCGCGTCGCGGACAAGCTGGTCGCGATCAACCGCGTGCTGCCGCCCGACGTCACCGCGCAGCCGGTCTATAACCGGTCCAAGCTGGTTAACGCGACGATCGCGACGGTCGAGAAGAACCTGATCGAGGGCGCGCTGCTCGTCATCGTCATCCTGTTCCTGCTGCTCGGCAACGTCCGCGCGGCGCTGATCACCGCAGCGGTCATCCCGATCACGATGCTGATGACCGCGGCGGGAATGAACGGCCTCGGCGTCTCGGGCAATCTGATGAGTCTCGGCGCGCTCGATTTCGGGCTGATCGTCGACGGCGCGGTGATCATCGTCGAGAACGCGCTGCGCCGCCTCGCCGAGCGGCAGGAGCATGAGGGGCGGCTGCTCACCCGGTCCGAACGGATGTCAGAGACGACGCTCGCCGCGCAGGAGATGGTGAAGCCCACCGTCTACGGTCAGGCGATCATCTTCCTCGTGTTCGTGCCTTTGCTCACCTTTCAGGGGGTGGAGGGCAAGACCTTCGCGCCGATGGCGATCACGCTGATGGTCGCGCTGGCGTCGGCGTTCGTGCTGTCGCTGACGTTCGTGCCGGCGATGATCGCGCTGCTGGTGACGGGCAGGGTCAGCGAGACCGAAGTCAGGCCGATCCGCTGGTTCAAGGCGAGATACGCGCCGCTGCTCGAAAAGGCGGTCGCGCGGCCGCTGCCGTTCGTGCTCGGCGGCGTAGGCGTGTTCGCCGCTGCGGTGCTGCTGTTCGGGATGCTCGGCGAGGAATTCATGCCGCAGCTCGACGAGAAGGACATCACGATCACCAACTTCCGCGTGCCGTCCGCCTCGATCGACCAGTCGACGCAGATGCAGTTGCGGATCGAGGATGCGCTGAAATCGCTGCCGGAGGTGGCTTTGGTCTTCTCGAAGAATGGCAATGCCGATCTCGGCACCGATCCGATGCCGCCCAACGCGTCCGACACCTATGTCATCCCCAAGCCCCAGCATGAATGGCCCGCGGGCGTGACGAGCAAGGCCGACATCCTCGCGCGGATCGAGGCGAAGATCAAGCCGCTGATCGGCAACCGGACCGAGATGCAGATGCCGATCCAGATGCGCTTCAACGAACTGATCGCGGGTGTCCGCTCGGACGTCGCGATCAAGCTCTACGGCGACGATCTCGAGGCGATGACGCAGCAGGCCGCTGGAATCGCCGCGGCGCTGCGCACGATCCCGGGCGCGGCGGACGTCCAGGCCGAGCAGACCGACGGCGCGCCGACGTTCGACATCCAGGTCGATCGCCAGGCGGTCGGGCGGTACGGCCTGTCGGTCGAGGAGGTCGCGAACACCGTCGCAGCGGCGCTCGGCGGCCGCGAGGCGGGCGTGCTGTTCGAGGGCGACCGGCGCTTCGACGTCGTCGTCCGCCTGCCCGATGCGCAGCGCGACGATATCGAGACGCTGGGTTCGATCCCGGTGATGCTGCCCGCGCTCGACGGGCAGTCCGCACGGTCGATCCCGCTGCGCGAGGTTGCGCGGTTCTGCTATACCGAGGGGCTGAACCAGATCAGCCGCGAGAACGGCAAGCGGATGGTCGTCATCCAGGCGAACGTGCGCGGCCGCGATCTCGGCGGGTTCGTGACCGAGGCGCAGGCGCGGATCGCCGAAATCGCGCTGCCGCCCGGCATGTATACGCAGTGGGGCGGCACGTTCGAGAGCCTGCAATCGGCGCGGCTGAGGCTGGCAATCGTCGTGCCGATCTGCTTCGCGCTGATCTATGCGTTGCTCTACATGGCACTTGGCGGCTTCGTGCCCGCGGCGATCGTGTTCAGCGCGGTGCCGATGGCGCTGGCGGGCGGCGTGTTCGCGCTGGCGCTGCGCGGGATCCCGTTCTCGATCACCGCGGCGGTCGGGTTCATCGCGCTGTCTGGCGTCGCGGTGCTCAACGGGCTCGTCATGATGAGTGCGATCCGCAAGCGCCGCGACGAGGGCGAGGCCGACGATGCGGCGATCGTCGGCGGCGCGATGGAGCGGGTCCGCCCGGTGCTGATGACCGCGCTGGTCGCCAGCCTGGGCTTCGTGCCGATGGCGCTGGCGACCGGCACCGGGGCGGAGGTGCAGCGCCCGCTTGCCACCGTCGTGATCGGCGGGTTGGTCACCTCGACGATCCTGACGTTGCTCGTGCTGCCGGCGATCACCGCGCTGGCGGCGCGCTTTGCGCGGCGGGAAGGCCACGTCTCGCTTGTCTAGGATGGGGGCCGTTTCGCTGTAGCGGGGCGGCCCTGTTCCTGCCTGTGCCAACTCACGCGATAGGTGACGCGGAAGGCGTCGTGATCGGACAGTTTCGGGCTGCCGGCGGATCCGTCGAACAGCGCCTCGACACGGATCGGAGCGATCTGCACGTCGGCTCCGCTTTCGAACAGCTGGAGGTCCTGCGTGTCCATCCAGGGTTCGTCGCCGTCCCACGAGATCCGCGTGTCGCACCGCAGCGGCTGGTCGACGCACCATTCGTGGACGATCTCGAAGGGTTCGGTGACGTTGCGGAACCGCTCGAACCGGATCGCGGAGCGGCGCATGTTGAAATCGCCGCCAAGTACCGTCGGAACGTCCGGACTGCCGACCGCGGTGATGAAATTGCCCAGCTCCTCGACCTGCAGCCGGTGCGCGCGCGCGTGCCGCTGCGGCGACACGCGCGACGCCCGCTGCGAATTGAGGTGCGTGTTGAACAGGTTGATCGTGCCGGGAACGCCGGGGATCGCGATCCGCGCATAGAGCATGCCCTTGTTGCTCAGGCAGTCCAGCCCCGCGCATCGCCGCCGCCCAAACGGCTCGGACTGCGTCTCGAGGATCGGAAACGCGCTGACGATCGCCAGCCCCGACCCTGCGATATGCAGCCCGAGTTCGCCCTTCTTCCATTTGTACGGCCCGGGCATCCGGCTGCTGCCGACGAGGTGCTTCCGCTGCGTCCGCGACGGCCCCGATACCATGTTGGGATAGTCCCACCCGGTCACCGCGCGGACCGCGGCTGGGCTGAACATCTCCTGCACCATGATCACGTCGGGCGCTTCGCCGCGTGCCGCCATGCCGCGCAGCACCGCACCGATCCGCTCGAGCGAGGGCCCGCGCCCACGTCGGGCGGGCCAACCTAGCCCCTCGATGTTGAAGGTGAGCACGTCGAACGTCGTGCTGGCCCTGGCCCCGTCGGCAGAGACGTTGATCGGTTTGACGGCCTTGACCGGGCCCTGATTCATCACCGGCGGCGGCAGCGTCGCGCACCCCGCCAACAGGCTCAGCAGGCCGACCAGCGGCCAGGCGCTGCGCTGTGCGCATAAGTAGCGGGGGTTGACTGAGAGCATTTGAGCGCGTGCTGTGCAAAGACCGCGCAGAAAGCAAGCGCAGCCACCGTCGGGCGGCTAGCGCAGATAGCTGGACAGGCTGAGGCCGGAGAGTTGCGCGAACACCGAATAGCTCGCCTGCAGCATCGTCTTCTGCTGCGCGAGGTCGATCGCCACCTGGCCCAGATCGGCATCCTCATTGTCCTGGATGATCCCCTGCAACAAGGTGCTGCGATCGCCCGCGCGCACCGACAGCGTCTCGGTCTGCGCCTGTTTGCGGCCATTCTCGGCATTGACGGTGCGCAGGCTCTCCAGTCCGGTATCGATCTGCCCCGCCGCGGTGGCCAGGATGCCGAGCTGCGCGGCGGTCGGCGGGTCGCCGATCGCGCCTGCGCCCGCCAGCGTCTGGAACGCCGCGTACAGCCCCGATCCGATATCGCTCGCGGTCACGCCATATTCGACGTCGAGCCCGTCCGCGGCGCGCACCGTCGCCTTCACCCCGTCATTGGCGAAGGCGGCGCTGGCGGGGACGCCGATCGTGCCGGCCAGCGTCTCGGGAACGAACGGCGCGGTGTCGGTCTGCGATCCGCCGAACAGCGATCCGCCGCCGTCGCTGGCGTTCAGCGCCGCACGGAACTGGCCGAACGCCGCGGTGATGCTGTCGCTCAAGCCCGCCGCGCGGCCGGTGCCGACCGCGGTCATCAGCTCTTGCTTCAGCGTACTCGCAGCGCTGTCGATGGTGGCCATATGCGCATCGTTCAGCGACAGCGTGGTGGCGACGCGCGTCGCGACGGCGACATAGGCGTCCTGCTGCGCCAAAAGCGAATGCGTCGACAGCGTCCGGACCGCCTCGGTGCCGAGCGAGGCATAGTCGGGCGCCTTCTTGCCCGTCGCCAGCTGTTGCTGCGTGGTGGCGAGCAGCTGTTGCGCGCGCTGGATCGCGACGGACATGCTGCGCTGGAGCGGGATGGTGGCGACGCGGGACATGGGCGTTCCTTCAGCGGATCATCGATACGAGGGTGTCGTACATCTGGCTGGCGGTGCTGATGACGCGCGCGGCGGCCGAATAGCTGTTCTGCAGCACGACCATCTGCGCCAGCTCCTCGTCGATGTTGACGCCGGAGAAGCTGTCGCGCCGGTTGACGGCATCGTCACGCCGCGCGGTCGCATCGTCGAGCGAGGATTTCGCCTGCGCCGCGGCGGATCCAGCGTTGCCGAGCAGATGCGCGGCGAACGCCGCGGTCGAGGTGAGCCCGTTCTTGCCGAGATCGACCTGGCCCGCCAGCCGGTCGGCGTAAAGCGTCGCGCCGCGGACGTCGCCCGTGCCCAGCGCCTTCGCCCCGACCGCGACCCCCGTCTGAAGGTGTGCGAGCCCCAGCTTGCCCGCATCGGCGAGAATGTCGGGGCGCACGCCTGCGCTCGCGACTCCGCTCGACGCGCCGGTCAGCTGGACAATGCTGGAGAACGACCGCCCCGAGCCAAACCGGCCGGTCGTATCCGACGGCACCGACAGCACCGCGCCGCCGACACTGGGTTTGGGCGAGAACTGGATGCGCCCCTTGGGGTCCATCGCAAAGCTGCCGAACCCGGCGATCGGGCTCGCGTTCAGCTCGGTGACGAGATCGCCGAAGGTCGGCCCGACCGACCCGGTCATCGTATAGCTGCTCATCGCCCGGCCCGACGCATCGCGCAGCACGATCTGCGTTGCCTCGCCGGTGGCGAAGCCGTGCGGATCGGCGGCTACGAACCCCGACGGCACCAGCGGGCTGTCGGAGCTGCGGATCAGGTCGTTCATGCCGAAATATTGCGACAGGCCGACGCCCGCCCGGTCGCTCGGCGCGGTCGGGTCCTGCGCGATGACCACGCCGTTACCCGCACCCGTCGCGGTGATCGACAGGATGCCGCCGGTAAAGGACGCGGTCGCGACGCCGCCCAGCCCGGTGTTGATCGCGGCGACCGCGGCATCGACCGTGGTCGTCGGCCCCAGCGCGGAAAAGTCGATCGTCGTCGACGCGACCAGCGCGCCCTTGCCCGAGGTGACCGCAAAGACCGCCGACCCCGTGAACCCCAGCCGATCGCTGCCGACCAGCCCCGATTGCCGCCCGAGCAGCTGCGTCGGCGCGGGCACCGTCGTGGCGGCGTTCGACGCGGCGTTGAGCGTCTGCGACAGCCCGGTAAAGAGCACGCCGAGCTTCTCGGTGAAATCGGGCAATGCGCGGTCGCGCAGGTCGAGCAGCCCGCCAAGCTTGCCCCCGACCGCCGCGGAATCGAGCACGTCGCCAGTCGCTGCGCCGACCGTCGCGCCGCCATCGGCAAAGCGCAGCGCGATCACCGGAAAGTTCGTCTGCGGGCCGAAACTGGACGAGGCGGGCATCACCAATTGGCGCAACCGGTTGTCGAGCAGCGGGATGCCCGATGCGGTGTCGATCGACACGCGGCCATCGGGCTGGTCGCGGACGGTCACCTTCACCAGCCCGCTCAGTTCCTCGATCGCGGACATGCGCTGGTCGACGACCCCCGCCGAACTGCGGCCATTGCCGTCGAGCCGTGCGGCGCTGCCGTTCAGGTCATTGATCCGTACCAGCAGACTGTTGATTCGATCCACCGACTGGCCGACTTCGGACTGGACGTCGGATCTCAGCCCGGCGACGTCGGTGCCGAGCTGGTTCATCGAGGTGATGGCGTCCTGCACGTCGGCGGTGAAGCCCGCGGCGGTCTGCGCTGATGTCTGCGTCCCCGTCATCGCCACCGCGGACGAGGCGATCGCGTCGAGCCGCGCGGGCAGGCCGTATTCCGCCCCTGGCGCGCCGATCAGCGACTGGAGGCGATCGAGATAGGCGGCGGTGACGGTGGCCGATCCGATGTCGCCTGCGCGCCGATACACAGTCGCCTCGAGAAAGCTGTCGGCGATCCGCGCGGGTTCGCCGACCGTCACGCCGTTGACCAGCCCGGCCGCCACACCGGTCGCCTGGCTGACGGTTTGCCGCGCGTAACCGGGGGTGCCGACATTGGCGATATTGTTGGATACCGACCGCAGGCCGGCCTGCGACGCGGCAAGCCCCGAAATTGCGGCCGACATGATCTCGTTCAACGACACGCGCGCGTTTCCCCACCGGTTTCGCCCCGCGTGCGAGGCAGAGCCGGGTGGGCTGGCGCGCCCACCCGATCGTCACACGATCCGATCACCGCTTGAGCGCGTTCATTTCCTGCAGCATCTCGTCGACCGTGGTGACGATCTTCGACGAGGCGCTGTAGGCGCGCTGGAAGCGGATCATGTTGGTGAACTCCTGCGCGAGATCGACCGTCGAGGCTTCGAGCGTCTTGGCCGAGATCATCCCGGCGCCGAGCGAACCCGGCGCGTTGATCGCGACGCCGCCTGAATCGTCCGAGACGGCATAGGCGTTGCCAGGCAGGCGAGTGAGCGCATCGGGGTTCTGGAAGTTCGCGAGCGGCAGCTGATAGACCGCCCGCGTCGTGCCATCCTCGAACACCGCGCTGACGATCCCGGCATCCGAGATCTTGACCGAGGCGACGCTGCCCAGCAGCCCGCCATCGACGGTCGACGAGATCAGCGACGAGGTACCGCCGAACTGGGTGAGCCCGTCGAGCCCACCATTGCTGCCGAGCCCGATCGTGATCGGCCCGGTGCCCGCGCCGTTCGTCCAGGTCGGCGTGAGCGCCGCGAACATGCCCGGATCCGACGCTGCCAGATCGAGGCTGCCGTCGCCGTTGAACGCGACCGCGCCGCTCGCGAGCAACCCGCCGGTCGCGGTCACGTCGGATGCAGGCGTCGCGTAGATCTCGCCGACCCAGGCGTTCGGCCCGGTCTTGAGAAACGCCAGCGTCACGGTGTGCGTGCCGCCCTGCGCGTCCGAGATATCGAACGGGCGTGAGAACTGGGCAGGCGTGGTGCCCGCGGCGATGTCGCCGGCGGTATAGGCGCCGGTAAACGCCGCAGCGGTGGAATCGAGATTGGCGCGCATCTGCAATTTGCTCGTTGCCGCCGCCGTTCCGGTCAGCTGGCTCAGCCGGACGGGGACCAGCGTGCCGAGGTTGCCGGTGTTCGCATAGCCGCCCTGCGCGTCGAGCGGCCAGCCCTGCAGGAAATAGCCGCTGGCGTTCTTCAGATACCCGGTCTTGTCGGGCGTGAACGACCCTGCGCGCGTATAGGCGACGTTCGAGTCCGCGCCCGGGCCGTCGCGGGTGACGAAGAAGCCCGCGCCGTCGATGCCGAGGTCGGTCGTGCTACCCGATGCGGTCAGAACGCCCTGTTTGGAGACGAGCGCGTGCGTGACCGCGGTGACTCCGCCCGCCGAATAGGTCGCCGCGCTCTTGCTGCCCGAAACCAGCGATCGGAACTGTGCGTCCGCGCTCTTGTAGCCGACCGTGTTGATGTTGGTGATGTTGTCGGCGACGCTCGCCATCGCGGTCGATTGCGCGTTGAGGCCGGACACGCCGGCGAACAGGGCGGAATAGATGCTCAAGATTGGTCTCCATGATCGGGAAAGGCCGCGGCAAAGGCGCTCCTTCAACTTGTAGGATGCCCGCGGGAGAAACCGCTCGGAGCCCGAGATTTTTTGCCGAACCCGTCGGAGCGCCATTCATCCTATAATGGAGGATGCAATTAGGGGCTTGATCATGACACTGCGAATTTCCCTGCGCGACGGCGAGCAGGTGATCGTCAACGGCGCGGTGCTGCGCTCGATCGGTCGCACCGATCTGTGCGTCGAGAACAACGTCACGCTGCTGCGTGGGCGCGAGGTCATGTCGGCGGACGAGGCCACCACCCCGGCACGTCGGCTCTATTATGCTTGCATGCTCGCCTATATCGATCCGGAAGGCGCCGCGGCGCATCACGATGCGATCGTCGGCTATCTGCGCGGCCTGGTTGGCGCGCTCGAGGCGTCCGAGGCGCGCGCCGCCTGTACGCGGTTCGCCTGCAAGGTCGCGACGTCCGATTTCTACCGCGCGCTGGCCGATTGCCGCGCGCTGATCGCCTATGAGACCGACGTCTTCGCCCGCGCCGAGCAGGCAGCCTGAGCGCAACGCCATGAAGACGCTCGCCGCCGCCGCCCGCAGCTTGCGCGACATGATGCCCGATCGCCGGTTCGGCCGGGTGATCGGCGTGCGCGGCACGCTGATCGAAGTCGAGGGGCTCGACGGTGCGGCCCGGATCGGCTCGCACATCACCGTGACCGCGGCGGACGGCGTGGTCGCCGCCGAGGTCACCGGGCTCGATCGCAGCGTCGCGCATTGCCTGCCGTTCAGCGATCCGCAGGGGATCGCGTCGGGATCGCGCGTCGATCTGGTGTCCGGCCGGTTCGTCGTGCGGCCCTGCGATGCATGGCTCGGGCGGATGGTGGATGGCCTCGGCGCACCGATCGACGGCAAGGGTATGCTTCCGGTCGGCATCGATCCGCGTCCGATCAAGGCGCCGCCGCCGCCCGCTGCCGAACGCGCACGCGTCGGTGCGCGGATCGGCACCGGCATCCGTGCGCTCGATATCTTTGCGCCCTTGTGCACCGGTCAGCGGCTCGGTCTGTTCGCGGGCTCGGGCGTCGGCAAATCGGTGCTGCTGTCGATGCTCGCGCGGTGGACCGCGTGCGACGTCGCGGTGATCGGCCTGATCGGCGAGCGCGGTCGCGAAGTGCAGGAATTCGTCGAGGACGATCTCGGCCCCGACGGGCTCGCGCGCAGCGTCGTTGTGGTCGCGACCTCGGACGAGCCCGCGCTGATGCGACGCCAGGCAGCTTGGACGACGCTGGCGATCGCCGAGCATTTCCGCGACCAGGGGCTGAACGTCCTGTGCCTGATGGATTCGGTCACGCGGTTCGCGATGGCGCAGCGCGAGATCGGGCTGGCGAGCGGCGAACCCGCTGCGACCAAAGGCTATACCCCGACCGTGTTCGCAGAGCTCCCGCGGCTGCTCGAACGTGCGGGGCCGGGGCGGCCGGGGCAGGGCTCGATCACCGGGTTGTTCACCGTGCTGGTCGATGGCGACGATCATAACGAGCCCGTCGCCGACGCGGTCCGCGGCATCCTCGACGGCCATATCGTCATCACGCGGCGCATCGCCGAGCGCGGCCGCTACCCCGCGATCGACATCCTCAAATCGGTCTCGCGGACGTTGCCGCACGCGCTCACCGAGGATCAGAACGCGTTGCGGCTGGCCACGCGCGCGCTGCTGTCGACCTATGGCGACATGGAAGAGATCGTTCGTCTCGGGGCGTACAAGACCGGCGCCAATCCCGAGGTCGACGCTGCGATCCGCCTCGCGCCGCGGGTCGAGGCATTGCTGATGCAGACCAAGCGCGATCGCGGCGACATCGCAGACAGCTTCGCGGCACTCGGCAGAATATTGGAGGATTCTGAGGACGCGGTCCTGGAGGATGCGGCATGATCACACCCTATGATGCGGCGCTGCGGCTGCGGATGCGCGAGATGGACGATGTACGGCTGTCGATCAGTGTCGAGGTCAACCAGATCATCGTGCTCGACCGGCACCGCGATACGATAGACCGGTCGGTGCAGCAGGAAATGTCGGTCGCCGGCAGCGATCCGATGCTCTCCGCGCATGCCTTTGCCGGGCGGATGCGCGCGCAACGCGACGCGCTCGGCCGCGAACGCAGCGCGCGCGACGGCCGGCTCGCCGCGCTGCGGGCGCAGGCGGCGGAAGCCTATGGTGCGCTGCGCGCGATCGAAGGCGCGGCGCTGCGGCATCGCGAGGACGTCACCCGCGCCGCGGCGATCGCCGAACAGAGCCAGATGGACGATTTCGCCGCGGCCGGCTTCGCGCGGTCGATCCAGGCCGCGCGTCGCGCGCGCGCCATTGGCAAGGAGCGGTGCGGATGATCGTCTCGGCGGATCTGGCGCGGCTGGCGCCCAGCGAAAAGGCCGCGATGATCTATGCCGAGGCGCATGGCGACGTCGCAAACCGGCTGTGGCGCGCGGCGCTCGGCGGCGACACGGGGGACGTCGGCAACCGGCAGGCGAGCATTACCGGACTGCGCACGGCCGAGCCGGCCGGTTTCGACATTGACTCCTTAATGTCGCTACTGGCCCCCCGCAGCAGCGCGCCGTCTGCCCCGCCTTCTGCCGCCGATGACAGCACGGCGCCGGCGTCAACCGCACCGTGCGTCGTCGGCGCGACCGAACCGGGCAAGCTTGGCGGCCTTGGGCCCAATGGCCGGTTCGGTGGCGCGCTGGAGGCGGCTGCGCGGCGGACCGGCATCCCCGCGGCCGCGCTAGCCGCGATCGTCGATGCCGAAGCTGCCAAGGGTTGCGATGGCAGCTGGAAGACCAATTCGCGCAATCCCCGGTCCAGTGCCGCAGGGCTCGGCCAGTTTCTCGGCGCGACCTGGCAGGGCGAGGCGGAACGTGCGGGGACCTGGCTGCACGGTATCGCGATGAGGCAGGGGTGGCTGTCCAGCGACGGTCATGTCCTTCCGGGCGCACGCTCGGCACTGCTGGCGCTGCGCTACGATGCCGCGACCGCGATCAACGCCACCGCGGATTACGCGCATCGCAGTGTGACGCTGCTCAAGAAGGCGGGGATCGCGATCGGCGAAGATATTACCACGGTCGCGCGCGCGGCATATCTCGGCCACCATCTGGGCACGGCCGATGCGGTCCGGTTCCTCAAGGGCGGCCTGGGCAGTGGCAGGGCCAAGCTTTTGCTTCACGCGCAGGTGGGCAGCGCGGCGGCCAGTCGGCGTATCGCCAGCGTCGGCGACGCCGCGAACGCACACCGGTCCTGGTTGCTCGACTATATCGATCGGCACGTCACGCCGACCCGGTTCGCGGTCTGACCGCTCCGGCGGATAGTTCCAACAATATTGGATCTATAGGTATTCCTACATATAGGACTGGTTAGAAACTTTTACGAAAAATACCCCAAAAGAGCGCAAGGGGGCGAGCGACCGGATGTCGGACAGCCCCAGCATCTAGGGGATTTGTATGTCGAAGACCACGATCGCATTGGAGGCCGCCGTCGCCGCCGTTCTCGCCCAGCTGCCGAACACGGAGGGGCTGTCCGCCGCACGCCAGCGCGCCAATATCGACAAGGCGTTCACTGCGATCCTGAAGCTCATCGCGCCGCGTATCCGCCATTTCATCCGCCAATACGGTCTGGTCTCGCATTGGGAAGACGCCGAGCAGTGCTGCGCGATTGCGGTCCACCGCGCGCTCCAGGGCTATGATCCGGCCAAGGCGCAATTCACCACTTTCGTGAACTGGCAGATCCGCGGCGAACTGCAGAGCCTGCGCTTTCGCCTCATGACCGACCAGCGCCCCTCGGCGAAGAAGGTCGATGCGACGACGGTGTCGCTCCACGCGGTCACCTCGAGCGCGGATGGCGAGGAAGCGACGCTGGAATCGATTCTCGAGGACGAGGGCGCGCTGGCCCGGACCGAGTCGGCCGCGTCGGATTATCTCGCTCACGCCGCCACGCGCACGCTGGTCGACGCCTATGTCGAAGGCGAGCGCGCCGCGGCGATCGAGGTGCTGCGCAAGCGTCCCCGGCCGAAGCGCACTGCACGCCCCGAGCCGGTCGATCACCGCACCGCGATGCTGCGCCGCCCGCGCACGCACGGTCTCTGCCCGATCGAGCTCGCCAAGCTCGAGGAACGGCTCGTCCGCGACAAGCAGATCGTCGAGTTGCGCGTGTTCGATGCCGGTGACCGCGATGCCGCTGCCGCCGAGACCGGGGTCACCAAGGAGCGCGTCCGTCAGATCACGAAGCGCGCCACGCGCTCTCTCGCCGAACTGGCCGGCAGCGATCCCCGGTTCGCGATGATGGCCGAGTATCGCAAGCCCAAGCGCCCCGCTTCCGCCAAGCCGCTGTCGCCTGCGACCGCGACGCCAGTCGAGCAGCCCAGCGCGATCCTCCCGGCGTTGGGCCAGCTTCACAACACGCTCTCGCGCGTCGTCGCGATCGCGCCCGACCGGCAGGGCCTGGGCGGCACGGCCCGGAGCGCCGGCGATCCGGCTCTCCTGCCCGAGACGCTCTCGCTGGCGACCGCGACGCTCGCGACCCAAGCTCCGGGCAACCGAACCCGCCATTGATGACGATCGGCGCGACGCGTGCAGGGCGAGGGGGATCCCGCGGTCGTCCCCCAAAACGCAGGGGATTTGCCCGCACCGCCTTCGCCCGGCGCTATGATATGTGCATGGACCTCCTCCCTAACTTTCACCCGTGATGCCGGTTCGCGACCATAGACCCCCGACTTGGCCCGTGGAGCTGCCGGGCGAGACCGCAACTCTGGTCGACATGGCGCGTGCCATCGCCGCGCATGCAGGGCCGGTACTGTCGCCGAGCGGTTCGACGCTGTTAACGCTGAGCGCGACGACGCCTGCCGGCGTGGACCCAGGCCGGATCGACCTTGCCTGCTGGGACGGGCGAACGCCCGTATCGGCGCCCTGGTGTTCGCTGGCGATCGGGGGTGGCAACTGCGATCCAGCACTCGCTGCGCTCGAACAGTCAGGGAAGGTGCTACTGGCCGGGCTGCTGCCGCGCTGGCCGGCCAATGCCCGGCCGCCCTCGATCGGGATCGTCACCGATGGCCACGGCGTCGCGTTTTCGCCCGACCATCCATCGCCGGGCAGCGCCGGCTGGCTCGGATGGCAGCTCGGTGGCGCCTGCGCGGTGACCACGCTGCTGCCGTTCGCGCCGACGAGCCGCTGGGCCCGCCTGACCGCGCCCGACGATCAGAATACGCTTAATGGACTATTATTGTTTAACCGCCATTGATCCTATATGGCGCGCGGATGCGGGGATGCGCATCACCGCCTGGCATCGCGAAGGATCGAATGGCTCGTACCCGCACCAACAAGACACCGATCGTGCTGGACCAGGCCGCACCGCGCACAGCGGCGCCGATCGTCCTGGATCCGTTTCGCGCCGTGATCTTTCCCAACCGGATCCGTGAGCTGCGCCGCGCCAACGGCTTGCCGAAGCTGATGGCGCTGAGCGACCGCCTGCCCGACATCCCCTATATCCGCCTCTCCAAGATCGAGCGTGGCGAAGTGGTCGCGCGCGCGGACGAAGTGCGGACGATTGCCGCCGCGCTCGACACCACGCCGGCGGCGTTGCTGGTCGACGTCGAGGCACCGGGGTTCGACATCGCGGTCTGGGCGCAGCCGTTTCAGGACGGACGCCCCGTGGCGATCGACGAGGAGCGTGTCGCGGTCATGCTCGCTGCCGCGCTGCGGATGCTGCGCGGTAACGATCGCGCGCTGACCATTTCCGTCCTCGACACCGAATACGGCCTGCCGCCGGTGATCCTGTCGCGGCTGGAAAATGCGCACAAGACGCTCGATCGCTGGAATGCGGCGACCGTCGCGGCGCTGTGTCGCCTGTTCGACGTCGCGGACGAGGCGGCCTTGCGCAAGCATATCGACGGCCTCTACCGGCGCGGCGAACTGGACGGGCAGGTCGGACGCATCGCCGATCCGCAGATCCGTATCGCCCGCACGCGAGAGCGCAACGCGGCGCTGATGCAGGAACTCGAATCCCCGCCGGAACGCCCCCGCAAGCGCACCGGCACGACCGCGGCGAAGGCGAAGCGGCCCGCGCGCCCTGCCGCTGCGGCCGAGACGGCAGCCGCCGCGCGTACGCTCCCGGTTTACGGCACGGCATTGCCGGGCGGGCTGATCGCCGGAACCAGCGTCGACGCGGTGATCGATGCGCCGAAGCTCGCAGGACCGCGCGCGTTCGGTTTGCGTGTCTGCCGCGCGACGCTCGGCGCGGGGCTGCCTGCGAGTGCGACCGTTATCGTCGATCCCGATCGCCCGCCCATCGTCGGCGGCCTCGCCGCGATCCGCGTCGATGACGGCTTTCGCCTGCTGACCGTCGCCTGCGATCGCTCGGGCGCGACGATGGGCTACAGCGTCACGCCCGATATCGCGATCGCACTCGACGATCTCGACCCGGCACTAATCCACGCGGTCATCGCGGCGACCTTCCCGGTTTAACGCCCCGCCGTCTGCATCGCGGGGCCGGGGATAGGGGCCGCGGCAGGAACGGCGGCGGCGGGCTTGGGAACCGGCGGCACGACCCGCCGCCTGGGCGTCTTGCGCGCCAGCGACATGCTCAGATCGGCCGCACCCGCCGGGGTCATCGCCGCGAGGATCATCGCGGTCGATCGCTGGCGCATCCGCTGCGCGACTTGCATCTGCACGTCCATGTCGAGCTGTTCGAGCACCAAGGCGGCCCTGGCGGGCTTCATCGCCTGATAGATGCGCGCGAGATCGTCATATTGCGCATTGGGTGCGATGGCCTTGTCGCCCGGCGCGGCAGAGGCCGCCGCGGCGGCAGCGGCTGCCGTCTCCTGCTGGCGCGCGCGCGCATTGGCCTTGATGCGTTCCTCGGCCGCGCGCGCCACCTGTTCGCGCAGGCTCAGCGCACGGTTGCGTGCGGCCCCCGACTGGTCGCGCTTGGCGAGATCCTGGTTGATCGCGGTCCCCAGCCGGGTCTGCGGCAGATCGGACGCGGGCGCGGCGGCGATCGCGTTGGCGACCGTCGACAGGGTCGCGACCGCCGCCATCACCATCAGCAACGAGGGACGGCCGCTCATGCCGACGCCTCCGCTTCGCTCGCCACGACGCTGGTCGCGCTATCGGCCGGCTTGCTGCGCGCCCGAGGCTTGGGCTTCGGCTTGGAAGCGGGTTTTGGCGGCGGCGTGGTCTTGCCGACCGCCTCGACGATCCGCTCGGCGACCGCATCGGCGATCCCCGCCATCACGGTCAGCTCCTCGCGCATCGCGGTACCGCTGGCGATGACGCGCGCATTGGCCGCGCAATCGACCCGCAACGTCTCGCGCAGGTCCGCCAGGACATTGCGCGCCTCGCTCGTCGCGGTGTCGAGCGCCACGACCATCTCGGCGAAATTCTCGCCCTTCACGTCTTTCAGGCACCGCATCAGCCTGATGCTCTGGATGAGCACGGCGGTGCAGAACAGCATCGTCATGATGTTGGTGACGGTGGAAAAGCTCATCGTGGACCCCCCTGGGACACGTCGGTCAGCAACCTGACCGCGATATTGTTGTGGCGTTGGCCGATCTGCGCGCGGCCCAGCGTGATCCCGCCCGACTTGATCTCCAGCGGGTCGTCGGGCGCGACGTTGAACTCGATGGTCTGCCCGACCGTCATCGTGCGCACATCGTCGAGCCGCATCACCTTCTCGCCGAGCACGACGTCGACCGGCACCGCGGTCTGCCGCATCTCGTGCGCCATATGGTCTTCCCAGATGCTGCCGCGGCCGATCTTCTGCCCCATGAACCGCTGGAGCAGCTTCTGGCGCACCGGTTCGAGCGTCGCGTTGGGCAGCAGGACGCTGAACTTGCCGCCCCGGCCCTCCATGTCGACACGGAAGGTCGCGACGGCGGCAATGTTGGTCGGCCCCGCGATCGCGGCAAAGCGCGGGTTCGTCTCGATGCGTTCGAGGACCAGCCCGACCCGGTCGATCGGCGCGAACGCGGCCGACAGGTCGGCGAGCGCGAGCGTGAGCATCTTGGAGACCAAGGTCGTCTCGATCGTGGTGAAGGCACGCCCCTCGATCCGCATCGGCCCCCCGCCGCGTCGGCCGCCGAGCAGCGCATCGACGACCGCGTAGATCAGGCTCGATTCGACCGTGATGACGCCGTAATTCTCCCATTCGGGCACGTTGAAGACGCCGATCATCGACGGCAGCGCGAGCCGCCCCATGAAGTCGCCGAACCGGATCGAGGTCAGTTCGTCGAGGCTGACGTCGATCGAGTCCGAGGTCAGGTTGCGCATGCTGGTGGCGAAGCTGCGCACCATGTGTTCGCAGACGACTTCAAGCATCGGCAGGCGTTCGTGGCTGATGACCCGCGACTCGATGACCGCCTTCAGGCCGCTTTTCTTGGTGACCGGCGCGCTGCCGCCGAACAGCGCATCGATGCTCGCCTGATCGAACGCATCGCCGTCGCCCATCTCCAGGCTCGGCGCCGGGAGGTCGAACTCCATGAAGTCGTCGGTCATTGCTGGATCAGGTCCTGGATAAGGATGTCCTTGATGACGTGCGGGCCCATCGCCCCGGTCGCGCGCACCAGCATCTCCTCCTTGATACGAAAGACCGCGGCCGATCCGGCCAGGTCCTCGGGCCGCAACTCGCGCAGGAACGGCTGTAACGCATCGATGATAAGCGGCAGCTTGCCCTTGATCTCCTCGCTCTTGGCCGCGGAGACGGGAACGATGGTGAAGCGGATCTTGAGGAACCGCGCGGCGCCATCCGCGCCGCGCAGGTTCACCACCATGCCCGGCACCTCGACATAGGTCTCGCCGGCCTCCTCATGGCCTTCGCCGCCGCCAGCTTCAGGCTCCGCCGCCGCCTCCGCGTTCGCTTCCTGGTCGGCAGGTGCTGAGGGCATCAGGAAGAAGGCCGCGCCGCCGCCGACCAGCACGAGCAACAGGACGGCGGCGGCGATGATCTTGGCACGCTTGCCGAACCGGGGCGGCTTGGTCGCCGACCCGCTGTCAATGTTCGCGTCGGCGGTTTCGGCGTCCTTGAGCTCGGGTGCTGACACTGGAGGTCCTTTCGATCCGGCATGCGGTCGGCGCAAATCGCCCGCGGCGCGCCGTTCGCTGGTTTCCCGTCTATTATAGGAGGGTGAGGCGGCAACTTCTGCCTAGTGCCCCCATGATTAGCGCCGGAGCGAAGACGAATGGATATCTCCTCCTATGTTCTGCTGAGCCATGAGCAGGCGCTGCAGCGCAGGCTGGATGTGACCGCCAACAACATGGCCAATACGAGCACGGTCGGCTTCAAGCGCGAAAAGCCGGTCTTCCACGAATATGTCGAACAGTCGGGCGATGCGGCGGTGCCGACTGCGCGCGCGACGTCGTACGTGCTCGATTACGGCGCGATCCACGATACCGGGATGGGCGCGTTCCAGCCGACCGGCAATCCGATGGACGTGATGATCGAGGGGCCGGGCTATCTCAACGTCGCGACCCCCGACGGCGGCACCGGCTATACGCGCGCGGGCTTCGTCAAGGTGCTGCCCTCGGGCGATCTGGCGACTGCGGGGGGCGAGCGGCTGCTCGATCCGGCGGGCAAGCCGATCACCGTGCCGCCCGACCAGCTCGCCACGCTCAGCATCGCGTCGGACGGATCGATCATGGGCGCGTCGGGGCCGCTCGGGCGGCTCGCGGTGACGGTGTTCGCCGACGAGACGAGCGTCTCGCCGCGCGGCGACGGCATGATGGCGGGCAGCGGCGGCCGCATCCTCGCCGCGACCGAGGTCACGCTCACCACGGGCGGCGTCGAGGGCTCGAACGTCCAGCCGATCGTCGAGACCAGCGCGATGATCGACATCCTGCGCTCCTATCAGTCGAGCCAGCGCATGACGCAGGCGATGGACGACATGCGCAAGTCCGCGATCGAGCGTCTTGGCCGAGTGGCCTGATCCTATTTTCCGACACTATTCCAGAAAGGCTTATCCATGCGTTCGCTCTCGATCGCCTCGACCGGCATGCTGGCCCAGCAGACCAATGTCGACGTCATCTCCAACAACATCGCCAACATGAGCACGACCGCGTTCAAGCGGCAGCGCGCCGAGTTCCAGGATCTGCTCTACCAGCAGGTCTCGCGCGCGGGCGCCGCCTCTGGCAGCGATTCCAAGCTGCCGACGGGGATCCAGATCGGCGCGGGCGTGAAGACCGGCGGGGTCTATCGGATCGCCGAACAGGGCGCGCTGTCACAGACCGACAATCCTTATGACATGGCGATCCAGGGCAAGGGCTA
Source organism: Sphingomonas sp. BK036 (assembly GCF_004216825.1). NCBI lineage: Bacteria > Pseudomonadati > Pseudomonadota > Alphaproteobacteria > Sphingomonadales > Sphingomonadaceae > Sphingomonas > Sphingomonas sp. BK036. The sequence continues at coordinate 674,826 of NZ_SGXR01000005.1, read as the reverse complement.
TTTCCAGATCACGATGCCCGACGGCACCACCGGCTACACGCGCGACGGCTCGTTCCAGCTGTCCGACCAAGGCGAGCTGGTTACCGCCGATGGTTATCCGGTACAGCCCGGGATCACCGTGCCGCAGGGCGCGGTCGCGGTGACGGTGTCCAAGACGGGCGAGGTCCAGATCACGCTCGCGGGCACGCCCGCGCCGCAGACGATCGGCCAGCTCCAACTCGCGACCTTCGTCAACGAGGCGGGGCTCGAGGCGCTCGGCGGCAACAACTTCCTCGAGACCGCGGCCTCGGGCCAGGCGACGATCGCGAGCCCCGGCGAACCCGGCTTCGGCACGCTGACGCAAGGGTTCATCGAGCAGTCGAACGTCAATCCGGTCAGCGAGATCACCGCGCTCATCACCGCGCAGCGCGCCTATGAGATGAACAGCCGGGTCGTGAAGACCGCGGACGAGATGCTGGCCACCACCAGCCAGTTGCGCTGACATGGCCCGGTTGACCCTGCTGGCCATAACAGGCCTCGCGCTGTTCGCAGCGCCCGCCACAGCGCAGAGCGTCACGCCGTCCGAGACGGTCGCCGCGCCGGTGCTCGATCATCCGGTGGCGAAGGGCGACCTCCTCGCGGCGGGCGATTTCGTCACGCAGGACGTGCCCGCGGGGCAGGCGCGCACGCTCCCGCGGCTCAAGGATATCGTCGGCATGGAGGCGGCGCGCGCGCTCCAGGCGGGGGCGATGGTCCGCACCTCCGACGTGATCCGCCCGCAGCTCGTCCGGCGCGGCGAACCCGTCACGATCGCGCTGCGCCAGGGCGGGCTGTCGATCACGACCGCCGGCCGCGCGCTGGGCAATGGCGCGGCGGGCGAATTCGTCCGCATCGTCAGCCTGTCGACCAACCGCACGCTCGACAGCGTGGTCGAGGCGACCGGGCTGGTCCGCGTCGCCGCGCAGTGATCTCGAACGGGGTATCGCCATGACGAAACATGCAACGCTACTGCTGGTCGCGACCGCGCTTTCGGGCTGCGGCACGGTCGGTCATCTCAAGGCGATCGGCAAGGCTCCGAAGATGTCGCCCGCCGAAGAGATCGCCTCGCCCGCGATCGAGCCGTCGATCGGGCTCCAGGGTGCGGCCTATCGCACGGGCAGCGCGTACCCGCCGGTCGCGCCGCCACCGCCGAGCGCCTCGCTGTTCCGCACCGGCAGCGGCGCGTTCTTCCGCGATCAGCGCGCCGGGCGCGTCGGCGACATCCTGACCGTCCGGATCAACATCGCCGACAAGGCCGCGGTCGACAACACCACGTCGCGCTCACGAGGCGGCACCGAAAAGGCCGGGGTCGCGGCCTTGCTCGGGGTGCAGGCGCCGCTTGCCAAACTGCTGCCCGGCTCGGTCGATCCGGCCAAGCTGATCGACACGGGCTCCACCTCGCAGTCGAACGGCGCGGGCAATACGAGCCGCAGCGAGACGATCAACATGACGATCGCTGCGACCGTGGTGGGGGTGATGCCCAACGGCAATTTGATGATCCGCGGCAAGCAGGAGGTGCGCGTCAATTTCGAGCTGCGCGAGCTCGTCGTCTCGGGGCTGGTCCGGCCCGAGGACATCGCGCGCGACAACAGCATCCGCCACAGCCAGATCGCCGAGGCGCGGATCAGTTATGGCGGCCGCGGCCAGCTGACCGACGCGCAACAGGCACGCTGGGGCCAGCAGATCTACGACGCGCTGTTTCCGTTCTGACGCCGGGCCAGCGTGGTTAGCGCGGTTTAACCATCAATAAACTGACCGAAACGGTTTGGTCATCCCATATTTCTTTCCACAATAAAGGGCGGGCCGGACACTTCCCGGCCCCGCCGGGGACCAGCGCTTCTGGTCCAGGTCGCAGAAGCGGCCTTCAATCCAAGAAGGAACGATCATGGGCTTTTCGGTAAATACGAACAACGGCGCAATGGCGGCTCTCCAGAGCCTGACCGCGACCAGCAAGTCCCTCAGCACGACCTCGAGCCGCATCACCACCGGCATGAACGTCGCGTCGACCAAGGACAACTCGGCCGCCTATACGACGGCGCAGAGCCTCCGCAGCGATCTGGGTGGCCTGCAGTCGGTGTCGTCCTCGCTGTCGCGCGCCAAGAGCGTGACGGACGTGGCCGTCGCCGGTGCCGAGCAGATCTCCGACATCGTGAACCAGATGAAGGCCAAGGCCTATCAGGCTTCGGATACCGGTGTGGATCAGGCAGCACGTGATGGCATCAACGCGGATTTCACCGCGTTGCGTGACCAGATCACTACGGTCGTCAATGCATCGTCGTTCAACGGGACCAACCTGTTGAAGGCCAGCGGCGGGACGGTTTCCGCGCTCCAGTCGCTGAACGATACGGGTGCCGCGGCCGGCTGGCAGGCCGACACGTTGTCGGTTGCCAACCAGGGTCTCGACCTTGGCGGTTCGGTCATCACCGTCGCCGCGAGCGGCAACATCAGCACCGCTGCGGCTGCGGCCACGATGGTCGACACGCTGACCACCACGCAGACCAACCTGGCGACGTCGTTGCAGACGCTGGGTTCGGCGTCGCGCAACATCGACGCACAGTCGGCGTTCACGAGCAAGCTGTCCGATGCGATCGAATCCGGCATCGGCAACCTCGTCGATGCGGACCTGGCCAAGGAATCGGCGAAGCTTCAGGCACTTCAGGTCAAGCAGCAGCTTGGCGTGCAGGCACTGTCGATCGCCAACCAGGCACCGCAGACGATCACCTCGCTGTTCCGGTAACTCCCGGTACGCTCCCCCAACGGGGTGATCGAAGGAAGGCCGGGATGGGTTCATCCCGGCCTTTTTCGTCTGACGGCGGCACAGGCCTGGCGGATGTCGCCGGCCGCACCCGCCGCTTGCTAGCGAGGACCCGACGGTGTTTCCCAGGATCCGTGAGATTACCGACGCCTTTGGCGCCCGGCTGCGCGTCAGCATCGAGGCGCAGCCGACCGGGGCGCTGGTCGTGTTCGACCGGCCCGATCGCACCGGCTATCCGCGCGCGGTGCTCGATGGTTACGGGGCCGAGGTGCTGTGCGGCTACATCATCGCCGCGCGGCTCGCGCTGCCCAACGCACTGCCCGACGAGATCGTCGACGGGCCGTTCGCCGCGCGCTTCAGCCTGGCATTCGAGGACAAGGTCGCGGTGGCGATGGTCGGCAAGCGCGGTGGCGATCGGTTCGACCTGCCGGCGCCGTTCTGGGACCGGCTCTATGCCGAACTGTGCGTCATCATCGCGCACGCCCGCGAACTGACGCGCCGCGCCGCCGGGCGCGTCCATTGATGCGCACGGCAGGGGGCAGGCCTAGGGACATTCCCTTACTCCCGTCGGGCCGCGGGATGATGCATGGGGACTCCGTACGCACGGCCACGACCGCGCGGACGGGCAAAGCAGCGTGGACTTTGATCAGGAGACACGGACATGATGGCAGCATCGCACCCGCAGCCCGAATACCGCGTGACGCTGACGCTCGCGGTCGCCGATCCCTATGCGCTATGGACGATGGCGGCGGCCCGGCTGATCACGTCGTCGTCGATGACCGCGCAGGACGTCGTCGACGTGATCGGGCCGCGCGACGATCCCTCGGTCGCGGATTGCATCGCCGCCATGGCGCGGCCGGAGCCGATCGCCGGCTGCGTCTTCGACGATTTCTGGGTCGATGGCCTGCGAGAACGCGGCCCGGGCAGCGACGTCAATACCGTCACGCGCGTCAGGCTGGTCGCAACGGCGACGCCGCCGGTGCGGCGCGCGGCAAAGCGCCGCCATATCGTTCGCGCAGTCTGCAAAAACGCACCGCCCGTCGAGACGCTCAATCCCGGCTGACCCGCGCCGTTTCGACGCTCTGCACCGACCACCCCGATCCGGCATCGCAAGGTACCGGGTCGGGGTTTTCGTCGTGCGCGAAGACGTCGCCAAGACGAACTGCATCCAAATCCGATACGTAGAACTACGTCAGGGAAATTCCTAAGTCGCTCTCTCGCTACGATGCAATTAACCATAATGGCGTGGGGGATGAGGGAGAGCAGCAGTGAGCGAACTCTATATCGGGAGTGGGATATCGAAGGTGTCGAAGCGGGGTGAAATCACGCTGCCACCGACGTTCCGCCGTACCGCACGGGCACGCGCGGATTCACCCACTGCGTTCCTGCTGCTCGATCGCCACGAGACCGATCATTGTCTCGTCGCCTCCGACCGGCTGTATCACGACGACGCGAAGACGGCGAACATCGTCCAGGCGGATCTCGATGACGCCGCGCTCGACGTCGCCGCACGCCGCCGCTTCGGATTTGCGGTGGAGGCCGAACTGCCGATGCATGGCCGCATGATCCTGCCACCGCTGGCGCGCGGCCTGCTCGGGATCAACGACAGCGTCCTGATGGTCGCGATCGGGCATCGATTCCAGATCTGGGATGTCGAATTCGTGCTGGAATGGGGCCCGGCGGATCTCGTCGCGCTCGTCCATCTTCACCTCAGCGTGCTTCATCGAGCGGGAGACCATCATGAGCGTCTTATGTCGTATCGTCGGCCACCACATCGTGTCCCCGGCCCCGCCAAATCAGAGGCTGGAGTTCGGCCGCTGCTGCCGCTGTCATCGTGACATGATGCGCTCGGTGCGCGATGCGCCGGGCAGCTGGATCGAAGTACCCAGCCGGTCGCGCGTCCGCTGGGGCGAATTCGATCCCGACCAGCCCGCGCCGCGATATCTGCGCGCTGCCTATGACCGCGTCCGCGCCACCGGCCGGTGGTACGCGTCCGCCTCCCGCGCCGCGATGTACACGTCGCGCGCGGTGGTCGGCGAGGGGGGGGACGCGATCGCCACGCGGATGCACGGCTGGATCGCGCCGGCGCATTCAAGCGACGCTAGCGGGCGGCGGCGGCGTCGGTCGCGGATCAACGTCATCTTTGCGATGCAGCGCAACATGATCCATCTCGAATGTCAGCGCGCGTTGGCGCAGTGAGGCGGCTCAGGCGCCGGTGGCGGCCAGCCGCACCAGCGCGGTCATCGGCATCGGCACGCCGTTGACGCCGAGCGACACCACGCCGCCGCTAGCGTTCACGGCGTCGACCACGCCGGTGCTCGTGATCGTCGTTGCAACGCTGGCACCCGACGCGTCGACCGCGCTCAGCGCCAGCGTATAGGCGCCGGCTGCGGCCTTGCCGCCGTTCGCCAGCGTGCCGTCCCATGCATACGCGCCGCTCGTCTTCGACACGTCGAGCGGCGCGGTGAAGACGGTCTTTCCGCCCACATCGCGGATCGTGACCGTGCCGGATGCCATCGTGCGGTCCGCTGCATACTGCCAGCTCGCGGGCTTCGCGCCGAGACCGGAGACGGCCGAGTCGAACACCGCATCGCGGCCAATGAACTGCGCCGCCTGGCCGATAGTCTGGTTGGAGAGGTTGGCGAGGATGTCCTTCAGCGTGCTGTTCTGCTGCACGCTCTGCTCGACCTGCGAATATTGCACGAGCTGCTGCGTATATTGCGTGCTGTCCATCGGGCTCAAAGGATCCTGGTTCTGCATCTGCGTGGTGAGCAGCTTGAGGAACATGTTGAAATCGGTGGTCGTCGATTTGGCGCCGGGCGACGACGTCGACGACAGGATCTGTTGCAGCGACGAGGTCGTCGGATCGGTGGAAATGCTCGCCATGCTCGGGTTCCTTAGGCCATGAGGTCGTAACGGCCGCCGAGGCGGACCTGTCGATAGGGAAGGGGATCGTCCGCGACGCCCCGATCGGCGGTGGACCGGTCGGTGGCGCGATCGCCCGACAGCCAAGGGTTGCGCGGCTGCCCGCCAGCGTTGCCGCTGCCGTTGCCATCGGTCTGGAAACGCAGGCTCTGCCCGTCGTTGCGGATACCCGCGTCGTTCAGCGCACGGGAAAGATCGGCACTGTCGCGGCGCAACATGTCGAGCGCCACCGGACTATCCGCCGCGATCACCGCGCGCAGCCCGCCCTGGTCGTCGAACGCCATCCGCACCTCGATCCGGCCGAGCGCGACAGGCTCCAGCCGGACCACGACCTCCTGCTCGCCAGCCGAAAGCCGGTGGACGATCGCCACGCCCATGTCCTGCCCGATGCGGCCGGGCTGCGCGATCGCAACGGGCACGTCCGCAACTGCCTGTCTGGCCACGAGGGGCGGTGCCATCGCGCGCGACGGCGCGCCCGCGGCCGATACCGGATCGGCAGGCTGTGGCGCGACAAACGCGTCAGGTCGGATTTTCGCCATGTGATCGGACCCCGCGTCGGCGAGCGCCACGCCCTTCGCCTTCGGCTTGGCCGTCCGCACCGCGTCGAGGTCCTGCGCGCGCACATCCGGCGCAGCCCGATCGCCCACTTCGCGGGGGCCATCCGGCCGGCGAGCACCGACCGGGTTCGACGGCGCCGCAAAGGGGCGCGACGCCGTCGATGACGAATCCCTCGCCGGCGCGATCGACCGCGACGCGCGCGCATCGTTCGACCCCTCCGGCTGCTGGGAAACCACAACCGGCGCCACCGCAGCCGGCCCAATCCACGAAACCCGAACCGTCCCCGCCGACGCCATCGCAAGGTCGACGCGCTCAAGCGCTGTCGGCATCGCAGCCGGCTCGACGACATCTGTAGGCGCAACGGGCTCTGCGGACTCGGCAGACTTCATCGGTTCGGCAGGCCCAATCCCCGGCGGCATCACGCTGTCTGCCGCAACACCGCCCACCGATGCTCGTGCGAACGACGTCGGCTCGGCAGCATCTTCAGCCACTTGCGGTGGCGCTACCGACGCGCGCTGCGCCGGGCGGGGCGGGGCGGGCTGCGCTCCCCGCAATGGTATCGCAGCGTCATCAGCAACACCGCGATCCGCCAAGGCAACCGGCCCAGCGACGACAGCCGGTCGCGCTTCAAGGATCGGTCCCACCGGAACGACCTGCGCTGCGAGCGTGCTCGGCAGCACCGAGGCCCGAGCGCCGACATCGAGCGTTTCGTCCGGAACCGAACGCGGACCGCCCGCGCGGCTGCGCACCGCCGCGCCCCCGACTGCGTCGACGGGATAAGCCCGCGTCACGGGCCGTCCGCTCTCGACCGAAGCAGGGCCGCGCGACGGAGCTTCGGCGATCTGGAGCTGCAACGCCTCCGTTAGTATCTGCGCACCCCGTGCAGGCTCGGGCGGCGTCGATGGCGCCTCGGCAGGCTGCACCATTGGCGGAGCCGCGGCTAACGGCGAAGCGTCCGGTGCTGCGACGACGCGGGGGCGTGGCGCTTCTGGTACGGACGGACGCAGGTTCGGCATGGCCTCGACGCCGACCGGGGAAGGAACCGACACGACCGGCTGCGGCAGAACCGGTGGTGGCCCCGGATCGAGAACCGTCGCGGTCGACATGGCTAGCACCGCTCCATTCGCTGGGCCAACGTTCGTTGCGGGGCTCGCGTCGTTTTCGACGGACACGTCCACGATCGCCCGATCGTCTGCGCGAAGTTTCGGCGGATGCGACATATCTGTCGACCCTGGAGCTACCCGGTGCGCTGGCGCGGACGGCACGGTCTGCGCGACGCCAATGCCGGGCCCACCCTCAGCGCGTTCACGGATCGCAGGCTTCTCGAACGGCAGCGAGGGCCGCGACACCTGGGTCCGGGCGCGGGGTGATGCGGTGGAATCCGCCACCGGGGGCTGGTCCGGTGCCGCGGCGATCCCGGCATCGACCACGGGCGGCAGCTCCGGCATCATCGGCCCGATCACCGGTCCGTCGACCCGCATCGTGGACGAGGTCGGGCGCCGGGCCATTCTCGGCGCAGGCGTGGCGTCGGGCACAATGTCGGGCGCCACTGAGGCAATCGCATCGATCGTCGAGTCCGCAGAATCGGCCCGCAGCGGCTCGACTGCGGCATCGTCCGAAACCACCGCCACCGGCGTGGCCGGTGCGATAGAGATGGGGGTGGGCGCGGGGGCAGCGCCCGACGGGGCTGTCGGCGGCGGAGCGGATGCGGGCGCCGCGGTGTCCGGTTGAGCCGTCTTCGTGGAAGCCCGCTTCGGCGCGGGCGTCGATGTCGACGCAGGAGTTTCCAGCACGGCCATGGACTCGGTCTCATGCGGCAGCGCTCGTTGGGCCACACGCCCTTGCCTGACCGCGGCCGCAACCGCCGTCGCCTCGAACGGGGCAGGTGGACCCATGACGGGCTCAGCCAACGTCAACGCCACAGTGGCAGGCACTGCCGACGACGGCGGCGCGCCCTCCGGCTCAGGGCTGTCAGGGGTGGTAAAAGCGTCGTCGATGCCCCCGCGCGGCTGGGTCGCCGCGGGAACGAATGACGTGACTGGCAGGACAACCAGATCCGCAGCCCCGAGCGTCGCGGAAGGTCCATCGACGCGCGGTTCCGCCGGCTCCGATACCGGTACTTCGGACCGGGTTACGCGACCCGACCAAGGCGCTGAAACCGACGCTTCCGCAACCGTTGCCGCGCGCGCCACACCCGCCTCGGGCGCCGCGCCTCCGCGAGCCGCAGGCACCATATCGGTCGTCGCCAGCATCCCGTCCAGCGCCGAGGCGAACGCCTCGCCCACGCCGACATCCGCACACGCCCCCGCCCGAACGGCGACACTGGTAAGAGGTAGGGATAGCGATGGTCCCATCGCGGCGGCGAACGTCATGCAGAGCCTTTCTCCCAGCACGCGGGCCGGACGATTCCATTATAGAGCGGGCGGACCCGATCCGGCGGTTATCCGATCGTCCCGAGCGCCCGGATCCGCGCGCGCGCGTGGATTTCGTTCTGCGACAGCACGACGGTCGCCGGGCGCACGCGTTCGATGATCGAGCGGACGAACGGGCGGATCGCGGGGTTGGTCAGCATGCACGGAATCTCGCCGCTCGCCGCCAGCCGGTCATAGGTCTCGCGGACCGCGGCGATGAACGCCTGCAGGCTCGACGGCGCCATCGCCAAATGGCGGTCGTCGCCCTGGCCGACGATGCTCTCGGCGAATTCGGCGTCCCAGTGCGGCGACAAAGTGAGGATCGGGATCGCCCCCTGGTGCGTCTGCTGCGCCGAGATTTGCCGTGCGAGCCGCCCGCGGACATGCTCGGTCATCTGCACAATGTTGGTGCTGAGCGGTGCCGCCTCCGCGATCCCCTCCATGATCGTCGGGATGTCGCGGATCGAGATGCCCTCGGACAACAGGTTCTGGAGGATGCGCTGCACGCCCGAGATCGAGATCTTGGACGGCACGATCTCGGCGACCAGCTTTTCCGAATCCTTGTGGATTTCGGTCAGCAGCTTGTGCGTTTCGGTGAACGACAACAGGTCGGCGATGTTGTCCTTGACCAGCTCGGTCAGGTGCGTGGTGATGATCGTCCCGCAATCGACCACGGTCAGCCCGCGCACCCCCGCCTCGTCGCGCAAGCCCCGGTCGATCCACAAGGCGGGCAGGTTGAAGACGGGTTCGCGGGTTTCCTCGCCGACGATGCCGAGATCGTCGCCGCCCGCATTGACGACCAGCAGCTTGTCGAGCCTGATCTCGCCGCGCGCCGCCTCGGTCTCCTTGATGTAGACGATATATTCGTTCGCTTTCAGCGCCATATTGTCGATGATCCGCACCGCGGGCAGCACGAACCCGAAATCGAGCGCCATCTGCCGGCGCAGCGCGCGAACCTGGTCGTCGAGCCGCGGTTCGGCCTGCGAATCGTTGATCAGCGGGAGCAGCGCATAGCCGATCTCGAGCCGTACCGAGTCGATCGCCAGCGTCCGCGAGACCGGCTCGTCGACCTGTTGCGCGGCGCGCTCGGCGGTCGCCCCGGCGAGCCGTTCGGCGGCGGCGCGGGTCTCGGCGGTGCGCGTCATCTTCCACGCAAGCCAACCGCTCAAGCCGGCAAACGCGGCGAACGGCACGAAGGGCAGGCCAGGCATGATCGCCAGCCCCCCCATCAGCACCGAAACCATCCCGAACGCCTTGGGATAACGACCAAGCTGAAGGCCGAGCGCAGTGCCGGTCTTGCCCGATATCCCGCCCTTGGACACCAGCAGGCCCGCGGCGGTCGACACGATCAGCGCGGGGATCTGGCTGACCAGCCCGTCGCCGACGGTCAGGATGGTATAGGTGTGGAACGCCTCGCCGAACGGCACGCCGTGGATCGCGATGCCGATGATCAGCCCGACGACGACGTTGATCGCGGTGATCAGCAGCCCGGCGACCGCATCGCCCTTCACGAATTTCGACGCACCATCCATCGCACCGTAAAAGCCGCTTTCGGCCTCGATCTCGGTGCGCCGCTCGCGCGCTTCGGTCTCGGTGATCATCCCCGCCGACAGGTCGGCGTCGATCGCCATCTGCTTGCCGGGCATCGCATCCAGGCTGAACCGCGCGGCGACTTCGGCGATGCGGCCCGCGCCCTTGGTAATGACGACGAAATTGATCACGACCAGGATCGCGAAAATGGTCAGCCCGATAACGGGTTCGCCGCCCATCAGGAATTCGCCGAACGCGCCGATCACCCCGCCCGCGGCATGCGCGCCCTCATGTCCGTGCGACAGGATCAGCCGCGTCGAAGCGAGGTTGAGGCCGAGCCGCAGCATCGTCGCGATCAGCAGGATGGTCGGGAACGCCGACAGGTCGAGCGGCTTCTCGATGAACAGCGACGTCATCAGGATCATCACCGACAGCGTGATCGACAGCGCAAGCCCCATGTCGAGCATCCACGGCGCCAGCGGCAGGATGAGCATCGCGATGATCGCGATGACCGTGCCCGCCAGCGCCAGATCCTTGCTGAGGCCAAAGCGTTTGACCATTTCGTCGAGGCGCATCGTCATGTGCTCACGGTGCCGGCGAGACGGCGATGCCCGCCTCGATGAAGGACTTCAGCTTGTTGCGCATCGTGCGCACCGAAATGCCGAGGATGGTCGACGCCGATGTGCGGTTGCCGCGGCAATGGCGCAGCGTGCGCAGGATCAGGTCGCGCTCGACATCCTCGACGGTGCGGCCGACGAACGCGCCCGGCGTCGGGGCTTCGGGCGCACCCGAGGCGCGGTGCGTGCCGAGCGGCAGCCCGTCGGCGGTGACGATCGCCGTCGCGCCGATCCGCGGCTCGGCATTCAGCAGCACGGCACGGTGGATCGTGTCCTCCAGCTCGCGGACGTTGCCCGGCCAGCTATGCCGCAGCAGCGCCGCGATCGCGGTGTCGTCGAGCTCGCGCACCGGCAGGTCGCTCAGGAACGCGAACCGCTCGGCGAAATACTGCGCCAGGATCGCGATATCGCCACGGCGGTCGCGCAGCGGCGGGACGGCGATGCGGACCAGCCCGAGCCGTGCGAGCAACGGCGCGTTGAACCGTCCCGCCGCGACCAGCGAGTCGAGATCGCGCGCGGTGCTCGCGATGATGCGCGCGCTCACGGGCGAGAAGTCGTGCCCGCCATGCGGACCGCCATGGCCCTGCAACGTCGCCAGCAACTGCGCCTGCATCGCCAGCGACAACGCATCGGCGTCGCGCAGGACGATCGTGCCGTCCGCGGCTTCCTCGATCCGCCCGCGTCGCCGCGCGACTGCGCCGGGAAACGCGCCCGCTGCGTGCCCGAACAGTTCGGACGCCAGGATGTCGTCATTGCCCGCAGCGCAGTCGATCGTCAGGAACCGGCCGCGCCGTGCCGAGGCGGCGTGGATCATCCGCGCCAGGCTCTGCTTGCCGCTGCCGCGCTCGCCGACCACCAGCACCGGCGCATGCGAATGCGACAGCGCGAGGCCCAAGGCGGTGGCGCGCGCCAGCGCGGGGCTTTCGCCGACCATGCGGATACCGTGCTGCGCGACCGACAGGATGGCGGACGCGATCAGGTCGGGTTGCGGGGGCAGGGGCAGGTAATCGCGTGCACCGGCGCGGATCGCGGCGACCGCCTGGTCCGCCGATGCATCGATCCCGCACGCGATCACCGGCACCGCGATCCGTTCGGTACGCAGCTGCGTGATGAAGCCGGCAATGTCCTGATCGATGTCGATCATCACGATATCGCCGCCGATGTCGCGCAGTTGCTGCAACGCGGCAATCGTGGTGCGCGTGGCGACGACCTTCGCCCCCGCGGCGCGCGCCATGTCGGCCGCGACGCCCAGCGCGCCGTTCGCGGCGCCGACGATCAGCAGGTGGACGGGGCCCATGTCGTCCATCGATTCAGCGCTCCTGCCGGACGAGTTCGGTCAGCGTCACGCCAAGCGAATTCTCGATCATCACCACCTCGCCGCGCGCGATCAGGCGGTTGTTGACGAAGATGTCGACGGGTTCGCCGACGCGCCGGTCGAGCTCGATCACCGCATTGGCCTTGAGCTGCAGCAGGTCGCCGATCGCGATCCGCGATCGGCCCAGCACCGCCTGGACGGTAACCGGCACGTCGTGCACCGCCTCCAGCCCGGTATAGCTGTCGGCGTGTTCGGTCCGGTCCTCGATCGGGCCGAAATCCTCGAGCGTCGGCACGTCGGGGCCTGCGTCGGGCGAGGGGACGAGGCCGAGCGAGTCGATATCCATAGGCGTAGAGGGCTCCATCATGCGTTCATCCACTGGCGGATCACCGATGCCGATTCCGCGGGGCTTCCGGCGATCGCCTCACCGATCTTCTTGAGCGACGACAGCTTGATGCGGCCGTCGACCTGCGCGAGCGCGATTTCCTCGTCGAGCCTCGTGGTATCGTCGCCCGCCTCGCGCATCGCCTCGATCTGGAGCAGCGCGTCGGGATCGCCGCTGATCGCGCGGTTCGCCAGATCCTGCGCTTCGGCGGTCTGCGCGATCAACAGCCGCGCCTCCTCGGCGGCCGGATCGGTGACGACTTTGGGCCGCAACATCCTCAACGCGATCAGGCCCACGCCCGCGATCACCAGCAGTTTGAGCAGGCCGAGAATCTGATCGACCGAGATCCACGACCACCAGCTGCGCTCGGCGTCCGCCAGCGTATCGCTCGGTGCGAAGGTCATGCTTTCGACGATCACGCTGTCGCCGCGCGCCGCGTCGAAACCGACCGCGTTCTGCACGAGCCGGGTCAGCCGCGCGATCTCGGGCGCGGGCAGCCCCTTCTTGCCGCCGTCGACCATTACCGCGACGGTCAGCCGCGCCAGCTTGCCCGGCGATCGGACCGTGACGGTGTGCGTCTGGCTGTTGGCATAGGTGGTATCTTCCGAATTTTCGGTCTTGGCCGATTTCCGCGTGTCGCCGCCGGGCGTCGCCCCGAGCGCGGCCGCGGCGCCTTGGTTCTCCGGCAATTGCCCAGCGACCGAGGCGCCCGGCGCGGTCGCGTTGGCCTCGTTGCTCTGGTCGCCGCTTTCGACCGTGGTCTGGTGCGCGATCACCTGCTTGTCGGGATCATAGACATTGGTCTCCTCGCGCGTCTGGTCGCGGCCGACCTGCGCGGACACCTCGGCGCGCACCTTGCCCGCGCCGACGATCGGCTCGAGCATCGCCTCGATCTGCGTGCGCAGCCGTCCCTCGATACCGGTCTCGCGGTCGTCGGCTTGCGCCGCGCTCGCATCGTCGGTTTCCCCCGCCCGCGCGAGCAGCGCACCCGACTGGTCGACGATCGACACCTGGTCGGGCGCCAGTTCGGGCACCGACGACGCGACGAGATAGCGGATCGCCTGCACCGCGCTCGACGGCAGGCGGCCGCGCGTCTTGATCGTGACGCCCGCGGTCGCCTTGCGCGGTTCCGCCTGGAACATCGCGCGGTCGGGCATCACGATATGGACGCGCGCGGCGGCGACACTGTCGAGGCTCTGGATCGACTTTTCGAGTTCCCCCTCGATCGCGCGAGTCTCGTTCATCCGCGCGCGCGACGACGACACGCCGAACGGCTCCTCGGCATCGAGCACGTCGTAGCCGACCTTGCCGCTCAGCTTGTCCGCGGCCATCGCCATGCGCAGCTGCGCCAGCTTGTCCTGCGGTGCCATGATCGAGGTGCCGTCGGCGGACAGCTGGAAGGGGACGCTCTGCGCGGTCAGCTTGGTCGTGATCGACTGCGCGACCGACGGATCGAGATCGGTGTAGAGAAAGCCCATCTCGCTGGTCGTGCCGCGAAACGCCACCGCGGACAGCACGCCCAGCAACGCCAGTGCGACGCCCGCCATGATCATCAGGCGTCGCGTCCCGAGCTGCGCCAAGAAATTCCGCACTCCGTCCAAGACCGGCCTCACCGTTGCGAGCGAGGCCTCGGCCCCTCCCGCTCATTATAGGAGGGTGAGGGCGGAAGCCTTTGCCGGGTAGGAAAACTTTGCCGGGTCGCGGTCAGGCGGGGGGATGGTCGATCCCGAGCTCGGCCAGGATCGCGGCGCGCCGCGCGGCCTGATCGAGCGCAAGACCGCCCTGTTCCCAGGTGATCAGCGCGTCGCCGATCGCCTGTGCGGGGTCGGGCAGCACGGTCAGCGACAGGCGGCGGCGGTCGCGGCTCTGCCGCTCGGCGATCACCGCTTCCATGCGCTCGGCCAGATCGGGGTGGACGCGGACGCGCAGCTCCTGTCCGCGCGCGACCTGAGTCAGCACGCGACCGATCGCCGCGTCGATAGCGACGGTCGGGTCGAGCGCGAGCGCATGGCCCGCAAGCCCGTCGGCCGCCGCCATCGCCACCTCGGCGGCAACCCCGGACAGCCGTTCCTCGATCGCCTCGAACGCGCTTTCCACCGTCTCGATCGACGCGTGCAGCGCATCGGTCGCGGCGAGCAGTGCGGCGCTGATCTCCTCGCGCGCCTGGGCGAGGCCCGCCTCGAATCCGTCGGCGCGCGCGATCGCGATCTCGCTGTCGAACCTGAGCTTGAGCAGATCGAGCTCGGCGTTGAGCGTCGCCAGTTCGCCCGCCGTATCACGCACGACCGGCTGCGCGGTGGTGAAGATGCGATCGAAGGCGAACGGCTTGACGTGAAACGCGGCGTCCATCGATCAGGCCGCCCTGCGCAGGACGGGCATCACAGGATCATCGCATCGTCGCTATTGGGATCGACCAGCACGATCTCGCCGCGATCGGCGAGCGACTTGGCCAGCCGCACCAGCGCGTTCTGCGCCTCGTCGCATTCGCGTGCGCGTACCGGCCCGAGCGCGGCAATGTCCTACCGGAGCAGCTTGGCCGCGCGTTCGGTCATGCAACCGAAGAACAGCGTCTTGATCGGCAGCGGCGCGCCCTTGAGCGCCAGCGCCATCTCGCGCTTGTCGGCATTGCGGACGATCGCCGCGATCGCGGGCTGCATCAGGTTGCCGAGATCCTCGAACGTGAACATCAGCGCGCGGATCCGCTCGGCACTATCGGGCGCGCGGTCGTCGAGCGCCGCCAGCATCGCCTCCTCGGTCGCGCGGTCGAGCGCGTTGAACACCTCGGCCATCGTCTCGTGCGGATCGCGGCGCTGCGACCGCGCAAGGTTGCTCATGAACTCGTTCTTGAGCGTGTGCTCGACCTCGATCAGCACTTCCTTCTGCACCGTGTCCATCCGCAGCATCCGCAGGATCACGTCGACCGACAGCTCGCGCGGCAGCGCCGCGATCACGCGGGCGCCGTGGTCGGGCTTTAGCTTGCTCAGGATCACCGCGACGGTCTGCGGATATTCGTTCTTGAGATACGTCGCGAGCACGGTTTCGCTGACGTTGGACAGCTTGTCCCACATCGTGCGACCCGAGGGGCCACGGATATCCTCCATGATCTCACGCACGCGGTCGTCGGGCAATATCCCTTCGAGCAGCCGTTCGGTCGTTTCGAACGAGCCGTGCAGCGACGCCATGCTCGACACCTCGCCCGAAAACTGGACGAGCAGATGCTCCACCACCACCGACGGCACGCGGCCGAGGTGAGAGATCGCCGCGGACAGCTCGCGCACCTCGTCGGTCGACAGCTGATCCCAGATCGGCGCACCATGCTCCTTGCCGAGCGCGAGCATCAGCGCGGCGGCGCGTTCGGGGCCGGAAAATCGCTTCATTTCGGGGGGCTGGGTCGACAGTGCCATCATGTTCATCGGCATTCGGACCTATAATAGCGGGAAAAGGCGCAGTTCGGCCGGTTCTGGCTCTATTATAGGAGAAAGGCGGGAAAACGGATCGGGAGGTGCGACGACATGACGATTAATCTGTCCAGCGGGCTGACTGCCCTTTCGGCGCTGTCGGGCAGCAACAGCTTTTCCAGCTTTACCGATTCCACCCCCGTCGAGACCCGCGCGGTGCGGGCCGCCAAAGCGCAGTTCACGCTCGCGCCGACCACGCCGCCCTGGAAACAGCCGGCGGCGAAAACACCCGAAGCGACGCAGATCGCCGCGATCCGCCAGATGGCGTCGATCGTCGATCCGTCGGTGTCGATGCCCAACGCCGGCTCGCTCGACATCCAGACCGCGTTCACCACCTACAAGGCGCTCTCGAAGCTCAGCCTGCTCGCCACCGCCGCCGCGCGCACGACGACGACCGAGGCCGAGCGCACCGCGCTGCAGGCAACCTTCGCCAAGGGGCTGGCGGATCTGCAGACGTATCTGGGGCAGGCACCCGCGGACAAGGTCGAATTGTCGTTCGGCCTGCCGACCCGGCGCGCGCAGACACTGGCGGTCACCGCGACCGACCCGACCAAGGTCGCGCCGACGGGGCAGCTCGCCGCGCGCGACGCACCGATCCCCGGTCTGACCGGCGCGGAAGTGTTCACGATCAAACTCGAGAAACCTGGCGCGAGCGACAGCGTGACGGTCGATCTGGCGAAGACGGTGCAGCCGCCGACGCTGGATTCGATCAGCGCGGCGATCAACGGCGCGATCCACGCGATCCCGCTGCGCAATCCCGACGGCTCGGTCGTGCTCGACGCGGAGGGCAATCCGTCGCCGCGCTGGCTGGTGCATTTCCTGCCGGACAAGAATTCGGGCAAATGGGGGATGGGGGTCAAGGCGCCCAACGGTGCCGAGCGCGTCTCGATCGATCAGGTCGGCGCGCCCGACGCGCTCGTCGTCGCCACCGGCCAGACCGCGCTCGATGCGCCCGCGACGACGCAGATCCTCAAGTTCGGCGACGCGGCGGGCGCGCTCGATCGCACGCTCCAGACCAGCATCGCCGGCGTCGATTCCGCGGCGATGGCGCGCGCGAAGCTCACCGCCATTGCCCCGGCGAAAGGCGCGAAGCCGACCCCGGTCACGATCGCCGCGCCCACCGTGACGCAGGCGATCGCGACCGACGCGCGCGGCTTCAGCTATGCGGTCGGCACGACCAGCGGCGATCTCCAGTCCAACCGATCGGGCGGCAGCAACGATCTGCTGCTGACCAAGCTCGACAGCGCGGGCGGCGTGGTCTGGCAGCGCAGCCTTGGCGCATCGGGCGCCGCACAGGGCGCTGCGGTCAGCGTGTCGGCCAGTGGCGAGGTTACCGTCGCGGGCACCGTGTCGGGCCGCTTCGACGGCGCCACCACGGACGGCGACATGCTCGTCGCGCGCTATTCCGGGCAAGGCGACGAACGGTTCGCGACCGTTGTCCGCGCGCTGGGCGCGGATACCGCCAGCGCGCTCGCGGTCGGCAATGACGGCGCGATCTATATCGGCGGCAAGGCCGCGACGGGCGGCGGCGATGCGTTCATCGCCCGGCTGGATGCGACGGGCAAGCTCCAGGAACGGCGTACGATCGACGCGGGCGGCAGTGAATCGGTCAATGCGCTCGCGATCGGCGGCGACGGCAACCTGCTCGCGCTGACGAACGAAAACGGCGACGCAAAGCTGCGCAGCATCAACGCCACCGCGATCGGCACCGATCTGGCGACGCTGTCGCTCGGCCAGGCCGATGCGCGCGCGCTGGCGGTCGCCGCCGACGGCACGATCGCGGTGGCGGGCGCGACCAGCACCGCGCTCGACGGCACGCAGACGACCGCGATGGGGGCGGGCCGCGACGGCTTCGTCAGCCGCATCGACGGCGGCCTGTCGGGCGCGAGCACGTCATACATCGCGAGTGCGGGTGACGACCAGATCGACAGCGTCGCCTTCATGAACGGCGCGCTCTATGTCGGCGGGCGCACCACCGGCGCGCTCGACGGCGCGGCGCGCGGCGCGGTCGACGGCTTCGTCACCCGCCTCGACGGCACCACCGGTGCGCTCGAAGACATCAATCAGTTCGGCCAGACCGCGACCCGCACCGAGCCGGTGCGGATCGCCGCGGCGAGCGGTGGCGACACCGCGCTCGGCGCGCTCGGACTGCACCGCGGTACGCTCAATCCCGAAGCCTCGGTCAAGCTGATCGCGCAGACCAGCCTGCGCGCGGGCGACGAATTCTCGCTGAAGGTGCAGGGCGGGACGGTCAGGAAGGTCGTGATCGAGGCGGACGATACGCTGGCGACGCTAGGCGATCGGGTCCGCCGGCTGACCGGCTCCAAGGCGAGCGTCGCGACCACCACGGTCGCGGGCGTGACGACGCTGCACATCGACGCGAAGGCCGGATCGTCGGTCGCGCTGATCGCGGGCGCTGGCGACAAGGATGCGCTCGCCAAGCTCGGGATCGAACCCGGCCGGCTCGCGGTCCCCCCGATTACGGCGCGCAACGCGCCCAGGGTCCATCCCGGCGGCAATTTCGGCCTCGCCCTGACCGATGCGCTCAACGTCACGACTGCCAAGGATGCGGCCGCGTCGCTGACCGTGCTCAAGAGCGCGATCTCGACGACGCAGACCGCGTATCGCTCGCTCTACTGGGATGCGGGCAAGGCCGCGCTGACCAACGGGTTCAAATCGACCGCGTTGACGCCCGCGCAATCCGCGCAGCTGGCGTCGTACAAGGCGGCGCTCGATCGGTTGACGCCCGTTGCCGACACCACGGTAAGCACGTTTTTGACAGGAGTCTGAGCCAATGTCGCTATCCACGCCGTCGCTGATGACCGGGATCGGTCAGGCGATGAAGAACCTATCCGAGCGCCAACGCGTGATCGCGCAGAATATCGCCAACAGCGAAACGCCCGCCTTCAAGGCGCGCGAGGTCGTCGCCCCCGATTTCTCCAGCCTGCTGCCCCAAGATGCTGGCAAGCCGATGGTCGCCCGGCCGCGTATCGCGCTGACCAGCGGCATGACCGCGCTCGGCGCACGGCAGCCGATGGCGGGCAACATCGTCCTCGATGCCGATACGTCCGAGACCAAGCCCGACGGCAACAACGTCGCGCTGGAGGATCAGCTGCTCAAGATGGGCCAGATCCAGGCCGATTTCGCGGCGATGACCAGCCTGTACCGCAAGCAGCTTGGTCTGTTGAAGAGTGCGATCGGCCGCGGGCAGTAGCGCCGCAGCCGCGCGGCTCAGAGGCTCGCGTTGATCGAGATCGGCGTCGCCACCTCGGTCCGCGACAGGATCCCGGTCGCGCCATAGATGGCGCGCCGGGTGCCCGACAGCCGGCGCGCCTCGGTCGCTACCGCCGCCATCATCTCGGTCGACAGGTCGATCTGACGCTCGAGCACGCGTGCATTGGCCTGCGCGGCGGTGCCTAGGTGGAGGATCGCCGCGCTCAGCCGCTCGCGCGCCTCGTCGTCGAGCCGCGCGAGCCAGCCCGAGTCCGTGCGATCATGCTGGAGGATCCAGCCTTCGAGCATGCTGACCAGCTTGATCTTGGCGGCTGCCATCTCGCCGAAATCGCTGTGCCGGCCGGGCTGGAGGAGCCGCGCGGTCTCTTCCTCCATGATCGCGGTCAGCGACGTGATGATGTCGATGAAGTCATTGGCCATCGCCGGAATCCCCCTGCATCTTGATCATCTGTGCCAGGACGGCGGGGGCGAGCCCGAGGCCGCCCTTGTGCGCCATCGCGGTGCCGAGCTTTTCCGCGAGCACGCCGCGGAACATCGCTTCGCCGTGCCCGCCCGAGAATGCGTCGCCCGTGTCCACGCTCTCCATCATCAACTGCGTCATCTGGCCGAGAAACACCGCCTCGAACTTTTCGGCGGTCTCGGCCGTCTTGGCGGCGGGCCTGGGGGCAGGGGCGGTAACCGAGGGTGCGACGGGTGTAACGGGCATCACTGGACCTCGATCTCGGCCTGGAGCGCGCCGGCACTCTTGACCGCCTGGAGGATGGTGATGAGGTCGCGTGGGCTGACGCCCAGCGTGTTGAGCCCGCTGACCAGCGACTTGAGCGAGGTGCCGCCCTTCAACAGCGCGAGCGACTTGCCCGCGCCATCGTCGACGCTGATCTGCGTGCGCGGCAGCACCGCGGTCGTCCCGTTCGACAGCGGGGCGGGCTGCGAGGCGACCGGCGTCTCGGTCACGCTGATCGTCAGCCCGCCCTGCGCGATCGCGACCGGGCTGATCTGGACGTCGGTGCCCATCACGACGGTCCCCGACGCCTCGTTGATGATAATCCGCGCGGGCTGGTCGACCGTCACCTCGAGATTTTCGACCGCGGAGATCAGCGCGATCAGCGACCCCGTGAAGCTGCCGCGCGCCGCGATCTCGATCGTCGCGGGGTCGAGCACTTCGGCGGTGCCGGCAAAGCGCGCATTGATCGCCGCGGCGACATATTGGGCGGTCGCGAAATCGGGGTTCTTCAGCGCCAGTTTCAGGCTGGTCGCGGA
Organism: Sphingomonas sp. BK036; assembly: GCF_004216825.1. NCBI lineage: Bacteria > Pseudomonadati > Pseudomonadota > Alphaproteobacteria > Sphingomonadales > Sphingomonadaceae > Sphingomonas > Sphingomonas sp. BK036. The sequence goes on along the minus strand of NZ_SGXR01000005.1, from coordinate 654,360 downwards.
TTTGAACGCAAAGTTCACTTCGCGCTCGATGATCGCCCCACCCGCGATCCGCGCGGTCGTGGTCACCCCGCGCGTCACGCTGGCGCCCGCGCCCTGCGCCTTGAACCCCGACAGCGCGACGGGGCCCTGCGCCACCGCATAGATCTCGCCGTCGAGCGCGCGTAGCGACGACACCAGCAACGTGCCGCCCTGCAGGCTGCTCGCATCGCCGAGCGACGAGATCTGGACGTCGATCTGCGAGCCGGCGCGCGCGAATGGCGGCATCGTCGCGGAGATCGAGACCGCGGCGACGTTCTGCGTCTGCATCTGCGTGCCGCGCACGCTCACGCCCATCCGCTCGAGCATCGCGAGCATCGTCTCCTCGGTGAACGGCGCGTTGCGCAGCCGGTCACCGGTTCCCGCCAGCCCGACCACCAGGCCGTAGCCCACGAGCTGGTTGGGCCGGACATTCTCGATATCGACGATGTCCTTGATCCGCGGCCCCGCCAGCGCCGGCAGCGGCACGGCGATCATCGTAAGGGCGAGGAGCGTCGCCAGGGCTGGGCGGAGAAAATGCATGGATTTCGCGTGATCCCAGGATTTGTGCGCTAAGTGTATTATAGGAAGACCGGGGCGGCCCCACGTCCCCCACGGGAAAATCGTTGCGCATCACCGGCCCCATCGTTCCGATCCAGACGCTGCTGGCGGGCGCCCTGCCAAAGGTCGCGCGCTTCGCCGTGGCGGAGGCGGCGACTCCGCAAGGAACGGCGCCCGCGCCGATCGCCGTGTCGGTGAGCGTCGAGATGATGGTCGCGCTCGCCGCGTCCGAACGCCCGGCCGAAAGCCGCCGCCGCGCGGCACTCGTCGCGGATCGCGGTCTGCGCGCGCTCGAACGGCTCGATACCGCGCTCATGGCCGGGCTGCCCGCGGTCGAAAGCCTGCACGAGATTGCCGCGTGGAGCGAGGCGCTCGGCGAACCCGAGGACGCCGAACTGCGCGAACTCTTCAAGGACATCGAACTGCGCGTCCGCGTCGAACTCGCCAAGCACGACATCATCGCCTGATCGCACTCAGACCCGGCGTTTCGCGAGGCGCATGACATAGCCGATGATCTCGGCGACCGCCTTGAAATGCTCGGTCGGGATCGGCCGGTCGATCGTCGCGCTGGCATAGAGCGCACGCGCGAGCGGCGGGCTCTCGACGATCGGCACGCCCGCCTCCGCGGCGACCGCGCGGATCCGCAGCGCGACCGCGTCCACCCCCATCGCGACGACCACCGGCGCGGCCATCGCGCCGTGATCATATTTCAGCGCGATCGCATAATGCGTCGGATTGGTGACGACCACGCTGGCGTCCGGCACCGCCGCCATCATCCGCCGGCGCGATCGCTGGATGCCGATCGAGCGGATCTTGGCCTTGATCTTCGGATCGCCCTCGCTCTGCTTGTGTTCGTCCTTCACCTCCTGGAACGACATCTTCATGCGCTGGAGAAAGGCGTGGCGCTGATAGATGAAGTCGAACGCGGCGATGCAGCCGACCAGGATCGCGACCGACTGGATCATGTGCAGCACCAGCGCGCCCGCCGCCTGGGCGATCGCGCGCGGCTCGGCATCGATCAGCTGGTCGAGCCCGACAAGGCGCGGCGCGGTGACCATCGTCGCGATGGTGATGACGACCGCGAACTTGGCGAGCGTCTTGGCGAATTCGACCAACGCGCGCTTGCCGAAGATCCGGCCGAACCCCGCGACCGGCGACAGTTTCGAGAATTTGGGCGTCAGCCGCGACCAGGACAGGGTCGGCCGCCCCTGCACCAGCAGGATCAGCAGCGCGAACCCCAGCAGCAGCGCGAGCAGCGGCGCCATCGCGCCCGCCACCGCGGCGAGGATCCCGGTCGCGAAATGCTGTGCGCCATCGGGATCGAGCGGATAGTCGTCCGCGCCGCCCCACAGCCGCACCAGCAACGGCCCGACCCGCGCGAGCGTCCAGCTACCCATCCCGCCCGCGACGATGATCGCAGCGATGAACATCACCGCATGACGCATCTCGCCCGACATTGGCACGTCGCCTTTCGCACGCGCGTCGGACAGCTTCTTGTCGGTGGGGTCATGCGTCTTCTGGTCGTCGGCCATCGCTCAGACCCATCCTGTCTGCAACCACAGCGTCATGCTCGACGCGAACGCGGTGAGGATGCCGCCGATCAGCCCGGCGAACAGCGCGAGCCCGAGCAGCAGGTTGAGCGGCTGGGCGAGGAAGAACGCCTGGATCGCGGGCGCCAATCGCACCGACAGGCCGAGCGCCATGTTGAACACGATGCCGTACACCAGCAGCGGCGCGGACAGGCTGATCGCCAGGCTCATCGCCTTGCCGACGGTGGCAATCGCGAGCTGCGCGAAATCCGCGGCGGGGGGCAGGCCGCCGACCGGGAACATCGTATAGGAATGGACGATCCCCGCAACCCACAGATGGTGCACGCCCATCCCCATGCACACGACCGCGGCGGCGACGCTGACCAGCTTCGACAGCACTGCGGCCTGGCCGCCCTGGCTCGCATCGTTGATCAGCGCCGACGACAGACCGACCTGCAGGCTGATGATCGATCCCGCCATCGCCGCGGCGAGGAACATGATCTTGATGATCATGCCGATCGCCAGCCCGGTCAGGATCTCGCCGATCAGCATCCCGGGCAGCGCGGTACTGTCAGGGGCGAGCACCGGAATGCGCGGCCCGAGCAGGCCCCACAGGCCCGCGCTCATGCCGAGCGACAGCATCAGCCGGATCTTGCCGGGCACCGCGTCTTCGGAGAATACCGGCAGCAGCATCAGCACCGCCCCGACGCGCGCGAACACGACGAGGAAGCCGACAGCCTGCGCGGGGAGGGCCTCCACTTGAGGGCTCAGCCGCGCACGATATGGTCGCTGACCACCGCCATGAAATTGGCCAGCGCATGGCCGATCATCGGCAGGCACAGCAGCATGACGATCCCGATCGCCAGCAGCTTGGGGACGAAGGTCAGCGTCATCTCCTGCACCTGGGTCAGCGCCTGGAACAGCCCGATCACGACGCCGACGATCAACGAGGTGATCAGCATCGGGCCGACGATCGTCAGCACCAGCATCATCGCGGCCTTGGCCAGCTCCATCGCGGCGAACGGCGTCATCGCGGCTCAGATCTGCATGCGCATGATTTCGGAATAGGCGTTCACCATCCGGTCGCGCACCGCGACGACGGTGTCGAGCGCGGTTTCCGCCGCGCCGACCGCGGTGACCACGTCGATCAGGTCGCCCTTGCCGGCGACCTGTTTCGCGCTCGCGGTCTCGGCGTTGCGCAGGCTGGTGGCGGTCTCGCTCACCAGTTTCTCGATCATCCCGCCAAAGCTGCCGCCGGTCTCAGGAGCTGCCTCGGTCTCGGCGATCTTGGGGGTTTGGGTCGCGCCGAGTACCCGGCCATAGGCCGATACCGCGTCAAAGGCTCCGATCGACATGCAGGATGATCCTTATTTTAGGAGATCGATGGTGCGCATCGTCAGGCTCTTGGCGGCCTCGATCGCGCTGAGATTGGCTTCGTACGAACGCTGCGCGGCCTTCATGTCGGCGGCTTCGACGAGTCCGTTGACGTTGGGTTTCTTGACGTAGCCGGTCGAGTCCGCGGCGGGGCTGCCCGGCTGGTAGACTCGCTGGAACGCGCTCCGGTCCGACTGGATCGAGGCGATCGCGACGCCCGCCGCGCCGCTGCTGCGATCGACCTCGGATTTGAAGCTGGGCAGGCGGCGGCGATACGGATCGCCGCCCGCAGTGCGCGCTACCGAATCCGCATTGGCGAGGTTTTCCGCGATGATGCGCATCCTCAGCGACTGCGCGCGCAAACCCGAGGCGGACACCTGCAGCGATGTCTTGAGGTCCATTGGTCGTCTCCACCGGCCGTGTCGGCCTGCCTCCTCGTTATAGGCAAAAATTGCCTAGCCGGACGGCCGAGCGGAAAGTTTTTCCTATAATCATCGCAAGGGAGAAGCGTCGCAATGTCCGTCCTCGAGAGCATCTATGTCGACATGTCGATCGTACTGGGATCCGCGCAGGTACCGATCCGACAGATCCTCAAGATGGGGCGCGGCGCAATGATCCCGCTCGATTGCGGTCACGACGATCCGACTTTGGTCTATGTCAACGGCGAGCTGGTCGCCAAGGGGCGCATCATGGTCGACGGCGACCAGATGTCGCTCGAGGTGAGCGAAGTCGTCCAGCGGGTGAGGGGTTGATGGACCTGCTGTCGCTGCTCCGGACGATCGGCGGGCTCGGCGCGGTTCTCGGCATTCTCGCAGGCGCGTTGTGGCTGGTCCGCCGCTACGACCTGCGGCTGCCCGGGCGTGCCATCGGTGCGCGTGAGCGGCGGCTGGAGCTGATCGAGACGCTGCCCGTCGACGCGCGCCGGATGATCGCGCTGGTCCGCCGCGACGGCCGCGAACACCTCGTTCTGCTTTCCCCCGAGGGGCATCTCGTGCTCGAAACCGCCTTGGTGCGCGACGCGGTCGACCAGGCCGCGAACGACGCCCGACGCGCCGCGCGCGACCGTGAGCGCCTCGCATCAAGCAAACCCTCGACGCCACTGCCGAGCTTCGCCGCGCTGGTCGACAGGGTCCGCGCCGGCGGCACGAGCGGCGATGCCGCTGCCAAGGATTCCACAATTGCGTAAGCGTCTTCTCATCGCGATCGTAGTCGCGTTTGCCATGCTGCTCCCCTCCGCCGCCATCGCGCAGACCGCATCGGTGACGCTGGGATCGGGATCGGTATCGGGCCGCGCGATCATGCTTGTGCTGATGCTGACCGTGCTCAGCCTCGCGCCCGGCATCCTGATGACCGTCACTTCGTTCACACGGATCGTGGTCGCGCTGTCGCTGCTCCGCACCGGAATCGGCGCGCCCGGCGTGCCGCCCAACCCGGTCATCATCAGCCTGGCGCTGTTCCTGTCGTTCTTCGTGATGGCGCCGACCTTCGACCAGGCGTGGAAGGCGGGCGTCAGTCCCTACAGCGAGGGGCGGCTGACCGAGCAACAGGCGTTCACGCGCACCGCCGAACCGTTCCGCCAGTTCATGCTGAAGCACGTCCGCAACGACGATCTCGGGCTGTTCGCGCAATTGTCCGGCAAGCCGCCAGTGGCGCGCGCCGACATGCCGCTGACCACGCTGATGCCAGCGTTCATGATCTCCGAACTGCGTCGCGCGTTCGAGATCGGGTTTCTGCTGCTGCTGCCGTTCCTCATCATCGACCTCGCGGTGTCCGCGGTGCTGATGGCGATGGGGATGATGATGCTCCCGCCGCCAACCATCGCGCTGCCGATGAAGATCATTTTCTTCGTGCTCGTCGATGGCTGGGCGCTGGTCGCCGGCTCGCTGATCAGGAGCTTTGGCACTGCGGGCTAGGGTCTCCCGTCCCGTCCGCACTGAAGCGCTGGCTGCTCGCCAGCCAGCGTGACAGATCGGCAAACCCCAGCGTGTCGAGGAACGCCATCCCCACCACGTCGCGGGTCTGCCAGCGCATCGTCGCGTGGATCGAACCCAGTCCGGGGGCGATGAGCACGATCGCGCCATCGACCGGGGTCGGCGCCGACAACCGCACCTGCGCGCCGCCCTGCGATATATTCTCCAAATTGCCCCGCAACAGGTGGCCGTTGCATCGCAGCGCCACCGGGCACAGCGTTGACAGGCGGGGCGCGCGGGGTGCGCGCAGCGCGGTGACGGGGCCCAGGGTCGGCTGCGCCAGCACGCGTTCGATCGTGATCGGCGTGTAGCAGCGCAGCCCGGCCTCGCCCCGGCCGACCCAGGCGACCTGCGTTTGGACGATGATGCCGTTCTTGAACTCGATGTCGATATCCTGCCCCACGACCAGCGGCACCAGCGTGTCGATCCGCATGCCGCCTGCCGAGATGTTGCGGACGCAGCACAGATCGTCCCAGCCGCGGGTCGACATCCGTGCGACCAGCAGGATCGTCGTCAGGCGCGGATCGCGGGGAACGTACCCGGGCGCCTCGGCGGTCACGTCTGCGGGCACGTCCGCGGGCGCATCGGAGATCCCTTCGCCGCTTGCCGCGCCGGCGACGGCGTTGGCGGCCGGGGCGGCGCCCGCGGCGGTGGCGGGGTCGATCGCAACACGCTTAACCATGGCGTTCTCCTCTGCTGATGGCCCGTCGTGACGGGGTGGACGGACAGGCGCGGTCATGCCGGTGTCGCCTGGGTGATGACTGCACGGCGGACCATCCTGGGTCCGAAGGCTTCGTTCGCGGCGACCATCACGACCCGGCGAAACTGCTCGAGATCGGGCAGCATGCCGTCCGGGCCAGCGGCCATCGGCGTACGGAAGGTGCGCATGTTGATCGCGTTGAGCAGCATCGGCATTCGCGCGGTCACGAATTCGACGTCGGTCTCGCCGGTTTCCAGCTGCACCTCGAACGAGACATAGCCCGACAGGCGGCCGTCGGTGAGCACCAGCGGGGCCAGGATTTTGCCCGTCGGGGTGAAGCTCGTCGTCTCGGCCTTGGGCTTTGCCGGGGCGCCGGCGGCGGGCGGCAGCAACGTGTGCACGCCATACGCCGTGCCACCGCCGAGACCAAGCCCGGCGGTGAGCAGGATGGGGGCCAGCAAAGCGGGTTTCACACGCGTCGCCCTCGCTAGAATTTGAAACTGACGTCGCTGGGAAGCGAGGGAGCCTCGCCAAGCGCGACGATCGTGATGCGGCGGTTCTCGGGACGCGTCGGCTGCCCCGGATAGACGGGTTGCGTCGCGCCGAGCGCGACGATCTCGGCGAACCGGTCGGGGGGAAGCCCGGCGCCGATCATTGCGGTCCGCGCGGCCATCGCGCGATCGCCCGACAGCCGCCAGTTCGCATCGCTCTGCCCGCCGGTCGCATCGGTATGCCCCTCGATCGCGATCTGCGCGCCCGACTTCGCCAGCTTGCGCGCGATCTCGCCGAGCATCATCCGCGCAAACGGATTGAGCGCCGCGGTGCTGCCGACGAACATCGATCGGTTGGCGGTATCCATCAGGCTGATCCGCACGCCGTCGCGATCAGGCTCGATCTTCAGGCTGTCCTTCGCGTCCGCCACCTCTGGCACCGAGTCGATGGCCACGCGCATTTCCTGCGCGATCACTCGCATCGACGCATCCGGGATGCTGGCGCTGCCGCCGCGCGCCGCGCCGCTTTTCGCGGACTCGGCCGAGGGCTGCCCGGTCGAGGTCTTGCTGTCCGCCTGCGCGCGGCGGGTACGTCCGCCCAGCCCGGGCTGGTCGCCGGGGCTGGCGGTCAGCGTCGTCGAGCTCGACGCGTTTGGCGACGTCGGCGAGAAATATTCGGCGAGCCCTTTCAGCCGCTCCTTGTCCGGGTTCGCCAGCAGCCAGAGCAGCATGAAGAACGCCATCATCGCGGTCACGAAATCGGCATAGGCGACCTTCCAGGCACCACCGTGATGCGCCGCATGGCCGCCCTTCTTCACCTTGCGGATGACGATCGGCCGTTCCGGAGTGTTGGACCGCGCCGCCATGGCGATCAGGCCGCGTCGGACAGTGCGGAGCGCAGCCTGTCCTGCAAGAGGGTCAGGCGGACCTGGTCGATCGCGTCGTGCGACCGTGATCCCTCGGCCATGCGATCGAGCAGGTCCGCGCTTTCGTCGGCGCGCTGGATCACCAGATCGAAGACCTGGAACTGGTCCATATACGCCATGACGAAAGTTTCGTCGGAGGCGAGCGTATGCGCGAGCTTCTCGATCAGGGCGCGCACGTCGCGGATCTCGTCTGCTATTGCACAGATGAGCGAGGCTGCGTGGCGATCGACGTGAGGCATTGCAGGGGTAACCTATCCGAAAGAGAGCGGCATGCTGGGAGGGCGGGGGTCAGAACAGATCGACATCGCCTCCCCCCGTCGGCATCGCGACGGGCTTTCGAGCGATCGCCGGCATCTCGGCCAGCGCGCGGCACCGCGCCGTGCCGTCATAGGGGATGAACTCGACGCGCCGCGCCTGCTTGCCGCCGACGTCGCACTGTCCGATCCTGATCCCCTCGGTCTGCATGAAGCGTCGCGCGAACTCTGCATTGCTGCTGCCGATCGAGCCCAGCCCGGCGATGATGTTGGCGCCGCCATAGATCTGCGCGCGCAGCCGCGACCGGTTGGCCCCCTTGCGCATCAGCGCGTTGATCAGCAGCTCCATGGCGTGGACGCCGTAGCGCTGCATGTCCTGGCGCTGCACCTGCTGATCCTTGCCCGGCTCGCCGAGCAGGAAATGGTTCATGCCGCCGATCCGGGCCTCGGGGTCCTGAAGACACACCGAGACGCACGAGCCGAGCAGAGTCGAGATGACGACGTCGGCGTCGCCGGAGACGTGGTTTTCGCCCTGGATGATGGAGACCCTGCGCATCGCGTTACGACAGCTCGCCAAAGACGCGCTCGATCTTTTCCTTGAGCACGGCCGACGAAAACGGTTTCACGACGTAGTTGTTGACGCCGAGCGCGGCGGCCTTCTGCACGATCTCGCGATCGGCGGAGCCCGTCAGCATGATGAAGACGGTCTTGCCGATCACCGGATCCTTGCGCACCTGCTCGAGGAACTCGAGCCCGTCCATGTCGGGCATGTTGTAGTCGGAGATGATCAGGTGGACGCGATCCGACCGCACCGAGCCCAGCGCCTCGACGGCACCGGGCTTGTCGCGGACGTCCCTGAAACCCAGATCCTGAAGGGTCCGGCGGATCATCGCGCGCATGCTGGTCTGGTCGTCGACCACCATCACCTTTATTGCAGCTGCGGCTGGCATCAATCGCTCCCAATTCTCATTTGCGGCACGCGCCGAGGATCGCCTCGGGCAGTGCGGACAAGGCGATTTCACGGTCGACGGCACCCAGCGCGAACGCCGCGCGCGGCATGCCGTAGACGACGCAGCTTTGCTGGGTCTGGCCCAGCGTCCGGGCGCCTGCCGTATGCATCGCCAGCAGGCCCTCGGCACCATCGCGACCCATGCCGGTCAGGATGACCCCGACCGCCGCGGGCCCCAGTTCGGCGACCGAATGGAACAGGACGTCGACCGACGGACGATGCCCGCTATAGCGTTCGCCCGCCCGCAGTTTGATCCGGCCATGGACGCCGCCCGCCAGTTCCATATGCGTGGTCCCTCCAGGTGCAATATAGACGGTTCCAGGCTTGATCGGCGTTCCGTCGCGCGCTTCGACGATGGTCAGCGCACATTCCTTGTCGAGCCGCGCGGCAAAGCCGGGGGTGAACGCGGCCGGCATGTGCTGGACGATCAGCACCGGCGGGCAATTGATCGGCAGCGCCTTCAGGATCGCGAACAGCGCCTCGACGCCGCCGGTGGAGGCGCCGATCGCGATCACCACGTCGCGCAGCGCGCGCGCCGATGGCGGCTGCAGCGCTACCGTGCAGACGGGCGCGCGACGCGCCTTGGACCGCGCCGCCGACTTCACGGTCGCGCAGAGTTCGGCCGAGCTGCGCGCGATGTCGTGCGGGTTGCCGGTCGGCTTGGCGATGCAATCGACCGCGCCCAGCCGCAGTGCCTCGATCGTCGCTTCCGCGCCGCGCGCGGTCAGCGAGGAGCACATGACGACGGGCATCGGCCGCAGGCGCATGATGCGGTCGAGGAAGGACAGGCCGTCCATCCCCGGCATTTCGATATCCAGCGTAAGGACGTCGGGGTTCAGTTCCTTGATCATCGCGCGCGCGGTTTCGGGCTCGGGCGCGATGCCGATGACCTCGATCTCGGGATCGGCGGCAAGCGTGCGCCGCAGCACCGCGCGCATCGACGCGCTGTCGTCGACGATCAGAACGCGTACCGGGCGGCCTCTCATGCGTCCGCCCCGCGCTTGGCGTAGATCGTCTGGCCGCAGCCGGTCATGTGCCGCGCCGCCGCGCCGATCAGGCGTTCGGAATGCCCGATATAGAGATACCCGCCGGGCGCGAGCATCTCGACGAACCGCGCCTCCAGCTCGGCCTTGGCCGCGTCGTCGAAATAGATCATCACGTTCCGACAGAAGATGACGTCGTATTTCCGGCGCATCGGCCATGCGTCAAACAGGTTGAGCACGCGCGCTGCGACCAGCGCGCGCGCTTCGTCCGCCATCACGAAATTCGCGCCGCTCTGCCGCATCCACGCCGTCCGGTAGGCGGCGGGCACGGGCTCGACGGTTTCGGCGGAATAGACGCCGCGGCGCGTGGCCTCGACGACGTGCGGCGCCAGATCGGTCGCCAGCAGGCGAACGTCGGACTCGCGCAGCCAGCCCGCCGACGCGCGATCCTGCCCGAGCAGGCACATCGCGATCGTGTAGACCTCTTCGCCGCTCGAACAGCCCGCCGACCAGATCCGCACCGGCTGGCGCCGCGCACGGTCCTTCAGCCAGGGCAGGGTGGTGCGGCGCAGATGCTCGAAATGATGGTTTTCGCGAAAGAAATGCGTGTGGTTGGTGGTTAGCGCGACGATCATCGCCGCACGCTCGACCGGATCGGTCTGGATCATCCGGACATAGTCGCGAAACGTCGGCACGCCGTGATCGCGCAGCCGCCGGCTGAGGCGCGATTGCACCAACGTCGTCTTGGCCTCGGTCAGGTGGATCCGCGCCTCGCTCTGCATGATCCGCGCGATCACCGCGAACTCGGTCCGGCCGAGCTCGGTCGTACCCAGCGGACCCGGCCCCGTGTCCCTGGCCCGATACGCCGAAGCGCACTCGTGGATCATGCCGCCAGCTCGAGCACGCGAGTCAGCCCCAGCGACTGGAGATCGAGCAGCAGGACCATCGTCGCGCCGTCCGCCGGAACGCCGTCCTGCGCGCGCGGCGCGACCTGGACGAGCCCGGCGATGACGCTCTGCTCGCTCACCTCGACTTCGGGTGCCGGCTGGATCTGATCCTCGTTGATCACGATGATGTCGGCGACCTCGTCGACCAGGAACCCGGCCTGCTTGCCCGCGATCGTGACGACCAGGATGCACGAGCGGGCATGCAGCACGCTCGGCGTCCAGCCGAGCCGCTCGGCGAGGCCGATGACCGGCACGACCGTGCCGCGCAGGTTGGTCACGCCCTTGATATAGGCGGGGACGCTCGGCAGCGGCGTCGGGTCCTCCCATTCGCGGATTTCGATCAGCGCCTTCATGTCGATCCCAAAGATCTGCTTGCCGAGCGAGAAGGTCACGATCTTGCGTTCACCGGGGGTGTTCAGCGTGCTCATGCCGCCAGTCCTTTCAAAGGTATGTTTGAGGCCATCGCGCCGGACGAGGCGACCAGCGCGTCGATATCGAGGATCAGCGCGATCGATCCGTCGCCAAGGATGGTCGCGCCGCCCAATCCGCGGATCGGGTACAGGTTCTGGTCGAGGCTCTTGATCACCACCTCGCGGCGGTCGTCGATCGTGTCGACCATCAGCCCGACATTGCCGACCGTCTCGCTCTCGACGATGATCACCAGCGATTCCTCGGGCAGGCGACGCGGTGCGTCCGCGAACCCGAACAGGTTGGTCAGGCGCTTGACGGGCAGGTAGCTGCCACGCAGTTCGATCACCTCGCTGGTCGGCGTCATCGGCCGCACCTGGCCGGGTTCGGGCCGGACCGTCTCGATCACGTTGGTCAGCGGCAACACGAAGCGCTGGCCGGCCAGCCGGACGATCATGCCGTCGAGGATCGCCAGCGTCAGCGGCAGGATCATCGTGAAGGTCGTGCCGACCCCGGGCGTCGACGTGATGTCGACGCGCCCGCCCAGCGCCTCGACGTTGGAGCGCACGACATCCATGCCCACACCGCGACCCGAGATGCTCGAGATCGTCGCCGCGGTCGAGAAACCGGGCGCACAGATCAGCTGGTCGATCTCCTCGTCGGACAGCACCGCATCGGCGGCGATGATGCCCTTGTCGATCGCCATCGCGCGCACCCGCGGCCGGTCGATCCCCTTGCCGTCGTCGCTGACGCGCACGAAGATGCGTGCGCCCTTCTGCTCGGCGGACAGCTTGATCACGCCCTCGGCGGGCTTGCCCGCGGCGATCCGGTCGGCGGGGCTCTCGACGCCGTGGTCTACCGCGTTGCGGATCATGTGGGTCAGCGGATCGCCGATCTTCTCGATCACGCCCTTGTCGACCTCGGTCGTCTCGCCGCTGATCTCTAGGATCACCTGCTTGCCGGTCTCCGCCGTCAGGTCGCGCAGCATTCGCGGCACGCGCGAGAAGGCCTGGCGGATCGGCTGCGCGCGCAGCGACATGACGTTGTCCTGAATCTCGCGCGTCAGCCGGGCGAGCTCGGGCAACTCGACGCGTTCCTGGTCGACCGGCGACAACCGGTCGGACAGGATCGAATTGCGGATCACGAGCTCGCCGACCAGGTTGAGCAGCATGTCGAGCTTGGTCAGGTCGACGCGGATCGTCTGGAGCACCGAGTCCATCGGCCGTGCTTCCGGCGGCGGCACGGGCGCGGCCGGCTTGTCCGCGGGCGGCGCGACCGTATCGACCAGCGTCAGCACCGGCGCGTCCGCCGGGTAGGGTTCGGCCACCAGCGGCGGCGGCGCGGGCGTCGGCGCTGGTGCGTCCGCCCGCGTAATCTCGATCAGCGAATCCGGCGCGACGAAGTCGAAGCACTCGGCGATCGCGCTTTCCTCGACGTTTCGCGGTACGGATAGCGTCCACACCAGATAGCTTTCCTCGGGGTCGAGGTCGCGCAGCGCGGGCAGCGCCGAGCAATCGACTTCGGTGATCACACCGCCCAGCCGCTCGAGCTCGCGCACCGTCAGCAACGGCTCCGCCCCGTTGCCCAGCGCCGCGCGCGAGGGTGCGAAGCGCACCGTCCAGGGCTGCGAGTCGTCAGGCCCAAGATCGTCTAGCGCGACGCCGACGGGTTCGAACCCGAACGGATCGAGTTCCTCAACCGTCGCCACCAGCGGCGTGAAGCCGAACTGATCCTCCGCGGGCTCAGCCGCGGCGGGCGGCGGCGGGGCTGGAGGCGGCGGGGCAGGCGCAGCGGGTGCGACCGCGGTGATCGCCACGCCGGACCCGGCGCCCTTGGTCGCGAGCACCTCCTCCAGCGCCGCCAGCGCAGCCGCGTCGGCGGGGGGCGGGGCCACACCCTGCGCCGCGCCGACATGATCGGCGAGCACGTCGAACGCAGCCAGCATCACCTTGGTCACCTCGGCGGTGGCGGGGATCTTGCCGCCGCGCACCTCGTCGAGCACGTTCTCGAAGCAATGCGAGAAGGCGAGCAGCGCGGAATGGCCGAACGCGCCCGACCCGCCCTTGATCGAATGGACCGCGCGGAACACGCCGCCGATGACCTCTTTCGAGACATCGCCCGCCGCCATGGCCGACAATCCCTGTTCGGCGACCGCAAGGCCTTCGGCGCATTCTTCGAAGAAGATCGCCTGGATTTCGTCGAGTTCGTCGCTCACGGGCATACACGGCGAATCGCCGCCCCCAGCTTCTCGGAATCGAACGGCTTGGTGATCCAGCCGGTGGCGCCGGCCTCACGCGCGCGCAGCTTCTTCTCGTCGGAGAATTCGGTCGACAGCACCAGGATCGGCGTGCCGCGGAACTGTGGGACGGCACGGACCGCCTCGATCAGTTCGAAACCGTCCATCTTGGGCATGTTGATGTCGGTGATGAGCAGGTCGGGGAGGACGTCGTGCATCCGCTCCAGCCCATGTTCGCCGTCATTGGCGCTTTCGATCCGAAAGCCTTGTGCGGTCAGCGACGCCTTGAGCAGCATCCGCATGCTCGCCGAGTCATCGACAGTTAGGATGAGCTTTTTCAAAGGGATATGTCCTTTCCGATCTCAAGTCCGATCGCGTCGGCCAGCTGGCAGGCGACGACGCGGTCGCGGAATGCGGCGCTCGCGCCCGTGTAGAGGAAGTCGTGGTCGCGCTCGGCGGCCTCGGTGCGCGCGGCGATCAGCAGTTGCAGCACCGCCTGGCCGACGCTCAGCGCACCGCTCGCGTCGATCTCAGTCGCCATCGCGTGATCGGCGGCCATGATGAGCTGGTTGCGCAGGTCTTCCGCCGTCACCGTGGCGCCGTGGCCGCCGAGGTAGATCGAGCCGAGGTCCAGCCCCGAGACGGCAGCCGGCGCGGCGTTGGTCAGGGCCTCATCCGGGACGGGCGAGTCCAACGGAGGGACGTTCAACGCGGGCGGCACGGGGGCGTCCGACACGGGCTCAGGCTGGGATTGCGTTAAGGTCATTTTTCGCCTCGTCGAGTGTGGTCTCGAGTTGCTGGAAGGAAGGTGCGAAGGACGACGGGATCATCCGGCGTGCGATCTCGACCGCGACTTGCGTCGGCAGGCCCTGCGCGTGGCCGATGATCGCGGTCTTCGCGATGACGAAGGGCTTGCAGTCGTCCTCGACGATCGACAGCAGTTTCGAGGCGAGCGGCCCGACCAGGCAATAGGCGAGCAGCACGCCGAGGAAGGTGCCGACCAGCGCGCCGCCGATCATCGCGCCGAGCACCTCGACCGGCTGGTCGATCGACGCCATCGTCTTGATGACGCCCAGCACCGCGGCGACGATCCCGATCGCGGGCAAGCCGTCGGCCATGGTCTGCAACGCCATCTGCGGCAGCAGTTCCTCGCCATGATGCTTGTCGATGTCGTTTTCCATTGCCTCGGCGAGCTGGTTCGGATCCTCGAAGTTGATCGTCATCATCCGCAGATAATCGCAGATGAACTCGACCAGGTGATGGTCGGCGAGAAGCCGGGGATAGGGGGCGAACAGCCGGCTGCTCGCGGGATCGTCGAGATGGGGTTCGATGCCCGTCGCGCCGCCCTTCTTGAAAGTGGTCAGCAGCCCGAACAGCAGCGTCAGCAGGTCGCGATAGTCGCTGTCCTTCCAGCGCGCGCCCTTGAACGCGCGCATCACGCCCTTGCCGGCGTTCTTGACGGTCGCCATCGAGTTGCCGACGACGAACGCGCCGATCGCCGCGCCGCCGATCGCCATCAGCTCGTGCGGCAAGGCTTCGAAGATGACGGCCATCTTGCCGCCCGACATCAGGAAGCTGCCGAACACGCATCCGAGAATGAGAAGGAAACCGACGCCGTTCGCCATGATGAGGACCAAGTCTCCGTCGAGTGCAGGGGTATTTGTTTATAGGAGAATGCCGATCCCCGACGCGTCCGGACCGGTCGAATTACCGCGCCGTGCGACGCTGGTCCTGCGCCGCGGCGTCCTGCCACTCGATCACCTTGAGGTAGTTCAGCAGCCGGTTGCGCTCGAGCGTCGCGAGCAGCCGGTTCTCGTGGAAGGGCGCGACCAACTCTGCGAGCGCCGGGCTCCAGGCGGCTTCGGCGTCGAACAAGACGCCCAGCCCGAACACCGCGGGGACATGCGCGAACGCCAGCACCCGCCCGGTATCGCCGACACCTGCGATGAAGTCCTCGACCGCGGTCAGCACGCCGTTGCGCGGGCCCCCCGACACATTGG
Source organism: Sphingomonas sp. BK036 (assembly GCF_004216825.1). Taxonomy (NCBI): domain Bacteria; kingdom Pseudomonadati; phylum Pseudomonadota; class Alphaproteobacteria; order Sphingomonadales; family Sphingomonadaceae; genus Sphingomonas; species Sphingomonas sp. BK036. The sequence continues at coordinate 638,957 of NZ_SGXR01000005.1, read as the reverse complement.
CCATCGCCCAGGCATCCTCGCCGCGAAACCCCTGGCCCGGCACCAGCTGCACCTGATCGAGCATCGCGCCCGCACCAAATTCATGCGCGTGGCGATAGGCGTCGGGAACGCGCGCCGGAGCATAATACATGTCGCGCCGGCCGGTCGGCCAGCCGACGTCGTGGACGAATGCGAGCAGCGGCGTGCCGTCACGCTCGCATGCGGCGTCGGCCGCCAGCAGCTCGTGCAGTACGGTGTAGTAATTATGGTCGCCATCGATCAGCCACGCATCGACGTCGCGCAGCTCTGCGATCACCTCCAGGCTGGGGGCGGCAAGATGCGTGACGTGCGGCGTTTGCGCGGCCCAAGCGACGAATGCGGGGGCAGGCGCCGGGTCGATGCTGGTCAGCCGGCCGTCGACGGTGCCGGCATAGTCGGCCAGCACCTGCGACATCCCGCCGAACTCGGCACCGATCTCGACGACATGGCGCGCGCCCGCCAGCTCCAGCCCGCCGAGGATCAGGTCGGTGAACTCGGTCATCGAATGGATCAGCAGGTTGGTCATCGCGCCACCTCCGCGATTGCGGGCGTCACGGCAGTTGCATGCGGCGTATCGACCGCGTCGCGGGTGACGATCGGGCGGAACACGACCGCCAGCATCATCGCGCGCGCGTCGATGCGCTTGGGCGGCGGGATCATCATGAACGCGGCGCGGTCCTCGCACCGGAACAGGTGCGGCCCGGCCTGCTCGATGCCCTCCAGCGTCGGCATTGCGGCGACCTCTTCGGCGCCCGCGCGCTGCCGCTCGCTGAGGAAGCGGTCGACCGGCATGAACACCGCGCTCTCCACCTGCAGCCATTCGTAGAGCTGGCCGAACTGCAGCCCGATCGCATAGCGGCAGTCGCTGATAGGGATCGGCGCGACGAAATAGCCGTCATGCGTCGGCGTCGCGGTGATCGTCGCGGTGTCGACCGTGCGGCCGTCCGCGATCAGGACGGGCAGGGTGATCGTCCGGTCGATGAAATCGGCATATTTCAGCGCGAGCCCGAACCGCTTGTGCGCCAGCAGCGTCAGCTTGACCGCGAGCCCCTCGCCGTTAAGCTCGGCGGGCAGATACATGCGCTCGGATCCGCGCATGTAGAACAGCCCGCGCTGGCGCAGGCCGCGCTGTGCGATGGCGCGGTCGAACAGCGGCACGACGTCGCCGCCGCCGAGATTGACGTCGTGCTGGAACTGCTCGAGCACCGCCAGCTCGTCCGGCATCGGCAGGAACATCAGCCGCGCCAGCACCGCGGCCGCGCCCCGGCGCAGCCCGTCGATGTCGGTCACGGGCGTCGCGCGGACGATCGGCGCGACCGCCTCGCGCGCGTAGCGGATCGCCCCGCGCTGCACCGCGTCGCGCGTCTCGCTCTGCGCGCCCTTGATCGCATTCGCCGCGCGCACCGTCCGCCCGTCGGCGGTATAGTCGATGACCGAGCCTTGCGCCGCGGTGCACAGCTGTTCGAGCACCGCGACATTGCCGCACAGCGCTTCGAGCGTATTGGCATCATAGCCGCGCTCATCGATGAAGCCGCGCTTGTCGAGACCCGGCATGTCCTGTTCGCGCAACAGCAGATATCGGCCCGCGACCTCGACGCCCAGTGTCGCGCGCAGCAGCGGTTCGATCTGGTTCTGGACCGATCCGTTATACCCCAGGTCGACCAGCATCAGCGTATCGCCCGCGGCCGGCGCCACGGTCGCGCGCAGATAGCTGCACAGCCGCTCGGCAAAGGCGCGCGCGCGTTCCAGGATACGTGCCATGCGCTGCGGCGCGCGGATCGCCCGCACCAGCGTCGCATGCGCGCCCTGCGCCGACAGCTCGCGCTTCAGCACCGCGATCTCGGCCGGCTCGAACAGCAGCTGCGTCAGGATCGCGTCCGGCGGACTGCCCGCTTCCCCCTCGAGATAGCGCGTCACGTCGGCCTCGTTTGCAAGCGTCGCCGCGGTCGCGGTGAAGCGGCTGATCTCGATCGCGTGTGCGTCCGCATCCGGCGCCACCGCGTCCTGGACGAGTTTCGGCAGATGGCCGTCGCGCATCAGGAACAGGACATGCACCCGGTGCCCGGACGCCGCGCGCAGCGTCGCCGCCTCCTGCGCGATCCAGTCCGCGAATCCGCGGAGCACGGGCCCGATCGTGGTGAAGCCGAGCCGCTCCGCCGGATCGTCGATCCCCGGCTCCGCGATCGCGATCGCCGCGCGGTGCGGCTGCACGTTGGGCCCGCCCGCGTGGATCATCGCGCTCGTCGCCGCTTCGAGCCGCAGGCGTTGCTCGGTGGTCGCGGAGAATTGCTTCAGGTGCAGCGCGCGCACGCCCGCCTTCTGCCCCGCGATCAGATCGGCGGCGCGGTTGTCGCCGATATGCAGGATCGCGTCCCGCCGCAGCTGCAACTCCGCCACGACCTTGCCGATCAGCCCCTCGCCCTTCGACATGCCGTATTCGGACGAGCAGAAGATCCGGTCGATCAGTGCCCGCACGTTGTCGCCCGCCGCGGTGGCGATCAACGCGCCAAGCTGATCCTTATCGAGATAGGTGTCGCTGACGATGATGATCATCAGTCCCCGCGCGCGCGCCGCCTGCATCAGCGCGATCACCGGCGCGAAGCCGAAACAGTGGCGCGCCTCGGTCGCCAATTCGTGCGCCACCATCGCGGCGCGCGCCTCGGCGGTCGCGTTCGGCGCGAGTTCGGCGTAGATCTCGGCGATGCCTACCTCGTTGCGCCGCCGTCGAAGCGCTGCGGTGCCGCGCGCGCGCTGCTCCGCCCAGACCCGTTGTTGAGGATTGGGCGCGCCGAGCGCGCCGAATACGTCCTGCGGCGCATGCGTATCGCGCCACAGCAGCGTATCGAAACAGTCCAGCGACAGGACGCGCAGGTCGGGCCACGCGTCGAGCGCGGTTGCAAGATCGCAGGCGAGGATCGTGTCGGTCATGAGGGCTGGTCCTCGGCTTGGAAAAGTCGATGGGAAATGCGCTCTTTCATTATAGGATGACCGGCGCGTTGCGCGTGCGGGCGCACATCCTCGGCCGAATCGTCTAGAATGCGGTATCAGCCCGGAGGAATGGTCATGTCGCTCAACGCCTATCAACGCGCCCGCAGCATCGTCGAGACGCCTCGCCAGGCCGAGCGCCGCCTGATGTGCGAGATCACCCGCGAGATGGTGCAGGCGCGCGATGCCGGCCGGATCGGCGGTGCGCTGATCGAGCCGCTCCATCGCAATCGCGAATTGTGGAGCACCTTCTCGTCCGCCTGCGGCAGCAGCGGCAACGCGCTGCCCCCGGCGATGCGCGCGAGCATCGTGTCGCTCGCCTTGTGGGTCGATCAGTTCACCAGCCACGTCGTCGTCGGCCGGGAATCGATCGACGACCTGATCGCGGTCAACCGCGATATCATCGACGGGTTGTCGGGCACCGGTCTGCCGGGCTGACCGATCGACGCGGGTACCTCATCCGCCCCGCCACGAACGATCGCCTGCGGATCCTCTGCGCGACAGGACTTTGGCGCTTGGATCGGGCGCACCGATAGTCAGCCGTCGCCCTGCGATGAATACGTAGTTCGCATCATGGCGATCCACCTGCGCTATAGTAAAAATAGGTAAAGGCGTAACACAGCTCGTCGGATCTCAATGTGTTTGCTGCAGACGCGTGACATTCGCAGGGTGACTGTGCAGGGTTGGGTCGGAATAGGTAGTTATACTTAATTTTGCGGTGTAACTATACTCACAATGGTGTGTATAAGGCTGCGATGTTCCAGGATGCGAACCCCATATCCGTGAAAGGGTGTTGAACGCGATGCGGCGGCCGCTGATCCTGGCGATCGTGGATCCCGGTTTGCGATCCATTCTTGCGGCATATCTCACCATGGCCGGCGAAACGCCAATCTCAACCGCCGACCATCTTGATCCGACGCTCGACGCGACGCTGCGCGACCGGGCGATTCTGGTCATCGAAGAGCCGCTGATCGCGTCGGCACCGCGCGACTGGACGGAGACGTTGCGCGATCAGTGCTGGACGGGGTTCGTGATCATCATCGCGCACACGCTGCACGAGCCTGTCCCTGAAAATGACGGTGTCGCGCTGGTCGACCGCCATAGTGCCCCCGCTGCGATCCCGCCGATCATCCAGCGATGGCGAAGCCAACCGGCGCTCTGATCATTCGATCGGGACGAGTCCCGCCGCAAACGCGATGCGCAACGCCTCGGACAGGCTGCGCACGCCGAGCTTCGTCATCAGCTTGGCGCGATGAATCTCCACCGTCCGCGGGCTGATGTCGAGATCATAGGCGATCAGCTTGTTGGCGCGTCCCTCGATCAGGCCGAGCAGCACGTCCTGCTCGCGCTGCGTCAGGCTGTCGACGCTCTTGCGCGCGCGTTCGGCGACCGAGGCCTTTTGCTGATCCTGCTCGATGATCTTGAACGCGCCCTCGACCGCCTGCAACAGCAGGCCCGGATCGCAGGGCTTTTCGAGGAAGTCGAGCGCGCCCAGTTTCCACGCCCGCACCGCCACCGAGATCGCGCCCTGTCCGGTCAGGATGATCGCGCCGAACCGGCTTGGCAGGTCGGCGATCGCCTCCAGCACGTCGAGCCCGTTCATTCCCGGCATGTTGTAGTCGAGCAGGATGCAGCCGGGTTCCAGTTCATCGATCTGCGCCATGAAGTCCTCGCCCGATCGAAACGTGAAGACCATCAGGCTGGGTTGCGTCGCCAGCAGGCTTTGCAATCCGGCGCGGACCGACTGGTCGTCGTCGACGATGTAGATGCTGCGAGTTGCCATCGGACTCTCCTTCGGGCGCTAGACGTCGATATGGGGCAGGGTGAAGCGAAAGATCGCGCCACCCTCCGGTCGGTTGGCGGCGGTCAGTGTGCCGCCATGGGCCTCGATGATGCGGCGCGAGATCGATAGCCCAAGGCCCATTCCGGTGCCGTGTTTGGTCGTGAGGAACGGCATGCCGAGCTGTTCGATCATCGCCGCGTCGATACCGGGACCGGTGTCGGCGACGCTGAACGCCACCGTCTCGGGGTCGATCAGCTTGGTGGTAATCGTGATCATTCGGTTGTCGGCTGGGCATTTGCTCAGCTCGTCCATCGCGTTGCGGAGCAGGTTGACGAACACCTGCTGGATCTGGACCCGGTCGGCGAGCACGTTGACCGCCGCCGGGTCGATATCGAACACGAGCTGAATGTCGTATCGTCCGCCGTCGAGGAACGTCACCGCGACCGCGTCGTCGAGAATCTCGGCGATCGGCTCGTTACGTGCCTCCGCGTCGTCGTTGCTGGTGAACGTGCGCATGCGGCGGATGATCTCGCCGGTGCGCAGCGCTTGCTGGGACGCCATCCGGATCAACGCCAGTCCGCGTTCGCGTTGCGTGTCGTCGTCGGGCAGATGCTCGATCGCGCCGAGGAAATAGACCATCGCGGCGAGTGGCTGGTTAAGCTCGTGCGCAAGCCCCGCCGCCATCTCGCCCATTGCGCTCAAGCGCGACACGTGCAGCAATTCGCCACGTATCGCCGCCAGCCGTTCCGCGTCCGCCAGCCGCCCGGAAATATCTTTCCAGAAGCCCGTGAAGATACGGTTCTGCCCGACCTGCATGTCGCCTAGCCGCAGTTCGATCGGGATCGTCGTGCCGTCGGATCGGCGTGCATAAAGTGGGCGGGCGCCGTCTGAGACGTCGTGCAGCCCGGTCTCCAGATACCGCGCGACGTGCGACGCCATCGCGTTACGACCCGGCCCCGTCGCCAAGATCTCGACATTGCAGCCGATCACTTGCTTGGCGTCATGGCCGAAGATCCGCTCGGCGGACGCGCTGAACGCCTTGATGGTGCCCTGTTCGTCGAACACCACCAGCGCGGACGGCACTGTCTGCAGGATCGACCGCAACAGCTCGTGCTGTTCTAGCAGTTCGGCTTCGCGCTCGCTGCGGATCAACGTCGTCGCTTCGGCCAACGCGACATGCTCGGCCGACACCATCGCCATCGACCACAGCATCAGCGCCGAGAAGATCGCGATATTGCCCCCGGCGATGACGATGTCGGCGATGAGCTGCGGGAGCACCTCACCGAAGCTCATGAAGATGTCGAACAGCGCGATCAGCGCGGGGGCCAGTATGACCACCGGAAAAATGCGTCGAAATATCCTGCCGGGCGTCGCGCCGAGCGCCAGGATGTCGGACCAGCCGAACCGTCCGCGCCACACCAGCAGTGCGATCCCGATCGGGATTGCCTGCGCGACCGGCAGGAGCGCCGGCAGCATGGCCTGCGCTGCCGCATCCGCCGCCTCTACGCGCGTGATGACGGCGATGCCCGAGATGATCGACACGCCCATCGCCACGCTCGTCAAGCCGATGACCGCCCATGTCGTGCTGCGACCCTGGCGGTTGACGATCGCGGCGGCGGCGGTCAGCATAGCCAGCGTCGCGACGGTGATCATGCTCACCGGCTCGACCTCGTCGATCAACGCGGCGGCGCGCGGCCGGTCCCACAACTCACCAAGGACCGACTGGACGCCGAACCCCATGTCGAGCGCCTGGCGGAGCATCGCGAGCGTCAGAATGACGAGCGGAACCGCAAATAACAGGCGTCTGCGCTTCGTCCAGCCGCGCACTCCGCCGATCACCGCGCCAGCGAGCGCCATATAGGCAAGTATCGCCAGCGGATTGGCAGCGTGGCCGGCGCCGGTAAATCCTCCGGGCAGCGCATATCCCGCCGACCAGGCGAGCAACCCCGCGCCGCCCAGAGCAACCGCAAGAAGCGCGTAGGGTTCTATCCGCACGACACCCGGTTTAGGTGCGCCGGTAGTGTTTTTGGAATGTCGCCTCATCGTATCCGCGAACTCACCCAAAACGGTTTTAAATCATCATGACAGGCAGATACTGTATAGTGACCGGTCTATCCAAAATTTGTATCGCTGATATAATTTAGATTTAGCACCATGCGAAGCTAAGGATGCCCAATGTGTTTGCTAAACAAATAACAGAGGGTGAATAAATTGCATTGCGACGGATTAGTATAATAATGTGAGGGTGGGGTTGCGGTGACGAGAGGCGCGTGCCGCGCTCAGCATGATTTGCATGGCAAAACGAGTTGGACGGCGGTCGTGATGAACACGGTCGGGAGGTAATTTCGACTACCTCCGCATCATTTTAGTGATCCGCCCGCCATTTTCGCTGCCGCCGTCTATAATGCGTTGAGTGCTTGATGGATGTTCATCGGAAAAGTCTGCGGAAACGACCGCGGGCGATTTCACGAGTAGAGGTTCGAGAGCCGGCGGGGTGTCATGAAGAGTATCGGAACAGCACTCCTCAGAGTCCAGATCCTGGGCCTGATCCTGTACGGACTGGTCACGTGCGGCGTGCTTTCCGCGCTGTATATGTCCCGCGTTGCGGCCAATCAGCATGATCGCCAGTTGCGCAGCCTGGTCACCGCCGAAGAGATTGCCGATCGCCTGTCCGAACAGCGGCTCGTCGAAGACGATCTGGCTCAGCACACCAACGCGAAAACCGCGGCCGTGGTCGCCCACAACCTCACTGCGCTGGACGCAAAGATCGCCACCCTGAAAGATCTCGCTGACCGGCCATCCGGCCGCACCGATATCGCGGCGTTCGATCGGTCGTGGGATCGGTACGCGCTGCACGCACGCCAGTGGATGGCGATCGCGCTGCGTGCGCCGCGGTCGCCGCAAGCCATTGACTATCGAGACCGCTTGAACGTCGCACACCGTCGTCTGAACGCCGCTATTGATACGCTCATCGGCAAGCTGGCCGGCTATTCCGCCGTGATGGATGCGAAAGCCAGGTTCATCGGCGACATGATCATCCTCACGCTGTTCACACTGGCCCTACTCGGCGCAGCGCTGAGATTGCTGCTTTTGCGATACGTTCGAGAAAGGGTCGTTCGTCCACTGACCGGGATCACCACCTCGCTGTCGGATCTCGCTGCGGGCAACCTCGATGTCGTCGTCAGCGGTGGCGAGCGCGAGGATGAAGTCGGTGCCCTGGTCCGAGCGCTCGAGATTTTCCGTCTCCGCGCACGCGAGCTTGAAGTCGCGCACCGCGAAACGCGCGAGGCGCAGGCCCATGCCGACAGCCTGGCGCGGAACGATATCCTCACCAGCCTTCCCAATCGGCGGCAGTTCGTCGACTCGCTCATGCGCGCGACGCAGGACCCTGCAGCGCCCTGCGCGGTGCTGCTGATCGACCTGAAGCGCTTCAAGCCGATCAACGAGATGCACGGCTATGAAATCGGCGACATGGTGCTGTGCGAGCTGGCCGACCGGTTCGTTCGCCATCGCAACGATCTCGGCGTCATTGCGCGACTGGGTGGGGACGAATTCGCCGTCGTCGTCCCGCTACATGACGGCACCGACACTGCGATCCAGACCGGGCAGCGGATTCGTGACATTGTGCTGCAACCCATAGACATAGCGGGTTCCAGGCTTGAGGTCGGCGCCACCATCGGTATCGCGCTCTATCCGCAGGACGGCTCGACTCCGTCGGCGCTCCTGCGCGCGGCGGGGCTCGCTTTGTATCGCGCCAAGCGCGAGACCGGCGCATCGTGCCAGCTGTTTGATTCGTCGATGCATGACCTGGCCGAGCAGCGTGCGTTTATCGACGCCGACCTGCGACGCGCGATCGCGGATGGCGAGATCCGCCCTTATTATCAGCCGCTTGTCGGCATCGAGCACGGCGAAGTGGTCGGGTTCGAGATATTGGCGCGCTGGCATCACCCGACGCGTGGCATCATCATGCCCGACAAGTTCATCGCGGCGGCGGACGAGCGTGGCCTGCTTACCGACATGACTTACCAGATCTTCCGCCGTGCCTGCGAAGATGCGCGGCCATGGCCGTCCAACCTGTCCCTGTCGCTCAATCTCGCACCGAGCCAGCTGAGCGACCCCCTGCTGGCCGCCCGGCTGAAGGCGATCCTTGACCAGACCGGGATCGCGCCCGAACGGATCGAGATCGAAGTGACGGAGAATGCTCTCATCACCGATCTCGAGGCTACCAAGACGTTGCTGCTGGCGCTGCGTGATATGGGCATGACGATATCGCTGGACGATTTTGGCACCGGATATGCAAGCCTGTACCAGCTGCGTGACCTGAAGTTCGACAAGATCAAGATCGACCGGTCGTTCGTCGAACGAATCGAGCGGCTCGAGCAGGAGGGCGAGTGCAATATCCTCGTCCGCGCGATGATCAGTCTGGGCAAGAGCTTGGGTCTATCGACGACTGCCGAAGGCATTCAGGATCCCGAGCAGCTTGCGCACCTCGCCGATTGGGGATGCGACTTTGGCCAGGGCTATCTGTTCGGCAAGGCGATGACCGCAGCGCAGGCGTCTCAGTTCGTCGTGACGAATGGCGCGAGCCTTCCACGGGTTTCGGTTTCCGGCCAGGCCTCAGCCACCGCACGCTGACGGCCACGCGCGCAGTCTCACACGCGCGCGCCTGATCGTCGTTTCCCCCCCGCGCCAACGGATCGCGATCGCCGCGCCCGCGGTAGAAGCAGCCGGCAAGTCGCCCGGCATCCCGCGTCGTAGGGCGCAGACATTGGTACAATATTGTCTCACCGCACGCGCCGTAGGGTAATTCGCGTCTAAAATAAGTGTAGCAACGGCCTGTTTCGGGCCAGTCTCCGAAAGATCCGTATAATGATGACCTGGTATCGTGAAGCTGCCCCAATCCGGCAAAAACTGTTCGTGACGTTCTGCATCATGACTGCACTGGTTGCGGTTGGGGCATTGGGCGCAACTTTGGCGACTTGGATCGCCGGACCGGTCGTCGGAATTGGGGTTGCGGCGGCATCAGCGGCGGTGACCGCAATCGCGGGCGCCTGGTTCCGCGCTGCTATCGCCGACCCGTATGTGACGACGGTCGTACGCATGGAGGCACTTGCCGCCGGCGACCTGTCGAGCCCGATCCAATTTACGGATTATGCCGACTGCGTCGGCCGCATGACCACGGCGATGTTCACCTTCCGCGATACGGCGGTGGCGCAGAAGGACAATGCGGTCGAGCAGAAAGCCGTCGTCGACACCGTGTCTGCCCATCTCGAAGAACTTGCGGCAGGCGATCTTATGGCCGAGATTGAGGTTGATTTCCCGCCCGAATATGCGGCGCTAAAGACCAACTTTAATGCAGCGCTCGACAGTCTGCGCGCGCTCATCACGTCGGTCAGCGACGGCGCGGCGACGATCCGGACGGGCTCGAGTGAGATCGCCCAGGCATCCGAGGATCTGGCGCGACGCACCGAAGGCAATGCCGCCAGCCTGGAAGAGACGGCCGCTGCGGTCACGCAGATGGATGGTCGGCTGAAGGCCACTGCGGTCGCCGCGCAGAGCACGGTCGGCCGTGCCGACCAGGCGATCGAGACCGTCGGCAGCGGCCGTGCGGTCGCTGCCGAGGCGGTGCAGTCGATGGGGCGCGTGTCCGAAAGCGCCAAGGGCATCGACAGCGTGATCGAGGGGCTCGACAAGATCGCGTTTCAGACGCGCGTGCTGGCGATGAATGCGGCGGTCGAGGCCGGTCGGGCCGGTGACGCCGGGCGCGGCTTTGCGGTGGTAGCCGATCTGGTTTCCGCTCTGGCGATGCGGGCCGAGGAAGAAGCCAAGCGTGCGCGCGACCAGCTGACCGCAACGCAGACCGAGATCGTGATCGCGGTGAAGGCAGTCCAGAAGGTCGACGGCGCGCTTGAAGGTATTTCGGGCGATGTCGGCCAGGTCCATGAATTGCTGGCGACGATCGCGACGGACAACCAGGCGCAGTCCGCTGCGATCACCCAGATCTCGGCAGCAGTCCGCGCTATGGATGAATCGACGCAGCAGAACGCCGCGATGGTCGAGGAGACTTCGGCGGCCGCGCGCAACCTGAGCGGCGAAGTCGGCGCGCTCACTGAGGCGGCGGAGCGCTTCAACATCGGCGGCTCGGGTGTGCGGACCAAGGTGCGTCGCGTGTTTGGCAATGGCGATTTCGCGCCAAACGCTGCCGGCGCCGCGCGGCCCTTGCCGGCCGCCGCGGTCCACGCGCTGCTCCGCTAGGACAGACGCGACCGTCCCGATCGCGGCGTTTCGCTCGTGGTGATCCCGGCGCAGTCGCGCGTTCACGAACGCTTCGAACTGGGGCAGCCCACTATCTGCCCGAGGGGGGCGGTCCTACACATGCATCCCGAACGCGCTGTTCGGATCCTCGGGGGGGATGGCGAGCGACAGCCTTCAAAGGCATCGGGCGGACCTCCCCAGCTTGCAGCGGAAAGACGCGGAGGAAGTCGGCAGGCGCTCCACGATCGGACGAGACGTCTGCGATCGGTGGCGAGCGCAGTACCGGCACGTCGCGTCCAGATACTGGGCATACAGGAAAAACGAATGTTTCAGCGTTTCACGGCATTGCTGAACCTGGAGCCCGATCCGGGCATCGTCATCGCACAATATGGCGAGCTGCGCCGCCAGAACCCGATGCTGTACGCCCTGCTCATCATTAATACGCTCGCGGTATCCTATACCCATTATGCCTATGCGCCCGTCTGGCTGACGGTCGGGGCGGCGGGGGTGTTGATTGTTTATTGTGTTGGGCGCCTGATCTTCTGGCTGATGTTTGCGGAGCGGGCGAGCACCATTACGGTCGAACGCGCGGGAAGCGCGTTGCGCGGGACGATGATCCTGGCGGCGTCGGCGGCGATGATCTTCCTGGGCTGGGCGGCGATGCTCGATCAATATGGCGGGCCGCTCGAGCGTGCGCATATCGCCGTCTTCACCGCGGTCACGGTGATCGGCTGCATCTTCTGCCTGGTGTACGTCCCGCAGATCGCGTTGATGGTCAACGGCCTCGTGATGACGTCTGTGCTCGTTTATTACCTGTATATCGGCAACGCGGTCCTGATCGGGATCGCGCTGAACGTCGCGCTCGTCTCCGCGGTCATGATCCAGGTCCTGCTCAACAGCTTCGACGGATTTGCCACGCTGATCCGCTCGCAGGCGATCCTCGCCGCGCAACAGTTCGAGACCGAGCGGCTGGGGCTGGACAATGCCCGGCTCGCGCTGACCGACGCGCTGACCGGACTGCCCAACCGCCGCTTCTTCTTCTCCCGCCTCGACGACATCCTGCGCGAGCACACGGAAAGCGGCGAGCGGTTCGCGATCGGCGTGTTCGATCTGGACGGGTTCAAGCCGATCAACGACACCTATGGCCATATCGTCGGCGACCGGCTGCTCGTCGAGGTCGGGAGTCGGCTCGCGGACGTCGCGGATGACGACCTGATCGTCGCGCGGCTCGGCGGCGACGAGTTCGGGCTGATCGTCCAGACCGACATCGACGGCGTGCAGGCGACCGGACAGCGTATATGCGAGCTTTTGTCGCAACCCTTCTACATCAACGAGCAGCGCCTCACGATCGGCTGTTCGGGCGGGGTGGCGATCTTCCCCGATGCGGGCAAGACCGCGAACGCGCTGTTCGATCGATCCGACTACGCGCTCTACAACGTCAAATCGACGCGGCGCGGCGGTTGCGCCCTGTTCTCGGCGGAGCAGGAGATGCGGATCCGCTCCGATCGCGCGGTCGAGGCGGCGCTCCAGTCGGCCGATCTCCAGGCCGAACTCAATGTCGTCTTCCAGCCGCTGATGTGCATTGACACGATGACGATCCTGGGTGTCGAGGCGCTGGGGCGCTGGACGAGCCCGCTGGTCGGGGTGATCGCGCCCGAGCGGTTCATCGCGACCGCCGAGCGCATCGGCCTGATCAACCAGATCACGATCATGCTGTTCCGCAAGACGCTGACCAACCTCGCGGTGCTGCCCAAGACCATCGGGCTCTCGTTCAATCTTTCGGCGCACGACATCGTTTCGGCGAAGACCGTCGACCAGCTGATCGAGGCGATCGCGCAGCAGGGTGCCGATCCCGCCCGCATCACCTTCGAGCTGACCGAGACCGCGCTGATGCGCGATTTTGATTCAGCGATCGTCGCCATCGGTCGACTGCGCGCGCTGGGAATCCAGATCGCGCTCGACGATTTCGGCACCGGCTATTCGAGCCTGAGTTCGCTCCACCGCCTCCCGCTCGACAAGGTCAAGGTCGATCGGAGCTTCATCGCGCGACTGGACGATGACCCCGGCAGCAAGATCATGGGGGCCATTCTCGGCTTGTGCACCACGCTTCACCTCGCCTGCATCATCGAGGGCATCGAAACCGAGCAGCAGCTCGGTGAGGTCCGCCGCCTGGGCTACTCGATCGCGCAGGGCTATCTGTTCGCGCGCGCGATGCCGATGACCGCGCTGCTGGCGTGGCTCGCGAGCGGCAGCGGCGGCGCGCCTTATGCGTGTGCGATCGAGCGCGCCGCGCGCAGCGGTGCGGTGAGACCGGTACCGCGGCTTGTTCGATCGGAGCGCAGCGCCGGCCAGTGACGCTGCGGCGGGCGGTCAGTCCCGACTGACGATCTTTGGCTGTCAGCTCTGACTGACGATCTCGGGCGCGGCGTCGATCAGGTCCGCGATTCCTCCGGCCGGGCTGGCCGAGGGGATCGCAGCCATTGCGGCGCTCAGTGCTGCCGGATCGACCGCCCCGACCTTATCCGTCAGCGCCGAGAATGCCGCGGCGGTCGGCAGCCCTGTAAAGGCGGCGGCATAGCGCGCGCGCAACTGCGCCAGATCGCCCTCACGCCCCAGCATCGCCAGCGCGGTGGCATAACGCAGGAGTCGCGCCTGCATCACCGAGTTCATCCGCGCGCCGCCTGTGAGCGAGGGTGGAGCATCGGCGGCCACCGTCTTCCAGTCGCGATGCTTCCACGCGATCTCGGCCCGGATCGTCGCCGCGTCGGGTACGGTCTGGAGTACCGCCATCGCCTCCGTCGTCCGGCCGAGCTGGTCGAGCGCGACCGCTTCGACTCGGTGCCGGTCCCACAGCATCTCGTCGGGATAGGCATAGGTGTCGGTATCGCGGATCGCCGACAGCGCGCGCGCCGGTTGCGCGGCGAGGATGAAGAGCGACGCGACGCGCGCCGACAGCGGCCCCTGCGCAAGATCGCGGGTGCGCACGCGCAACTGGTGATCGAGCAGCTCGCCGGCGCGTTCGTACAGCCCCGCTGCCTGCAACCGATCCGCCAGTTGCGAGACCAGCAGGTCGCCCGCGGCGGCGGCGGGGGCCAGATCGCGATACTCCCAATAGAGCCCGGCAATCCGGTCGAGCGGCAATGGACTGTCCGGCGCCAGCAGCTGTGCGAGCGTCTGTTGGAGCTCGGTGATCAGCGCGGTGCGATCGGCGCCCCCGCTGAAGTAGCGGAACAGAGTCGCGCCGGCTTCGAGCGTCCCCGCCAGGTCGTGTGCGCGGCGGGCGGCGTCGATGCTCAGGCGGAGCGCGCGCACCTCGATATCGTCGCCGCGCCAGTCGAACCGGATGCGGCGCAGCGTCGCCTTGTCCGCGCCGTTCAGGTCGCCCTTGCGCGCGGCGAGTTCGACCAGGCTGAGATCGGCATCGATCCGTTGGCCATAGTCGCCGCTCTCGCGCGCCCGTCCCAGCCGCAGCCGCCCGCCGGGTTCGTCGCCCAGCGCGACGGTTGCGCGGCCGCGCAGCAGGTTCGCGGCGGGGTCCCGGTCGGGAAGCGTCTCCAGTAGCTGTATCGTCAGCGCGGGTTTGCCGAGATCGGCGGCGGCGCGCGCGGCGGCGAGCACGAACGGCGCGCGGGTCGCCGCGGCTCGGGCGTTGAGCGCCGGCACCGCGCAATTGACTTGACCGAGCGCCGGCCCGGCCAGCCCGCCTCGCGCGAACGCCAGCATCCGCCACGCGCAGGCTTCGGGATTGTCGGTCAGCGCGTCGTTGGTCAGCGCATCGACGGCGAGCGTCGCGCGATCGAGCTTAGCCAAGGTCGCGCCGAGTGCGAGCCGGAACGCCGGGACCAGCATCAGGTCGGGTTCGTCCTGCCGCATGACGTCGAGCGCACCGATCGCCTCCTGCGCGCGGCCCTGCGCGATCTGCGCGTTCGCATAGGCCCATCGTGCCGCCTGACGGTTCGCCGGGCCCGCTGCGATCAGGGCCTCCCAACCGGCTTGCCCTGCGCTTTGCCAGCCCTGCGGCCTGGTCAGCAGCGGCAGTTCGGAAAGACGCGGCGCGAATGGCGGCAGCGCTGGTCTGGCGGCAACGCCTGGGCTGTCGTCGGTCGGCGATCCGCCCGTGTCCGTGGTGCCGGGCGTCTCGCCGGGCACGCCTGCGGGCGCTGGGGTGCCGGTCGCCGGTCCCGGAGCGGGAACGGGGGCAGAGGCCGATGCCAGCATCAGCGCGACGATCGAGGCGAACCGCACGGTCAGCGAGCCGCCAGCAGCCACGGCGCCAGCGCGACCCCCGCGGCCCCGGCGACACACGCGACCAGGAACAGTACGGACAGCAGCAGCGTACGCGACTTTACCGGCGCGACGGCGGCGGGCGCGCCGGGATCGCCAGTGGCTGCGGCGCTATCGTTCGCGCGGCGCTGGGGGGGCGCGCTCGATGCGTCTGGCGCGATCATCACGGTGCGGGCCGGTCTCTGGTCTCTGCTCATGGCGTCCCCGGGATTTGGTCGATCTCCTTCTTTATAGAGGGGAGGGGCGCGCCGACCGGGCCGACCGACCGCGCCGAACGCCGAACGCCATCCGTAGTACCACGTGGTTCCGCGCATCGGCGGCGGTCCGCGTCGGCGAGCCGCTATAAGGCCTAGGATTAGCCAACTCTTTGGAAAAAGGCCTGTCGCATGACCGTTCTCTCCAACCACGCAGACTTGCTGCGGGCGATCGAAGCGCAGCTGGCGATCTGCCTTGAACTGGCCGACGACCTCCAGGAGTTCGTCGTGGGTGCGCAGATCTGCAGCGCGCATCAGACGACGCTGACCCGGCTGAACGAGCTTGCGCGCGGCGCCCCGTCGATCAAGGCGGTCAGGACGTGCTGCAGCGAGTGACAGCGCGTGCCCTCCCGAAGACTCTATCGTCTATAATAGAGAGGGCCGGCGACGAGATGCGGCCCGTTACCGGAGTCCGTCCCATCGCCACAATGCCCCTGAAGCTGGCCCTGCTGCTGTCGCTGATCGCAGGGATCGCCGAACCCGCCGGTGCCAGTAACGAGCCGCCGCAGATCCTCGCCATGAAGCCGCTCGTCGTGCCGATCGTCTCGTCGGATCGCCTCGACGGCGCGTTGCGCGTGACGTTCGCGCTGACCGCCCCGAACGAAGCCGCGCTCGCACGCCTGACGCAAAGGCTTCCCGAGCTCCGCGCGATCTCGGTCGGCGAAGCGGTCGAATTCTCGCGGCTGCACGTCTCGACCCAGATGCCGGTGGACGCCGCGCGGTTGAGGCACGCGTTGACGACGGCGTTGCACGATAGCGGCGTCGCGTCCGTTCTGATCACCGAGGTTTCCGCGACGGCGTGACCCCAATCCGCGTAGCGACGCGCGGACAGGCCTGATACGGACGCGGCTCCAAAGCCCCTGGTCGGGCATCTTCGTGGGGACGCGCACATGATCTTGCACAGCGACGAGACGCTGGACATCGACGTCCCGCACGGCGGCGCGATGCATATCCACCTGTTCCGTCCCGCGGTCGAAGGACGCTTTCCGGGCATCCTGCTGTTCTCCGAGATTTATCAGGTCACCGCGCCGATCCGCCGACTGGCGGCGATGATCGCGGGGAACGGCTATGTCGTCGCGGTGCCCGAGGTCTATCACGAATACGAACCCGCGGGCACGGTCCTCAACTACGACCAGCCCGGCACCGATCGCGGCAATGCGCTGAAGATCGCCAAGCCCGTCGCCGCCTATGATGCCGATGCGCAGGTCGGGCTGACCGCGCTGCTCGATCACCCCGCGTGCAACGGCAGGCTGGGGACGTTCGGCGTGTGCCTCGGCGGCCATCTGGCCTATCGCGCAGGCCTCGATCCGCGCGTGTCCGCGGCCGCCTGCTTCTACCCGACCGACATCCATTCGGGCACGCTCGGGGAAGGGCGGTCGGACGACAGCCTGGCGCGTATGGCGGAGCTCAAGGCTGAAACGCTGTTCGTCTGGGGGCGGCAGGATCCGCACGTGCCCTATGCCGGGCGCGCCGTGATCCGCGCGCGGCTCGAGGAGGTCGGCGCGTCGTATGAGTGGCACGAGCTGAACGCGCAGCACGCGTTCCTGCGCGACGAGGGGCCGCGTTACGATCCCGCGCTGTTCCTCCAGGCGATGGCGATGACGCTGGGGTTCTACCGCCGCACGCTGGGCTGACCCTCAGCGCGCGGCCTCGACGAGAGTCGTATCCGCCGCCGGGCGCATCGTCACCCGGACGGTCGCCACTGCGCCGAGGATCATGAGCGCCCCTGACAGGTATAGGATGTTGCGCGGCTCGCCGCCGAGCACCGAATGGTAGAAGAGCGGCACCGTCAGGCTCTCGATGATCATCGGGATGACGATGAACATATTGAAGATCCCCATGTACACGCCGTTGCGCTCGGGCGGGATCATGTCGATCAGCATGATGTACGGGTTGCCCATCATGCTTGCCCAACCGATGCCGATGCCGAGCATCGCCACGAACAACCCTGCCTCGTCGCGGATGCCGGGGATCGCCAGCATCGCCACGCCTGACGCGAGCAGGCAGGCGGCATGCGCGCTCTTGGCGCCCCAGCGGCGTGCCAGCGGGACCAGTGCGATCGCAGCGACGAACGCGACCGCGTTGTAGAAGGCGCCGAGCTGGCCGACGGTCAGCACGGTATCGCGGAACGCGGTGCTCTTGGCATCGGACGTGCCGTGCAGCGACCGCGCGACCGCGAAGGTGATGAACTGCCAATAGGCGAACATCGCATACCATTGGCACAGCATCGCCAGCGCCAGCTGCCGCATCGGCCTGGGCATCTCGACCAAAGCGGTCCGCAGGTCGCGCAGCGTGCCGCCAAGCGTCAGCGGTTCCTTCGCCAGCCGCGCCTTTTCCTCCGCGGGCAAGGGCAGCTCGGGAACGCGCAGCACCGACCAGAGGATCGTCGCCAGCGACAGCACCGCACCGATCAGGAACGCGATCCGGGTGATGTCGGGAATGCCGTTGCCGTCGACCGCGTCCTTGTTGAACCCGATCCACACCAGCAGCGACGGCGCAAGATAGGACAAGGTCTGCGCGAGCCCCGTGAACGCCGATTGCGTCAGGAAGCCGGCAGCGCGCTGGTCGTCGGGCAGGCGATCACCGACATAGGCACGGTAGGGCTCCATCGTCACGTTGTTGGCGGCATCGAGCACCCACAACAGGCTGGCCGCCACCCACAGGGTCGGGCTGTACGGCATGGCGAGAAGGCACAGGCTGCACAGCACCGCGCCGATTAGGAAATAGGGTGTGCGCCGGCCGATCCGAGTCGAGGTCCGGTCGCTCATCGCGCCGATCAGCGGCTGGATCAGCAGGCCGGTCATCGGCCCGGCGAGCCACAGCAACGGCAGGCTCGCCTCGTCCGCGCCGAGATAGCCATAGATCGGCGCCATGTTGGCCTGTTGCAGCCCGAACGAGAATTGCAGCCCGAGGAAGCCGAGGTTCATCTCGATCAGCCGCATCAGCGACAGCCGTGGCTTGGTCAGGAGGCCGAGGTTCGTCATCGTCATGCCTTTTATACGCAACCGCCGGGCGCGGATCGATCGATCCTCCCCCGCCAGGGGGAGGTGGCAGGCATAGCCTGACGGAGGGGGAGGGAAGCGACCATGGCAGTTGCGTATCCTCCCCCTCCGTCACCTTCGGAGACACCTCCCCCTTGCGGGGGAGGATTATATAATCGCACGCCGCTTGGGGTAGGTGCCGCGACGGTCATGCCGCAGGGCTGGCCCAGACGACGCCCCAGGGTTCGATCGTCAGCGTCCCGCCGCAGGTGCGACCCGAGACTCGATCCCGCCATCCAGCGATCCCATCGATTGGCACCGCGCCGTCGGAGAAGTTCAGGAACACGCGGTCGCTGCCGCAGCCGATGCCGAGCAGGGCAGGGGAGTCCGTCGCGATCGCCACGGGCGAGCCGGCACCGCCGCTGGCGATCCGTGCGGCGCGCAACGTGGCCAGATCGCCGCTGATCCGTCGCGCGGCGGGGGCGCCGAGTGCTGCCCAGTCCATGTCGGGGCGGTGCAGCCAGCGGCCTTCATGCGCTCGCTCTGGGTCGTCCAGATAACTGGTGTCGTTCAGCAGGCCGGCTTCGTCGCCCATATAAGTCGTCGCCAGGCCACCGCTCGCGATCGACAGCGCGTTGAGCAGCGCGATGCGGCGGAACGCCATTTCGCGCGCATCCACGTCCGTCGCGGCTTCGAGACCGGCGAGCGAGGCCATCGTCCCGTTCGAGCCGTGCAGTACCGATCCGTCGGACTGGAACGGCGCGCCGCGTGCCCAGCTGCCGTCGCCGCCTTCGAAGAAGCGGGCCGCGGTCTTCAGCCGTGCGACCGGATCCGGATCGATCCCGGCGAGATCGCCGATCACCGCGCCCCAGCCGATATCGTCGTGGCAGCGCGCATAGCTCAGCCAGTTGGCGCCGCGCAGCAACCCACCGCTCGCCTCGACGATCGCATGCGGCAGCGTGGCGGACTGTTCGGCGAGCGCGACCCAGCC
This sequence comes from Sphingomonas sp. BK036, assembly GCF_004216825.1. Classification (NCBI taxonomy): domain Bacteria; kingdom Pseudomonadati; phylum Pseudomonadota; class Alphaproteobacteria; order Sphingomonadales; family Sphingomonadaceae; genus Sphingomonas; species Sphingomonas sp. BK036. The sequence goes on along the minus strand of NZ_SGXR01000005.1, from coordinate 619,406 downwards.
CGCGACCATTAGCGAATTATTGTAGACGAGATGGCATTCGGGCTCGAACCCGCCATCCCAGTCCGTACCCTCGTCCGCGCCGAAATAGGGCGGGACCAGCGCGGTCGGAACGATCGCCTCCGCCTTGAGCAGCGTCGCCGGCGCGACGATGTCGAGCGCGGCACGCAGCGCCCGGACGATGAAATGCGCCTCTGGCCGGTTGCGGCAATCGGTGCCCAGCTGCTTCCACAGGAAGGCGATCGAATCGAGCCGGAACGCCTCGAACCCGTGATTGGCCAGCCGCAGCATCGTATCGACGATCGCGAGCATGACCTCCGGGTTCGACCAGTTCAGATCCCATTGGAACGGATAGAAGGTCGTCCAGACCTGTCCGCCCATCGCCGGGACCGCGGTGAAATTGCCCGGCGCGGTCGTCGGGAACACCTCGGGGAGGGCGGCCTCATAGGCCTGCGCCTCGTCGTCGCCGAGCACATGGTAGAAGGCGCGATAGTGCGGATCGCCCGCCTGCGCGGCCTTCGCCCAGGGGTGATCGTCCGCGGTGTGATTGAGCGCGAGATCGACGCACAGGCTGATCCGCCCGGCGCGCAGCCGTGCCGCCAGCCGCTCGACATCGGCCATCGTCCCGAGCCGCGGCTCGATCGCCAGATAATCGGCGACCGCGAAGCCGCCGTCGCTGTCGCCCGCACGCGCCTTGAGCAGCGCGAGCAGGTGCAGATACCGGACGCCGAGCGATTCCAGATGGTCGACCCGCTCGGTCAGTCCGTCGACCGTCCCCGCAAACCGGTCGACATAAGTCGAGTAGCCCAGCATGTCGGGCGCGACGAACCAGTCGGGATCGGCCAGCCGCGCGGTGTCGAGCGCGACCAGCGCGTCCGGGCGTTCGGCCGCCCGGTCGCGCAGGATCTGTTCCATCCGCGGCCAGAGCGCCGCCAGCCGGTCCGCCCCGTACAGCCGTTCGAGCTGACGTTTCAGGCGGGGGGGCAGCGCGTGCAGGCGGCGCTCGGTCGCGGATGGCGTCATGGTCACTGGTCCGATCAGAAGCCGACGCGGACCGCGGCGGAGATCGTCCGGCCGGTGATCGAGCGCGCACGGACGATGCCGTTGCTCGGGATGTTGCCCTCTTCGGCCTCGGTGATGCCCTTCACGTCGAACAGGTTGTTGCCGTTGACCGACAGCGTGACATTGTCCGCCGGACGCACCGACACGAACGCGTTGACCTGCGTGTAGCCGGGCATCTTGAGCCCGTTATTGTCCTGCGCGAAGCTGTCGGTGGTGCCGATCACGTTCGCACCGACGGTCAGCCGGCCGACATCGACCTGCGGGGTGGCCTGGAAGATGAACTTGGCCTGGCGACGTGGGCGGTTGCCCTCGACCGCGGGGTTGAGCACGTCCTTGGTGATCTCGGCATCGGTATAGGTGCCGCCCGCCGACAGCGAGAACGGCCCGCGCGCGATCCGACCCTCGAGCTCGACGCCCTTGGCTTCATATTCCCGGTTGAAGAAGCGCTGCGTCGTCGCCTCGAAATTCTGCTCCTCGGTACGCGCCCAGAACCCGGTGGCGTAGAGCGAGAGGCCGTTCTGGCGATATTTGAACCCGCCTTCGAGCTGGCGGACGAAATCGACCGCTGCGCCCTGGTCGGTCAAGCCGCCGGTCCGCGTGTTGATCGACGGGCCGAACAACAGGCGATCGGCGTTGGCGCGGCCGCCGCGGCTGTAGCGCGCGAACACCGCGGTGGTGTCGGTCAGTCGGAAATTCGCGCCGCCCGAATAGGACAGATAGTCGTAATTATAGTTCAGTGGCGACCGGACGTTGGGGATCACCGCAACCTGGCGCTCGGGGGCCGAGATCACGCCGTCGCCGTTGATGTCGAAGGTCGTGATGCCGTTGCCGAAGCCAGCGCCAAGATCCGCACCCGCGACGCTGCCGCGCGCGCGACCGAAATCATAGCGCAGCGAGCCGTCGATGTTGAACCGGCCGATCTCCAGCCCAAGCTGCGCGAACGGCGCATAGGTCGTGTAGTCGAGATCGTACGAGCGGCGGCAGCAATTGCCAAAGAAGCTCGCCGAATAGCCCGGGACGCCGTTCTGCGTGACCGGCACGCCGGCAGCGGTGCGGACATTGACCAGCTCGGACCGGCCATTGTCGGCGACGGTCTGCACGAACGAGGTCCACAGCCAGTCGCTTTTGATGTCCTGACGCGAGGCGTAGAAGCCGCCGGTGATCGACAGCGATCCGGTCCCCACCGGCACCGAGCCGTTGAGGCGGATGTCGTTGGTGATGTTGTTCAGGCTCTTCAGGTCGACGTCGAACAGCACGACGTTGGCAAGCAGGCCGTTGCCGTTGAGCGATGCGGGGTTGGCGATCCGCTGGCCCGCCTGCGATCCGCTGGCGTAGAACAGCTGTGCGCCCGCGCCGCCGATGCCGTTGGCGATCGACTGCGCCGACCCGACGGCGGCGGGGAAGGGCGCGGTGAAGCCGCCCGAAATGTCCGAATAGCGGAACCGCTCGACGATGTTCCAGCCGTCCGCGACCGGGATCTGCGTCTCCAGCCCGGCCGAATAGACCACCGGATGCTGACCGTCGGCGATCGAGCGCGTTACGAGGTTGTTGTCGCCGTCGAGCGTCTGCACCGTGCGGATGTTGCCGCTGTGCAGCGTGCCGTTATTGATCGAGAAATTGGTGATGTTGCGATAGGTCGGATCGCTGTCGGAGCCGGTGACCTGCACCGGGTTGGGCAGATAGCCGATCGCGCGGTCGTCGAGATACTTGCCGTACAGCCGGACATAGCCGCCGTCGCCGAACGCCTTGGTGATGTTCGCCTTGAACTGGCCACCCTTCACGCCGTCATAGCCGACCTGACGCTGGCCGTCGCCGATCCGGTAGAAGCCGCCGAAATGATAGGTCAGCGTGTCGGACAGCTTGCCGCCCTGGTCGAAATCGACGCGGAATTCGCGGTAGTCGAGTCCGCTCGACAGCTGGAACGCGCCGCCTTCCTGCTCGCCGGTCTTCGACAGGAAGTTGATCACGCCGCCGGGCGAGTTCGACGCGAACGTCGAGGCCGACCCGCCGCGCACCGACTCGATCGTCCGCACGTTGAAATCGGCGCGCAGAAAGATGTCGGCGTTGCCGAAGGTGATGTCGCCGAATTCGAGGATCGGCAGGCCGTCTTCCTGCAACTGCAGGAACTTCGAGCCGCCCGACGCGACCGGCAGGCCGCGCACCGAGATGTTCGCGTTGCCGTCGCCGCCCGAGGCCTCGACGCGGATGCCCGGCAGGTTGCGCAGCAGCTCGCCCGAGGTGCGCGGGGCGAGCTGGATCAGCGCATCCGACGTGATCGAGCTGGTCGTGATCGACGTGTTCAGCCGGTTCGTGCCGCGCGCGACCGCGGTGACGACGATGTCGTCCTGCGGGACGTCAGCGACCGGGGCAGCAGGTGCGGCGGCGGGGTCCGCCTGGGGGTCAGCCGCCTGTGCGGAGGCGACGCCGGCAAATGCCGTGGCGAACGAAGCGGCGGCGATGCCGGCCAGCAAAACGTGACGTACTTTCATGCGATCCTCCCTGCGGGGCGGCTTTCTATGAAGCCCAGAATCGCGTCCTACTATTTTCGCAATCGATTGCAACAATTTTTCACAATCGATTGCGAGATTCAGCCGGACTGTCGCGCGATGAGGACAGGGGGAACGATCGCGGACTGGGCGGGCTCGCCGGCAATCCGTTTCAGCAGCCGGTCGACCATCAGTTCGGCACCGATTGCAAGGTCCTGGCGAACCGTCGTGAGCGAGGGCGAGGTATGCGCCGCCAAGGTCACATCGTCATAGCCGACGACCGCGGTGGTGCCGGGAATGTCGATCCCCGCCTCGGCCAGCGCACGCAGGACGCTCATCGCCGCCACGTCCGACGCGGCGAAGATCGCGTCCGGGACGGTGCCGCCGGCCAGATGCGCGGCCATCGCGGCGTGAACCGCTTCGGGCATCATCGGCGTCGTCAGCACGTCATGGGCGAGCCCTGCGTCGCGCGCCGCCGCGGCAAAGCCTGCCAGCCGATCCGCGAACTCGGGCGGGGCAGGGTCGCCGACGAACAACAGGCGCTGGCGGCCTTGCGCGATCAGATGCTCGGCTGCGAGCCGGCCGCCCGCGACGTTGTCCGATCCGATCGTCAGGTGATGCTGGTCGGGGCGATGCGCACCCCACACGACCAGCGGGGCATAGCGTTGCGCCACGCGCTCGATCACCGCGAACTGGTCCGACTGGCCGACCAGCAGCAGCCCGTCGATCCGGCCGCTGTCGACCACGCGCTCGAGCCAGTCGTCGGCATCGGGAATGACCCGCGACAACAGGATGTCATAACCGCGCTCGACCAGCAGATCGGCGAGAAAGCCGAGCAGCGTGAGGAAGAACGGATCGGTCAGATGCTGCGTCCGGGCGTGACCCAATGGCAAAACCAGGCCGATCGCGCCCGTGCTTTTGAGGCGCAGGTTGCGCGCCAGCTGGTTGGGCCGGACGTCATGCTCGCGCGCCAGCGATCGTATGCGTTCGCGCGTTTGCGCATTGACGGACGAATGCCCCGCGAGCGCGCGCGACACCGTCGCGGTCGAAACGCCGGCAAGGGCGGCCAGATCGGCGAGTTTCATGGCTCTCGAAATCCTCGACGATGCGGGTGGGAGGCCTGTCCTACAATTTGCGCCCGCGGGCTGCAAATATGCGGCAGCAGTGGAAATGCGGCGCTGGGATCAGGTCAGGTAGGTGTGGACGATCTCGACCAGCTCTTCGGCCGCCACCGTGCGCGGATCATCGCGGGAGGTGCCGGGATCAATCATGTGCTCGCGGATGTGATCCTCGATCACCTCAGCGATGAAGCCGTCGAGCGCGCCACGGCACGAGGTCGCCTGCTGCAGGACGCGCGCGCATTCGCGATCCTCCTCGATCGCGCGCTCGAGCGCTTCTATCTGGCCTTTCAGCCGCTTGAGCCTGTTGAGCAGCTTCTTTTTCTCGTTTTCGACATGGCTCATGGCCGACGCACTGCACCCCCTTGATCTATAGTCCCCTAGGGTATAGCGGGCCCTCGTCGAGCCGCCAAGGGCGCTCGGCAGGTGTCGCGATTCCCGGCACCGGCATTGAACAGGACGCGCATGAAACCCCGATCTACCCCCTTGTCCGGCGATGGCGACAGTAGCGGCTTTGCCCTGCTGACGATCGCCGCTGGACGTCCCGGGTCCGGGTACGCCGTTCAGGGATCGCAGGCGCGGTCCGACTGAGCGTCTGTCCCGGACTCGTCACACGAGCCCGGAAGAAACGCCTGATGACCACCACGAGTTTCCGCGCGATCCAGCATGATCGCGCCATCCACGCCGCAATCGCCGCCGCGCCGCTATACCGTGGCCGTATCCTGCGAGGACTGGCGGTTAGCGGCTGCCGCTCGGTGACCGAGCCGACGGCGTGACGCACGCATGTCACGCGGCGACGCTACCGCACCGCACCTCCGGAGAAGGACGGCGCGGTGACTGACAGGGTTGCGATGGGGTCGCAGGCGTCCGGTTCGCAGGCGGGGGGCCAGGTGCGGTCGTTCTCGCGCATCCTGCGCGTGACGCAGCCCAACCGCGCCGATGTCATCGCGCTCGCGCTGCTCATCGGCATCGCGGCGCTGCTCGTGCGCGGCGCGGAAGGCGTTGCCGAGCCCTTGTCGCGGCTGCGCGTCGAGCCCGTCACGCTCGATCCGCGCTATCTGCCCTATTACGCGCTGCGCACCGTGATCCGCATGTTCGCCGCGCTCGCGGCGAGCCTGGTCTTCACGCTGGTCGTCGCCACGCTCGCGGCGCGCAGTCGCCGTGCGGGGCAGATCATCGTGCCGATGCTCGACATCCTGCAATCGGTGCCGATCCTCGGCTTCCTGACCTTTACCGTCACCTTCTTCATGGGGTTGTTCCCCGGCCAGATCCTGGGCGTCGAGTTGGCGGCGGTCTTCGCGATTTTCACCAGCCAGGCGTGGAACATGGCGTTCAGCTTCTACCAGTCGCTGCGCTCGGTGCCGTCCGATCTGGACGAGGTGACCCGCGGCTTCGCGCTGTCGCCGGTACGCCGCTTCCTGCGGCTGGACCTGCCGTTTGCGACGCCGTCGCTGGTGTGGAACGCGATGATGTCGATGTCGGGGGGCTGGTTCTTCGTCGTCGCATCGGAAGCGATCACGGTCGGCAACACCACGGTGACGCTACCCGGCGTCGGATCCTGGCTGGCGCTGGCGATCGCGCGCAAGGATTTCGGCGCGATCGGGCTGGCGGTGGTGGCGATGGGGATCGTGATCCTGCTGTACGACCAACTGGTCTTCCGGCCCGTCGTCGCGTGGGCGGACCGGTTCCGGTTCGAGCAGACCGCCAGCACCGAACGGCCGCGATCCTGGGCCTATGACCTGTTCCGCCGGACCCGCCTGTTGCCGGTGCTGTTCGCGCCCGTCACCGCGCTCGGCCGGCTGCTGCTCACGCTCGATCGCGGCAGCGCCCGCCCGCGCGAGCGCCGCGTTCGCGAGCCCGGCATCGTGCTCGAACGGTTGTGGCAGGCGACGATCCTGGTCGCAGTGGTGGCCGCACTCTGGCTGGCGGGGCGCTATGTCTTCTCGACGCTGCGGGTGAGCGATGCGGTCGCGGTGTTCGGGCTTGCCTGCATCACGATGCTGCGGGTCGTCGTGCTGATCGCGCTCGCCAGCCTTGTCTGGGTGCCGATCGGCGTCTGGATCGGCCTCAACCCCAAATGGGCCGAGCGGCTGCAACCCGTCGCGCAGTTCCTCGCGGCGTTTCCCGCCAACGTCCTGTTCCCGTTCGCGGTGATCGCGATCGTTCATTGGCGGCTGTCGCCCGACATCTGGCTGTCGCCGCTGATGATCCTGGGCACGCAGTGGTACATCCTGTTCAACGTGATCGCAGGGGCGAGCGCGATCCCGACCGACCTGCGCGAGGCGGCCGGCATGTTCGGCGTGCGCGGGTGGCAATGGTGGCGCCAGGTCGCGCTGCCGGGCGTGTTTCCCTATTACGTCACCGGCGCGCTGACCGCGTCGGGCGGATCGTGGAACGCGAGCATCGTCGCCGAAGCGGTCTCCTGGGGCACGCAACGGGTCGAGGCGCACGGTCTCGGCACGTTCATCGCCAAGGCGACCGAGGCCGGCGACTATCCGCGCGTCGCGCTCGGCATCGCGGTGATGTCGATGTTCGTGATCGCGTTCAACCGGCTCGTCTGGCGTTCGATGTACGCCTTTGCCGAGCGCCGTCTCCGGCTCGCCTGATGTCGAAAGGACAAGACATGGCAACAGCATTTCTCCGCGCCCCGGCCAGCCGCCCGCTCGTCGAGGTCGCGCATGTCAGCCACCGCTATGGCCGCGGCGATGGGGGTGCACCCGTGCTCGACGATGTCAGCCTGACGCTGCACGAAGACGAGGTCGTGGGCCTTCTGGGCCGCTCCGGCTCGGGCAAGTCGACGCTGCTGCGGTCGATCGCGGGATTGATCCGCCCCGACGAGGGCAGCGTCCGCTTCGCCGAGGTCTCGGACGGGCCCGCGCACACGATCAGCATGGTCTTCCAGACCTTCGCGCTGTTCCCCTGGCTGACCGTGCTCCAGAATGTCGAGCTCGGGCTGGAGGCGCAGCGCGTTCCCGCAGACGAGCGGCGGACGCGCGCGCTGGCCGCGATCGACCTCATCGGGCTCGACGGGTTCGAGAACGCCTATCCCAAGGAATTGTCGGGCGGGATGCGCCAGCGTGTCGGGCTGGCGCGCGCGATCGTCGTCAACCCGTCGCTGCTGTTGATGGACGAACCCTTCTCCGCGCTCGACGTGCTGACTGCCGAGACGCTGCGGACCGACCTGCTCGATCTGTGGGCGGAAGGACGGATGCCGATCAAGTCGATCCTGATCGTCACGCACAATATCGAAGAGGCGGTGCTGATGTGCGACCGCATCCTCGTCTTCTCGTCCAACCCCGGCCGTGTCGCCGCGGAGATCGTCGTCGACCTGCCGCAACCGCGCGACCGGCTCGATCCCGCGTTCCGCGCGCTGGTCGACGACATCTATGCGCGGATGACCGCGCGCGCGCCCGCCGAACCCGTCCGCGACGGGCTGTTCCCCGGCACCGGCATCCAGATGGTGCTGCCGCGAGTCTCGACCAATGCGCTGGCAGGGTTGATCGAGGAGGTCGATGCCAGTCCGTTCGACGGCCGCGCGGCGATGGCGGACCTCGCCGATCAGCTCCAGCTGGAGATCGACGAACTGTTCCCGATGGCGGAGACGCTCCAGTTGCTGCGGTTCGCCGAGTTGCGCGGGGCCGATATCCTGCTGACTCCGACCGCCCGGCGCTATGCGCAAGCCGATGTCGATGCGCGCAAGGCGATGTTCGCGCAGGCGTTGCTGGCGCACGTGCCCCTTGCGCAGCACATCCGCCGCATCCTCGACGAGCGCGCCGGGCATGTCGCCCCCGCACGTCGGTTCCGCGACGAGCTGGAGGACCATATGTCGGAGGACTATGCCGACGAAACGCTGCGCACGGTCACGCATTGGGGCCGCTACGCCGAGGTGTTCGCCTATGACGAAGACGCGGACCGGTTCAGCCTGGACGATGCGGTATGATGCGGTGGTCGTCGTCGCCTATCGCTACGTAGAGGCGCAGGGGAGGGCATCGTCCATGGACGCTGACTGCGCCGGTCTGTAGCGGTGGCGGCGCGCCTTGTAGGAATGCGTGCGTGTCGATTTGGCCGAGCGCGGGGTCGGCGCGGGCGAAAGCGGACGCTTTCTAGGGCGCCGCGCTGCTGATCGCGCCGAACGGAGCCCTATGATGTTCAAGACTATGATCTTGGCCGCCGTCGCCTTGGCCTGGGCGCATCCCGCTTTTGCCGACATGACGGCGCATTACGTCATCGACGGCGACCAAAGCATCATGACGATGGAGATTGCCGCCAACGGCGATGTGCGCGCCCGGTTCGGCAGCGACGCGAGTTACTTCCTGACACGCGCCGGGCAAAGCTATTACGTCAAGGCAGGCCCTGACGGGCTGTTGGTGATGCGCCAGGAAGACATTGCCGCGGTCATGCTCGAGCAACTCGCCGCCGAGCCGAGTCGGCCGTCGCCGGATCCGCACGCCAAGGACGTCCGGCTCGTGGCGCGCGGTGCGGTCAGCATCAGGGGGCGGAAAGGCGTTGCCTATATGGTGAACGACAAGCATGCGCGCGGCCCCGACGATCCGCCCTATCTGGTCGTGAGCGACGATCCGGCGCTGATGCCGCTGGCGGTAGCGGTGCGAATGCAGTTCAGCGCGTCGCTCGGGCCGATCCGCATCCTGTACGGTGACGCTGGCGGATGGGACGACATGGTCGCGCTGTTCGCGCGGGGAGCGCCGCTGCTGTTTCTCGGCATGGAACTGGGCGGGATCGACCCGGCGCACCTGCCCGCGTCGCGGTTCGTCCTTCCTGCATCGCCGCTATCGCGGGAGGCGGTCCGGCACGATTTCACCGCGAGCCGCTAGCGCATCTGCGGTTGCCGATAGCCGTGGCCGCTTTTCTTTGACGCGGTCGTGCAATGTCCCCATCGTGATGGCGGGGGAGGGACTGCGTGCGGCCAACGATAAACGACGTGTCTCGGCTTGCCGGCGTGTCCATCAAGACGGTGTCGCGTGTTCTCAACAATGAGGACCGTGTTTCGGATGCGACGCGCGCGCGGGTGACCGCGGCGTTCGCGACGCTGAAATATCGGCCGAACATGGCTGCGCGGACGCTGGCTGGGCATCGCAGTTTCCAGATCGCGCTCGCGTGCGACAACCCCAGTCCGTACTATGTCTACGAGATGCAGTCGGGCATTCGCGATCGCTGTTTGCTCGACGGCGTGCGGATGGTGGCGCAGCCCTATGACCATGACTCCGACCGGCTGATCGACGATATCGAGAGCCTGATCGACGGATCGGGCGTCGACGGGTTGATCCTCACGCCGCCTGCGACCGACTATCCCGAGGTGCTGGCACTGATGGCGCGGCGCAAGGTGCGGTTCGTACGTGTGTCGCCTGGCACCGATCTCGATCTGACCGCGTCGGTGTTCATCGACAATGTCGGCGCCGCGACCGCGATGATGCAGCATCTGTTGGCGCTCGGCCATCGGCGCATCGGGTTCATCACCGGGCATGCGAGCTACGCCACCAGCGCGCAGCGGTTGGCCGGATACCGCGCCGCGCTGGACGAGGCGGGCATCGCGTTCGATCCCCTCCTCGTGCGACCCGGCGACTATGATTTCGCGTCGGGCGCGGTCGCGACCGAAGCGCTGTTGGCGCTGCGGCTGCCGCCCACCGCGATCTTCGCGTCGAACGACGACATGGCGGCGGGCGCGCTCAGCGTTGCGCACCGGCGCGGACTGTCGGTGCCCGCCGCGCTGTCGATCGCGGGTTTTGGCGACGACGCGATCGCGCGTTACGTCTGGCCCGCGCTCACCACGATCCGCCAGCCGACGCGTCTGCTCGGCTACACCGCGGCCGATCTCCTGCTCGCGCCCGAGTTTGTGGTGAAGCGGATCGACGTGCCGTTCGAACTGGTCCGCCGCGAGTCTACCGGGCCGGCTCGATCCGCGGAATGAGCAACTGGACGACCCCGAGCGCCAGCAGATAGCTGACTGCGCAGATCGCCAGCATCGGCGCATAGCCGAACCCGTTGCCGAGCGACCAGGCGGACAGCTGGATCATCCCGATCGACCCCATGTTGCCGCAGAATGCCGCGATTCCGATCGTCGACCCGACCGATCGCGCCGGCATCACGTCGGTGGTCAGCGCGAACACGTTGGTCGAGAACCCCTGATGCGCGAACAGCCCGAGACCCAGGACCAAAGCCGCGGTCCACGGGCTGTGCAGCGACAGGACGATCGGCACCGGCAGGATCAGCAGCGCATAGAGCAGCAGAGTCGACTTGCGTGCGCGATTGAGGCTCCAGCCGCGTGCTATCAACCACGTCGGCAGCCAGCCGCCCGTCAGCGCGCCGCATGCCGCCAGCGCATAGACGAGTGCAACGGGCAGCCCCACCGCGCCCTGTTGCAGCCCGAACAGCCGGTGGAACAGGTCGGGCAGCCACGACAGCATGAAGAACCACACCTGGTCCGACAGCACCTTGGCAACTGCGATCGCCAGTGTCCGGCGATCGCGGAACAGGTCGATCCAGCGGATCGGCGCGGGCCCGCCCGTCTCGGCGATCGCGGCGGGCATCTTGAACGCGAACCACGCGACGACCCAGACGATCCCCAAGCCGCCTGCGACGAGGAACGCCGCGCGCCAGCCAAACGCGAGCGCCAGCGCCGGGATCACGAGCGGGGTGATGACCGCGCCGACATTGGGCGCGGTGTTGCCGATCCCCAGCGCGATCGAGCGGTCCTTCGGCCCGAAATAGGTAGCCGCGGATTTGACCGCGGCAGGCGTGCCGATCGATTCCGCCGCGCCCAGCACGACGCGCGCACCGATGAACCCCGTCACGCCGCTGACAAAGGCGTGCGCCATGCCGGCAAGGCTCCACACCAGCACGCCCGCGGCAAAGCCGATCCGCAGGCCTACCCGGTCGATGAACCAGCCCGTCCCGAGGAACGCGATCGCGGCGGCGAACTGGAACGCCGAGGCCATGTTGCCATAATCCTGATCGGACCAGGCGAACTCGGTTTCCAGCGTCGGCTTGAGCAGCGCCAGGATCTGCCGGTCAACATAGTTCAGCATGATCGCGAAGAAGACGAGCGCGACGACTCCCCAGCGCGCGCGCGAATGCGCCGGGGAGGGGGGCTGTAGGTTTTCCGTCAAAAGTTCAGCTTTGCGGTGATGCCGGCGTAGCGATCGGCTTCGCGCGGGATGATGTAGCGATAGGCGCCGCCGGGTCCGCCGCTGACGATCGACGAGGCAAAGCTGGTGTCGAGCACGTTCTTCACCTGGAGCACGATCCTGAACGCGTCCTTGGCATCGACGATGCCCGCGGAGAGATCGAGCAGGCCGTATGCCTTGATCGTCGTCGCGGCGCGGATCGCGGCGCTCGCGTCGAACTGCGAGATCTGGCTGGACTGGTAGGAGCTCTGCGCGCCGAGCGTGAAATCGACCGCGCCGCCGGTGCGGATCCGGTAGTCGGCGCCGAGCGACCCCTTCCACCGCGGCGCGTACCCCAGCTGCGTGCCCGCGGGCACGACTCCGGTGGTGACGCCGTTGGTCGGCACCCGGAACTGGTCAACATGCGCGTCGGTATAGGCGAGCCCGCCCGATATGTTCAGGTCGCGGACCGGCCGCACGATCAGGTCGAGCTCACCGCCGCGCGTCGAGATGTCGCCCGCGTTGGTGAAGCGCGTGACGAGCACGCCGGCGACCACGTCCGGGTTGTTCGCCTGGAAGTTATGGTATTTCGCGTAATAGGCCGCCAGGTTCACCACCAGCTTGCCGCCGAACAGCGTGTTCTTCAGCCCGACCTCGTAGCTGTCCGCGGTCTCCGGATCGATCACGTTCGTGCCGGTCGCGCCCAGATTGTAGAAGACGTTGAACGCAGGCCCCTTATACCCGCGCGAATAGGTCGCGTAGGCGGTCGATTCCCGGACCACGTCGAACTGCAGCCCGGCCTTGCCCGACCAGTTGGTGTTGGTGGTCTTGCCCGCGAACGGGCCGAAGCTCGGGTTGATGCCGGGCCCCGCGAGCGTGGTGACGCGGCTGTGGAAGACGTCGAGCTGGTCGGCGGTGTAGCGCACGCCGCCGATCGCGCGGAAGCGATCGGTCAGGTTGAACACGCCCTGCCCGAAAAAGGCGAGGTTCTTGAAGGTCGATCCGAACACCGCGGTCCCCGTCGGCCGGGTCACCGTCGTGCCCGCGGTCGAGCAGGGGGTGAGCACGGTCGGCGTCGGCGTCGCGGTGCAGACCACGTCGTCGCGGCGGAACGTCCGCTCGGTAAAGGCACGCGAATAATAGGCGCCGACGACATAGCTGAAGAACTGGTTCGACGGCGAGGCGACGCGGATTTCCTGCGTGAACGTGTTGCTGACCTGCGGCCCGAAATCGTGCAGCTGGTTGGCGCCGACATAGGCGCGTGGCAGCCAGTCACCGTCGCGGATCTCGGTGTTGTCGTACTCGCGGTACGAGCCGATATACGTTACGGTCTGTGTGCCGAGCGTCGCATCGGCCTGCAGCGAGACGCCCCAGCTCTTCTCGTCGGTATGCGTGATCAGATCCTGGTTGACGGTGCGCGACTTGTTGCCGTTGCGATCGGGCAGGACGCTGGCGGTAAGCCCGCTGGTCGGCGTGGTGCCGATGACCTCGGCGCAGCAATCGTCGTTGCTCCGGCGGTAGTCGCCGATCAGCGTGAAGGTGAGGTCTGGGGTGGCCTCGGCGACGACCATGCCGCGAAAGCCGTAATGTTCGTAGCCGTTCACGCGCCGGTTATTGTAGGCGATGTTGCGGATGTTGCCCGCATAATTGCCGTAGAAGCCGGTGAAGCGGCTCTTGATCGTATCGCTCAGCGGAATGTCGAGCGCGGCGCGGGTGCGATATTCGTTGCCGTTGCCGGTGTAGAACGCGCCCTCGACGAACCCGCCAAGGACGTCGCCCGGGCGCTTGGTGACGATGTTGATCACGCCCGCGCTCGTGTTCTTGCCGAACAGCGTGCCCTGCGGACCGCGCAGCACTTCGATCCGGTCGATGTCGATCAGGTCGCTGAACGCTTCGCCGGCGCGGCTATAGACGACGCCGTCGACGACGGTCGAGATCGACGGCTCGCCCGCCACCGAGAAGGTCGAGGTGCCGACGCCGCGCAGGAACAGCGACTGGTTGATGGCCGTGCCCGATTTGCGGAAATTGAGCGTCGGCACGAGATATTGCGCGCTCTCCAGGTTCACGCCGCCCTGCGCCCCGATCTGGTCGCCCGAGATCACCGACACCGCGACCGGCACGTCCTGGAGACGTTCGGAGCGTTTCTGCGCGGTGACGACGATCTCGCCGGGCACCGACCCGTCGGCGGCGGGGGCGGGGGCGGCTTGATCGTTCCGGGCCGGATCGCTTGCGGCCGGGTCAGTCCCGGACGGAACGACCTGCGCCCAGGTCGGTGTGTTCAGCCCAGCGGCGAGTGCCGCACCTGCCAGCAACCAACGGTTCTTCATGTCGCCCCCTCCTAAAATTCCTACTCGTCCGGTAGGCTATCTAATGTCTCGCGCTGTCATGCATGAGTTTGTCTTGGGTACCGCCAAGCGCGGCTTCATTCAAAACCCCAATTCGGCCATCTCCACCACGCGTTTGGTGCGCGCGCTGATCTCCGCGGCGGTACCGATCGCCACCGCCATCAACCCGTCGCGCGCGGTGACCTCGACCGGTCCCTCGCCGCGCACCGCCGCGATGAACCGCTGATGCTGGTAGAAGGTCGAGCCGTGATGGCTGCCCGCGTCAAGCGCGGTCTGGTCGACCTCGATGACGGATCGCTCAACTTGTTTCGGGTTCATGAACCCGGTGCGCGGGCTGAACACCAGCGCGCCTTCGGGGATCAGCACGTCGAGTCGGGCGGCGTCGCCGACCGCGGTGATCTCTTCCTGGTTCTCCGCGCCGTCCGCGAACATCGACAGGTCGAGCATCGCGCGGACGCCGTTGGCGAACTCTACCGTGGTATAGCTGTTGTCGATGATGTCGGGGCGCTCGCCGTCATAGCGTTCGTCGACATGGTTCACGTCCATCGCGCCCGAACAATAGACGCGGACCGGCTCAGACCGGACGATCAGACGCATCAGATCGAAGAAATGACAGCATTTCTCGACCATCGTGCCGCCGGTGTTGCGGCTGAAGCGGTTCCAGTCGCCGACCTTGGGCAGGAACGGGAAGCGGTGCTCGCGGATCGACAGCATCCGCAGCGCGCCGATCCGGCCGCCATGGACCTGCTCGATGAATGCCGCGGCGGGCGGCATGTAGCGATATTCCATCGCGGTCCAGAACGGGCGGGTCATCTGCGCGGCGCGGTCGACGACCCAGCGGGCATCCTCCAACGTCGTCGCCAACGGCTTCTCGCACAGGATCGCGATGTCCGCCTCGAACAGCGGCTCCAGCACGTCGCGGTGCGTATAATTGGGGCTCGCGACGATCACCGCATCGACCAGCCCGCTGCGCGCGAGTGCCGCTGCATTGGCGAATTCCTGCACGCCGGCGCCCCGCGCACCCAGCGCATCGCGCGCCCAGCCCAGCGACGTGGCCACCGGATCGGCGATCGCGGTGACCACCGCGCCGGGGGTGACCGCGAGGTTCTGGAGGTGCTCGACCCCCATCATGCCGGTACCGACCAGCCCATAACGTACTTGCTCGACCAAGCGTATTGCCCCTATTGAATGACAGCGATGTCGCATCTTGATCCTACACCCAAAGCCATTCCCCTCGGCAAGAGCGGAATCCTTGTCAGCCCGATAGCCTGGGGCATGTGGCGGTTCGCCGGAGTCGGCGTCGCCGATGGCCGACGCCTCATCGAAGCGGCGTTCGAGGCGGGCGTCACGCTGTTCGACACAGCCGATATCTACGGGTTCGACGGAACCGGCGGATTCGGCGATGCGGAAGTGCTGCTCGGTCGCATCTTCGCGGAGTCGCCCGGTCTGCGCGCGCGGATGGTCCTGTCGACCAAGGGCGGCATCCTGCCACCGCTGCCGTATGATTCGAGTCCCGCCTATCTGGCGCAGGCGCTCGACGCGTCGCTGACCCGGCACGGGGTCGAGCAGGTCGATCTCTACCAGATCCACCGCCCCGACATCCTCACGCATCCGCAGGAGGCAGCGCGCGCGCTCGAGGACGCGGTGACCGCCGGCAAAGTCCGCGCAGTCGGGGTGTCGAATTATACGCCCGCACAGGCTCAGGCACTGGCGTCGTTCCTCACCATCCCGCTCGTCAGTCACCAGCCCGAATTCTCGCCGCTGCATCTCGAACCGATCGAAAACGGACTGTTCGACCAGGCCATGGAGCGCGAGATGGCGGTGCTCGCCTGGTCGCCGCTGGGCGGCGGTCGGATCGCGGTGCCCGCCGACGACCGCAGCCGCGCAGTCGCCGAAGCGCTCGATGCCAAGGCCGCGCAGACCGGCGCGAGCCGCGCCGCGGTCGCCTATAGCTGGATCATGGCGCATCCGGTGCGCGCGATCCCGATCGTCGGCACGCAGAACCCCGCGCGCATCGCCGAACTGGCGCAGGCCTTCACGATCGCGTGGACGCGGCAGGAGTGGTACGACATCCTCGTCGCAGGCCGCGGCGAGCGACTGCCGTGAAGAACACCGCTACGGAGGACACCGGCAAGTGACGCAAGCCTGTGAAGTCAGCTGGTTTTCGGCGCTGTGCGACGATGACTACGAGTTTCTCGGCGTCCCCGACCCCCGGCTGCACTCGACCTGGGAGCATTGCCGCGACATCGTCCTCCAGGCGGAGACCGGGGGATATGACAATATCCTGCTCCCCTCGGGCTATGCGCTGGGACTCGACACGACCGCCTTCGCCGCGGCGATCGCGCCCATGCTCCGCCGGCTGGCGTTGCTGATGGCGGTACGCGTCGGCGAGAGCTGGCCGCCGCAGCTGGCGCGCCAGATCGCGACGATCGACCGGATGCTCGGCGGGCGGCTCAACATCAACATCATCTCGTCGGACCTGCCCGGCGAGACGCTCGCCTCGGGGCCGCGCTATGCGCGCACGGTCGAGCTGATGCGGATCCTCAAGACGCTGCTGAACGGCCAGCCGCTCGATCATGACGGCGAATTCTGGAAACTGAAGCTCGATCCGCCGCGGATCGGCACGCTGTCGGGCAAGGCGCCGCTGCTCTATTTCGGCGGACTCTCGCCGGACGCGCGCGAGGCGGCAGCGCAGGAATGCGACGTCTACCTGATGTGGCCGGACACGCGCGAGAAGGTCGCCGAGATCATCGCCGACATGACCGCGCGCGCCGCCCGCCACGGACGGACGCTGCGGTTCGGCTACCGCGCGCACGTCATCGTCCGCGAGACCGAGGACGAGGCGCGGCTTTATGCCGACCGTCTCCTGTCGAAGCTCGATGCCGCGCAGGGGGCGGCGATCCGCGCCCAGTCGCTGGATTCGCGCTCTGTGGGCGTTGCGGCACAAGCGGCTCTGCGCGAAGGCGCGTCGGCGGATGGCTATGCCGAGGACAATCTGTGGACCGGCATCGGGCGCGCGCGCTCGGGCTGCGGCGCGGCGATCGTCGGCGATCCCGACCAGGTGCTCGCCAAGCTCGCCATGTACCAGGAGATGGGTATCGAGGCGTTCATCCTGTCGGGCTACCCGCACGCCGCGGAAGCCGACCTGTTCGCGCGCCACGTCCTGCCGAGCATGACGCACGCGCCGCTGTTCGACCGGGTCTGACACTCCCGGTCTAAGTGCCGGGAGCGCCCGGGCTATTGTCTTCCGGCGCGTGTCGAGGCAACGCCGACCGGGATGGAAACCGAGACCGACTTCGAAACCGTTCTGCTGGGGCCGGTCCTGCCGGACCGCGACTGTGGCGACTGTACGGCCTGCTGCACCGTCCTCACGGTAGACACCCCCGAGTTCAAGAAGCCTGCGGGTATGCCATGCGTGCACCTTTCCGGGCGCGGCTGCGGTATCCATGCGGTCCGCCCGCGCATCTGCCGGACATGGTTCTGCGTCTGGCGCAGGGTCGCCAGCATGCCCGATGCGGCGCGGCCCGACCGGTCGGGTCTGATCGTTTCGGTCAACTTCGTGAAGGCGCCGCAGAACGTGTTCGAGGGGGTCTCGATCAACGTCCGCGTCCTTGCGGGCAGCACCGCGATCGAGAATGGCATGGCGGCCACGATCCTCGACAGCGTGTGCGACGGGCTGGTGCCCGTGTGGTTCAGCAACGGATCGAAGAAGATGCTAATGCACCCCGACAACGAGGTTGCGCGCCACGTGATCTCGGGCGACCGCGCGTCCGCGCATCTGCACGCGGAAGTCAGCGCCTGGCGCGAACGATACGGTATCTTCGGCGCAAACCCCTGAGGGGCGCTCAGCCCGGCGTCTTGGCCGGCTGGATATGCTGCGCGTCTTGGTGCGCGATATAGCTGTCGAGCGCGCTGGCGGCGTTGAGCATGTGCGCGCGCATCCGGCGCGCGGCGGTGTCGCCGTCCCCCTCGGCGATCGCGCGCATCACCGCATCATGTTCGGCACGCGAGCTGGCGAGGCGCTGGTCCTGGCGAAGCTGCATCCGGCGAAAGGCGTTAAGCCGAGTCCGCACCGCAATCGCCTGCTCGGCGAGGAAGTCGTTGTGCGCGGCGCGGTAGATCGCCTCGTGGAATTCGCGGTTGAGCGCATCATACGCATCGACGTCGCCCGCCACCACCGCGGCCTCGCTCGCCTCGTGGATGCGGAGCAGACGGCTGCGTTCGAGCGGGGTGATGCGGTAGGTCGCGAGGCGGACGCACACCGCTTCGATCTCCGCCATCGCCTCGAACATGTCCATCACCTCCTCGGCGGTGACGTGGCGGACGATGACGCCGCGGCGCGGGCGGACCTCGACCATGCCGCTGGTCGCCAATTGGCGCAGCGCCTCGCGGACCGGGGTGCGCGACGCGCCGTAGCGGTCCGCGAGCTGCTGTTCGTCGAGCGTCGTGCCAGGCGCCAGCTCGCCCGACGAGATCGCATCGGTCAGCGCATTGCGGATCCGGTCGGACAGCAGCCCTGTATCTTCGGTATCGATATCCGCCACGTGCGCTCAGCCCCCCACGATCGCGCGGACGATCAGGTACAGGATCGACGGCGCCACCAGGCAGCCTAGCCCGGTATGGAAGGTCGCGGTCAAGGCGCCATAGGGGACGAGGCGACGATCGGTCGCGGCAAGCCCGCCCGAGACGCCGCTGACCGTGCCCATCAGCCCGCCGAACACCATAGCGCTGCGCGGGTTGTTCAGCCCGATGAGCCCTGCGACCAACGGCGTCCCGACCATCACCATCACCGCCTTGAACACGCCCGTCGCGATCGACAGCGCGATGACAGGCGAGCTCGCACCGATCGCCGCGCCCGTGACTGGCCCGACAATATAGGTGACCGCGCCCGCGCCGATCGTCGTCATCGACACCGCATCGGTATAGCCGAACGACGCCGCGACCAGCGCGCCGACGATGAACGGCAGGACGGTGCCGAGCAGCAGCGCGACGACGCCGATCAGCCCCGCCTTCTTGGCCTGTTCGACATCGACCTCGCACGCGGTCGCGACGATCGCGAAGTCGCGCAGCATCGCGCCGCCCATCAGCCCGATCCCCGCGAGCATCGGCAGGTCGGCGAGCCCCTTGTGCCCGCCGGTCGCGATCCCGCCCCAGAAGGCGAGCGCGAGGCCGATCAGGATCGCGATCGCCGAGCCATGGACCCGGCCCATGGTCAGCTTGGCGGAGAGGATGTTCGACAGCCACATGACGATGCCGACGACCGCGAACGCGGTGAGCAGCGCATTAGCGGTCAGGACCTTGGTGATCATTTCCATGACAATCGCCTCAGTGGGTCGTTACGGGGGAGGGGGCGCGGGCTGCGTCGAGCGCCTCGCGGGCTTCGCGGGCCTCGATCTCGTCCATCGTCTCGGGCGTGCCCGACAGCCGGCTGATGAGTGCCACCGCGCTGAAGCACAGCAGCAGCGCGCCGACGCCCGCGATCAGGACGATCGGGCCGCCCTCGACCGCGGCAACGACGTCCTGCTGCGCCGCCATCGCGACGACGATCGGGATATACAGCGCGCCCCAGAAGCCGATCCCGCGCGATACGCCTTCATTGTAGCGGCCGCGGGTCTTCAGCCACATCCGCGCGGCGATCAGCAGGATCATCGCGATGCCGACCCCGCCGACATTGGCCTTCACGCCGAGCAGCACGCCCAGGCCTTCGCCGAGCAATTGCCCTATCAGCGTACAGATCGCGAGCAATGCGACTCCGGCGATCATGCGCCGCGTCCCGCATCGGTGGTGGCAACTCGTAGGGACTCGCTCATGGCATATCCTCTCACTGTATTCGATCTATCGTCTTATACAGCTTCAAGTATGCACAGGGTTGCGTTTTGAGCAATAGGGAATACAAGAGACGCAGAATAAGCGTCAGGAGGCGATGCGGTGCGGCAATGGAATACGCGCAAGCAGATGCGCGAGGAGCGGATCGCGGCCGGTCGGGGCTTTGCCACCGGCAAGCTGGTCGATCCCGAAACGCTCGTCGACTTTCTCGAAGCGGTGCTCAGACCCCGTGACCGGGTCTGTCTTGAGGGCGACAACCAGAAACAGGCGGACGTGCTGGCCAAGGGGCTGGCCGCGATGGACCCGGCGCGGATCCACGATCTGCACATGGTGCAATCGGGCGTCGTGCTGCCTGAGCATCTCGACATATTCGACAGCGGGATCGCGAAGCGGCTCGATTTCTCCTATTCCGGCCCGCAATCGGCGCGGATTGCGAAGATGCTGTTCGGCGGCAAGATCGAGCTTGGCGCGATCCACACCTATCTCGAGCTCTTCGCGCGCTATTTCGTCGATCTGACGCCGCAGGTCGCGCTGATCGCCGCGGTCAGCGCGGATCGCCACGGTAACCTCTACACTGGCCCCAATACCGAGGACACGCCGACCGTGGTCGAGGCGACGAGCTTCGGCAGCGGGCTGGTGATCGCGCAGGTCGGTGAGATCGTGGATACGCTGCCGCGCGTCGATATCCCGGGCGACCAAGTTCATTTCGTGCTCGACGCGGGCAAGCCCTTTTATGTCGAGCCGCTGTTCACGCGCGATCCCGCGGCGATGACCGAGACGCAGATTCTGACCGCGATGATGGCGATCAAGGGACTGTACCAGCCCTACGGCGTGCGTCGGCTCAACCACGGCATCGGCTTCAACACCGCGGCGATCGAACTGTTGCTGCCGACCTATGGCGAGAAGCTCGGGCTGAAGGGCAAGATCTGCACGCACTGGGCGCTCAACCCGCACCCGACGCTGATCCCCGCGATCGAGGCGGGATGGGTCGAGCAGGTGCACTGCTTCGGCTCCGAAGTCGGCATGGAGGATTATCTGGCCGCGCGGCCCGACATCTTCTTCACCGGGACCGACGGCTCGCTGCGCTCGAACCGTGCGTTCAGCCAGACCGCGGGGCTGTACGCGTGCGACATGTTCATTGGCTCGACGCTGCAGATCGATCTTGCCGGGCATAGCTCGACGATCACCGCGAACCGGATCGCCGGCTTTGGCGGGGCACCCAACATGGGCTCGGACGCGCGGGGCCGGCGTCATCCGAGCGAACCCTGGTTGCAGGCCGGCGCGGAGGCGGATCCCGAAACCGCGGCGCCGCTGCGCCGCGGGCGGAAACTCGTGGTCCAGATCGGCGAGACGTTCGGCGAGGGCAATGCGCCGCTGTTCGTGGAGAAACTAGGGGCGCTCGAACTGGCGGAAAAGCTCGATCTCGATCTCGCGCCGATCATGGTCTACGCCGACGATACGACGCACATCGTGACCGAGGAGGGCATCGCCAACCTGCTGCTGTGCCGCAATGCGGACGAGCGCGAACAGGCGATCCGCGGCGTCGCGGGCTTTACCGAGATCGGCCGCGGGCGTGACAAGGCGATGGTTGAGCGATTGCGCGAACGGAAGATCATCCAGCGGCCCGAGGATCTCGGCATCGATCCGCTCGACGCGAACCGGAACATGCTCGCCGCGCGTTCGATCAAGGACCTCATGCTCGCGTCTGGCGGGCTCTACCGGCCGCCGAGCCGGTTCCGGAACTGGTAGGAGACGACGCATGGAAATTCTCCATTTCGATATCGCGGCGCCGATACCGGCGGGCGGGACGCGCGCGATGGCGCTGGTCGGCGTGGTCGCGTCGGGCAATCTTGAGGTGCTGGTCGAGCGCGGCGACGCGGCCGATCGATGCGCGATCGAGATCAGCACCGCCGCACACGGCTTTCGCGATCTGTGGGACGCGGTGGTCGCTGATTTCGTCGGCCGGCGCGCGGCAGGGGGCTTGCGGATCGCGATCAACGACGGCGGGGCGCGGCCGGACACCGTGTCGCTGCGCCTCGCCCAAGGCGTCCGCATGATCGAGGAGCCCGAGGCATGAGCAACATGCGCCAGAGCTGGTACGAGGCCGGCGCACGCGAGCGGATCGCGGCGCTGGTCGATACCGGGAGTTTTGCCGAATTTGTCGGGCCTGAGCAACGCGAGACGAGCCCGCATCTGAGCATCTTCGACCTACCCGCGCAGTTCGACGACGGGATCGTCGTCGGCAGCGGTTCGATCGACGGCACGCCGGTCCTCGTAGCCGCGCAGGAGGGCCGCTTCATGGGCGGCGCGTTCGGCGAGGTGCACGGCGCCAAGCTCACGGGGCTTCTCCGTGCGGCCAAGGCGCTGGCACGCGACGTGGTCATCGCGTTCGACACCGGCGGCGTGCGTTTGCAGGAGGCCAACGCGGGCGAGATCGCGATCGCCGAGATCATGCGCGCCATCGTCGAGGCGCGGCTGGACGGCGTCCGCGTCGTCGGGCTGATCGGCGGGCGCGCGGGCTGCTACGGCGGCGGCGGGCTGATCGCGGGCTGCTGCTCGACATTGATCGTGTCCGAACAGGGCCGCATCAGCGTGACTGGCCCTGAGGTGATCGAGACCAACAAGGGCGTCGAGGAATTCGACTCGCGCGACCGCGCGCTGGTATGGCGGACGATGGGCGGCAAGCACCGCACGCTCATCGGCGGCGCGGACGTGTTCGTCGACGACGACGCGGCGGCGTTCCGCGCTGCGGCGACGGCGGCGCTCTCGCGTCCGGCGAAGCTCGACGCAGCGACGCTGGCGGCGGAACAGGCGCGGCTGGAACGCCGGATCGCGCGGTTCGGCGACATGAGCGATGCGACGGACATCTGGCACGCACTCGGCATCGACGATCCCAAGGCGATCCCCGACATGCCCGCTAACGCCTTCGCTACCCTAGCCGCGCAATACCGGGAGAGCGCCGATGACGCCCGCTGAGATCCTCGATTCGCTCTTCCCCGCAGGGCATGACGTCACGACCGATGGCGACCTGCTGTTCGGCCGCGCAAGGTTCGGCGACGGCATCGTTCATGTCGTCGGCGCGACCGGGC
This sequence comes from Sphingomonas sp. BK036, assembly GCF_004216825.1. Classification (NCBI taxonomy): domain Bacteria; kingdom Pseudomonadati; phylum Pseudomonadota; class Alphaproteobacteria; order Sphingomonadales; family Sphingomonadaceae; genus Sphingomonas; species Sphingomonas sp. BK036. The sequence goes on along the minus strand of NZ_SGXR01000005.1, from coordinate 596,362 downwards.
GCGCGCCGCTAGGGATCGACCAGGCGATCCGGCTGTCCGCCGCGGTGCTGGCGATCGCGGCGACCGATGACGGTGCACCGATCCTGTTCCTCGTCGACAGCGCCAGCCAGCGGATGAGCCGGCGGGACGAACTGCTCGGCCTGAGCGAATATCTCGCGCACCTCGCCAAGTCGCTGCTGCTGGCGGAGGCCCGAGGCCATCGCACGATCGGGCTGCTCTATGGCGGCAGCGCCGCGGGCGCGTTCATCGCGACCGCGCTCGCCTGCGGGACGCTGGTCGCGCTGCCCGGCGCGCATCCCGAAGTGATGGACCTCGCCTCGATGGCGCGTGTGACCAAGCTGCCGATCGACGTGCTCAAGGCGAAGGCGAAGACCACGCCCGTCTTCGCGCCCGGCCTCGACAATCTCGTCAGCGTCGGCGGTATCGCGACGGTCTGGGATGCCGACACGAGCCTCGCCGACCAGTTGCAGGCCGTCTTGGCCTCCCCACGCGCGGGCGACGATCGTGCGGCGCTGGGAGCGGAACGCGGCGGCCGGCCCGCAGCGGCACGGATCGCCGGGGCGGTTGCGACCGCGGCGCAAGGGTAATGCGGTTCGATCGGCACCGGCTGGTCTATCTCGATCCGGCGCGTTGGACCGAGATACTGGACGGCTATCCTGCGCTTCGGGCGATCCCTGCGGTGGTCGACTGGGTCGCCGCTGGGTATCCGCTGATCGCGCGGCGTCCGCTGTGCGACGACGGGGCCGGGCTGGTCCCGCTCGGCCTGCCGCTGCCGCCGTCGCTCGGCAAGCAGCGGCTCGCGCTGGCGGTTCCGCCCGATGCGATCCTGTCCGACGCACCGCCGCCTTTGCTGGGGGAGGCGGCGCAAGCGGCACCGGCGGCGTGGCAACAGACGATCGTCGCGCTGGTCGCACTCGATCCCGACACGCGGTGTTTCGGCAGCCTGGCATGGGCGCACCTGACTAGCCTGCCGTACCTGTCGGCGACCTCCGATCTGGATCTCGTCTGGCAGGTCGCGCACGCCGGTGACACCGCGCGGCTGGTGGCGGCGCTGACGCGGATCGATGCGGATGCGCCGATGCGGCTTGATGGCGAGATCGTCACGCCGACGGGGCTCGCGGTCCAGTGGCGCGAATATGCGTCGGACACCGTCGAACTGCTCGCGAAGGCGGCAGATGGCAACTGCATGATCGGCCGCGCCGAGATGTTCGCATGACTGCGCTCGCACGCTCGGCGGCCGCGGCGATCGACGGTGCCGAAATCGGCTGCCGCGCGACCGACTGCCTCAGACAAGAGATCGCGACCTATCCCAAGCCCGGCCTCGTCAGTCCTGTCGATACCGGCGCGCATGACGACATGGACGCGGCGATGTTGGATCGCAGCGCCGACGCGCTCGCCCCCTTCTTCGCGCGGCTGGCTGAGGCTGGCGCGGCGGGGGCGGGAATGGACGTCCTCCGCGCGATCGGGATCGATGCGGAGCGCGCGATGATGGCGACGACCGGCGGCGTGAACACGCACCGGGGCGCGATCTTCGGGATGGGGTTGCTCTGCGCCGCCGCCGGGTTTCGCCTATCCTATGGCGCACCGGGCACGCTCGGCGCGATCGTCGCGCAGCGCTGGGGCGCGGAGATCGTTCGCGGGCCGATCCCGCTGCATAGCCACGGGACGATGGTCGCACGCCAGCATGCCGCGGGCGGCGCGCGTGCCGAGGCCGCAGCGGGGTTCCCCGCGCTGTACGCCATCGCCTTGCCCGCGCTCGCCGAGGCGCGTGACCTGACGGCCGACGAAGAGCCGCACCGCGTTCACGCGCTGATGACGCTGATCGCCGAGGTGGAGGATACCAACCTTCTCTATCGCGGCGGCGCGCACGGGCTGGCGTTCGCGCAATCCGAGGCGCGCGCGTTCCTCTATGCCGGAAGCGTGGGCGCCGCCGACTGGCACACGCGCGCCGTCGCAATGCACCGGGCCTTCACCGAGCGGCGGCTGAGCCCCGGCGGCTGCGCCGACCTGCTCGCCATGGCGCTGTTCGTCGAGAGCGCCACGCCATGACGCTCGCGCTGCTGTGCTCGGGGCAGGGGCGGCAGGATCGCGCGATGTTCGACCTGTTCGCCGACGATCCGCGCGCGCAGTCGATCCTGACACATGCGAGTGCGCTGCTGGGGCAGGACATCCAAGCGCTCCTGCAAACCGCCGACGATGCGACGCTGCTCGCCAACCGAACGAGCCAGATCCTCGGCGTCGCGCGCGGTCTTGCCGCCGCCGCCTGCCTCGCGCCGACATCGCCCTTCACCGTCGCCGGCTACAGCGTCGGCGAGATGGCGGCATGGGGTGTCGCCGGGATCTGGTCGCCCGAGCGCACGCTCGACCTGACCGCGCGCCGCGCCGAGGCGATGGACTCGGCAAGCGGCCCCGACGACGGTCTGGGCTTCGTCCGCGGGCTGCCGCAAGACCGCGTCGAGGCGCTAGTCGCCCGGTTCGATTGCCACATCGCGATCGTCAATCCGGCGCTGCTCTTCGTGATCGGCGGGAGGCGCGACGATGTCGAGCGCTGCTGCACCTCGGCGCTGGGGGAGGGCGCTGCATCGGCGCGGCCGATCGCGGTCCATATCGCCTCGCACACGCCGCGCCTGTCGAACGCGGTCGCGCCGTTTCGCGCCGCGTTGGAGGCATCGGCACCCGGCAGGCCCGCGCGCGGCCGCACGCTGATCGGCGCAGCGACCGCCTCGATCGTCAGCGGTGCGCGCGACCTGTCCGGGCTGGCGAACCAGATCGACACGACGATCGACTGGGCGGCCACGCTCGAGGGGCTGCTTGAACGCGGTGTCGACCGTATCCTGGAACTCGGCCCCGGCACCGCGCTGGCCGACATGGTGCGCGCGGTCGACCCCGCGCTCGACGTCCGCGCGGTCGACGATTTCCGCAGCGTGGCGGGGATCAGCGACTGGATGTCGCGCTAGGCCACACCGCCGCGTTCGGCTTAGGCGGCCTTCGCAGCCATCCGCGCGGCGAGCTTCTCTTCCTCGGTCCAGACCTTGCGCTCGCGCGGGGGCTTGGCCGGCTTGACCAGCTTGACCGGTCCGCCACCCAGCACCGGCGCGCGCTTAGTCGAGTGGCGCGCCACTTCGCAATGCCATTCATGATCGTCCTGCACAGTCAGCGTCCGGCCGATCTCGCGCTCGACGTCATGCAGCCAGGCGCGCTGCTCGGCATCGCACAGCGTGATCGCAAAGCCGCTGCGCCCCGCCCGGCCGGTGCGGCCGATCCGATGGACATAGCTTTCCGGCAGGCTCGGCAGATCGTGATTGAACACGTGCGTGACGGTATCGACGTCGATCCCGCGCGCGGCGATATCGGTCGCGACGAGCACCTGTACGGTCCCCGCACGGAACGCGTCGAGCGCGCGCTCGCGCTGGCCCTGCGACTTGTTGCCGTGCAGCGCCTCGGCGGTGATGCCGGCTTCGCCGATGAAGGCGCATACGTCGTTCGCTATGTTCTTCTGCAGCGTGAAGACGACGGCCTGGCCCATGTCGGGCGTCTTGAGCAACGCGAGCAGCGCTGCTTTCTTGTCGGCGGCGTCGAGGAACATCACCGACTGGTCGATACGGTCGACCGTGGTCGACGGCGGCGCGATCTCGACCTTGACCGGATCGCGCAACAGGCTGTCGGCAAGCGCGGCGATCGATTTCGGCATCGTCGCCGAGAACAGCACCGTGTGCCGGTCGACCGGCAGCGTCGCGACGAGCCGCTCGATCGGCTTCGCAAAGCCCATGTCGAGCATCTGGTCGGCCTCGTCGAGCACCAGCGCCTCGAGCGCGGACAGGTCGCAAAGGCCCTGGTCGACCAGGTCGAGCAGGCGGCCCGGCGCGGCGACGATGATGTCGACGCCGGTCTCGAGCGCCTTGACCTGGTGGAACTGACTGACGCCGCCGAAGATCGTCATCACGCGCGGCTTGATATGGCGGCCGAAGCTCTCGAACCCGGCCGCGATCTGCGACACCAGTTCGCGCGTCGGCGCGAGGACCAGGATGCGGGCGCCGTTCCGGGGTGCGGGGCGCGGGTTGGCGGCGAGCCGGTGCAGCAGCGGCAGCGCGAACGCGGCGGTCTTGCCCGTGCCCGTCTGCGCCATGCCGAGCACATCGCGACCCTCCAGCAGCATCGGGATCGACTGCGCCTGGATCGGGGTCGGGCGGGCATAGCCCTCCTCTGCGAGCGCCTGCAGCAAAGTCGGCGCGAGGGAGAGATCGGCAAAGGTCATGGTCATGGTCACGCGGCGCCTCCAGCGCTGAGCAAAGCTGCGCCTGATCGGGCTTAGCGTAGGGAGAGCGCGGGCTGCTAGGTGCGATGCTGCACTGCGTCAATCTAAAAGCCGGGACAGGGGCCATTATGCCCGGCATTTCCTCCGGCCGCGCCGTATCGCGAGATACGCGCGCGGCCGGGGGCGCGTGTGCGCTACTTCGTCAGGCTGGTCATCAGCGAGCGATAATAGGTGATCGCGAGCGGGATGTTGTCGATCGGCGTGCGCTCATTGAGGCCGTGGCTGAAATCGTCCGACTGCTTGATGAAGGTCGGGCTGACGCCGTAGCTCGGCACGCCGACCGATCGGTACCACATCGAATCGCTCGCGCCTGCGGACATGCTCGGGAACACCGGTACGCCGGGCCGGATCGCGCCCATCGCCGTCTTGACCGCCCCCGTCAGGTCGGCGCGCAGCGGCGAGGCGTCGGTCGGGTTCGAGCCTTCGGTGACGTCGCTGAACGTCACGCCGGGGTCCGCGGCGACCTTGGCCAGTTCGGCCATCACGGTCGCCGGTTTCACGCCCGGAAAGATCCGGCAGTTGATGTTGGCGGTCGCGCGCTGCGGCAGTGCGTTCAGCGCATGCCCGCCGCTGATCATCGTCGTGACGCAGGTGGTGCCGATCTGGCCGACATAGCCGGGATTGGCGGCAAGCGTCTCGATCGCCGCCTGATCCTTCGGGTTCGCCGCGAAGGCGCGCATCGCCGCGCCGATCGCGGGCGTCTGGCGCGGGGCGACCCCCTCGAAATAGCCCTTGGTGATCGGCGACAGCTGCGGCGTGAACCGGTAATTGCCGATCCGGACGAGCGCCGCGGACAGTTCGTTGATCGCGTTGACCTTGCGCGGCGCGGACGAATGGCCGCCGGGGTTCGTCACCGCCATCTGGAAATCGGCATAGGTCTTCTCGGCCGCGCCGATCGTGAAATATTCGGCCTTGCCGTCTTCCGCGTACAGCCCGCCACCACCGTCGATGTTGAGCGCCATCTCGGCGTTCTTGAGCGTCTCGGCGATCAGCGACGAGGTCTTCATCACCGTTTCCTCGTCACCCGATAGCGCCAGGACGATCCCGCGCTTCGGCGTGTAGCCCGCCTTCTTCATGTCGAGCAGGGTCGCGATCGCGAGCGCGGCGTCGAGCTTCATGTCGGTCGCGCCGCGGCCGTAGAGATAGCCGTTTTCGACCACGGGGGTGAACGGATCGCGCTGCCAGTCGGCGGGTTTCGCCTCGACCACGTCGATATGGCCGGAGAAGACGATCGGTTTCAGCGCCGGATCGCTGCCGCGCCACGTCGCGATCAGATAGGCGGTGTCGTCGACCGGGGTGACCGTCACGTCGCTTGCCGCAAAACCGCCGCCGACCAGCACCGACTTCAGATAGGCGGCGAGCTGCGGAGTCTGGTTGCCGGGGCCGCGGACGCTGCGGAAGGCGATCATCTTCTTGGCGATGGCGAGGCCGACGTCGGCGGCGGTCTGCGCCTGGGCGGGGAGGGCGGTCATCGCGGCAGTGCAGGCGAGAAACAGCTTGAGCTTGGACGTCATCTTCATCTTTCTTTGGAGTTTCCGATCCTCCCCTGGCGGGGGAGGATCGGCGGGTCATTCCGGTCTAGAATTTCGCGCCTGCGCGCAGGCCGATCGTGCGCGGCGTGCTCGTGACGATATAGGTGCGCTGCGAACAGGTGCCGCATTGCTGGAAGCGCGACAATTGCGCGCGTTCGTCCCAGAGGTTCTGGACGAACAGCTCGAACGTGAAGTTCGACAGCTCGGCGCCGACCGAGGCGTTGGCGGTCGTATACGCCTTGAGCCGGCCGAAACTCGCCGCCTGTTCCAGCCGAATATCCGCCGCTGCCGAACTTTGATGCGCGACCAGCCCCTGGATATAGGCTTTCGCCGTCCCGACCGGCATGCTGTAGCGCGCGGTGCCGCTTGCCTTGAACCGCGGGGTGATCGGCAGGCGCGTTCCCTTGGGCGCGAGCACGTCGGTGCCGTCGCCGCTACAGACCTGCGTCGCGCACAGGTCGTTGCGGGTCTTGGCATCGGTATAGGCACCCGCCGCGGTGAGCGAGAGGCCGCCCGTCGCGTAGTTGGCATCCGCCTCGATCCCCCTGATCCGCGCGTTCGGCCCGTTCTGGATGATCGTGAAGCTGTTCAGCCCGAGGAACGAGAACTGGAACTTGTCCCACGCCTGTTGATAGATCGACGCGTTGAGCCGCAGCCGGTCGAACAATGTGGTCTTCAACCCCAGCTCGTAATTGGTCAGGAAGTCCGCGTCGTACGGTGCGACGTCGCCGCGACGGTTGATCCCGCCCGGCCGGAACCCGCGCGAAAAGGTGGCATAGGCCATGACCTTGTCGGTCGGCTTGTACGTCAGGTTGAACCGGTAGGTGGCGCCTTGCCCCTCCGTCTTCTTCGGGCGCAGCCCGGTGGTCGTGTATGTCGCCAGGTTGGTGCAGGGCGATCCAGATACCGCCGCAGGCAGCAGCGTGGAGGTATCGCCGCCGCTCAGATACGCCTCGCGCAAGGTCTGGCCATTCGCCAGATAGCAGCCCGCGACTCCGGTCTGGCTGCTGCCCGCGGCGTTGAACGGTGTCGCGCTATAGGGCCGGCCGTCGTCGGGATCGACCGCGGGATTGCGCCCGAACCCGTAGAAGCCGATCAGCAAATTGTCGTAGATATAGGCGCGGCCGCCCGCGGTCGCGGTCAGGTTCGGCAGGATGTCGAAGCTCGCCTCGCCGAACATCGCGTAATCCTTGTCGACTCGCTTCTGCTTGGTCAGCCACAAGGCGCCGGGCGAGCCGTTGACCGATACCGCGGTGCCGAGATTGGCGATCTGGTAATCCTGGAAAATCGCGTTCGTCTGGCGCTGGTAGAAGGCGCCGGCGACGATCCGGAACCGGTCCTCGACGGGCGATGCGACGCGCAGTTCCTGGCTGGTCTTCTTGAAATGATCGGTGCCGATGATCTTCTGGCGCGGATCGATCGTCCGCCCGGCATTGTCCTGGTAATAGAAATAGCCGGCCAGTCCGCCGACCGAGGAATAGGCGGAGTCATAGGCTTCGGCGTAATCGGTATAGTCGCTCGACGTGTATGTCTTCCGGTCGAGATACGCGCCGGCATAGGTCACGTCCCAGTTGCCCAGCTTGCCCTCGATCGTCAGCGCGCCCTGGATGAACCGATCGCGGCGGAATTCGGGGAAGAAATGCTGGAGCTGGAGGTCGCCGACCTTGGGGTCATAGCCATAGGTGCCGTGGTTGCGCTGTTCCTGGTACAGCACGGTGGGCGTCACGGTCCAGTTGCTGTCGAGATCGACCTTCAGCGCGGCGCGGCCGCCATAGGTCTCGGTGTCGTTATAGTTCTTCTTCACGAACGCGGCATTGTCGACGACCACGCCGCCATTTGCCGAGGTGCACGAGGTCGCGGTCGGCTCGGGCAGGTAGCTGCGGCAGCCCGCGACATTGTCGATATAGCCGGCGTCGCGCTGATAGAAGCCAACAACGCGCAGTGCGGCGGACTGCGACAGCGGCATGTTGAGCATGCCTTCGATCTTGCTGCCGACGCCGCCCGATTTGACGCTGTTCACCTCGCCGTCGACGCGCCCGTAAAAGTCGCTCGTGTCGGGCTTGTTGGTGATGATGCGGATCGTGCCGGCTTCGGACGAGGCGCCGTACAGCGTGCCCTGCGGCCCGGCGAGGCTCTCGATCCGCGCAATGTCGTAGATATGGACGTCGAGCGTGCCGCCGATCGTCGTCACCGGCTGTTCGTCGAGATACGTACCGACCGAGGGCAGCGGCCCCGAATGGTTGCCGTCGCCGCCCGACGCGACGCCGCGCATATAGACGACGGTCGATCCGGGCTGCGTAGTCTGGAACGATACCGACGGCAGCAGCTGCGTATATTGGTTGAAGTTCGAGATGTTCAGGTCGTCGAGCCGCTTGGTGCCGATCGCCTGGATGCTGATCGGGACCGCCTGGATATTCTGGTCGCGCTTCTGCGCGGTGACGACGATGTCGCCCTCATATTCCCCGGCCGTCGGCCCCGTCTCAGTCTGCGCGGCCGTTTCGGCCGCGGCGGTGTCGGTCGACGCCGTCTGGGCGAATGCGGGCGCCGCAAACGCGGCCGACGCCAGGAGCGACGCGACCCAAACGCGACGATCGAAAATATGCATGCCCGTCGCCCCCACGACGATTTATGTCGGCAGAGTGTGTTGCGGCGCAACAAAGGTCAAACAAAGCTTGATCGATGATGAATTAATGTGACGCGTCCGTGACGTTTTCGCCACGGGTCAGGTCGTGGCGGCGAGGCCCAGTGCCTTGCGCAGCGGTCCGAGCCACGCGTCATAGGGGCGCCAGGCATCGACGCCGTCGCGGTTGATCGGCCTGCGGACCTGTTCGGAACTGGCGGTGCGCACCGCGCGCTCGGTCTGGTGGAACGCGAGACAGGCGGGCTCGAATTCCAGCCCGCAGGCGGCCAGCAGCGCGCGGACCTCGACCTCGGTATCCGCGATCAGCGCTTCGTGATCGACGCGGTGGACCCGGCCGGGCAACACCGTGTCGACATGCGTCATCAGCCGAACATAGTCGGTATAGTAGCGGCCCATATCGTCGAGCGCATAACTGAACGCCTGGCCGCGCGCGTAATGCTGCTTGAAGTTGGAGAAGCAGCAATCGAGGGGCGCGCGGCGTGCGTCGATGATCCGCGCATTGGGCAGCGCAAGCTGGATCAGCGCGATATGCGCCCAGTTGTTGGGCAGCTTGTCGATGAAGAACGGGCGATCGGTGCGCCGCTGGATCGCGGCGCGGCCCAGATACTCTTCGCCGATGTCGCGCGCTGCGTCGGCGGACAACGTCGCCAGACCCTCGGGATAGGACGCGATCCGCCGTGCCAGCGCGGGCACGTCGGGCAGTTCGGTCGTCCCCTCGACCAGGCTGTGGCTCGCGAGGATCTGTTCGATCAGCGTCGATCCGGCGCGCGGCATGCCGAGCACGAAGATAGGGTCGGGCGCGCTCGATCCATAGTCTCGGCGGGCTGCGAGAAAATCGGGGGTGAGCAGCGCGATGCTGCGATCGACGAACGCCTGCGTCTCATCCGCGTCATACACCATCCGCGTCCGGCGCAGCGCATTGCCCGCCGCATAATGCGCGAAGGATCGCACCGGATCGCGCCGGTCCTCGAACGCCTTGCCGAGCGCGAAGTCGAGATGGAAGCGGTCCTCGTCGTCGATGTCGTCGCGCGCGAGGGCGGCCTCCACCGCCGCGATATCGGCCTCGTCGAACCGCACCGTCTTGAGGTTGGCGAGGCTCCACCACGCATCACCGAGCGTCGGCAGTAGCGCCAGCGCGCGGCGATACGCGGCGATCCCGTCGTCGCGGCGCCCGACGGTCTTGAGCATATGGCCATAGCTCAGCCACACGCGCGGCTGGCCCGGCGCATCGTGCAGGACCTTTTCGTAGAGCGCGATCGCATCCTCGAACCCGCCGAGCCGGCCGAGCGCGGCGGCCTTCAGGTTCGCGTGGCCCGGATTGTCGGGCTCGTCGGCGATCACCGCGTCGAGCAGCACCAGCGCCTCGGGCGCGCGGTTCTGGCGGTACAGCACGAGCGCGAGGTTCGCGCGCGCCGCGGTAAAGCCGGGCGCGAGTTCGACCGCGCGGCGCAGCAGCGCCTCCGCATCGGCGTAGCGCCCAATCCGCCCGGCCAGCTCCGCCAGCATGCGGATCGCGCGCGCGTCGAACGGGTCCTGCTTCAGATACGCCTTCAGCAGCGGCTCGGCGATATGGAGCTGGTTGTCGTGCAGCGCGAGCGCGGCCTGCATCAGGTCGCTCGGCCAGCGGGGATTTGGGGGAGGCGCCATCGCTGCCGACAGTCGCGACGCACAAGCCGGGCGTCAAGCCGTCCATAGTGGCGGCGCGGCGTCAGCCCCAGTCGGCGAGCTTGCCCAGCGCATCGCGGGGGAGCGCGGGCCCGAACCGGATGCTCTTCGGCCGCTCGGGACCCGCCAGCCGATCGGCGATCGCCTGGTCGATCTGCGCGGAGAGAAGGTCGGGATCGGCCGCGTCGTCGCCGACGACGAACGCCTTAAGCCGTCCGTCGCCGCCCAGCCGCACCGCGGCATCGGCCACGCCGTCGAGCGTCCGGAGCATAATGGCGACGCGGCCGGGCCAGACATTATGTCCGCCGACCTGCACCGCGCCGTCGCGCCGGCCAGTCGGGCGCAGGCCGCGATCGCCGATCCGCTCGATATGATCGGGCAGCGCATGGCGCCCGCCCTTGCCGTCGCCGAGCTGCCAGTCGCTGTCCTCGGGCAGCAAGTGCCAGCGCGGCAGCAGCGTATAGGCGGTCGCCGGCAGATCGCGCAGCGCGATGCCGCCGGTCTCCGACGATCCATAGATGTCGAGCAGCCGCGCGAGCCCGCTCGCCAGCAGGTCCGCGGCCAGCCGGTCGTCGAGCGCACTGCCCGAACTCACCCCGACGATGTCGGCCGAGAAACCGCGCGTCAGCCGGAGCAGCGCGCGCCACTGGTCGGGCACCGCGACGACGAGGTCCCCGGCCGCGAGATCGAGCGGGGTGCCGACCGTCCGCGCGACGACCTTCACGCCGAGCTCCGCGGGGAGCAACGCGGTCCAGATGATCCCGTAGAGGTGATGCGCCGGGACCAGCGCCACGACGCGGCGGCGGCCGGGGATCTGCGTCGCCAGAAAGGCGGCCTCGGCGAGCAGGTCGGCGATCGCGTGGCCGCACGACTTGGGTCGCCCGGTCGAGCCCGATGTCCGCACCGTCATCCGGCCGTCCGCCGCGGCATGCCCGCGCAGGATCCAGTCGATCCAGTCGCCGACCCGCACCGGCGGTTCGCGACCCAGGTCGCTGTCCTCGAGCCCGAACGTCTCTGCCAGCGCGCCAAGCGCGACGAGCTGTTCGATCGAGTCGAGCCCGAGCCCGTCCTCGCCGATCGGCTCCGCTTCGGGCCAGGTGTCGCGGTCGGCTGGCGTCGCGCCGGCCGTACGCCATCGCCGCAGTTCCGATGCGACCACCGCACACGCGATCCGGTGGACGGCGGCGCGCGAAAGGGCGGTCAACGCAGTGGTCACGCCGCGTGTGCGTCGGACCGATAGACCCGGTTGCGACCCGCGCGCTTGGCGGCATAGAGGCGCTCGTCCGCCAGCGCGATCAACGTATCGATCGACCCGCCCGCTTCGTCCAGCGTCGCGCAGCCCAGGCTCGCCGATACCGTCAGCAGGCCGCGCGGCGTGTCCACCTCGATCGCGCCGATCGCGGTGCGCATCGCTTCGGCCAGCCCGATCGCCTGGTCGTTATCGCGGCGCGGCAGCAGCGCACCGAACTCCTCGCCGCCAAGCCGCGCGAAGACGCCGCGCGGGGGAAGCAGCATGGTGCAGACCTCCGCGACGCGACGCAGGAGGATGTCGCCGACCGGATGCCCATGCGTGTCGTTGACCGTCTTGAAGTGATCGAGATCGAGCAGGATCAGCGACAGGGGCTGGCGCACCTCGCGCCAGTGGGTCTGCTCGCGTTCCATGATCTGGCTGAAATGACGCCGGTTCGACGCGCCCGTCAGGTGATCGCATGTCAGCAGCCGACGCATATCCTCCGCCGCGCCCTCGCGGCCCGGCACGTCGCGCAGGATCACCGAGAAGCCCGACGGGCGGGGATCGTCCTCATGATCGGAGCGCGCGACCACGAGGCGCTGGCACCAATAGCGTCCGCCATCGGCCCGCCGCTGCCAGCCTTCCTGGAGATGCCAGCCGTCGCGTCCGGCGATCTTAACCTGCTCGCTGAGCCGCAGCGCGGCCCCGGCCGGATCGGTGTCGAGCACGTCCGCCAAATTGCGGCCGGCCACCGCGGCGCAATCATAGCCGGTCTGCCGTGTGAAGCAGGCATTGGCCGACGTGATCAGGCCATCCGCCGTGATCGTGAGCGCGGCATATTCGTTGATCCCGTCGACCAACGTCGCGAACCAGCTGTCCGCCTGGCGCAGCCGTTCCTCCTGCACCACCTGCTCGCTGATGTCGGCCAGCGTCACCATCAGGCGGTCGACGCCCAGTTTCATCACCGTGCAGCCGAGCACCTTGGGCGCCTGCGCGCGACGGCCGGGACCGAGATCGACGAAGATCCGATGCCCGTCGCAGATCTTGCCAGTTGCCGGGACATAGTCCGCGACGATGCTGCGCAATTCGGGCGCATGCTCCTCCAGCGCCGTGAACAGGTTACCCGAATCGCGCGGGCCCGCGAGCGGCAGCAGATGCTGCATCGCGTGCGGGTTCATCATCACGATCTCGCCGGCGCGGTCGCACTCGATCAGCCCGACCGGGCAGGCATAGAGGAATTCGAGAAGCTGCTCCTCGCTCGACGTCCCGTTCATGCCGGTCGGCTCACCGTTCGATCAGGATGTAGCGTCGTGGCGCGTCAGGCTGCACGAGCAGGCGCAAGCGGACCTTGGTCGGCCGCATCCGCAAGGTAAGGACATAGGGCACGATCGCGTCGAGCACGGGTTCGTCGTCGAACCGCTGCGCCACCATGAAGTTGTTCATGCACTGCGCGACGGCATCGAAGAACGGCACCCCGATGACGGTCGCCGCGTCCAGTCCCGACATCCGGGCCTCGGTCGCGTTATAGGTCTGCACGACGGTGTCCGCCCCGAAGCCAACCACGCCGAACGGCAGCGCATCGCGCGCGTCGCCGCCCATCGATTCGAGGTCGTCGACCGAGATCGCATCGAAATTCGCTTGCGTATTCAACACTAACCTTGGCTCCCTCTACGGTCGGGTCATGCCTTGTGACCGTTAAACTTAGGCTAAGACGCTTGGCTAGGGCCGTCGCGCTCGATTGCCCGTAAACGTCGGCCCGCCGATCATGGGCCCATCGTCGGATCGCCTATCGTACAACACCGCCGGTCATTCGATCCGCAATCCCTGCGTCAGCGTCTCGAGCAGCGCGTTGACCTTGGGGGTGAGCTGCTTGCGCCTCGGCCAGACCAAGTGCAGCGGCAGCCCGACCGTCGCCAGGTCGGGGAGGATCTCGACAAGCTCGCCGCGGGCAAGTTCGTCCTTGATCAACCAGGTCGCGAGCTGCGCGATGCCGAACCCCGCCTTGACCGTTTCCACCTGCGCCTCCGCGCTGCCCAGCACGATCCGCCCGGTCATCGGACGGTCCTCGACGCGCCCGCCGTCGCGCGCGAACCGCCAGTTGATCGTGCTCCCGTCGCCGCGCCCGTAGAGGATGCAGTCGAACGCCTCGAGGTCGTCGACGCTGGCCGGGGTGCCCCGCCGCGCGAGGTAGGCGGGCGCGGCGCACCGGATGACGCGTTCGCTGCCCAGATAGCGATGACCCAGATTGTCCGGCCAAGGCTCCGATGCACCGATCCGGATCGCGACGTCGACGCCCTCCTCGACGATGTCGATCTTGCGGTCGGTGAAGGTGATGTTCGGCCGCACGTTCGGATGGCGCTCCGCAAAAGCGAGCAGCAGCGGCATCGCCTGCATCCGTCCGAACGCGATCGGCACGTCGACCTTCAGCCGCCCGACGATCTCCGACCGATGCGAGGCGAGCACGGCTTCGGCATCGGCAAGGTCGCCGAGCACGCGAACGCATGTATCGTAGAACGCCGCGCCGACATCGGTCAGAGTCAGCTTGCGCGTCGTCCGTTCGAACAGCCGGCTGCCCAGCCGGGCCTCGAGGCGGGCGACGCTCTTGCTGACAGCCGAATTGGTCAGGTTCAGCCGCGCGCCGGCGGCGGTGAAGCTGCCCGCATCGGCGCTGCAGACAAAGGCTTCGATGCCCTTCAGGCGTTCGGAGGGAATCACGGCGACGCTTTCATTATGGAAGTTTTGTCGCGTTATACGCGAATTAATGCCGCACGACGCTGGTTTTCGTCGCGCGTAGAGAGGGCGCCATACAGGAGTCTTGTCAATGTCGTCCCCCAGCCAATCCATCCATGCCGCGCCGCCGGGCAAGAAGTCCGCGGGGCATGGTCTCGCCGTGCTGCTGCTGGCGGTGTCCGCGTTCGTGATCGTCACGACCGAGTTCATCATCGTAGGGCTGCTGCCCAGCCTCGCGCGCGATCTCGGCATCTCGATCACCGTCGCGGGGCAACTCGTCACGCTGTTCGCCTTCACCGTGATGCTGGCGGGGCCGTTCCTCACCGCGATGCTGTCGCATTTCGAGCGCAAGCGGCTCTTCGTCGTGATCCTCGTGATCTTCGCCGGTGCGAACGCCCTGGCCGCCGCGGCACCCGATATCTGGGTCCTGGGGCTCGCCCGCTTCCTGCCGGCGCTTGCGCTGCCGGTGTTCTGGGGCACGGCGAGCGAAACCGCCGGCGAACTCGCGGGACCTGGAAAGGCCGGCAAGGCCGTCGCCAACGTCTATCTCGGTATCTCGGGCGCGATGGTGCTGGGGATTCCGCTCGGCACGCTCGCCTCGACCGCGTTCGGCTGGCGCGGGACGTTCTGGGGGCTTTCGGGTCTGTCGCTGCTGATGGCGGTGCTGCTGCTCGTCGTCATGCCGACGCTCGCACGCCCGGCCCGCGTCAAGCTCGCCGAACAGGCGCGCATCCTCAAGGATCCATATTTCCTCGGCAATGTCGTGCTGTCGGTGATCGTGTTCACCGCGATGTTCACCGCGTATACCTATCTCGCCGACACGCTCGAGCAGATCGCGCATATCCCGGCAGGGCAGGTCGGCTGGTGGCTGATGGGCTTCGGGATCGTCGGTCTCGCGGGCAACTGGCTCGGCGGGCAGTTCGTCGGCCGCGGCCCGCTGATGGTGACCGCGATCACGTCGCTGGTGCTGGCGGTCGGCATGGCTGCGACGACGTTGGTCGCAGGCTCGCACGTCTGGCTGGCGATCGCGCTTGCCGTCTGGGGCATCGCCAACACTGCGCTCTATCCGATCTGCCAGGTGCGCGTGATGCAGTCGGCAAGCCATGCGCAGGCGCTGGCGGGTACGCTCAACGTGTCGATGGCCAATGCCGGCATCGGCCTTGGCGCGATCATCGGCGGGTCGGTAATCCAGCATCTGGGGCTAGGCGCGGTCGGCTATGTCGCCGCCGCGATCGCGATCCTCGCGGTGCTGGTCACGCCGGTCGTGAACCGCCTCAAGAGCCAGGGTGCGAGCTGATGGACACGCATCCGGATGCGGTGGCAGCGGATCTGGCCGGACACGCCGCTTATGCGCGCGTGTTCCAGCCTGGCCGGCTGACTCTCGGCTTCATCGCCCCGCTCGAGGCGTATCCGGATGCGCCTTGGCCGACGCTCGCGGATCACGCGGCGCTGGCGCGCAAGGTCGATGCACTCGGCTTCGCGGCGATCTGGCTGCGCGACGTGCCGTTCTACGATCCGGGCTTCGGCGATGTCGGGCAGGTCCTCGATCCGATGGTCTATGCCGGCTGGCTGGCTGCGCAGACGACGCGGATCGCGATCGGTACGGCGGGGATCGTCCTGCCGCTGCGCGACCCGCTGATCGTCGCCAAGCAGGCGGCGAGCGTCGATCAGCTGCTCGGCGGCCGGTTCCTCCTCGGGCTGTCGACGGGCGATCGTCCGTCCGAATTCACCGCGTTCGACAGCGATCTCGGCGATCGTCCCGAACGCTACCGCGATGCGATCGGCGTCATCCGCGCGGCGACCGAACAATCCTTCGCCCGGCATGCGTCGGCGCATTACGGCACGCTCGACGGCACGATCGACATGGTCCCCAAGCCGGTCGGGCCGCGTTTGCCGATCCTCGCGATCGGACGCGCCGGGCAGACGCTGGAGTGGCTGGGTGCCAATACCGATGGCTGGATCTGGCACCTCAGCGACGCGCGGCGTCTGCCCGACGTGCTGGCCCGGTGGCGCAGCGCGACCGCGGGGGGCGCGTACAAGCCTTACGGCTATGGCGCGATGTTCGATCTGCTCGCCGACCCGGATGCGCCGCTGACCTATGCCGCCGGCGGCATCCGCAGCGGCCGCAACGCGCTGATCGCGCTGTGGCAGCGCCAGCATGACGAGGGCGTCGCCCATGTCGCGCTTAACCCCAAGCCGTCGCGGCGTCCGTTCGCGGACGTCGCCGACGAACTCGCGACGTACGTCCTGCCACATTTTCCGACCGACGCGCGTTAAGCCCCCCTCATCATCAGGATGTCCCCCATGCCCAAGGTTTCCACCACCACCGATTATGCCGCGCGCGACGCGAGCATCGCGATCAACAGCTACACCACCGTGCTGCGCCGCCCGCGCGTGCCGCACGACGTCTTCGCGACCTATTGGCGCGACGTCCACGGCCCGCTCTGCTCGCGCATCCCGGGCCTCGCCTGGTACGTCCAGAACCATCTCGACCGCGAACAGGACGCGCATCTGTGGCCGGTGATCGACGGTATCGCGCCGTTCGCGGACTATGAACTCGACGGCGGGGTGGAGATCGGCTTTGCGTCGAAGGCCGATCAGGACGTCTTCAACGCGGCCAGCCACATCCTGTTCGCCGACGAACAGAACATGTTCGCGGCCACCGTCGCCTATGCGCTGCCCGATGGGTCGCGCACGTTGGTCGATCGCATCGCCGATCCGATCCCCAATGGCGACGACGGCTTCGACCGCATCCATGTCCATATCGGCGCGGCGGGCAGCGACGCCGAAGCGTTCGGGACGTTCATGACCGAGTTTGCCCAGACGCTCGCCGCCGACGCTGCGGTATTGAAGCTGCGGCTGCACCTTCCGGATCGCTACGACAATGCCGAACCCGCCCCGCCAGCACCCAACGTCGATCACGAGGTACCCGCCGAGCGCGCCTTGATCGCGGTGCTCGAGCTCGCCTTCCAAAGCCCACTGACCCGCCGCGCGTTCTTCGAATCCGACACGTTCACCGCGACGCACGCTGCGCAGCAGGCGCATATCGCGCATGTCTCCGCATTCGCGGTCAGCGGCGTCTACACCTATGTCCGCGACAAGCAGCTGACCACCGCCGGACTGCGCGGCAGCCGTCAGGCGCAGCTGATCGAGCGGCTTGGGGCCAACAACCAGCTGGCCGACGACGTCCGCGGCCTGATGCACACCGGCACCGTCGACTAAAACCCGCGGATCGCGACCGGCTGTGTCCGTGTCATTGATCCGTCCCCGCGACGTCATCAAACTGTACCCCCGGCCGCATACCGGCTGGGGGGATGACCGCGGCCAACCTCACCACTGATCCCGCACCCGGCCGCCTCTGGCAGGGCTGGTCGCGGTTGCGCGCGCAGGTCGAACGCCTGACGCGCCGGGCCGATGGCGAGGATCTGCTGCATGATGCCTATGTCAGCATGGCGACCCTCGCCGCTGCGCCGCGCAACGACGAGGCGTTCCTCGTGCATGCCGCGGTCAACCGGGCGCGCGATGCGTTCCGGCGCGAGGCGGTTCGCGGGCATGGCGACGCGGCGGACTCGATCGACTGGCTGCGCGATCCGTCGCCGATCCAGGACGAGGTGATGATCGCGCAGGCGCGGCTCGCGCGCGTCCGCGACGGCATCGACCGCCTCAGTCCGCGGACCCGCGAGATATTCCTGATGCAGCGGATCGACGGCCATAAATACCGCGAGATTGCCGAGCGACTGGACATCAGCCAAAGCGCGGTCGAGAAGCACATGGCCAAGGCAATGAGCTTCCTGGCCGATTGGACGGAGGGTTGGTGAGTTTCGCGATGCCCGGCCGCCGCTCCCCGAACCCCGGCGATACGTCCCAAGGCGATGTAAACCGCAGCGCGGCCGAGTGGATCGCACGGCTCAACGCCGATGACTCCACCGCGCGAGACGCCGCCGACTTCCGCGCTTGGCTCGCTGCGAACCCCGATCACGCCGCGCGGTTCGAACGCGCCACCGACCTGTGGGACATTGTGCCGGGGACGGCGCCATCGCGCGCGCCCGTCACGCGCCGCCGCGCGATCGCGGGTCTCGTCGCGCTGACGGCAACCACAGCGGGCGGGACGATCGCGTTCCAGGCCGCGCATGCCGCGACTCCGTACGAGACGGGGATCGGCGAACAGCGGCGGATCGCGTTGCAGGACGGATCGTCGCTGCTGCTCGATGCGACGACCCGCGTGCGCGTCATCGCGACGGCCGCGCGGCGGCGGCTCTGGCTGGCGCACGGCCGCGTCGACCTGACCGTGGCGGCGCTGGCGGTGCCGTTCACGATCGACGCGGGGCAGGGGGACCTGACTGCGCAGGCGGGGCGGTTCGACCTGCGCCGCGACCGCGACGACCGGGTCGCGGTCACCGCGATCGAGGGCAGCGCGGCGCTGGGCGCGACGCGGCGGATCGAGGGGGGTGAGCGTCTGGCCCAGGGCCGGATCGATCGGCCCGACCTCGCCGCGACGCAGGCCTGGACCAGCGGCCGCGCGGCGTTCCACGACGATAGCCTCTCGACGGTCGCCGAGGAGGCGAACCGCTACAGCGCAACCCGGCTGGTGATCGCCGATCCCACAGTCGCCCGCCTGCGCGTCAGCGGCATGTACCGGATGGGCGACAATGTCGCGCTGGGCCGCTCGCTCGCGACGCTGCTTGCGGTGCGGGTGCGCACGATCGACGGCGCGGTCCTGCTCGGCGGATAAATTTCGCTGCGGGGGGTGGGGTAGATCGATCCTCGCCCGTCGAGGAGGTGCGGCACCATCGCCGCCTTCCTTGGGGGGATGAACACCGTGACGACCAATCGCCGGCGCCTGCGCCGTTCGTTCGTGCTGGGCGCCGCCTTCGCTGCGCTGTCGACCAGTTTTCTCGCCACCGCCGCCACCGCGCAGGCGCGTCCCGTGACCGTCCATCTCACCAAGCAGCCACTCGGCAAGGCGCTCGAGGCGCTCGCCCGCCAGAGCGGGACCGACATCCTGTTCACCCCCGCCGCGGTCGCCGGGATGACCGCGCCCGCGCTCAACGGCACGATGCTGCCGCACGCCGCGGTCGAGCGGCTGATCGCGGGCACGCGGCTGACCGTGCGTCGCGACTCCAATGGCGCGCTACTCGTGGCCGCGACCGTCGCTCCGCCGCAGACGGTCGCGAGCGCGTCGGGTCCCGATGACACCGGCCCGGCCGAAACCGCCGACGTCGTCGTCACCGGCTATGCGAGCAGCCTGACCACCGCACTCGCGCAGAAGCGCAAGGCGACCAACGTCATCGACGTCGTCAAGGCCGAGGATATCGGCAAGTTCCCCGCGCAGAACATCGCCGAGGCGCTCCAGCGCGTCCCCGGCGTCTCGATCGTCCGCGATCGCGGCGAAGGCGTGTTCGTCCGGATCCGCGGGCTCGGCGCCAATTTCCAGGTGGTGACGCTCAACGACCGGTCGGTCGCGGTGAACGAGAATGTCCGCGACAGCGGCCAGAGCGGTCGCCAGTTCCGCTTCGACACGCTCCCCTCCGAACTCATGTCCGCGGTCGAGGTGATCAAGAGCCCGCGCGCCAGCCTCGACGAAGGCGGCATCGGCGGCATCGTCAACCTGCGCACCTTCCGCCCGCTCGACCTGAAGAAACCGGTGCTCGCGCTGTCGGCGACCGCCAGTTCGCCGCGGCTCGCCGACGCGGTCGATCCGCGGCTGTCGGGCATGGCGAGCTGGGCGAGCCCGGACGGCAAGTTCGGCGCGCTGATTGCGGGCGTCTATGACGAACGCACCACGCGGCAGGACCGGATCACCGGCGTCGGCTGGGCGGACGGCAAGATCGACACCGACGGCAATGGCTCGCTCGACAGCGCGACGATCCTGATCCCCACCGCGATCCGCCCGACGCTCGAACGCGAGAATCGCGACCGGATCGGCATCAACGGTGCGGTCCAGTGGAAGCCCGACGACCGGTTCGAGCTGAACGTCGACGGGCTCTGGAGCCGGCTGAACGTCGCCTATGACGAGCTGACCTACTCCGCGGCGGACGGATCCAACCTGCCGCGCGGGATCGTGCCCGGCACCGCGGTGATCGAGAACGGCGTGCTGACCGGCGCGACCACGACCGCCTCGACCACGCAGATCGGTCGCGAGACGTCGGTGCTCCAGTACAAGAACTGGCTGGTCGGCACGAACGCCAAGTGGCAGGCGGGCGGCTGGACGATCGCCGCGGACGGCAGCATCGGCCAGGCCTATTCGAACACGCCACAGCCGATCTACCGCACCCGCCTGCTCGGCACGGTCGGCACGACGACGTTCGATTTCGGCAAGGCGGGCGACCGGCTGCCCAACGTCACGCTGCTGAACGCCGATCTCTCGAACCCGTCGCTGCTGCCCGGACGGCGGATCGAATACCGCGTCAACGACTCAAAGGACCGCGAGCGCGCGGCGAAGCTAGATGTGACCCGCGATCTGACCGGCGTGGTCAGCGCGCTGCATGCGGGCGTGAAATACCAGAAGCGCACGCGCGCTTATGATCGCCGCGACATCAACTTCACGAGCGGCATCACGGGCAAATATTTCGATGCGGGCTATTTCGTGCCGTTCCCCGTCGACGATTTCCTGCACGGTGCGAAGGGCGATCTGCCGACCAGCTGGGCGATACCCGATCCGGCCAAGTTCCTCGCCGCCGCCACTGGCAAGGAGGCGCTGCTCGCCGCCCCGCTCGCGCGCGGCGATCTGCGCAACAGCTATGCAATCGGCGAGGAGATCGTCGCGGGCTACGGCATGGCCGATTTCGCGTTCCCGCTCGGCGGCATCGCGGTGCGCGGCGATATCGGCGTCCGCTATGCCCGGACGCACCAGACCTCGTCGGGCTATGCCGATGACGGCAAGGTCGCGCTGCCCGCCAGCTACGACAAGACCTATGACAATTTCCTGCCCTCGCTCAATCTGGTCGCCGAGGTCTCGCCCGATCTGCAGATGCGGTTCGCCGCGTCGAAGGTCATCACCCGGCCATCGCTCGCCGATCTGGCGCCGCGCCTCACGATCAATTCGAGCCCGACCGTCCTCACCGCTGTCGGCGGCAATCCCGAACTGAAACCGTTCGAGGCGTGGCAATATGACGGCACCATCGAATGGTATTTCGCCCCCGGCAGCGCGCTGGTCGGCGGCGTGTTCTACAAGGACATCACGACCTTCGTGTTCCAGCAGACGCGCGACTTTGTGCTCGACGGACAGACCTATCGCCTGACCGCGCCCAAGAATGGCGGTGACGCCTATGTCGCGGGGATCGAGATCGCGTATCAGCAGCTGTTCAAGATGCTGCCCGCACCGTTCGACGGCCTCGGCGCGCAGGCCAACTACACGCACACCAAGACCGGCGGCACCTATGCGCTGGCGACCGGCGGCACGTTCCGCGATGCGCTGGTCGATGTCGCCAAGGACAGTTTCAACCTGACCGCCTTCTACGAGAAGGACCGCATCGGCGCGCGCGTCAGCTATAGCTGGCGGGGCAACGTGCTGCGCGACGTCGGCGGCGCGGGGCTCGCCGCCAACAACGACAGCGCGTTCGGCAGCCTCGATTTCGACATGTCGTACAAGGTGACGCCGAACGTGACCTTCGTCGTGCAGGGCATCAACATGGCCGGCGGCGTCCAGTGGCAATATGTCCGCGACAACCAGTTCGCGGGCTATACCGATTACGGCCGCACGCTCACCGTCGGCGTCCGGGCGAAATTCTGATGCGGATCGCCTCGCTCGCGGCCAGCCTCGCGCTGATCGCCTCGACCATGACCGCGGCGGGGGTGGCACAAACGCCACCCCCGCAAAAGGACAAGCTCGAACGCGTCGTCATCGTCATGCGCCACGGCGTCCGCAGCGCGATGTCGAGCCCCGAGGAGCTCGGCCGTTACAGCCGCCGCGTCTGGCCGCGCTTCGCGGTGCCGGCGGGGCATCTGACCGCCAATGGCGCGACGCTCGTGACGATGCTCGGCGGCTGGTACGCCGCGCACTACAGGCAGCTGGGCCTGCTCGGCGCGACCGACTGCGCAGTCTATTACTGGGCGAACCACACGCAGCGCACCGAGGCGACCGCGACCGCGCTCGCCGCCGGCCTGACGCCGCGATGCGCGGCGCCGATCCACCAGTCCGCGGCAGAGCCCGATCCGCTGTTCGAGGCGCCGCAGACCCCGCTCGCGCCGCTCGACGCCCCGCGGATGCTCGCGGCGATCTCCGCGCGGGTCGACGGCGATCTGGCGGCGTGGGACGCGCGCCAGACGCGCGACCGCGATCGGTTCGAGGCGCTGATGCTGCAATGCCGCCGCATCCCCTGCTCGTCGGCCGAGCGCGCGAAGGTCCAGCGCCGGCTCGGCGATACGCCCATCGCGATGCGGATCGACCACGGCAAACCCGATCTCACCTCGCCCAGCCTGCAGGTCGCCGGCATCGCCGAAAGCCTCGTGATGGCCTATGCCGATGGGCTCGCGTTCGACGGCTGGCGCGGGATCGATGCGGCGACGATCGGCCGCGCGCTCGTCGTGCACGGCGCGGGCATCGACCTGCGCACCCGCACCCCGGAGGTCGGTCGCCAGACCAGCAGCTATCTCGCGATGCGGCTGCTCGCGACACTGCAGCGCGGCGCCAGCGTTACCGCGCTGGCCGACCCGATCGGCGACGCGGAGAAGATCGTCGTCCTCAGCGGCCATGACGGGACGGTGACGATGCTCGCCGGCCTGCTCGGCCTCGACTGGACACTGCACGATTATGCGGCTGGCGAAGCGGCCCCCGGTGGCGGGCTCGTGTTCGAAGTCTGGCGGGCGGGCGCGACCGGGCAGCAGGTCGTCCGCATCCGCTATGTCGCGCAAGGGCTCGATCAGATGCGTCGCCGCACGCCGCTGTCGATCGACGCACCGCCCGAGATCGCCGAGATCCGCATCGCCGGTTGCGGCGATCCGTGCCCGTTGTCGGACTTCACGACGCACCTGCTCGCCAGCGTGTCGCCGGTCGCGCCGCACTGACTGCCGCCCGCACGTCGTCTTGCACTAGCCTGGACGCGTCAGCCTGCTAGGCGGGGCGACATGCTCAACATCCGCAGCGGAACCAGTATCGTCGAGGTCGACGGGGTCAAATATGAATGGCAGCTCCAGCGTGAGCCGCAATGGTCGGACGCCGACGGGTGGAAGGGCATGATGGTGTCGCTGGTGCAAAAGGATACGCAGCGCGCCGCGATCCTGGAGTTTCCCCCACCGATGCGGCTGCTCAAGGGCCTGCAGCGCGGACGACTCCAGGTCAGCGACGCGCTGGTCGCGCGTGGCGTGCGCGCGGCGCTGGGGGCCGGCTGGGAACCCGAATCGCGCGGCAAGCCGATGGTCTTCACGGTCGACGCCGACGGCAATTGACGCGCCGCCGGGACAGCGCGCGCTGACGAGTCCGGCCAGGATCGATCGAGTCGATCGATTGCAGTCATCCAGATTCCCCGTTTCGGAAGCTGCGACCGCTCGACCAAAGGACCCGTCTTGCCGCACGTCCTGTGCGGGCACGCGTCGCCGTACGCGTGCACAGACAGAGGGTCCCGATGAAGAACTTGAACAGCCGTCAGGCGATGGCGGCGATGCTGCTTGCTGCCGCCTCCACCAGCGCCCTCATGGTTCCGGCCACCGCGCAGACGATGCCGGTCGCCGACACGCAGGCCGAGACCCGCATGACCACCGCGGCCGCTCCGGTCAGCGCCGGCAAGCCTGCACTCGCGCAGGCCGGTGTCGCCGGAACCGTCGATGCCAAGGGCGACGCAGGCAGCGCCGCCGCCCCGCAGATGACCCGCGACAATGGCGCGCCGATCGGCGAGAACCGCCACTCGAAGGCCGCCGGGGATTTCGGCCCCGTCTTGCTCGAGGACACCACGCTGATCGAGAAGCTCGCCCGCTTCGACCGCGAGCGTGAGCCCGAGCGGGTCGTCCACGCCCGCGGCACCGGCGCGCACGGCGTTTTCACCGCGACTGCCGACATCTCCAGCATCACCAGCGCCTCGCTGTTCGCGGCAGGCAAGCAGACGCCGGTGTTCGTCCGCTTCTCGACCGTGATCCATCCGTCGGGCAGCCCCGAGGGGATGCGCGATCCGCGCGGCTTCGCGACCAAGTTCTACACCGATCAGGGCAATTGGGATCTCGTCGGCAACAATTTGCCGATCTTCTTCATCCGCGACGCGATCCAGTTCCCGGACATGATCCATTCGTTGAAACCCTCGCCGGTCACCAACAAGCAGGATCCCAATCGCTTCTTCGATTTCTTCTCGGCCACGCCCGAGGCGACCAACATGCTCGCCCACGTCTATTCGAACCTCGGCACGCCCGCGTCGTACCGCACGATGGACGGCAACGGGGTCCACGCGTTCAAGCTGGTCAACGCCAGGGGCGAGACGGTGTTCGCCAAGTTCCGCTGGATCAGCCGGCAGGGCGTGAAGAACCTCAACGGCGCGCAGGTCGCGACCGCGTCGTGGAACTATCTGACCGACGATCTCTATGGCGAGATCGCGAAGGGCGATTTTCCCGTCTGGGATCTCATGGTCCAGACGATGAAGCCGTCCGAGTTCGCCAAGCTCGATTATAACCCGTTCGACGATACCAAGGAGTGGCTGGGCGTGCCGTTCCGCAAGATCGGCGAGATGACGCTCAACAAGGTACCCACCAACTTCTTCGAGTTCACCGAGCAGTCGGCGTTCGCGCCCGCCAACATGGTGCCGGGGATCGAGGCGTCGCCCGACCGCATGCTCCAGGGGCGCCTGTTCTCCTATTCGGACACGCAGCGTCACCGGATCGGCGCGAACGTGATGCAGCTGCCGGTCAACCGGCCGCTCGCCAGCGTCGTCAACAACAACCAGGACGGGCAGCTCGATCACGCCACGCGGACGTCGGACGTGAATTACTTCCCGGCCGCGACCGCCGCGAAATCGACCGATGCCCGCTACCGTGCCTCGACCTATGCGGTCGATGCGATGGTCGACGCCAAGCCGATCGCGAAGACCAACAACTTCGCGCAGGCGGGGGCGTTCTATCGTGCGCTGACGGCACAGGATCGCGCCGATCTGGTCACCAACCTGGCGGGCGATCTCAACGTCGTGACCTCGGCGCGGACGAAGACGATCATGGTCAGCTATTTCTACCAGGCGGACCAGGACTTCGGCACGCGCCTCGCGACCGCGGTCAACGTGCCGATGGCGGACGTTTCGCGCGCCGTCGCAGAGTATCGCGCCGCCAACCCGGCGCAGACCACGCGTCGCTAAAACGGGGCAGGGGGCGCGGCGAGATCCGCGCCTCCGACCTCGTCGATCAGGAAACGAAACCTAAGATGCTGATATTCTTCGCCGCGTTCGCTAGCCTCGGTGCACCGCAGGCCGCGCCTGCCACCACGCCAGTTGCGCTGCCATCGCCTGAGCGCCGCCAGCAATTGCTGTTCGACGCCGCCCGGCTAGGCCGCCCCGACATGATCGATCCGCTCGTCAAGGCGGGTGCGGACATCAACGCCTATGACGATCGCGGTTTCACACCGGTGATCCTGGCCGCGTATAACGGGCAGGCGGCGACCGTCGATGCGCTGATCGCCAAGGGCGCGAACGCGTGCCGCCCGGACCGCGATCAGGGCAACACCGCGCAGATGGGCGTCGCCTTCAAAGGCGAGGACGCAATCGCCGCGCGCCTGCTAAAGGCGGGCTGCGACGTCAATGCGCGCAACAACGCCGGCCAGACCGCGCTGATGATGGCCTCGCTCTTCAACCGCACGCGTCAGGTCGACATGCTGCTGGCCGCGGGTGCCGATCGCACCATCCAGGACGCCGCAGGGCGGTCCGCAAGCTCGGTGGCGGCGGACCAGGGCAACGCCCCGATGGCAAAGCGCGTCAAGCGCTGAGCCACCAAACCCTGCCGCACGTGCCACCGGCACGTGCGATCTTACGACGGGGCCGCGGTAGCTGACGGGTACCGACTTCGGGCACGCAGCCGTTGCGATCTCCGGTGACCACGCGCGTCGACAGGGACGCCTAAAGCGTCCCTGTCCAGATCAGTATTTCACGCGCAGGCGCGTGTAGTAGAAGCCGCCGTTGAACCCGAACGGGCCACCTCCACGGGGATAGACCTGACCGTCGGACGTGCCGCCGGTGAGCGGGTAGAGCTGTACCGTGCTGTTCGCGGCGAGCCGGTCGGGATGCTCGTCGGTGAAGTTCTGCGCGCCGATCGACAGCGTGAATTGCTCGGCGAAGGTGTAGCTCATCTCCAGATCGGTGACGAACTTGCCGCCGAAGACCTGGTTGGGCGTCGCCCCGGTCACGACGCCGTTGGTGACGATGTTGGTCACGCCGTAATCCTGCGCCGCGGTGAACGAGCTGTAGTAATTCTCGCGGACGTTGAAGCTGAAATTGCCCAGCGCCCAATTGGCGTTGAAGACGATACGATGCTTCGGCGCGAGGTTTTCCGCATCGATCAGGATTGGGAAGTTGATGACGCGGGCATCATAGTCGGTGACCTTGGTCTTGTTGTAGTTATAGGCGAGCGTGAAATTGAGCTGCGCCTCGCTCAGCTTCGTCCGGTAGGTGCCGACGACGTCGATGCCGCGGGTCCGCGTCTTGAAGCCGTTGGTGAAATACTGCACCTGCCCGTCGATGCCGACGGCTTGCAGCGAGGGTTGCGCCGCGAGGTCGTCGGCGTCGACGATGAACGGCGAGGTCAGGCCGATGCGGTTGCGCAGGTCGATCTGGTAGCCGTCGACCGTGACCGTGAGACCGCGGACCGGCTCCAGGATGACGCCCAAGCCGTAATTGGTCGATTTTTCGGGGGTCAACGGCTCCGCCCCGTAATATTGCGCGGGTGCGCTGCCGACCGGATAGGTGCCGGCCTGGAACGCGTTGCCGCCGTTGAACGACGTCGTCACGATCGAGACGTTCGACTGGCCCGGCGACGGTGCGTGGAAGCCGGTACCGACGCTGCCGCGAACCGAGAAGCCTTCGACGAACTTGTAGAGCGCGTTGACCTTGCCGACCCAGGCGCTGCCGAACGTGTTGTAATGCTCGTACCGCCCCGCTGCGCCGACCGTCAGCGCATCGGTGAGATCGGTTTATAGACCGACATAGGCGGCATAGGCCTTCTGGTCGAAACTGCCCGCGGTGGCCGGGCTGGTGCCGGCATAGCCGCTGGCGCCGACGCCTTGCGCCGCGGTCGTGCCGGAGAAGGTGTACACCCCCGGCGCGGTCTGCGTGTAAAGTTGCTGCGCGACGGCATAGGGGCCAGCGCTATAGGATTGCAGGTCGCCCGCGGTCTGTTCGTAGGTTTCCTTGCGGAATTCGCCGCCTGCCGAGATCGTCAGCGGCGCCGCCAGTCCGACCTCCGCCGCATAGGTGAAGTCGGCGTTGAAGTTCACCTCCTTCTGGATCAGGTCGCCAAAGTCGAAGCTCGTCTGCGTCGCCGGCCCGTAGGAGAAGTTGGCCGAATTATACATCGACAGAGACAGCTTGTTGCGCGCCAGCGTGCCCGAGAGGTCGTAGGTGAAGGCGCCGCTCGTGCCCTTGTAGCCCAGCACGCCATAGAGTTGCTGCGTCTTGCCGACGAAGCGCGGCGTGAAGCCGGCCGGATACAGCTGCCCGAACTTGAACGTGTTGCCGTCTCGCACGAAGCCGCCGCTCGGGCAGGTCGCGTTGCCGGCGGGGCAGGGGGTGAGAAAAAACGTGTTGTTGAACGCGCCGTTCGCGCCCTGGTTGCGCACGACGCCGTTCGTGTCGACCGCGGTGCTGCTCACCGGGGCGCGATAGTTGAAGCTCTGGTTGCCCTTGCTCTGCGCAAAGTTGCCGAAGAAATACAGCTTGCTGTCGGGCGTGACGTTGATTGCGGCATTCAGCACCGACTTGAAACCATGCGAGGGCGAATTGCCCCAGATCTGCACCGGCAGCGGATAATTGGGCAGCTGCGATGCGAGCGCAGGGAAATTCTGCGCGAAGTTCGCCGCCGACGGGCGAGTCCGGCCACGGCTGGTCTGCCCCTCGTCGACATATTCGCCGGTCGCGTTGATGAAGCCCCAGTCGCCCTTGATGCCGGCATTGCCCGCGATCTGGTAGCTTTCGCCGTCGCCCGCATAATATTGGCCGACACGGCCGACCAGTTCGATACCCTGATCCTCACGCAGGCCGTAGTTCAGCACGCCCGCGATCGCATCGGAGCCATATTGCGCGGTTGCGCCTTCGCGCAGCACCTGCAAATTGCCGATCGCGAGCGACGGGATCGCCGAAATGTCGGGCCCCTGCGCGCCGCGGCCGAGCCCGGTGTCGCTGCCGCCATAGACCTGCACCAGCGCCGACCGATTGTAGCGCTTGCCATTGAGCATCACGAGGACCTGGTCACCCGACAGCCCGCGCAGCGAGGGCGAGCGCACGAAGGTCGACGCGTCCGAGATCGAGTTCTGCCCGGCATAGAAGGAGGGGACGATGTTCTTCAGCGCATCGATCATGTTCGCAGCAGGCTGCGTCGTCAGGTCGGCTGAGCTGATGATGTCGACCGGCGAGGGCGAGTTGGCGAGCGTCCGGTCGGTGCGTCGCGTACCGAGGACGAGGATGTCGCCGGCCGGTTCATCCTCGACGGGTGCGGCGGCTTGCGGCGTCGTGTCCTGCGCCGGCGCCGGCGCCGGCACGGCGTCCCGCCCCGCACCTGCGACGGCGGCATAAGCCGGGGATCCGGACAGCAAGGCGACCGCCATTGCGACGGTTGAGGTCGTGTATTTCATTATCCTAAGCCCCTTTAAAAGTAGCCGTCAGGATCCGCCCCTAATGCGACCTCGCTTTGGACCGCCGATTGCGTTCGGCTTGGTTGCGAGTGTCTTTGTAATCGGTGGCGCGCGCGCGGCGCGGCTCGGCCTGCGCGCTGATGAGCCCAGCTGTCCGCGGTAAGGCGTGAGGCAGCGGGCGCTGTACGGAGAGATCCGTCGAACCGGCGGGTCGCGCGGCGGATCGCACGCGGGCCAAACACCCATGGATGAAAAGCTGATGGATGAAACGGGGATTGCCGGCGGGGATTGCCGTGAGGGTCGCCGACCCGCGCATCAACCCGCTGCGACGCGTCGTAGTGCCGGGACGGCGATGGGAGGACAGACGGCAAAGCGCAACTCGAACCCCCTTTCCGGCATAGCGACGATGCGCTGCGATCCCCACCGAGGGATCACTCCGCGGGAAACAATATTGCAACAATTCGCCATAGTGGGGGTATTATTACAATCTAAAATGCGTCCGTACTGAACGGTTCTGATGTTTTGTTGCAATTTTATCTCAAGCCGTGGCGCCTGTCAGGCTACGCCGTTCAGCGTGCCGTGCGTTGGGACAGCACCACGTGCGCAACAAAAAGGGGCTTCCGTCCTGGGACGGAAACCCCTGCGTCACGCTTGCCTATCTAGCTCGGTCGGGGAGGCGCCGAACTTGGACGCCCCCATCAATCGGCGGCCAGGTCAGCTGATATGCACGGCCTTGGTGATCAGATGCGCGGCGATGCCTTCGGGACCATCCTCGGATCCATGGCCGCTTTCCTTCACCCCGCCGAACGGGCTGTCCGGATAGCTCAGCCGGACGTTGTTGATCGCGATCATGCCGGCCTCGATCGCATCGCCCAGTATGTTCTGGCGACGGCCATTCTCGGTGAAGCAATAGGCCGCGAGCCCGAACGGCAGGCGGTTGGCCTCGGCGATCGCCTCGTCGTCGGTCCCGAAGCGGCTGAGCAGCGCGAGCGGCCCGAACGGCTCCTCGTTCATCGCGCGCGCCGACAGCGGCACGTCGGCCAGCACCGTCGGCTGGAAGAAGAAACCACCCTGGCCGCCATACTCACCGCCCGCGAGCAGCTTGGCGCCGTGGCTGGTCGCGTCGCCGACCAGCTCGGCGATCGCATCGGGGCGGCGGGCATTGGCCATCGGGCCCATCTGGCTTGCCGAATCCATGCCGTCGCCGATCTTCAGCGCGCGCGTCCGCCCGGCAAAGCCTGCCGCGAACCGGTCGTAGATGCCGTCCTGGACATGGAAGCGGGTCGGCGCGACACAGACCTGCCCAGCGTTGCGAAACTTGTGCGCGACCAATGTGTCGAGCGTCTTCTCCAGATCGCAATCGTCGAACACCAGCACCGGGCCGTGCCCGCCCAGCTCCATCGTCGTGCGCATCATCGTATCCGCGGCCAGCTTCATCAGCGCCTTGCCGACCGGCACCGATCCGGTGAAGCTCAGCTTGCGCGTGATCGGAGAGGCGAGCAGCTGGCGCGACACCATGTCGGGCACGCCGAACACGCACTGCGCGACGTCGCCGGGCAGCCCCGCATCCTGGAAGCAGCGCATCACCTCGACCGCGCTGCCCGCGGTTTCCTCGGACGGCTTGATGATGATCGAGCAGCCCGCCGCCACCGCAGGGGCGATCTTGCGCACGACGTTCATGATCGGGAAGTTCCACGCGCAGAACGCGGCGACCGGCCCGACCGGCTGGTGCAGCACCAGGCTGCGCGAACCCGACGGGCGCGAGAGTACGCGGCCATAGATGCGCTGCGCCTCGGCCGCGTGGAAATCGAGCAGCGCGGCCGCGAACGCGACCTCGCCCTTTGCCTCGGCCTGGATCTTGCCCTGTTCGAGCGTGGCGATCCGCGCGATGTGATCGCCGCGCTCGCGCAGCAGTTGCGCGGTCCGCACCAGGATCGCCGCGCGCTTCTCGGGCGGCGTCGCGCGCCACGCGACGAACCCGCGCTGCGACGCCTCGAGCGCGCGATCGAGATCCGCGGCGCTCGCGAGCGGCAGTGCCGCCTGACCTTCGCCGGTCGCAGGGTTGAGCACGTCGCGGGTATCGCGGCCTTCGCCGCTCAGCCACTCGCCGGCGATATACAGGCCGAGCTTGGTATCATAGGCCGTCGTCATGGGTCGTCTCCGTGGTTGACGTTGGATCGGATGTCGTTGGCGGGGGGCGCTCCGATAAGCCCCGGTGCGCAGGCTCGGGATCGTGCGTGGCAATCACCGGACCGGTCGAGCGCGGTGCCATGCGCAGGCTACAGCCCGAGGTCGGTAAGCCCGGGATGGTCCGCGGGGCGAACCCCGGCGCGATCCCAGTGGAACAGCCGCTCGTCCGCCGCGATCGCCACATCGTTGATGCTCGCATGCCGCTCGCGCATCAATCCATTGGCATCGAACGCCCAATTCTCGTTGCCATAGGATCGGAACCAGCGACCCGCGCCGTCCTGCCATTCATAGGCGAAGCGCACCGCGATCCGGTCGTCGGTGAACGCCCAGAGCTCCTTGATCAGCCGATACTCCTGCTCGCGCGTCCATTTGTCGGCCAGGAACGCCTCGATCGCCGCGCGGCCGGTGAGGAAGACGTCGCGGTTCCGCCACACGCTGTCGGCGGTATACGCAGTCGCCACCCGAGCCGGATTGCGGCCGTTCCACCCATCTTCCGCCGCGCGCACCTTCTGCATCGCGGTTGCGACGGTAAACGGCGGTAGTGGCGGCCGAGGATCGGTCATGACGGTTCCCTTTCTCTACAGGCGTCGCTGTATAACGCCTCGCACCGATCGAGCCACCGGTCGCGCGTGAACATCGCCTCCACGCGCGCACGCTGCGGCGCCCGGGGTGCGTGCCCCGCAGCGGCGATCGCCTCGGCGAGTGCCGCGACGTCACCGGTCGGGGCAAAGCATCCCGTATCGCCGACGATCTCGCGCACGGCTCCGGTGTCAAACGTCGCCACCGCCAGCCCGCACGCCATCGCCTCGACCGCGACCAGCCCGAATGGCTCGTCCCAGCAGGGCGTGAACACGAACACCGACGCCCGCCCGATCGCCGCGGCCAGCGCAGCCGCCTCCAGATGCCCGCCATAGCGGATGCGTCCGTGGAGCAGCGGCACAACGACGCCGTCCCAATAGGCGCGATCCTCGACCGGTCCGAACAGCGTCAGCGGGACCTGCGCGATCCGCGCGGCCTCGATCGCTAGGTGCGGCGCCTTGTCGGGGGTCATTCGCCCGCACCACACCGCGCTGCCGTCGCCCTGCGCGACGAACGGCCAAGCGTCCGGCGCGATGCCGTTGTGGAGCACGGAGACCTCGGGCGGCGCGCCGTCCGGCCACCAGGCGTCGCGCTGGCGTGCCGAGGTGGTGGTCAGGCGGTGGTTCGGCGTCACGCTCGCCTGCACGAACCAGCGCAGCGCATCGTAGGGCGGGACATGGAGCGACGTCACGGTCGGCACCCGCGCGGTCCGCGCCGGCTCGAGCGGAAAGCGGTGCAGGCTGTTATTGTGCACCACGTCGAACCCGCCCGTAGCGATGCGGTCGCACGCCGCTGCATAGCCGGCATCGAGATGCGCGATGAGTGGCGCGAAACCGCGATGCTCGGCGTCGGGG
This sequence comes from Sphingomonas sp. BK036, assembly GCF_004216825.1. Classification (NCBI taxonomy): domain Bacteria; kingdom Pseudomonadati; phylum Pseudomonadota; class Alphaproteobacteria; order Sphingomonadales; family Sphingomonadaceae; genus Sphingomonas; species Sphingomonas sp. BK036. The sequence continues at coordinate 563,879 of NZ_SGXR01000005.1, read as the reverse complement.
AAGGTCTTCTCGTAATGCTCGGCGATGACCGGCTGAATCGAAAACCGCGGATCGCTGTCGCCCGAGGCGAACAACACGATGTCATGCCCACGCGCCTGGAGTCCCGCGGCCAGATGCCAGCACTGCGACTCCATACCCCCGGCAAAGGGCTGCGCGATCGGCTGGCGGACATGGCAAAGGATCGCGATCCTCATTCGGCGGCCGCGGCTTTCTCGGTGGCCGCGAGCCGGTCCTCGAGCAAGCGGATGACGGTCGCGGTGTTGGCATAGGGCTGGTGGCTTTGCTGACCGGTCAGTGCGAGATCCGCGGCGTCCGGCCGGCGCAGGATGCGGATCGGCCGCCCCGGCGTCATGTCGATCAGGTCCATGAGGCGGAAGGCGTGCAGCCAGTGGCCCATCGTCCGATAGCCCCATTTGCTCTCGAACAGCTCGGCGTTGCGCACGACGCTGTCGAGATGGTGGACCGGCGGCATGTGGTGGGGGTGGTATTGGTGATAGGCCAGCGCACCCTTGACCCAGGCGATCGGGATGCCCGCCTCGTCGATCGCCTTGCCGAAATCGGTATCCTCGCCGCCATAGCCGACATAGCGTTCGTCGAAACCGCCTAGCCCGAGGAATGTCGCGCGCCGCATCGCAAAACTCAGCGACCAGAAGCAGCGATAGTCGGTGCAAATCTCGATACCCTGGGGCGGGGGGCCGCGGCGGTCGGAATGCTTGACCGCGACCTCGGCGAACCGGTCATACGACCAGTCGCCGGCGGTCGCAACGCCCGGCAGATACAGCACCTCGCCCATCAGCAACCCATCGAACCCGGCAAGGAACCCGGCATAGTCCGCGACCAAGGTCGGCGTCGGGATGCAGTCCATGTCGAGGAACACGACCACCTCACCGGTCGCGACGCGGGTGGCGGCGTTGCGCGCCGCCGCAAGCGGGAGCGCATCGGCGACGATCTGGATCTGGCGGATCGGGAACGGCGCGTCGGGGAGCAAGTAGAGCTCGTCCTGCATCACCGCGACGATCAGCTCGGCCGGCATCAGCGTCTGGCGCGTCAGGCCAAGCACGACGTTGACGAGATGGTCGGGGCGTCCCTTGCCCAGGGTTACGACGGAAACTTCGGTCATGGCGGTAGCTCTGCTTGAGTAGGATAGGGTGGCCTGCGCCACGGTAGGTCGGTGACCAGCGCGACAGCGGTACGGGCGGTGGCTCGTCGGTTTTCGCAGTTGATCTGTTCGGCATCGAAAACGACGCGATGGCCGAGATGGTTGCGGCGGGACGCTGCAACGCGTGCGATACGCCGTTTGCCGGCCGGCACGGGGCTATAGCGCTTTCAGTCGAGCCCGATCAGCGGCGCGGTGCGGCGGTGCTGGCGCGGACGATCAGCGTGTGGTCCAGCGTGACCTGTCGGGCCGTGCTGTCACCGCCGCGCAGGATGTCGACGAGCAGCTCGACGGTGCGGCGGCCGATCATCCCCTTGGGCTGCGCGATCGTCGTCAGCGGCGGCTGGAAATAGCGCGCGAGCGGCAGGTCGTCGAACCCGATCACCGAGATGTCGCCCGGGCAGAACAGCCCCGCATCGCCGATCGCGCTGAGTGCCCCCATCGCCATCTCGTCGCTGAAGCAGAAGATCGCGGTAACGCCCTGCGCGATCAGGTCGCGCGTGTGGTCGATGGCGGACCCCGCGGAATAGTCGCCGACGGCGATGTGCAGCCGGTCGCGCAGCCCCGCGCGTTCCGCCGCGGCGATCGCGCCGGCGAGGCGGTCGCGGCTGATCGGGCTGATCTCGGGGCCGGTGACGACGCCGATCGTCCGATGGCCCAGCCCGATCAGGTGGTCGATCGCATCCGCGCTCGCCGCGGCATTGTCGATATGGACGCTCGGGACGCCGAGATCGGCGCTATATTCGCAGCCGTTGACGATCGGCGCGGCGGTCCCTTTGCGCGCCAGCAGCGGCGCGAGCCGGGCGGGCAGGCGGTGGCCGAGGAAGATGAGCCCGTCGACCTCGCGGCGCGCGAGCATGTCGGCATATTGATCCTCGACCTCGGGATCGTGCCGCGTGTCGCCGACGACGACCGAATAGCCCGCATCGCGCGCGGCTTCCTCGGCGCCGCGGATGACGCTGGCGAAGAACGCGTTGGAGATGTCGGGGACGGTGAGCAGGATCTTGGCGGCACGCAACGTGCGCAGGCTGCGCGCGGCGACGTTGGGCGTGTAGCCCGACGACTGCACGATCGCGAGGACGCGCAACCGGGTCTCCTCCGACACCTGTTCGGGGCGGCTGAGCACGCGCGACACGGTGGCGGTTGAGACGCCCGCGAGTGCGGCCACTTCGATGATCGTCGGCATCGCCTCGTCATGGATCGGTGAGTCGACCCTGTCGATATATATCCGATGTAATCCTTTACATTCGTTTCGCAGCTCCGTAGCTTCGAGGTCGACAAGCAGTAAAACTGCGATCGGAGAGGAATCGGATGGCCGTTGCAGATGATGGATCAAAGGCCATGACCGGCGCGCTGCTGACTGGCCGCCTGAGCGCCATGATGTTCATGCAGTTCTTCACCTGGGGCGCCTGGACCGTAACTTTGGGCCTCGTCATGCAGACCGTCGGCATCGGCAATCTGATCGGCAACGCCTTTTCGGTCGGGCCGATCGCGTCGATCGTCGGCTCGTTCCTGCTCGGCATGGCGGCGGCGCGCTATGTTAGCCCGCGGATGCTGATGGTGATCCTTCACCTCGTCGGCGGCGTGATCCTGTTCGCGCTGCCCTCGTTGATCACACCCGAGGCGGGCAGCGGGTTTGTCTGGCTGCTGCTCTGCTACATGATCCTCTACATGCCGACCGTCGGCCTCGCCAACACGATCGCGCTGAAAAGCTTCGGCGAGCGGACCGACAAGTTTCCGTTCGTCCGCGCATTCGGGACGCTAGGCTGGATCACCGCCGGCCTCATCATCGGCTGGGCCGGCCTGTCCGCAAGCCCCGAGATCTTCCGCGTCGCGGCGGTCGTCTCGATCGCGCTGGGACTCTATAGCTTCACGCTGCCGAACGTAGCCGCGGACGCGCCGCGCGACGAGAGCGTGCTCCGCCAGGTCTTCTGCGTCGAGGCGTTCGGGCTGCTCAAGCAGCGCTCGTTCCTGATCTTCATGACGTGCGCGACGCTCATCTCGATCCCGCTGGCGATGTATTACGCCTATGCCTCGCCCTATGTCGGCGCGACCGGGATCAGCAATGTCGGCGGCACGCTAGCGATCGGGCAGATGTCCGAACTCGTGTTCATGTTCTCGATGCCCTGGCTGTACCGCCGCTTCGGCGTGAAGCCGCTGCTGCTGGTCGGCATGGCGGCGTGGGCGTTGCGTTACGCCTTGTTCGCGATCGGCGACGGCGGTGCGTCGCTCTGGGCGGTGTATCTCGGCGTGGCGCTGCACGGCGTGTGCTATGATTTCTTCTTCGTCGCCGGCGCGATCTACACGGGCACGATCGCGACTCCCAAGGGCGTCAACGCGCAAGCCCAGGGCATGCTAACGCTGTTCACCTACGGCGTCGGGATGCTGCTCGGGTCGCAGATCGGCGCGCTGCTCTACGCGCAGCTGCCCGCGTCGCCGACCATCGCCGACTGGCAGCATATGTGGTGGTATCCCGCGATCGCCGCCGCGGTGATCGCGCTGCTGTTCCAGTTCACCTTTCGCGACGACAGCAGGAAGATCGCAGCATGACCGGCATGAAGGGCCCCGGGATATTCCTCGCCCAGTTTCTTGGGGATGAGGCTCCGTTCGACACGCTCGACGGGCTGGCGAAATGGGCGGCCGGGCTCGGCTATGTCGGCGTGCAGATCCCGTGCAATGCGCAGCTGATCGACCTGAAGCTCGCCGCCGAGAGCACGACCTATTGCGATGAGCTTCGCGGCGGGTTGGCGAAATACGGCATCGAGGTCACCGAGTTGTCGACGCATCTGCAAGGCCAGCTGGTTGCGGTCCACCCCGCCTACGACACGCTGTTCGACGGCTTCGCGCCGCCCGAAGTCCACGGCAAGCCCGCCGAGCGGCAGTCATGGGCGGTCAAGCAGGTCAAGCTCGCCGCGCGCGCCAGCGCCAATCTTGGCCTGTCCGCGCACGCGACCTTCTCGGGCGCGCTGGCATGGCCCTATGTCTATCCCTGGCCGCAACGCCCCGCCGGCCTGATCGAGGAGGCGTTTGCCGAACTCGCGCGTCGCTGGACGCCGATCCTCGACGTGTTCGAAGAGGCGGGCGTCGATTGCGCGTTCGAGGTGCATCCGGGCGAGGACGTCCATGACGGCGCGACCTGGGAGCGGTTCCTCGCCGCGGTCGACAACCATCCGCGCGCGCGGCTGCTGTTCGATCCGTCGCACTTCGTGTTGCAGCAGCTCGATTATCTCGACTTCATCGATCGTTATCATGACCGGATTTCCTGCTTCCACGTCAAGGATGCCGAATTCAACCCGACCGGGCGAACGGGCGTCTATGGCGGATATGAGAATTGGGTCGACCGCGCGGGCCGGTTCCGCTCGCTGGGCGACGGGCAGGTCGATTTCTCGGCGATCTTCAGCAAAATGGCGCAATATGGCTATGACGGCTGGGCGGTGCTCGAATGGGAGTGCGCGCTGAAACGGTCGGACGACGGCGCCCGCGAAGGTGCGCCGTTCATCCGCGATCACATGATCCGCCGTGGTGACCGCGCGTTCGACGACTTCGCCGCCAGCGGCGTCGACCGCGAGGCGATCCGCGCGCTTCTCGGGCTGTCGGAAGAGCGGTCATGAGCCGGCTGCGGCTCGGGATGGTCGGCGGCGGGGAGGGCGCGTTTATCGGCGCGGTCCACCGCATGGCGGCGGCGCTCGATGGCGACTGGGAGTTGGTCGCGGGTGCGTTCAGCACCGATGGCGGGAGGAACGTGCGGACCGGCGAGCTGCTCGGGTTAGATCCGCTGCGCCTCTATCCGTCGCTCGACGCGATGATCGCGCAGGAACGGGCGTTGCCCGCGGAGCAGCGGATCGACGCGCTCGCGGTGGTCACGCCCAACCATCTGCACGCACCGATGGCGATCGCCGCGCTCGACGCGGGCTTCCACGTCTTCTGTGAAAAGCCGATGGCGATGAGCGTCGTCGAGGCCGAGGCGATCGCCGCCGCCGCCAAGGCCAGCGGCTGCCGGTTCGCGCTGGCGTTCACCTATAGCGGCTATCCGATGATCGAAGAGGCGCGCGCGCGCGTCGAACGCGGCGATTTCGGCGCGATCCGGCTCGTCCAGGTCGAATATCTGCAAGGCTGGCTCAGCCAAGCGATCGATAGCGACGGCAACAAGCAGGCCGAATGGCGCACCGATCCCGCGCGCGCCGGGCTTGGCGGGTGCCTCGGCGACATCGGCACGCACGCATTCCAGCTTGCCGAGCATGTCTCGGGGCTGTCGGTGCACTTGGTGTCCGCCGATCTGACCACGCATGTCGAAGGCCGCCGGCTCGACGATGACGTAAGCGCATTACTCCGGTTCGAGGGCGGTGCGCGCGGCGTGCTCAAGGCGAGCCAGGTCGCGGCGGGCGAGGAGAACGGGCTGCGGCTGCGCATCCACGGCGAGCGCGGCGGGCTCGACTGGGCGCAGATGGAGCCCAATACGCTGACGTTGCGCTGGCTCGATCGTCCCGCCGAGATCGTGCGGACCGGTGGCCCCGGACTGCACGACGGCGTGGCCGCGTTGACACGCACCCCCGCGGGGCATCCCGAGGGCTATATCGAGGCGTTCGCCAACCTGTACCGTGCGTTCGCCGCGGCGATCCGCGGCGATGACGATCGCTGGTATCCGGGCGTGACCGATGGCCTGCGCACGATGCGCTTCATCGAGGCGGTGATCGCCAACGCAGGATCGGACCAGAAATGGACTTTAGTGACTCCGGGAGAGAATGAATGAAGCTGCTCATGGCTCTGGTTGCGGGAAGTGTCGCGGCGGTTGCGGCGGTCACGGTGTCCGCGCCGACCACCGCCCAGTCGACCGCGACCTCGCCGCCCGCGTTCGCCGCGTGCCGCGCCTGCCACACCGTTCCGAAGGGCGGCCGCAACGGGATCGGCCCCAATCTCTACGGCGTGGTCGGCCGTGCCGCCGCTGCCGCGCCCGGCTTCAACTATTCGCCCGCGATGAAGGCATCGAAGCTGCGCTGGGACGAGCAGACGCTGAACGACTATCTCGCCGCGCCGCAGAAGAAGGTGCCTGGCACGCGCATGCCGATCGCCACCCCCGATCCTGCCAAGCGCGCGGCGATCATCGCGTATCTCAAGGCAGAGGGCTCGAAATGACGGTGATGGTCGCATGACGCTCTCGCGCAGGACGTTGCTTGGCGCGGCCGCCGCCGCGCCGCTGGTGCCGGGGATCGCCGCGGGGCAGCGCCGCAGCAGCAATGCGGCGCGCTTCTCGCTCGCCTATGCGCCGCACGAGGGCAGCTTCGCCAGTCGCGGGGGGCGGATCGAACAGATCGCCTATGCCGCTGATCAGGGCTTCACCGCGTGGGAGGACAATGAGGCCGCGACGCGGAGCGTGGCCGAGCAGGAGCAGATGGCCAAGGCGCTCGCGCAACGCGGCATGACGATGGGCGTGTTCGTCGCCAGCATGCCCAAATGGTCGCAGACGCGGCCCCTGCTGGGTGCCAATGACGGCACCGAGCGCGAGGCGTTCCTCGCCGATATCCGCGCTTCGCTCGACGTCGCCAAGCGGCTCAACGCGACGCGGATGACGGTCGTCACCGGCTTCATGGATCCGAAGCTGCCGGTCGATATCCAGACCGCCCGCGTCATCGACGTGATGCGGCGCGCCGGCGACATCGTCGCACCCTCGGGTGCGGCGATGGTGATGGAGCCGCTCAACACGCGGACCAACCATCCCGGCGTCTATATGCAGACGGTGTCGCAGGGCTATGCGGTCGCGCGCGGCGCGAACAGCCCCGCGGTCAAGGTCCTCGCCGACCTGTATCACGAGCAGATCCAGTCGGGGAACCTGATCCGGACGCTCGACACCTGCTGGAACGAGATCGGCTATATCCAGTTCGGCGACAATCCCGGCCGCAACGAACCGGGCACGGGCGAGATCAACTACGCCAATATCGTCAAATGGCTGCGCGCCAAACGCTATGGCGGTGTGATCGGCATGGAGCACGGCAATTCGATCGCCGGCCGCGCGGGCGAAGATCGCCTGATCGCCGCCTATCGCGCGATCGACGCGGCATGAGGGGGAAGAGCATGAAGAGGTATGTGAGGGCGGGCGTCATCGCGGTGATGGCGCTGACGACGGCGGGTCCAGTCGCGGCGCAGGACAAGCCGGGCTTCAAGGACACGCCGATGCTGCCCGGCGGCCAGTGGCGCGTCCATGATGCCGACCGGCCCGCGCCGATCGTCGTCGCGCCCGCCGCCACCCCCGGCGGCGCGCCAGCCGACGCGGTCGTGCTGTTCGACGGGCGTTCGCTCGACGCGTGGAAGCCCGATCGCATCGCCTGGCCGATCGCGAACGGCGCGCTGACGATCCCGTCGCGCGCGAAAAGCGGCGGCGAGAACAACCTCGTCACGAAGCAGAGCTTTGGCGACGTGCAGATGCATCTCGAATTCCGTTCGCCCAACCCGCCGACCAAGAGCTCGCAGGATCGCGGCAACAGCGGGATCTGGTTCATGCAGCGCTACGAACTGCAGATCCTAGATGGCTCGCAGAACCCGACCTATGCCGATGGCACCGTCGGCGCGGTCTATGGCTGGAAGCCGCCGCTGGTGAACGCGGCGCGCAAGCCGGGTGAGTGGCAGACGTACGACATCGTGTTCGAGCGGCCGCGCTTCGCCGCCGACGGCAGCCTGGTTCGGCCGGCCTATGTCACCGCGCTGCTGAACGGCGTGCTCGTGCAGAACCACCAGGCGATGCTCGGCACGACGATCTGGCGCAAGGTCGCCAGCTACACCGCGCATGCCGACGCCGCGCCGATCCAGCTGCAGGATCACGATTCGCCGGTATCGTTCCGCAACATCTGGGTGCGCCCGCTGCCCGCGGCGGCGATCGCACAGGACCTGACGAAGGACGGCAAATGATCGACCGCAGAACTGCACTCGCCGGCGTCGTCGGCATGTTCGGCAGCGCGCTGTTCGCGCCGATCGCGCGCGCCGCGGGCGTCGGGCAGGCGCCTGGCGCTGCGGCGGGCATCCCCGTCATCAGCGAAGGCCCACCAAGCGTCGCGGTGTTCACGGCCCCGCAGCGCGCGCTGATGACCGCGCTCAGCGAACGCGTGCTCCCGACCACCGATACCCCCGGCGCGATCGCGGCGGGCGTCCCGGCCTATATCGAGAAACTGCTTGCCGACTGGGCCGCACCCGCGGACCGCGTGCCGATCCTCGCCGGTCTCGACGCGATCGAGGCGCGCTGTGTGAACGACTATAAGGTCCCCGGCGCCCGCGCGACCGCGGCGCAGCACGATGCGCTGCTGACGCTTGCGATGACCGACAAAATCCCGTCGGGCGGCGTCTTCTTCGAGGCGTTCCGACAGCTCGTGATCACCGGCTATTACACGTCGGAAATCGGCATGACGCAGGAGCGCGAATATCTGCCGGTGCCGGGCGAGTATAACGGCGCATTCCCCTATTCTCAGGTCAACAAGGTGTATTCCGCATGATCCTCAGCCGTAGAACCCTGCTCGCCGGCTCGGGCGCGGCCGCCGCGTTCGCCTTCGTCCCCACCGCTTCCGCGGCACAGTTGAAGGCAATCGGCCTGCAACTCTATACGATCCGCGATATCTTCTCGAAGGACCCGTTCGAGACGCTCAAGCAGGTCGCGCAGATCGGCTACCGCGAGGTCGAATATGGTGGTGGCGGCTTCGAGGGCATGGACCATGCCAAGCTGCGCCGGACGATGGACACGCTCGGCCTCACCGCGCCATCGGTGCATATCGGCTATGACGCGCTGCTCCAGCGCTTCGACCAGTCGGTCACGATGGCCAAGACGCTCGGCGCGACGACGGTCGTGCTGCCGTACATGACCGACGAGCATCGCAACGAGCAGGCCTGGAACGCGGCGCTGCCGAATTTCAACCGGTTCGCCACCGACCTGAAAAAGGCCGGGCTGGGCTTCGCCTATCACAACCATGATTTCGAGTTCACCACCAAGCCGGGTGGCGTCAGCCTGTACGAGCGGCTGCTGAAGGAGACCGATCCCGCGCTCGTGAAGCTCGAACTCGATCTCTATTGGGCGCTGCATGCGGGTGAAAACCTGACGACGCTGATCGAGCGCCTGTCGCCGCGGCTCTACGCCTATCACGTCAAGGACATGCGCCCGGACCGTAGCATGGCCGCAGTCGGGGCGGGCACGGTCGATTTCGGTGCGCTGTTCAAGCTGAAGGCCAGCGCCGGCGTCCGGCATTTCTATGTCGAGAACGACCAGGCCCCAGCGCCCTATCTGCCCGACATCACCACGAGCTTCCGGACACTGCGCGCCCTTCGGTTCTGACCCGGGCGTTTTTGACAGCTTATTAGGAGAGGAAGATCATGGCCGAGACCAACAGGTTCGACGCGATCGTCATAGGATCTGGCGTCAGCGGTGGCTTTGCCGCGAAGGAACTGACCGAAAAGGGCCTGCGCGTCCTGATGCTCGACCGCGGCAAGATGGTCGAGCATGGCGAGGGCTACACCTATGACGGCAAGCCCGCTTACGAGGTGCCCGCGCGCAACATCATGCCCAAGCCGTTGCTCGACAGCGATTATTTCATCGCCAAGAACGGCTATGTCCAGCCGAGCAACCGCGAGTTCCACAATGACGACCGGCTGAACCCCTATGCCTTCGACGAGGGCAGCAAGTTCTACTGGATCCGGTCCGGCGCGGTCGGCGGCAAGTCGCTGATCTGGGGCCGCTGGTGCTTTCGCTGGAGCCCGGCGGATTTCGAGGCGAACAAGCGTGACGGCATCGATGGCGAGTGGCCGATCGGCTATGACGACGTCGCGCCCTGGTACAGCTATGTCGAGAAATATATCGGCGTGTCGGGATCGCGCGAAAATCTGCCGTATCTGCCCGACAGCGAATTCCAGCCGCCGATGCCGATGAACGTCGCCGAGAAGTGGCTGAAGCAGGGGCTCGAAACCAAGTTCCCGGGCCGGAAACTGATCAACACGCGGCTGTCGAACATGACCGAGGACAAGCCCGACCAGAACCGGACGAAGTGCCAGTTTCGCAACCAGTGCGGCAATGGCTGTTCGTTCGGCGCCTATTTCTCGACGCAGGCCGTCACCTTGCCCGCCGCACGCGCGACCGGCCGGCTGACGCTGAAATCGGACTCGGTCGTCACCAACCTGGTCTACGACGCCAAGCGCAAGAAGGTCACCGGCGTCCGCTACGTCGATGCGAAGACCGGCCAGGCCGAAACCGTGCAGGCCGATCTTGTCTTCCTCTGCGCCTCGACGATCGCCTCGACGCAGATCCTGCTCAACTCGCGCGCGCCGGGCAGCGACCGCAGCTATTTCGACGAGAGCGGAACGCTCGGGCGCTATGTGATGGATCACATCTTCCGCGTCGGCGTCGAGGGCGACATCCCCGGCATGGAGGAATTCATCGAATTCGGCCGCCGTCCAGGCGGCGTCTATATCCCGCGCTTCCGCAATATCGGTGGCACCGAGGATGTCGGCTTCAAGCGCGGCTATGGCTATCAGGGCAGCGCCTTCCGCAATCCTGCCGCGCCGGTCGGGTTCGGCGCGTCGATGAAGCAGGGCATGCGCAAATACGCGCCGTGGCGGTTCAGCATGGGCGCGTTCGGCGAGTGCCTGCCCTATGCCGACAACAAGGTCTCGCTGCACGCGTCGAAGGTCGACCGATTCGGTGTCCCGCTGGCCCGTTTCGACGTGACCTTCCGTGACAATGAGCTGAAGATGATGGCGGACGCCCGGACTCAGGGCGAGGCGATGCTCAAGGCAGCCGGCCTGACCAACGTCAAGAGCACCGAGCGCGAACACGTCCCCGGCGACGCGATCCACGAAATGGGTGGCGCACGCATGGGCCGCGATCCGCGCAAGTCCGTGGTCAACGAGTGGAGCCAGGCGCATGCCGCGTCCAACCTCTACGTCACCGATGGTGCGCAGATGGCGTCGATCTCGTGCGTGAACCCGTCGCTGACGTTCATGGCGCTGACCGCGCGTGCGGCGGATCACGCGGTTAATCAGATGAAGAAGGCCTGACCATTTCGCGGTGCTGATCCGGGGGGCGCGACCGCCTTACCGGATCAGCACCGCGGAGTCCGGTGCTGATCCTGTCGCGAAACCCCCGACGACCTGCCAGGCGCGCAGGTCGACGATCGCCACCCGGTCGGTCTGCAACGCGGCGTAGAGCGTGTCGCCGACGATCGTCAGGCCCGGTGCCGCCGCTGGCAGCGAAAGATAGTCCTCCTCCGCCAAGGTCGCGGGGTTCAGCCGCGACAGGCTCTTGTCCTGCGTGTTTGAGACGATCAGCCGGCCGTCGGTCTGCGTCACGATCCGGACCGCTTCGCCGCGCATCGTGCGCTGCATCCGCGGGGCCAGCGTCGTCGCATTGAGCGCGTGGAGCGTGCCGCTTGGCCGGTCGATCACGAACAGCGTGCGTTCGTCGCGGCTCAAAGTCATCGCCTCGGGGGCGACGCCGATGTGCCGGCGGACCGGGGCTACGCTCATGTCGTCGGGATCGACCATGATCACCGCGCCGCTCAGCGTATCGGCGACATAGGCGCGCGTGCCGTCGCGGCGGATGACCAGATAGTGGCTCCGCACGCCGGTGACCGGCACCAGCCGCGACGGCGCTTCGTCCGTCGCCGGGGTATCGAAGCGCGCGAGCACGCTGTCCTTCTCGGACAGCACGTATAGCCGTCCCCGCGAGTCCATCCTGACGGCGTGGAGCCGGCCATAGGGCGCGAGGTCGATCGACCGCACCAGCGTCTTCTTCTCGAGATCGATCACCCAGATTCGGTGGCCACCCGCGCCCGGCGCCTTCCAGCTCTCGACACCGTAATCGCCGACGAATGCATATCGCCCGGCGGGATCGGCGACGATCTCGTGCGGCTGCGTGCCCAGCGGGATGACGCCGACGCGCTTCCCGCTCGGCACCGCGTAGAAGGCGACGCGGCCTTCGTTCTTCTCGACCAGCGCCAGCGTCTGCGCCGCAGGTTTGGGCATGGCCTGCGCTACGGCGCGCGTCCCGATCACCGTTGCGGCGACGACGCCCCCCGCGAGCGTCCAGAGACCTTGGCGGCGGGTAATCAACGACATGGCAAAACTCCTTGGTGTCATTCCAAAGACTTTAACGACGCTCCGGTTCCGCCGGTGCGCGCGGTGGCTCGGCCCGTCCCATGTCATCAATCTGCACCAGTATCGTCACGATCGTGAAAGGCGGCGTGGCTAGCTCGCTCTCGAACCGGCGGATCCAGTCCGGCAACCCCAGGGGCATCATGAGATTCACCACCGGCAGCGCGCTGGTCGCGTTGATCGCCAGCTCGTCCGCCTTTGCCCAGACGGCGCCGCAGCCCGGCGACGATGCGAACGCGGCGGACAGCCTGATCGTCGTCACCGGCACGCGCGATCGCTCGCGGACGCAGTTCGACACGCTGGCCCCGGTCGACGTCCTGTCGCGCGACGCGGTGCGATCGAGCGTCTCGGGCGACCTGTCGGATACGCTGGCGCAGCTGCTGCCGTCGTTCAACGTCCAGCGGCTGCCAGCGGCCGATGGCCAGGCGTTCGTCCGCCCGGCCACGTTGCGCGGCTTGTCGGCGGACCAGACGCTCGTCCTGGTCAACGGCAAGCGCTATCACCGCTCGGCACTGCTCGGCACGCGCGGTGCACAGGCCCCCGATCTTGCGGGAATTCCCTCTCTGGCGATCAAGCGTATCGAAGTCCTCCGCGATGGCGCCTCGGCCCAATATGGCTCGGATGCCATTGCCGGCGTCGTCAACATCATCCTTGACGACACGGCGGGGATGGAGGCGTTCGGCCAGGTCTCGCAATATTACAAAGGCGACGGCAACGAATATCAGAGCGGCGCGCGCGGCGGCATCGCGCTGGGGGATCGCGGCGCGATCGTCGTCACCGGCGAATATGATCATTCGGAGGCGACGTCGCGCACCCGCCAGCGCCCCGATGCGCTCGCGTTCCAGGCCGCCAATCCCGGCCTGGTCGTCCCAAACCCGGTGCAACGCTGGGGCCAGCCCGACGAAGAGCGGATTCGCGGTGCGACCGACGCGCATTATGCGTTCGCCGACGCCGCCACGCTGTATCTGTTCGGCACCGCGCAACAGGGCGAGGGCGTCACCGACTTCACCTGGCGCAACCCGGCCGGCACCAACACGGTGTACAATCCCAGCAGCGCGTTTCCCGGCTTCTCGTTCCGCAGCGTCTATCCGGTCGGCTTCACCCCGCGCTTCGGTACGACGTTCAGCGATTATCAGGGCGATGGCGGGCTGCGGGGCGAGCTGAGCGATCGGTTCAGCTATGATCTCAGCGCCGCGGTCGGTCGCAGCCGCATCGCCTACACGCTCAACGAAAGCCTGAACGCGTCGCTCGGGCCCACCAGCCCGACCAGCTTCTATCTGGGCCAGCTCGAACAGCGAGAGTTCAACCTGAACGCCGATTTCGTCTATCGCCTGCCGGTCGGCACCGCGCATCCGGTCAACGTCGCATTCGGCGCGGAGCGGCGTCGCGAGACGTACGAAGTCTCGGCGGGCGACCCTGCATCCTATGCGATCGGTGCGGGCGCGGCCACGGGGCTCGCGCCCAATGCCAACGGGTTCCCCGGCTTCAGCCCGAGCCTTGCCGGCGTGTTCGATCAGACCAGCTATGCGGGCTATGTCGATCTCGAATGGCAGCCGGTCGAGACGGTGACGCTGGGTGCCGCCGGCCGGTACGAGGATTTCTCCGCGTTCGGCGACACGTTCAACTACAAGCTGTCCGCCAGGGTCGAGCCGATCAAGGGCATCGCGGCACGCGGGACCTACTCGACCGGCTTCCGCGCACCGACCCCGGCGCAGCTCAACACGTCGCAGACCACGCAGGGCCTCGACACCACGACGTTGCAGGTCTTTAACCAGGGCCGCCTGTCGCCGAGCGATCCGCTGGCGATTGCCTTGGGAGCCAAGCCTCTGACACCCGAGACGTCGAAGACCGGTACCGCGGGGCTGACGTTCCAGACGCACTTCGGGCTTACCGGGTCGGTCGATGCGTATCAGATCGACGTCGACAATCGCTTCAGCCAGTCGCAGACCTTTGCGGTGCCGGCGACGTTCGCCAATCCGCAACGCTTTACGGCAGTGTCGTACTTCACCAACGATTTCGATACGCGAACGCGCGGGATCGATGCCGTGCTGTCCTACGCACACCGCGCGGGACCGGGCCGCGCCAGCCTCAGCCTCGCCTACAACTACAACCAGACCAAGGTGCGCAGCGGCGTCAGCGCGGCGATCCCGAACGAGACGCAACGCCGCATCTTCGAGGAGCGGCTGCCCCGGCATAACGGTACCGCGACGCTCGGCTACGATATCGGCGCGGTCTCCTTCCTCGCCCGCGCCCGCTATTACGGGGCGTGGACGGACGTCACGGGCAACGCGACCGGCGAACTGTTCCAGCAGTTCGGTTCGATCGCGTTGTTCGACATCTCCGCCAGCTACCGGTTCGGCGGGCATTTCACCGTGCGCGCGGGCGCGGAGAACGTCGCCAACACCTATCCAGCGGAGGCGACGAACCAGGCGGTTCGTGGCTTGATCTACTCGCGCAACGCACCTTACGATACCGATGGCGGGCAATATTACGTGCGCGTGGGGATGAACTTCTGATGCGGCATATCGTCGATCGTCGCCTGTTTCTCTCCGGTGCCGCGGTGTTGCCGATCGCGCGCGCCAGTGCGTCGCCGGCCGGTCCTTCGTCGCAGGGCGCGGTGGCGGGGGATGGGCTCTTCTGGAAGCACGTCGCGTCGCAGTATGACGTGACCCGCGACGTCATCCAGCTCGAGAACGGCAATTGGGGGATGATGGCGCGCCCCGTTCTCGAAGCCTATCGGGACAATGTCGCACGCGTGAACCGCGACACGAGCTACTACACGCGGCGCGGCATGCTCGCCGACTGGCGCGCGGCGCGCGATGCGCTGGCCGCCGAACTGCACGTCGCGCCCGACGAGGTGGCGTTCACGCGCAATGCGACCGAGGCGCTCAAGGCCCTCATTCTCGGCTATAACCGGCTGACGCCGGGCGATGCGGTGCTGTACGCCGATCTCGATTACGACAGCATGCAGGCGTGCATGGAGAGCCTGAAGGCGCGCCGCGGCGTGTCGGTGCTGCGGATCGCGCTGCCCGAGCCGGCAACGCGCGCGTCGCTGATCGAGGCCTATGCGCAGGCGATGGCCGCGAACCCGCGGCTAAAGCTCATCCTGCTGACGCATTGCAGCCATCGCACCGGCCTCGTCCTGCCGGTCCGCGAGATCGCCGCGCTGGCTCGCGCGCGTGGCATCGCGACGATCGTCGATGCCGCGCACAGCTGGTGCCAGCTCGACATGACGCTCGCCGATCTCGACTGCGACTATGTCGGCATCAACTGCCACAAATGGCTTGGCGCACCGCTCGGCGTCGGCGCGATCCACATCCGGCGCGCGGCGCTGTCGGCAATCGACCGGGACGCGGCAAACCCCGCCACGGACCGCGACACGATCGAGGCGCGAATCCACACGGGCACGGTCGATTTCGCCGCCCCGTTGAGCGTGCCTGCCGCGCTCGCGTTCCAGTCGGGTATCGGGCGCAAGCGGCGGGCGGATCGCCTGGCCGCGCTGCGAAATCGCTGGGTGGACCAGGTGAGATCGCTCCCCGGGATTGAGGTGCTGACGCCCGCCGATCCGGCGCTGCACGGGGGCATCACGTCGTTCCGGCTCGCCGGCAAGACGAGCACGGCCGACAATGTGGCACTCGCGCGGACGCTGCTCGCCCGCTTCGGCATCTTCACCGTCTACCGCGAGGGCATCGCCTCCGGGGCGTGCGTGCGCGCGACGCCCGCCTTGTTCAACACGGTCGCCGACATGGATGCGTTGGCGAGGGCGGTACGGGCCCTGGTCTGACGCGCGGACTGGCGCTTCATTCAGGCGCCAACGCCGCGCTCGTGGGCCCAGACGATCGCGGCGCTGCGTCGGTTCACGCCAATCTTGGCGTATAAGCGCGCGACGTGATTGCGCACGGTGTTGCGCGACAGCTCCAGCCGCTCTGCGATCGCTGCATCGTCCATATCCTGGCAGATCAGGTCGAGCACCTCGCGCTCGCGCTTGCTGAGCTCGACCGCGGGGGCAGGGGCCTGAGTCTGCGATCGCGGGTTTCGCAGCGTCGCCAGCTTGTCCATGATCGACCGGCTCAGCCAGTTAGCATCCTTCATCACCGCATCGATCGCCTCGACCAGCGCGAGTTCGCCGCGGCGGCGCGCGGATATGTCCTGATACAGCCACAGCACGCAGGGCGTCCCGTCGACGCTGATCCGCTCGGCGGACACCAGGCAGTCGATCGTCGCGCCGGTCTTGTGCAGCAGTTGCACGTCGCGGTTGCCAAACCCGCTCCGCGCTGCGATTTCGGCCTCCAGTTCCTGGCGCTGCGCGGCGTCGTTCCACAGCTGCAGATCGTCCGCGACGCGCCCTGCCACGGCCTCGTCGTCATACCCCGTCAGCGCCCTGAACGCGGCGTTGATCTCGAAAATCCGGCCCCCCACTTCCGTCACGACCATCGCGACCGGTGCCATCGCGAAGACCGACGCGAAGTGGCGCTCGCTCGCCTTCAACGCATGTTCCGCGCGCCGTCGCGGTTCGAGATCGGCGAAGGTGAACAATAGGCAGTCCTGATTGGCGACCTCGATCGGCTGACCCGCGAGAATGACGAGCGTCGTGTCGCCGCGGGCGAGCGGCAATTCCGCTTCCAGCTGCGGGATCGTCTCGCCTGCTGCGACCTGCGTTTTCACAAACGGCTTCCGCTCGACATCTACAAGGAAGTCGAAATCGAACAGCGTCTTGCCGACGATCTGCTCGCGGGCATAGCCCGACAGGTCGAGAAAGCCCTGGTTGACGAGCACATAGCGCTGGTCGGCGACGCGCAGGATCAACGCGGGGGCCGGGTTGGCATGGAACATCGCCTCGAACCGATCCTCCGCATCGAAACGCTCTGACACGTCGTTTATGACCAGCCCCAGACAATCCGGTTCGCCGCCATCTTCGTCCATGACGATGTCGCGGACCTGATGCACCCAGCGCGGCTCGTCGGCGTCGACCGGCGTGACCTCGACGATGAGATCGGGGAAGCTCTTTCCCGCCAGCAGCCGCATCAACGGATAGTCGCGGCGCGGCAGCGTGCTGTGATCGCGGTATTGCAAGCGGAACCGCGACGCATAGGCATCGGCGGTCTCGCCGAGGTCCTCGACCGCTTTCACGCCGTGCATGGCGAGTGCGGCCGGGTTGGCGCTCAGGATCACCCCGGTCGGATCCATCAGGATCACGCCTTCCAGCAACCCGGTCATGAGTTGTTCGAGATGGTGCAGCGTTGGTGCGTGCAACGGCTTTGCGGAGGGCTTGGTCATCCCCGCTCAGCGTCGCGCAGGGCGTTCCGGTTCCCCACGTCACAGCAGAAATATACCAACGACACTGGTGTCCGTGCACCAATCCGGAAATCGGGTTGGCGCGCGCGAAGTGAACGTATCGGGCGGTGTGGGGGTTGAGACATTCGTACCATCATCGTCCAGGAGCGCTTTCAATGAACCTCATCATCCTTCTCGTCGTCGGCGGCCTCATCGGCTGGGTTGCCAGCATGATCATGCGGACCGACGCGCAACAGGGCATCTTCCTCAACATCGTCGTCGGCATCGTCGGCGCGCTGCTCGCCGGCTTCCTGATCACCCCGCTGATCGGTGGCGCATCGATCATGGACGGCGCGATCAACATCCAGTCGATCCTGATCTCGCTCGTCGGCGCAGTAATCCTGCTGGCGATCGTCAACATGGTCCGTCGCGGCACCGCGCGCTGATCCCAAGGGCGGCCGGTTCGGTACCGGCCGCCCTATCTGCATTCTGCCGTCGGACTGGACAAGAACCAGCGCCGATTGCACTTCCTCCGACGCGGCGCGATAAGCGGGCCGATCGGAGATTTCATGCGTCTAGCTTTAGCCCTCGTCCTGCTTCCCGCCGTCCCGCTCCTCCAAGCCAATCTCGCCGCGCCGCAAGCGCCAGCGCGCGATGTCGCGCAAGACGCAGCGTTGCTCGCGTTTCTCGATCGGGCGTATGACGAGCAACTCGCGCTGAGCCCGGAATCGCAGACGCAACTCGGCCTCAAGACAAACTATGATCGGCTCGACGACTACACCGACGCCGCATCGCTGCGCGCCGAGGCGCTCGCCGAGCGGCAACTGGTGGCGATGCGCGCGCAGTTCAAGCCGGCGGACCTGGGCGAGAGCGCCCGGGTAAGCTACCGCCTGTTCGAATATGAAGTCGAGCGCGGCCGCCAGTCGCTGCAATTCCGCAAGCTGCGGTTTCCCGTGTCGACCAATGGTAGCCCGGCGGGCGAGATCCCCGTTCTGCTGATCAACAACCACAAGGTCGATACGGTCGCCGATGCCACGGCCTATGTCGCGCGGCTTCGCGATACCGAACGCGTCATGCGTGAGGTGGCTGCGACGATGCGGACGCAGGCGGCGGCGGGCATCATTCCGAACAAGGCCAATTTTGCCCCCGCGCGCGCGGATGCCAAGGCGATCGTGACCGGCGCGCCCTTCGATACCGGCGCGGATTCTAGCGTGTGGGCGGATTTCAGCAAGAAGGTCGGCGCACTGTCCGCACCTGCCGCGGTCAAGGCGAAGCTGCTGGCCGACGGCCGCTCGGCACTCACGGGGCCGTTCCGCTCCGGCTACGGTGTGCTGCTTGCCGCACTCGATGAGATCGAGCCGCAGTCGAAGGGCAATTTCGGCGCCTGGAGCCTGCCGAACGGCGCCGTCTATTATGCCGATCGGCTCAAGACCTCGACGACGACCGATCTGACCGCGGACCAGATCCAGGCGCTGGGCCTCAAGCAGGTCGCCGCGATCCGTCAGGAGATGGAAGCGGTCAAGCGCGAGGTCGGGTTTAACGGAACGCTCGAGGCGTTCTTCGACCAGATCCGCACCGATCCGAAGTTCAAATATCCCAATACCGCAGAAGGCCGCGAGCAGTATCTGGGCGATGCGCGTGGCGTGATCGCATCGGTCATGGCCGCCGCACCGCGCTATTTCCGGACGCTGCCCAAGGCACCGCTCGAGGTTCGCGCGGTGGAGAAGTGGCGCGAGGGGACCGCGTCGACCGCCTTCTACAATCCGCCGTCCGCGGATGGCGCGCGCCCCGGCATCTATTATGTCAATCTGGTCGACATGAACCAGACGCAGAAGGTGCAGGTTGCCGGCATCGCCGCACACGAGGGCGCGCCGGGCCATCACTTCCAGATCGCGCGCCAGCAGGAGCTCGTCGGCATTCCGAAGTTCCGCAAGTTCGGCGGCTATGGCGCGTATGTCGAAGGGTGGGGGCTGTATTCGGAGCGGCTGGCCAACGAGATGGGCGTGTACAAGACTCCCTATGACCGGTTCGGCATGCTGTCGCTCCAGGTCTGGCGCGCGATCCGTCTCGTGCTCGACACCGGCATCCATTCGCAGCGGTGGACCCGCGAACAGGCGATCGCGTATTTCAAGGCGAACAGCTCGGTGTCGGAGACGGATATCGGTCGTGAGGTCGATCGCTATTTCAACTGGCCGGGGCAGGCGACCAGCTACATGGTCGGCCAGCTTAAGATCACAGAGCTGCGCGATCGAGCGAAGCGCGAGCTCGGCGACCGCTTCGACATTCGCGACTTCCACGAGGCGATCCTGAGCCAGGGCGCGCTGCCGTTGGACGTGCTCGATGAGCAGGTCAATCGGTACATTGCCGACCGTCGCCGCTAGGATCGGCGGCGGTCAGACCGCCAGATCGTGCGTCTCGACATGCTCGGCGATCGCGCCTGCCGTCGTCCACCATATCCGCGGGTCGTTCGCCTCGCGCAGCTCTTGCAGTATGCCGGCGAGCGCGGGGACGCGGTGCGCCTGACCCATGATGTACGGATGCAGCGCGATCCCCAGGACCGAGGGGCGGCGGTCGCTTTCTGACAGCAGTTGCGTCACCGCTGCGCGGATCATGCTGGCAAAGCCGTCGGCTTCCTGATGGCGCTGGATCACGGCGGGCAGGTCGTTGATCTCCTGCGAATAGGGGATCGACAATAGGCTGCCCTGCGCGGTTGCGAGGCGGGTCGGCTGGTCGTCATGCGCCCAGTCCAGCACGTAACGATATCCGGCTTCGGCTAGCAGATCGGGCGTGTCGTTGCTCTCCGAGATCCAGGGACCGAGCCATCCCGTCGAACGGACCCCAAGCGTCGCCAAGCGCTGCGTGACATTAGTGATCATGCTACGTTCGTCCGACCGGGACATCTTGCCCTGCGCCACGGCATTGGAGCGGCCATGCGCCGCAATCTCGTCGCCGCGATCGCGACAGGCTTCGGCGAGCCCCGGACAGCGATCGAGGATGTCGGCGTTCAGCAGCGCGGTCGTGCGCAGGTCGAGCCTGTCGAACAGATCGAGCAACCGCCACGCGCCGACCCGATTCCCATAATCGCGCCACGCGTAATTCATGACATCGGGGTCAGTCTGCGACGGCGCCAGCTCCGCTCCCAAGCCACCGCCAAAGTCGAAAACCTCGTGATTGACGCCGAGGTAGATCGCCAGCCTTTTTCCCTCGGGCCAGTCATAGTCGGGGCGATCGGTGATCGGGCGATAGGGATATCGGACTGCGGCTGTATGGCTCATGCCGTGGTAACGTGTCGACGCGCCATGAGATGCGCGATGACGCGACGAAATTGTTCTCGGACGGAGACCTCTAGCCCGCAAAAATATTCAACGATGTCGACGCGTTGCATGACGCAGGGGCTGCGATATGGGCTCCGCACCAATCGTCGTCAGCGCTGGGGCTTTCCGGCTAGATACAGGTCGGTCGGCACAGCGTCCGGAACCGTCAGTTCGGAACGCGATCGCGTGGCTGCGGCGTGCAGCCATTCGGAGCCGCCGGTGCGGTGGCGGGTCGATCCGTCCGACCGGGTGGGCACCTTGCCATAGATGGGGGGACCGTCCTTGCCGGGTGATCCGCCGCCGAACGACGACGCAATATTGCCATAGGTCGAGGGATCGCGGCCATCCAGGCTGAGCCGGTCGTTCAGATAGCAGGCCGTCGCCCAGGCGGTCTGCGGGTCGGGCGTCATCGCGATGATCCGCTTGCCCCAGTACATCCGCAGATTGTTGTGCATCCACCCATCGACGAGGAATTGGCGCTGGCAGGCGTTCCAGCTTTCGTCGCGAGTCTCGCCGTGCAGCAGCGCGTCGAGCGTCTCGACCTCCGGCCGCGGGTCCGTTGCGTGCGCCTCCAGCGTGTCGCGTGCCCATGCCGGAATCCGGTCATAGGCTTCCGGCGCGGCCAGCGCGCGCGCCTGGTAGTGAAACCATTCGCGCCACGTGAGCAGTTCGTCGGCGAACTTTTCCTTGGCGCCCTTGGGAGCGTCCCCGGCCGCGACCGTCGCCATGACCTCGCGCGGGCCGACGATGCCGAAATGCAGATAGGGCGACAGTGTGCTCGCGCCGGCCGGGTTGGTCGCATCGTTGCGCACGGCGGCGTAGGTCGGCAACACCGTGTCCATCAGGCGTTCGAGTTTCGCGACCGCGCCGTCGCGACCGAGCGGGAACATCGCACTGGGCGGCAGCGAATGGTCGATCGCCGCCGCGGCGACCAGACGGTCGATCTCGGCATCCGTGCCCAGCCGATCGGGCGTAAACGGGAGAGGGCCGTCATAAGCGGGGACCGACGGCCTCACGTCCGAGGCAACCAGCCAGTCCGCGCGGACGGCCTCATGACGTCGCCGGAATGCGTTGGTCGAGCCGATATCGTCGCCCAGTATCGCAGGCGGCACTAGGCAGGCGGCGTTGACGGAAAAGACCGCGCGATCGGTTCGTGCGGCGAACCGCTCCGACTGCCAGCGCGCCACGAAGGTCGGCTGATCCTCGACCAGCACCGCGGCGCTGTCTGCGGCCAAACGATAGACGAGCCCCTTTTCGCGCATTTCCGCGCGGTCGACATGGGTGACGCTCGCCAGCCCACGCTGGCGACATTCGCGTGTGAGATCGCGGCTCGCCCCCAGGATGAACCGATGCAGTCGGTCCGATGCGTACGGGTAATCCTCGCGCAGCCCGTGATACACGAGCACGGGAAGCCCCAGATCGTTCCCGAGGCAGATCGCGGCGTCGATCACCGGGTTGTCGCGTGCGCGCAACGCCTGTTGCAGCCAGCACAGGACATAGCGTGCCGTCGGCCGGACATCGTGTGCGTTCAGCGATCGGACGCGCGCGGCCTCCGCCCAAGAGGACAGCGCCCCCGGAAGAGGCGCGGTCATGGCTGCCCTGCCGTCGACCCGGCGAAACACCGGGCGAGCGCCGCATCGCGCGCTGCCGTAAGGTCGGCGGGCAGTGTCGCGGCGAGATCGAAGCGGAGTTCGTGCATGTCCATGCCGGAGCGGTAGCCGTTGGGCCAGACGCTGGTCAGCTCGAACCTGCAATGCTGGAAGAAGGGCGAGACCTGCGGCGACGTATCGACGGTGACGTAACGCGTGGCCGGTTCGGCACTGGTGGCGACATGGAGCAGCCGTTCGAACAGCAGGAGCTTGCCGATCCCCGAGCCATGGTGCGCGCGTGCGACCATGCCCCAGAACAGCAGCGCCTTGTCATAATGCTCCCAGATCTCGTAGCCGCCGAACGCGCTGGTGATGCCATCGACGTCGACCACGAAGGCAGGGCCGTCGGGGTCGTCGAGCGTCTCCTCGAGCCATTCGCGGTCGCCCGCGCCGAAATAGTCGGGGAGGTTGGAATCGAAGACGGCGAGGACGGCGGCGCGGTCCTTCGTTTCGTAGCGGCGGGTCAGGATCATGGTCACTCAACGGTTCCAGTGCGCGACGGTTTCGATCGCGTCGCCGGTCGAACGGCTCCAGCAGCGCG
The DNA here is from genome assembly GCF_004216825.1 of Sphingomonas sp. BK036. Classification (NCBI taxonomy): domain Bacteria; kingdom Pseudomonadati; phylum Pseudomonadota; class Alphaproteobacteria; order Sphingomonadales; family Sphingomonadaceae; genus Sphingomonas; species Sphingomonas sp. BK036. The sequence continues at coordinate 540,827 of NZ_SGXR01000005.1, read as the reverse complement.
AGGTGCCTTCGAAATGCGCCACGGCGTTGACCGGATCGCGCACGATCGTCTCGATCGCTTCGTGGCGGATGCGGCGTGGCTCGCCGATGAGCTTGGCGTGCGCCTCCTTGATTGTCCAGCGGTGGAGCCACGCGCGCGGTTGCGAAGCGGAGGGCAGGCGGCGGAGCGCGTCGGCTTCGGTCGGGGTGAGCATGTCCCAGAGCGGCGCGTGATCATCGACGACTTCGCGGTCGACCGCGATCGGCGCGCGCGCGACGCCGATCAGACAGTGCGCGCCGCGGCTCGAGAGGCCCAGATGCCAGCCCCCGGGCGCGGCAACGACCGGCGCGCCGGCGGTGCTGCGCATCAGTCGAGCAGCGGTAGACCCGCCGGCCAGTTTGCGGAGGAGCGCGCAGGCCAGACCGTGCCGGATCGCGCGCGCGTCGCCTTGCTGGCCGGCGGCGAGCGGCCCCGTCTCGGCGACGCTCCATGCGACCGCCGACCGGCCGTCCCAGGCGAGCGTGTCGAGCGGACCGTCGTGCCAGATCGGGCTCACGCCGCGACCGATATCCGTGCCGGGCTCCCGTCCCAGCTGGTGCCGTCGGGGAGCGTCTCGCCCTTCATCACCACCGACAGGTCGCCGAGCTGCGCATCCGCACCGATCTCCGCATCGTACAGCACGATCGCGAGCGAGCCGATCGTCGCGCGGTCGCCGACGCGGATCGCGCCCACTTTCATCACGCGGTCTTCGAACAGATGCGTCTGCAGCCCGGCAAAGTCGTTAAGCGCGACGTCGTCGCCGATATCGACGAGGTCGTGCTCGGTCAGATCGGTGGTGTCGATATAGCAGCGCTTACCGATCCGCGCGCCCATCAGCCGCAGGTACAGACCGATCCACGGCGTCCCGCGCAACGGCTCGAGCAGGTTGGCGACCGCGAGATTCTCGTAGGTCGCGGTGACCAGCTCGGTGCGCCAGACGAAGGTGTTCCACAGCGGCGCGGTCGTGACCTTGTAGCGGCCGACGACAAGCCACTTCAGCGCGAGCACGAAGATCCCGCAGGCGAGGCAGAAGCCGACATAGAGGAACGGGAAGGTCGTCGCGATGACCAGCCCGCCATTGTCGAGATCGTCGAGATCGCCGACCACCGACAGCAACAGGCTGAAGAACACGAGGAACGCGGTCAGCGACAAGGTAGTGCGGATCGCCTCGATCGACAGGCGCGTGGCGATCAGCGCGCGCGACGGATTGAACCGTGCGCCCTCGTCGAACATTGTGTTGACCTGTCGCACGGGCAGCTTGATCGCGGGCGAACCGAACCAGGTGCTGCCCGCCTCGGTCGCGAGTGCCGGGTCGCTCGGCGGCTTCGAGAGGACGCCGACGAGCACCTCGTCGCCGATCTGCGTGCCGCTGGGCAACAGCGCGGAATTGCCGATGAAGCTGCGGCGGCCGATTTTGGTATGCGCGAGTTCGATCGTGCCGTGGCCGATCCGCGCCGCGCCGAAGATCACCGAATCGGCGATGAAGCTCTCCTCGCCGATCTCGACCAGGTCGGGCACGATCGCGCTGGCGGTCGAGATTTCGGCGCGACGGCCGACCTTCACGCCGAGCGCGCGGTACCACGGCACCACGTACAGCGTCGCGAAGATCGGGTGGAGCAGCCGCAAGGCGAGGTCGTTGATCTGCTGTACGAACCAGTAGCGGACGTAGAATCCGCTGTTCAGCGCATAGGTCGCAGGTGCGACTCGGCCGAGGATCAACCGCTTGGCTGCCACCGTCAGCACGCACATCATCACGACATAGGTGACCGCGAGCAGCGGCGCGACCGCGACATAGGCATAGCCGCCGGTCGCCCAGTCGAGCTCCATCAGCGCGATCAGCCCGGGGGCGATCGGCAGGATCGCGACGAGCGGCAGGATCAGCGCGCAGAGCAGCAGACCGATCGCCGGGCCGGCGCGGCGGGGCGCGGGGCTGGCTGGGCGGCGGGGTGCGTCGCCGTCAGGCGCGGCGGGTGAGCCGGCCCAGCGCTGGCCCGCCGGGATGACGGTATCGGCGGGCAGCGCGGACAGGTCGTCGAGCATCGCATCGTCGCCGAGCGCGGCGTTGCGGCCGACCACCGCCATCGATCCGACGAACGCGCCCTTGCCGAGCTTGACCGTGCCGAGGCGGAGCAGCCCGCGCTCGACCGAACTGGTCGACAGTACCGACTGGTCGCTGATGATCGCATCGTCGTCGGCGTGGAGCAGGTCGGCGGTATCGATGATCCCGGTGCCGATATGGACGCGCTCGCCGATCTTTGCGCCGAGCATCCGGTAATAGCCGCGGATCATCGGCGTGCCCGCGAGATACGGCGTCGCGGTGACGCCGATGATCCGGCGGACGAGCCACCAGCGGAAATAATAGCCGCCCCAGAGCGGGTAATCGCCCGCCTTGAACCGCCCGACGATCAGCCATTTGAGCGCGATCGACAGGATCATCGAGGCGATCGGCACGACCGTGAAGAACAGCCCGCTGAGGATCAGCGCATCGACGCGCGACATGTCGCCCGCAAGATGCGTGTAAGCGAGATAGGGCGAGAACCATTGGAGCCCTGCCAGCGTGTAGATCGGCAACAGCGCGAGCGTCTGCGCGGCGACGCACAGCCGGCGCTTCCATGGGGCGATATGGTAGAAGCTGGTCGCGTCGAGGATCGCGACCGGCGTGGTGCCGCCGATGCGGAGCGCCAGCGCACGGATGGTGGGCGCGGCGTAGACGTCTTCGAGCGACAGCCCTTCTAGTCCGCGGACCTTGCGCGCCGCCGACACGAGCCGCGCGGCCTTGAGCGAATGACCGCCAAGATCCTCGAACAGGTCGTCGAGTACCGAGACGGGTTGCGGCGCGAACGCCTCGGTCCAGACGCGGTGCAGGCTTTGCTCGAGCGGGGTGGCGGGCGGCACCATTTCGCGGTCCGAGGTCACGGTGATCTCGGGTTTCACCAGCGCCTTGCGGTCGACCTTGCCCGAGGCGGGCAGCGTCGGCAGGTGCGACAGCAGCTGATAGCCCGCAGGGCGCATGTAATTGGGGAGCCGCTCGGTGACGCGCGCCTTCAGGCCGACAAGATCGATCGCCTCGCCCGGGCGCGCGATCAGGAACGCGGCGAGGAACTCCGCGCCGTCGTCGTCGGTGAAGAGCTGGACGACGGTCTGCGCGACGCCCGGCCATTCGCCGATCACCGCCTCGATCTCGGCGAGTTCGACGCGGAAGCCACGGATCTTTACCTGCGTGTCGATCCGGCCGACGAAATCAATGTCGCCCGCCGCATCGAGCTTCACCAGATCGCCCGACCGGTAGATCCGCTCGGGCGCGCCCGAGGGCCCGTCGAACGGAGTCAAGATGAATTTCTCGGCGGTCAGATCGGGGCGGTTGACGTAGCCGACGCCGACGCCCGGGCCGCCAATGACGAGTTCGCCCTCCTGGCCATCGGCCACCGGCTGCATGTGCTCGTCGACGACCCAGGCGGTGTAGCCGGGCAGCGGTTTGCCGATCGTGATGCGCTGACCCGGAAACACCTCGGTCCAGGTCGCAGTGACCGACGTCTCGGTCGGGCCATAGGTGTTGAGCAGGCGGAGGCCGGGGCGCGCGAGCCGGCGCGGCAGATCGGCGGGGCACGCCTCGCCACCCATGTTGAGCAGCCGCAGCGTCGGCACGGGATGCTCGACGAGCGCGATCAGCGAGGGGACGACGTGCCAGATCGTCGTGCCCGCCTCGGCGAGCGCGATCGCCACGTCAGGCCCGCTGGTCGCCAGCGCCTCGGTCGCGACCAGCACGACCGCGCCGACGAAGAACGCGCTCCACATCGTCTCGACCGACATGTCGAAGGCGAGGCTGAACCCGCCGAACACGATATCGGCCGGGGTGAGATCGAGGATCGCGCTTTCGGAGCGGACGAGGTGGCACGCATTGCCGTGCGTGATCATCACGCCCTTGGGGCGCCCGGTCGTGCCCGAGGTGTAGATGATGTAGGCAAGGTCCTGCGGCGTGGCCTGAGTCACGTCGCGGCCGATCGGTTCGGACGGTTCCGCGGCGAGATCGCCCAGCGCCGCGTCGAGTGCGAGCGTTTTGCCCTTCAGCGTGCCGACGCGGCTGGCGACGGTGATCGTCAGCGCGGCCTCGCTGTCCTCGACGATGAAATCGATGCGGTCCTGCGGATAGCCCCAGTCGACCGGCACATAGGCGGCGCCGGCGCGCAGCACGCCAAGGATCGCCATATACTGGTCGAGCCCGCGCGGCAGGCACAGCACGACGCGGTCGCCACGGCCGATCCCCATCGCGCGCAGGCGATGCGCGAGCGCGAGGCTGCGCGTCGCGAGATCAGTGTAGGTCCAGCGCGTCTTGCGGTCGTATTCCTCGTCTGCGCCGATCAGCCGGAGCGCGACGGCGTCGGGATGCGCGGCGCGCGTAGCGTCGAAAATCTCGTGCAGCAGTTCCTCGCGGGCATAGGGTTCGGCCGCGCGCAGCGCCGGCGCGGGGGCGATCGACGCGATGCCGCGCTGCGGCAAAGTTGCATGATCCGAGGGGCTTATCGAAGTGTCCTGCTGCATGAGCCGGCCTTAGCCGAACTGTCGCGGGGTTTGCTACCTGTGTTGATGCCCAAGTGATCCTAGCAGGATCGACGAGCAAATGTCGGCTTCGGGCGGCCTCCATGCATAGCGTTCGCAGACGGGCGGGGTATTGGTCCAACCGGGGGACTCGACGTAACTAAGCTTGGCTTTGGGGCGGGGTCGGCGCTAACCGCGCGGTCATGGCTGCGCCCTCGATCCTCATCGTCCTCCATGATTTCGCGCTGGGCGGCACCGAGCGCGTCGCGGTCCGTCTCGCCGCCGCGTGGACGGAGCGTGGTGCGGCGGTGACAATCTTCGCCGGGGCGGACACGGGGCCGCTCCGCGCCTTGGCAGGCGAGCGGGTAGCGATCGTCCTCGCCGTTCCGCCGATACCGCGCGGCCCGGGTTCGCGAACTCGCCTGGCACGCGCGGCGCGCGCGTTCGTCGCGCGGCATGCGTTCGACGGCGTGTTCATCCCCGGTAACTTCCACTGGCCCGTCGCTGCCGCGCTGGCCGGCTCGGGCATCCCGATCGTCGCGCAGGTCAGCGCCGCACTCGACAAGCCGCAGCGCGGACGGCTGCGGCAATGGGCGTTCGAGCATCGGATGCGCTATCTGCTGCGACGCGTGCAGGCGGTCGTGACGCTGTCCAATGTCGCGCGCGATCAGGCCAACCGGATCCTGCGCAACGCTGTCGCGACCACGATCGCGCTGCCGGCGCTCACGGATGACAGCGCGCCGCCGACGCCGATCCCCGATACCCGGCCGCCGGTCGTGCTGGCGGCAGGGCGGCTGGTTCCCGAAAAGGGATTTGCGCGCCTGATCGCGGCGTTTGCCGTGTTGCCCGATCGATCGGCGCGGCTGGTGATCGTCGGTGAGGGGCCCGAGGCGGATGCGCTCCGACGACAGGCCGAGGCGCTGGGGATCGTTGATCGCGTCGAACTGGCGGGTTATGTCGCGGATGTTCGGCCGTGGTTCGATACCGCACGATTGTTCGTGCTGGCATCCGATTTCGAGGGGTATCCCGCGGTGCTGGTCGAGGCGCTGGCGGCGGGGCGGCCGGTCGTCGCAACCGATTGCACCCCGGCGACGCGGTTGCTCGACTCGGCCGGAGCGGGCGGCGTCGTCCCGCTGGGCGACACCGCCGCGCTCTCGCAGGCGATCACACGGATGCTGGATCAATCGCCTCCCGATCCGGCGCAGCTGGCAGCGTCGGTCGCGCACCACCGGATTGGCGCGGTCGCCGCGGCGTATCTCGACCTGTTCGCGGCGGTGCGCGCGTGAGTTCGGCCCCGATGCGGATCGCCTATGTAATCAATTCGGTCGAAGGCGGTGGTGCGGCATCGCCGGTGCCTGCGGTGCTCGGCGTGCTGCGCGACGGCGGCGCGGAGGTCGCAGTGTTCGCGCTGACCGCGCGCGATCGACGCGGCGAGACGGCGATACGCGCGGCGGGGTTCGACGTGCATGTGCGCGACGGGGGCGAGACCGATCACGCCTCCGCGCTGCGATGGCTCGACGCGAGCTTGCGCGACTGGGCGCCGACGCACCTTTGGACGTCGCTGACGCGTGCCACGTTGCTCGGCCAGGTCGTCGGCCTGCGACGCGGCTGGCCGGTGGTGAGCTGGCAGCATGCGGCGTTCCTCAAGCGTGCCAACCGGGTCCTGCTCCGCGCAATGCAGCGTCTCTCGCGGTTGTGGGTCGGCGATTCCACCGCGGTGACCGCGCTCACGGCAGAGCGGTTGCACGTGCCGCCCGACCGCCTCGTCCTCTGGTCGATCTTCCGCGCCGATCCCGCCGCGCGGCAGGCGATGCCCTGGCGGGAAGGCCAGACGGTCCGGATCGGCAGCTTGGGCCGGCTCCACCGGGTCAAGGGCTATGACGTGCTGATCGAGGCGCTGGCGCTGGTCGAAACGCGCACGCGCTACGAGGTGGTGATCGCCGGAGACGGCGCGGAGCGCGCCGCGCTAAGTGCGCGCGCGCAGACACTTGGCGTGACGACGTTGCGGTTCGCCGGCTATGCGGCGGACCCGGCGGCGTTCCTGGCGGACTGCCACATCTATGTGCAGCCGTCGCGATCCGAAGGGCTGTGCGTCGCCGCGCACGAGGCGATGCAGGCGCGGTTGCCGGTCGTCGCCTCGGCGGTCGGTGAACTCCCCGGCAGCATTGTCGAGGGCGAGACCGGCTTTACCGTCCCGCCCGGCGATCCGGTCGCGTTGGCAAACGCACTGTCGAGACTATTGGCCGATCCGGCGCGGCTGGCCGCAATGGGGCAGGCCGGCCGCGCCCGCGTGTTGGCAACGTTCGGGCCTGAACGGTTCGCAGCGACCGGGCGCACTATCCTCGAGCGGATGCGCGCGTTCGGACCGCGCGACCGAGCTTCCTGACCTCGCGCACGGCTTCGATCGAGAGGCCGTGGAGCGACAATTCGGTCCGCTTCATATCGACCAGCGTCACCGGCCCCGCAGCGGCCAGCGTGTGCAGCCCTTCGACGAACGGCGCGCACGATGCCGGCGCGACCAGCGCGTCGCCCACCTCGGCCGCGAACGCTTCGGTCGTCAGCACGGTCATCGTCAGCGGGCAGATCGCGCCGCCATAGGTATGGCTGCAATCCTGTACCGGCAACACGATCCGCCCGTCGATCACGCGCGGCATGCCCCCGGGCCGTGCACTGGCGACATCGACGCGCACCGGGTTGGCGGGATGCGGCGTCCATGGCCCCGCCAGCCGCTCGGCATGCGCGACGTGGAGCGCGGTCATCTTGTCGGGTTCGCGGTCGGCTGATGTGTAGAATAGCCACCATTTGCCGTCGTGGAAGACCGGGGTTGCGTCGACTGCGACGTGATCGAGCTCGATTATGTGCGCGGGTTCCCACCGGGTCGGGAAATCGACCGCGCGGTACAGCGTCAGCTGGTTCGAGCGATGCGCCTCGGGCAACATCCACGTCTCGCCCTCGGCTTCGAAGACCAGCGGGTAGGACAGATGCCACGGCTCGGCCAACACCGGCTGGCGGTCGACCAGGCGGAAGTCGGCATCGTAGACGAGCACCTCGATCGCACCGATCCGCACGCGATAGTCATAGGTCTCGACGAACACGTAGAGCCGCCCGTCGCGCCACAACCCGAACGGGTCGGCGAGGAACTGGAAGCTGCCCATCGGCGGCAGCCACATCAGCGGAAAGCCCGCGATCGACCCCTTGGCGATGATCGCCTCCGCGGTCGCCATCACGATGGCGGGGCGCCAGATATCCTTGCGTAGAGCCACGGCGTTCGGTCGATCCTCGATCGGCGCCGGAGCGTGGCGCCTGAAAGATCAGCCTTGTCGCGGCGGTTCAGGCCACGCGCAACCCCTGCGTTCCGGTGATCGTCTCCGGTTCGCGCTCGGGCAGCACGCTCGGGGTCGCGTCGCCGAGCACGCTCATGACCGCGCGCGCGGCGCGCACCGCGGAGCGTTCGGCGGTCAGTTCGAAGCTGCGCTGGAACAAGGCGCGCTGGACCGGGCGATAGCGATCATGCTGCGCCACCGCGCGATCGAGCGCATCGCCGAGACCGTCGCTGCCGGTCAGCACCTCGCCCGCCTGCCAGTGCGCATAGTTCGCATCGCCCTCCCACGGCGTCGCATGCGCGTCGAGGAACAGGCAGGGGCGCGGCGTGTGGAGGAATTCGTAGACCTGGCTGCTGACGTCGCCAAGATAGATGTCGGCGGCGGCGGTGTAGGTCATGTCCGTCGACGCCGCGCTGCCGAGATCGACATGGATGTTGGGCGCGTCGAGGAACCGCTGGTCGATCACGCCTGCGCGATCGATCCGGAACTTGTCGATCGTCAGCACGAACTTGCGGTGGAACAGCATGACGTGCGGCGCGAAGATGAGATTGTAGCGATCGTCGTGCAAGAAATGCTCGAGCACCGCGCGGCCCTGCGCGTACCAGGACGAGAGATGCGGCGACGGGTGCGGGTTGTAGAGCACGGTCGGCTTGCCGTTGGCCTGGAACGGCAGGCGCGGCGCGGGCTCCGGCATCAGATCGAACTTGGGGTAGCCGATCAGGCTCATCTTGTTGAACGGAACGCCCGCCTCGCGGTGGAGGCGCTGGCGGATCTTGGTGCCCGAGACCAGCACGTGATCGAACGCCGCGCTGTGCGCGTTGAAGCCGATCGCGCGGTCGCCGGCGCCGTGACGCGTATGGATGATCTTGAGATCGTCGAGCCCGTAGCGCGTCTTGAGCAGCAGCGACGTCTTCTCGGCGACGACCAGCGCGTCGAGCGAGCGGAAGAAATCGAGATTGTCGCGGTAGATGCCGATCTTCGTGACCGGCACAGCCCATTCGAGCGTGCTCGCCAGTGCGCGTGTCGAGGTGCGGCGCAGGCCGAGCTGCTTCAGCGTCACCGTGACACCGAGCCGATCGCAGAGCCTGCGGACTTCGGCGGTGAGGCGATCGTTGGTGGTCGCCACGACGATCTCGGCATGCGGATAGCCCTGCGCCATCGCCAGCGCGGTCGGGAGGGCGTGAGCGACCTGGTGGACCTGGTCGTGATTGAACAGAAAGCCGATCTTCATGGCGGGTAGACGTCACGACGCCGGAGCCCCCTCACTAAATATTTTGTCATCGTATGCGATTGACGGAACTTTCCGGTCGTCGCTGCATCGGGGTGCGCCTAAGGGGCGTCGATGCGATCATTGCTTCGTCCTCTTCCCGCCGCGCAAGGTGACGCGACGCAGGCGCGTTCGGGTGTGATGCTGGTGCTGGCCAACCTCGGTCACCTGCTCGGCGGCAAGGCCGCGGCCGGGGTGATGAGCCTGATCTATCTCGTCCTCGTCACGCACCGTCTCGGCGCGGCGGACTATGGCGTACTCGTGCTGGTCAACGCCTATGCGGTGCTCGTTGGCAGCGTGCTGGCCTTTTCGGGGTTCCACGGCGTGGTCCGCTATGGCGGGATCGCACTGGAGCGCGGGGATCACGCCGGCTTCGCGCGGATCGTCCGGTTCCTGGCGGTGATCGAACTCGGCTGCGGGGTCGTCGCGATCCTCGTCGCGGCGCTGCTGGTGCCGCTGATCGGCCCGCGGCTCGGCTGGTCACCGGACACGATCGCGATCGCCATCCCCTACAGCCTTGCGGTCCTTGCGACGGTGCGCGCGACGCCGCAGGGGCTGCTCCAGATCGCCGGGCGGTTCGATCTGATCGGGCTGCACCAGGCGGTGTCGCCGCTGATCCGGCTGATCGGCGCGCTGGGGGTCTGGTTCGCGGGGGGCGGGCTGATCGGGTTCCTCGCGGTCTGGCTGGTTGCTGCGGTCGCGGAGGGGCTGGCGATGTGGGGGTTCGGGCTCGTCGCGTGGCGTAGGCTCGCCAAGGGCGCGCCGGTGCGCGGGCCGTGGCGCGGTGCGGCGCGCGATACCGCGGGGCTGACCCGGTTCATCCTGATCACCAATTTCGACATCACGGTGCGCGAACTGGCGCCCAATCTCGCGCCGCTGACGGTTGGCTGGCTGCTTGGTCCGGCGGCGGCGGGGCTGTTGGCGCTGACGCAGCGCGCGACCGCGCTGCTGGCGCAGCCGACCGTGCTGCTCAGCCAGGCGAGCTATGCCGTCCTCGCCGCGCAGGTCGCGCGCGGTGACCTCGCCGGGTTGCGGCACACGGTGTGGCGCAGCGCGGGGATCGCACTGGCGGTCGCGCTGCCGATCGTCCTGATCCTCGCGCTGGGCGGCAACCGGCTGCTCGTGCTGCTCGGCGGGGCGAGCTTCGGCGGCGGGACGGCGCTGTTGATCCTGATCGCAAGCGCGCGCGCGGCCGGGTTGGCAGGCGCGCCGCTCGCATCCGGGCTGACTGCGCTGGGGCTTCCCGGACGGTCGATGACGGTCGGGCTGGTCACCAGTCTTGCGCTTTATCCGCTGCTGCCGCTGCTGCTGTGGGCGTTCGGCACCGACGGGGCAGGGTGGCACGCGCTGCTGCAGAACGGCGTCGCGATCCTGGCGCTGGCGGCGATGTTCCGCAGCGATGCCCGGCGCGCGCCGGCATGACGCTGGGCGGGCTTCGCGCGGTGTTCCTCGCCGAGCGGGCGATGCTGTTGCGGCTGCTCGTCGCCCGGCTCGGGAGCGTGGAGGAGGCCGAGGACGCGTTGCAGGACCTGTGGCTGAAGCTGGAGACGGTGACCGGCGGCCCGATCGCCGAGCCGGTCGGCTATATCTGCCGGATGGCGAACAATATCGCGGTCGACCGACGCCGTCGCGCAGTGCGCCGCGTCGATCGCGATACCGGCTGGATGGAAACGCAGTCGGGGGCCGACGAACAGCCCGATGCCGAACGCGCGCTGATCGCCCGCGAACGGCTGGCCCGCGTCGAGGCGACGCTGGCCCGGCTGCCCGACCGCGTCGCCACCGCGTTCCGCTTGTACCGGTTCGAGGACCTGCCGCAAAAGGCGATCGCCGAGCGAATGGGGATCACCGTCAGCGGCGTCGAGAAGCTGCTGCACCGCGCCTATCTGAGAATTCACGTGCAACGGCCTGATTCCGGTGCGGATGTCGCACGGGCAGGACGTCTCCCACATGAGGAGGACCAGCGCGATGGTCGATGAGTGGACCGGCCAGACCAACGTCGATGCCGCGGCGGACGAGGCCGTGGCGTGGCATCTTCGCCTGCCGAGCGCGGGCGCGGAGGAGTGGCGCGCGTTCATCGACTGGCTCGAGGCGGATCCCGCGCATGGCGACGCCTATGACGCGCTGACCCGTGCCGATGCCGAACTCGACGATGCGCTGACGCCGCCCGACTGGTCCGATACGGTGCCGCTCGCCGCCGCCAACGACGATCGTGCCGCACCGCGTCGCCGCTGGGCGCTCGCGGCGTTCGGGGGGCTTGCCGCCGCGGGGATCGGCGTCGTGATGCTGCCGCTGGAGACCGACCGCGCGATGCGGATCGTCGAGACGCCCAGCGGCGTGCGGCGCGCAGTGGTGCTGGCGGATGGCAGCCGGATCGAGCTGAATGGCGGCACCAAGCTCGCGATCGACGACGGCGCCGCGCGCCTGGTCACGCTCGAGCGCGGTGAGGCAACCTTCCACGTGACGCATGACGCCGCGCATCCGTTCGTCGTCCAGTCCGGGACGATGCGGTTGGAGGACGTCGGCACGGTCTTCAACGTCGCGCGCGTCGGTCCGCATCTCGGCGTGCAGGTGGCGGAGGGCGCGGTGATGTTCCAGCCCGAGCAGGAGCGGATCATGCTGACCGCGGGGGCCGCGCTGTCGCATCTCGACGGCGAGGCGCCGCGGCTGTCGGGCGTGGCGGTCGGTGATGTCGGCGGCTGGCGCAACGGGCGGCTCGTGTTCCAGCGGACGCCGGTCCGTCTCGTCGCCGCCGCGCTGGAGCGCAGCACGGGCGTCGTCGTGCAGGTCGCGCCGGGGTTGCGCGAGACTCCGTTCACCGGGTCGATCGGCGTCACCGGCGGTGCCGATCGCCTGATCCCGCGCGCGGCCGCGTTGATCGGCGCGCGTGCGGAGCAGGTCGATGGCCGCTGGCGTCTGGTGGGAGGCCATGCCGGTCCCTAACCTCCGCGTTGCCGTTTCGCTGCTTGCCGTGCCGTCGTTTGCCGTGCTGCCGTCCGCCCCCGTCCACGCAGCGGTGCGGCGGGCGATCGCGGTTGCGCCGGGGCCGCTCGACCGCGCGATCGCGGTGCTTGCGCAACAGGCGGGCGTCGATATCGGCAGCGCGGAGCCCCGGCTCGGACAGGCCAGGTCGGCCGGGGTAAAAGGCGTGTTGTCCGCAGCCGATGCGCTCGATCGACTGCTCGCGGGGACGGGCTATGCCGCGCAACGGCTCGGCCCGGACAGCTTCAGGATCGTTCGCCGCCGCATTGCGCCGCGCCCCGTCCGGCCTGTGCCTAAGCCCGTGGTCCGGGTGGTGGCGCCGGTCGTGCCGGACACGGCGCCGGGGCCGGACGTCATCGTCACGGCGACGAAGCGCGCGACCTCGCAGCTCCGCTTTCCGGGGGCGCTGACGATCTTTCGGGCGGACGGCATCGCGCGGGTAGGGGCCGACGCGGCCAACGGGATGGACCGCGCGATCGCCGCGACGCCGATCCTCCAGGGCACCGCGCTTGGTGCGGGCCGCAACAAGCTGTTCATCCGCGGGGTCGCCGACAGCAGCTTCACGGGGCCGACCCAGTCGACCGCCAACGTGTATTTCGGCGAGGTCCCTGTCGCGTATAACGGCCCCGATCCAGGGCTGAACCTGTACGACGTCGAGCAGGTCGAGATACTCGAGGGACCGCAGGGGACGCTCTATGGCGCGGGCGCGATCGGGGGCATCGTCCGGCTGGTCCCGCACCCGGTCGACCTGACCGGCCGCTCCGCCACCGTCTCGGGCGGGATCAGCACGACCCGGTCGGGCGCGCCGGGTGGCGACATCGCCGGGATGATCAACCTGCCGCTTCTGCGCGATGCGGTCGGTGTGCGTCTGGTCGCGTATAACCTGGTCGAGGGCGGCTATATCGACGACGTGTTGCGGACGCTGCGCAACGTGAACCGGGTCTCGACGACCGGCGGACGGTTCGACGTTCGCGTCGCGCCGGCGCGGGGCTGGACGATCGATGCCGGGATCGTCGCGCAGCACGTGTCCGCGCCCAATCTGCAATACGCCGAACGCGGTGCCGGGTCGCTGGCGCGCGCGTCGTTGCTCGCGCAGCCGTTCGAACAGCAATATCTCCTCGGGCGCATCGTCGTCGACCGGCGGTGGGAGGACGGGCTGCATCTGGTGTCCGCGACCGGTCTGGTCCACCGCGATGCCGACAGCCGGTTCGACGCGACCAGGCCCGGTCGGCCGAATTTCCCGATCGCGTATGACACGGACGAGCGCAGCCGGTTGTTCTCGCACGAGACACGGCTGTCGCGGACCGGCAAGGACGGTGGCGGGTGGCTGATCGGGGTAGCGGTGATCCATGCGCGCGACGCCTATGCGCGGATGTACGGCGCACCGAACCGGTTGCGCGACATCGTCGGCGTCACCAACCGCACGTTCGATGCCGCGCTGTTCGGCGAGGGGAGCGTGGCGGTCACGTCGGCGCTGACGATCACCGCGGGCGGACGATTGACGCACCAGCGCACCGACGGCGATCCGATCGCCAGCCTGAAGACCAGCAACTTCATCCGCGGCCGCAGTTCGACGCGGGTCGATCCGACGCTTGGCGCGTCGTGGCTGCTGACGCCGTCGCTTGCCGCCTATGCGCGCTACCAGTCCGGGTTCCGGACCGGCGGGATCACCGTCGCAGCCGGGGTCGGGCGAGTTGCCGATCTCGTCCCCGACAGCATCCATGTCGGCGAGATCGGCCTGCGCAGGGAGCGTCGCGGGGCGACCGGGGTGGCCGGATCCGTTGGTCTGTCGGTGACGGACTGGCGCCATATCCAGGCCGATCTGGTCGACCGAAACGGGTTCCCGTTCACCACCAATCTCGGCAACAGCCATATTCGCGGGGTCGAGGCCAGCCTCGACTGGGTGGTGCTGCCGGGCTTGCGGCTCGACGCGGCGATGTTCCTCAACGATACGCGCGTGTCCGATCCCGATCCGGCGTTGCGCCGTCAGGTCGGAACGCGACTACCCAACACGCCGCCCTTCGCGGCGGCGGGCAGCATCGGCTATGCGTGGGCGCTGGGCGGCGAGGCGCGGATGAGCGTCGATGGCGGGTGGCGTTATGTCGGCCGGTCGACGGTCGGCACGCAGGCGCCGCTCGACGTGTCGCAGGGCGATTACGGCGCCGCGCAGCTCGGGACGACGTGGTCGAAGGGGCGGGTGCGGCTGACCGGGACGATCGACAATCTGTTCGACGTCAGGGGCGATCGCTTTGCGGGCGGCAACCCCTTCGCGCTGGCGGCGCGCAACGAGTACACGCCGCTGCGGCCGCGCACCGTGAGGCTGGGCGCGGCGGTGGCGTGGTGAGTGCTAGCGGATCGGCTTGATCGACCCGCCCTGGAGATAGGTGAGCGTGACCGGGACGATCGTCGTACCGTTGCCCACCCTGACCTGGACGGTCTTCGGATCGGGCTTGCGCGAGAACAGCATGTCGAACAGCGTCACGTGCGGGTTGCCCGAGGCACCACCGCCATCGTTGCGATCGGTCTTGCCGTTCGCGTTATAGTCGTGGCGCACGTCGACGGCGTACACGCCGGGTTGCGCAACGGGCATGCAGACCGCGACGCTGCCGTCGCGCGGCACCGCGATCTCGGTCCGGAGCAGCGCGGTCTTCTTGTCGAAATAACGCGAGGGCGCGCCGCCGAAGACGCGCACGCGGACGGTGCCGGCGCGGTTCTTGAAGCCCGTCACGTCGACCAGAAGCGCGGGATGGGAACTCCCCGCGGCGCACTTCGCCGCGTCGGGGCCGATCGGATGGACGGACGCAGTCGGCGCCGACAGCAAGGCTGCCAGATACAAGCTTATCATGATCACGGACGTAGGGCGTCGATCGCCCCGCGCAAGGTCGGCGGGCGCGCATCGGCCCGGTGCACAAGCGCCCTACGCAAGCGGGGTGCGCCGCCGGAACCGGCGACACACCCCGCTTTTCGTTACCCTGGAGTCGCTTAGAAGGTGACGCGGCCACCGAGCGACAGCACGACTGCCGAGGCGTTGCGCAGCGCACCCGAGGTCAGGATGTTGGTTTGCGCCGCGGTGCCGACATAGGCCGCGGTGATGCGGTCGATCGTCGTGTTGGCGAAGTCGACATATTGCGCGCCAGCGTCGAGCGCGATGTGCGACGACAGCTGGTACGAGCCACCCGCTGCATAGGTCCAGCGATCGGCGTCGGGAACGCGTGCGTCGCGCGAGCCGTCCTGCGTCGGCGACTTGGTACGCTGCACGCCCGCGCGCACGGTGAGCTTGGGCGTGACGTCATAGTCGAAGCCGCCTGCGAGGCTCCAGCTGTCCATGTAGTTTTCGGGGATCGCGGTGTTGAGCGGCGCGCCGAGATCGATCGTGTCGAACTTGCTCCAGTTATACGCGACGACCTGCGCGTTGAGCGTCAGCTTGTCGGTGCCGCGGAACCGGCCCGCGACGATCACCTGGCCCGGCGTGTTGAACGCGGCCTTGGCGCCCGACACGGTGGTGTTCGACGATGCGAGCGGACCGACGAGGCCGCTGACGGTGAGATCGCCCTTCAGGTTATGCCGGATGCTCGACTTGTAGCTGATGCCGACGGTCGCGAAGTTGTTGTGCAGCTGGACGCCGGCGGTCCAGCCGAAGTCCCAGCCATCGCCCTTCAACTCCTGATGCCCATCCGGCAGTGCCGCGGACAGATTGGGGAGCGCGTTGTTGAGGATCGCGTCGGTATATTCGACGTTCAGCGCACCGCCGACGCGGAGCCAGTCGGTGACGACCACACCGATCGAAGGCTGGATGTCGATCGTGCGCAGCCGCGTCTTGTCCGCGCTGTAGCGTGCCCAGCTGTCGCCGTCATAGTTGGTCGTGAAGCTGAAGGGCGAGGTGACCGCGAGGCCGACCGCGATCCGGTCGGTCAGCGGATAGGCGATCGAACCCGACGGGACGACGCCCTTGTTGATCGGATCGCGCGAGTTCGACTGGCCGCTGATGCCGGTGCAGGCCTGGCCCGGGCGGCAGATCCGCGTGCCGGTGTCGACGACGTCGCCCTTGGGCAGGATCGCGGTCGCGCTCAGCGTCGCGCTGCCGTCGCGGATGCCGGCGATCGCCGCCGGGTTCCACCACAGCGAGTCGGGGCCGGTATCGGCACCTTCGCCCGAGAATGCACGGCCTGCGCCGCGCGCGGACTGCGCCTGAAGGTAGAAGGCGTCAGCATAGGCTGCGCTGGCGAAGCCGACGGTGCCGACGAGGGCGGAGGCGAGGAGAAGCGGTGCTTTGATACGCAGGGACATGAAGCAAACTCTGTACTGGAGATCGGGGGAACAGGCAGGGTGGTGGGGGCGTCTCAGCGCACGCGCGTCCAGGTCTGCGTCTTGCAGAGCGGGAAGAAGACGCAGCCGCGCAGCTTGAGCTGGTTCGCACCGAGCGGCGTGATCTTGCCGCTATAGGTCTTGCCGTCCTCGGCATTGTAGACCTGCCCGCTGCTCCAGACGCCGTCCTTGTCGGCCTTGAAGCCGCTCAGCATCTGCATGCCCTGGATCGGACGGTTGCGCAGCGCAGTGTTCGCGTTGTTCGCATCCTTCATCGCAGGATTGGCGCGCAGCGCGTCGGAGGTCAGGATCTTGCCGCAGATCGACGGGCCGCAGCGGGCAATCTCGACGATGGCGTTGTGGGTTTCGGTCTTCCAGCGACCGATCACTGTCTCCGCCGTAGCGGGCGCGCCGGCAAGCATGGCGGCGATCATCAACAGGGACATCTTCTCTCCTCTCCTAAAATTGTCGGTCCGCCGTATATGTACGGTCGTTAATCTCTCGTAAGGGGCGCGACGTTAGCGCGATCCCGTTGCCGTATACGGCAGTTATCGGTCCGCCCTAGTTTTGTACGAAGACAAGTCAAGTCTTCTTACTGATCTGGGTGTGTGAATTAGTGTTCACACAGCCCCGTCATGCCGGACTTGTTCCGGCATCCACCGTTCCACGTACTCGAAAGCGGCGGGTTTGCGGAACGGTGGACCCCGGAACACGTCCGGGGTGACGGAGAGGCGGTCAGTTCCGCAGCGGCTTGCCTGTCTGCAGCATGTGGACGACGCGGGCCTGGGTGCGCGGATCCTTCACGCTCGCCATGAACGCTGCGCGCTCGAGGTCGAGCAGCTGATCCTCGGTGACGGTGTCGACCAGATCGGCGTCGCCGCCTGTCAGCACCTCGGCGAGACGATCCGCGACGACGAGGTCGTACTCGGTCGCCATGCCCTTCTTGTGGAAGTCCGCGACCGCCATGTTCAGCCCCGTGCGGCCGCTTTCGCCGGCGAGGCGGAAGGTCGGCGCCTCGGGTGCGACATAGCCCTCGACGAGCGACAGCGCCTTGGCCTTGGCGTCCGCGAGCAACCGGTCGCGGTTCATCGTGATACCGTCGTCCTTGCGCAGGATCATCATCTCCTTCGCCTCCGCCGCCGACTTGGCGACCTGCGCGGTGGAGACCGCCTGGAACACCTTGGTTAGCACCGGCATCGGCCCGTTCGGCAGCGTCCGCGACTTGGTCCAGCGATCGAGCATCTCGCCATTGCCGCCCCAGCCGGGGACGAGCCCGACGCCGCATTCGACGAGCCCTGCATAGGTTTCGGCATGCGCCTGCACCGCGTCCGAATGGATCAGCACCTCGCATCCGCCGCCGAGCGCGAGGCCCGCGGGGGCGCTGACGACCGGGAAGGGCGCGTATTTGAGCGCCTTGTATGCCTGCTGCCCGCCTTTGACGCTGGCCTCAACCATGTCCCACAGGCCCGCCCCGACCGCGAACATCGCCGCGCCGAGATTTGCGCCCGCCGAGAAGTTCGACGCCTCATTATACACCACGAGCGCCTTGAAACGCTCGCGGACGACCGGGATCGCCTCGTTGATGAGCGCGACGACCTGATCGTCGAGCGCGTTCATCTTGGTGTGGAACTCGAGCGCGGCGACACCGTCGCCGACATCCCAGAGCGACGCCGACAGGTTCTGGAGGATCGGCTGCGACCGAAGCTTGATATCCTCGAGCAGTTCGACGCCGTCCGCGCGCGGCACGTCGGCATAGTCGCCGCCCGTCGTGAGATACTGGCGCTGGCCATCCTCGACGCGGTAGAACGGACGATCGCCCGCGGTCGTCAGGATTGCGGGAACGTCGCGGCCTTCGTCGGCGAGCCGCGCAGCGAGAACGCCCGGCCCCATCCGGTCGATCAGCTCGAACGGCCCGTATTTCCAGTTATAGCCGAGCTTCATCGCGTCATCGATCGCGACGACATCGTCCGCCGCCTCGCCCACAAGCATCGCCGCATAGGACAGCGTGTTGCCGAGGATCGTCCAGGCATAGGTGCCGATCTTGCCGGGCTCGGCGATCAGCGCGGCGAGATCCTTGCCCGTCTTGCCGGGCAGCTCCGCGGGCTTGGCCTCGGGCCGATACTCGCCGGTCGCGAGATCGAGCGACAGCTTGGTGCGAGTCGCCTTGTCGAAGCGGTAGAAGCCGCCCTTGCCCTTGCGGCCGGTGAAACCCTCGGCGATCATCTTGTCGACCAGCGGCAACTCGCGCACCGTGTCGAAATACGGATCGCCCGCGGGCAGCGTGGAGGAGAGGCTCTTCGACAGCAGCGGCATCAAGTCGACGCCGACGAGATCGACGAGGCCGAAGATCCCGGTCTTGGGCACGCCCATCGGACGGCCACCGATCTGGTCGGCCTCCTCGACGGTCAGCCCCTGGTCCATCGCTGCGTTGATCGCGATCGCCAGCCAATAGGTGCCGATGCGGTTGGCGATGAAGCCCGGCGTGTCCTTCGCGCGGACGATGCGCTTGCCCATGAAGCGATCGACGAAATCCTCGACCTTCTCGGCGACCGCGACGTCGGTGTGCGCGCCGCGAACGATCTCGACCAGCCGCATGTAGCGCGGCGGGTTGAAGAAATGGGTGATGAGGAAGTCGGCCTTGAACTGGTCCGTCCGCCCCTCGACCAGGTTGCCGAGCGGGATCGTCGAGGTGTTCGACGACACCGCGGTGCCCGGGCGCTTCAACGCCTCGAGCTTGGCGAAGAGCGCCTGCTTGATGTCGAGCCGCTCGACGATCGCCTCGACGATCCAGTCGCACTCGGCGACCCGGTCCAGATGATCGTCAATGTTACCCGTCTCGACCAGCTTGGCCGCGCGCTTCGACATGAAGGGCGCGGGGTCGGTCTTGAGCATCTTGGCGACCGCGCCCTTGGCGACCGCATCGCGATCGTCGCCGCCACGGGGGACGATGTCGAGGAGCAGCACCGGGATGCCGGCATTGGCGACCTGTGCCGCAATACCTGCACCCATGACGCCTGCGCCAATGACGCAGACCTTCTTCACCTGATCGACCATCATGCGCGCTCCAGCACCGTCGCGATGCCCTGACCGCCGCCGATGCACTGCGTCGCGAGCGCGTAGCGGCCGCCTTCGCGTGCGAGCAGCGCGGCGGCCTTGCCGACGATCCGCGCGCCGGTCGCGCCGAGCGGATGACCGATCGCGATCGCACCGCCATCGAGGTTGATCGTCTCGTCCTTCAGCCCGAGATCGCGGATGCAGGCGATCGCCTGGCTGGCGAACGCCTCGTTGATCTCGACCACGTCGAGGTCGGCGACGGTGATCCCGGCACGCTCGAGCGCCTTTTTCGACGCACCGATCGGGCCGAGCCCCATCGTCTCGGGCGCGCAACCCGACACGCCGATCGACTTGATCCGCGCGAGAATCGTCAGGCCATGCTTCTTGGCGAACTCCTCCGAGGTGACGAGCACCGCGGACGCGCCATCGGTCAGCGGCGACGACGTGCCGGCCGTCACCGAACCTTCCGCGCTGAACGCGGGCTTCAGGCCGGCGAGCGCTTCGGTCGTCGTGCCGGCGCGGATCGTGCCGTCCTGACTTACCGGGCCCGCCTTGGTCTGGATCGTCACGATCTCGTCGGACAGCCGGCCATCGGTGCGCGCCGCGGCGGCCTTGTCCTGGCTCTTCACCGCGAACGCGTCCTGCTCGGCGCGCGTGATCTGGTATTGGCGCGCGACGTTCTCGGCGGTTTCGCCCATGCCCATATAGGCGCCGGCGCTCTTCTTCGCGAGTGCGGGGTTGGGCAGGGGGTTGTAGCCGCCCATCGGCACGCGGCTCATCGACTCGAGTCCCGCGCAGATGAACGCCTCGCCCGCGCCGACCGCGATCTGGCCATAGGCGATGTGGATCGCGCTCATCGACGAGCCGCAGAACCGGTTGACCGTCATCCCGCCGACCGAGATCGGCAGGTCGGCGATCTGTGCGATCAGCTTGGCGACGTTGAGACCCTGCTCGCCCTCGGGGAAGGCGCAGCCGAGGATGATGTCCTCGATCTCGGCGGGATCGACGCCGGTCTTGTCGAGCAGGCCGCGAATCGTCTGTGCGGCGAGGTCGTCCGGACGGACGCGGGCGAGCTCGCCCTTGCCGGCGAGGTGGAACGGCGAACGGGCGTACCCGGCGATGACGACGTTGGTCACGAAGATCCTCTCATATTGCGGTCGACCCGGTTAACGCTTGCGGGTTACCCTTAAGGTGCGATACCTCACCTTTACGTCAAGGTGAAGCGGCCGACAATATGGCTTACGCACATCGAGTAAGGGAGAGCGAGATGCAGGACACTTCAGGTACCGCAGTCGGCATAGCGTTGCCGGGCCAGCCGCGGTTGCTGGGCGACATGCTCGACAGCTCGGTCCGCCGGTTCGGGTCGCGCAACGTTCTTGACTTCATGGGCCGCACGCTGACCTATGCCGAGCTCGGCCAGTCGGTCGACCGCGCCGCGCGGGGCCTTCAGGATCTCGGCGTCGTCAAGGGTACGCGGGTCGCGCTCTGCCTGCCCAACACGCCCTATTATCCGATCCTGTTCTTCGCGATCCTCAAGGCCGGCGGCATCGTCGTCAACGTCAACCCGCTCTATGTCGAGCGCGAGCTGGCGCATCTGCTCGAGGATTCGGGCGCGACGATCATCGCCACCTGCGACATTACCGAGATCCATGCGCGCGTGCTGAAGGTCGCCGGGCAGATGGGCGTGAAGCACGTCATCACCTGCCCGATCGCCGGCGCGCTACCGACGCTGAAGTCGATCGCCTACCGGATCTTCAAGCGCGCCGAGATCGCCCACGCCCCCAGCGACGCGCGCCATTGCACGTTCGACTCGCTGTTGAAGGCGAAGGGCGCGCCGGTGCCGGTCGAGGTCGCCCCGAACGACGTCGCTGTGCTGCAATATACCGGCGGCACGACCGGCGAGCCTAAAGCGGCGATGCTCAGCCATGCGAACCTGGTCGCCAACGCCGATGCGATGGTGGTGTTCGTCGGTGGTGAGCAGCCGCACCAGGACCGCGTGCTCGGCGCGTTGCCGCTGTTCCACGTCTTTGCGCTGACGACGGTGCTGACCTATTCGATCCGGACCGGCGCGGAGATGATCCTGCTGCCGCGCTTCGAATTGCAGCAGCTGCTCAAGACGATCGCGCGGACCAAACCGAGCTATTTCCCCGCGGTGCCGACGATCTATGCCGCGATCACCACCGCGGCGGATACGCAGTCCATCGACCTGTCCTCGATCCACGCCTGCATATCGGGCGGCGCGCCGCTGCCCGCCGAGGTTCGCACCGCATTCGAGGCGGCGACCGGCGCCAAACTCGTCGAGGGCTACGGTCTGTCCGAGGCTTCGCCGATCATCACCTGCAACCCGATCGGGGGAATAAACAAGCCGGGCTCGGCGGGCCTGCCGTTTCCGGGCACGACGATCGAGATTCGCGACCGCGAGGATCCGTCCCGGGTGCTGCCGATCGGCGAGAATGGCGAAATCTGCGCACGCGGCCCCCAGATTACGCAAGGCTATTGGCACAAGCCCGCCGCGACCGCCGACCTGTTCGTCGACGGCGCGCTGCGCACCGGCGACGTCGGCCATCTCGACGCGGACGGCTATCTGTTCATCGTCGACCGGATCAAGGACCTGATCCTGTGCGGCGGCTACAACGTCTATCCGCGCGTGATCGAGGAGGCGCTGTACGAACACCCCGCCGTGCTGGAGGCGGTGGTCATCGGCGTGCCCGACACATATCGTGGGCAAGCACCCAAAGCCTTCGTCGTGCTGGCCGAAGGAGCGGCGGCTACCCCGCTCGAACTGCGTGATTTTTTGCGTGACAAGATCAGCAAGATCGAGCTTCCCCGCGAGGTGGAAATCCGCGACACTCTGCCCAAGACGCTGATCGGCAAGCTCTCCAAAAAGGAACTTGTCGCAGAAGAGGCCGCCAAGGCAGCAGCGTCGGAGGCGAGGGGAGTGGACGCGTGAACGACCGACAGGACGATCTTACCGGGATACAGGAGGTTTCGCGCATGCTCGGCGTGAGCGCGCGCACGCTCAGATTCTATGAGGACAAGGGGCTGATCGAGCCGTGCCGGATCGGCACGACGCGTGTCTACACGCGGCGCGAAGTGGCGCGGATGCAGCTGATCCTGCGCGGCAAAAGGCTGGGGTTCACGCTGCGCGACATCGAGGAGTTCCTCGACCTGTACGACGCCGATCCGCAGCATGTCGAACAGATGCGCGCGCTGGCGGAACGTTGCCGCCAGCGGATCGACCTTCTGGATGCGCAACGCGAGGCGATCGTCCAGACGCGCGACGAGCTGGAGAAGATCGAGCAGGAGGCGCTCGCGCGGATTCCGGACGGGGCGGTCTAGGACCTTAGAAGCGCTACCCCGCCGAGAGTTGCACCACCCCGGCGGAGGCCGGGGCCCAGTTGGAAAGGTTGCAGTAACACCGCGCTGCGCTCAGTTGGCGACGTCCCCCAACTGGACCCCGGCCTTCGCCGGGGTGGTGAGGGGTGAGGGGGGCGCCAATCCTCCCCCGCCAGGGGGAGGTGGCTGGCTCTTGCCAGACGGAGGGGGAAGTCAGCGACGACCGCCGTTTCGTGTCCTCCCCCTCCGTCGCCAACCTCGCACTCCCTGGCGGGGGAGGATTGCAGCGTGGCTTAAAGCCCCACCACGCCGCCATCGTTCTTCGTGATCACGATCGTCGCCGAGCGTGGCCGCGAGGGCGTCGTCACCGTGCCCGCCTGGTTCGCCGGCCAGCTGCTGGTGATGTTGGTCGGGCCGCCATTCTCGCCCGGATGCTGGATGTTGACGAACAGCGACCGCCCGTCCGGTGTCGTGTGGATGCCGGTGATCTCGCACTCCTTCGGCCCGACCAGGAAGCGGCGCAGCGCCGCCCCCGGCGTCTTGCCGATCCGCGTGGTCACCGAGCCGGTCGCCGCACCGATCGTGTTGGTCACCGTCCGCGTTCCGCCATCGTTGACGCTTCCCGGCACCGAGGCGAGCAGCATGCAGTTGGTGACGTCGGTATAGGCGCCGTCGTCGGTCTCGATCCACATCACCGGCGCGATCGTGCCCGAGGCGTTGCTCGGCAGGCCGAACCACAGACCGTCGGGCGACGAGAAGTCGTTGGTCGCATCGAGACCCGACAGGTTGATGTTGGTCGCATCCAGATCGGACCCTGCGCCGAACGCATAGATGTCCCAGGCGAAGGTTGTTGCCTCGGACGTGTCGCCGGTCTCGCGCAGGCGGATGATATGCCCGTTGGCGTTGCCGGTGGTCTGCCCGCCGGTGGTCTTGGGATCGACATAGGCGCGCGGGTTGGGCGCATCCGTGGTCGCCACGGTACGCGACGAGTTGTTGGTGAGCGTGCAGTACATCTCGCCGGTCGCGGGGTTGACCGCGGTCCACTCCGGCCGATCCATCCGCGTCGCACCCAGCGCATCCGCGGCAAGGCGCGTGTTGATCAGCACGTCGACCTGGCTGGCGAACGGATAGGCCGCATTGGCGGAGGTGAGGGGGCCCTGACCGAACACCAGCGGCAGCCACTGGCCGCTACCGTCCGCTGCGAACTTCGCGACGTAAAGCGTTCCCGTATCGAGATACTTGTCGCCGATCGCGAGACGGTTCGCCGCGGCGGCATCCGCCGTCGCCCAGGGCGTCGCCGACACGAATTTGTAGATATACTCGTTCTGCGCATCGTCGCCCATGTAGAAGGCGGGCTTCACGCCAGCGATCGTCCGGCCGATCTGGCACCCCTCATGGTTCATGCGGCCCAGCGCGGTCCGCTTGCGAGGCGTCGAGGCGGCGTCGAACGGATCGATCTCGACCACCCAGCCATATTGGAAGATCTCGTTGCGGAAGTCGCCCGTGCCATCGGCGGGTGCGCCGGCCTGTGCGGTGATGTTCCAGCGCGAATAGAGCGTGCTGGTAGTGTCCGCCGGCGTCACCGTCGACCAGCCATAATTGCCGCCGGTGTTGCTCTCGGTCTTGCCGTAGCGCGTCAGCGACGTGTTGGCCTTCACGCCGACCGCGCCGGTTGCCGCGCGCCGCGCCGCGTCGCCGACTTCGCGCTTGAAATAGCCGACCCAGTTCTCTTCGTTCGTCAGATACGTGTTCCAAGGCATTGTGCCGTTTGCACAATTGTTGATCGTGCCGCGCCCCGTGGTCGCATCGGGCGAATAGCGCGTCTTGAGGCTGTCGGCACCGCGGACGGGGCCCGAGAAGCTCATCGGCGTCAGCGGGGTGATCCGGCGGTTGAACGACGAGGTCGGCGCATAGGCCCAGCTCGCTGAGCGGTTGACCTCGATGACCGACACGCCGTGGCATTCCATTTCCTTGAGCGCCTCGGCCTCGGGGCGCACGCCGCCGGTCGAGGTGGCGCCGTTCGGATGGAGATAGGCCTGCGTGATATTCTCGTGGTTGAGGACGAGCAGACCGCGCGCGTTGCCGTTGGCGTCGGGCGTGCCCGTAGCGGACATGCCGAAATAGCTCATGCCGTCATGGTGATCGCCCGCGCGCTTGGAGAAGGTCGTGTCGGTACCATCATTGGTATAGGCGCCGACTCCGCTGCCGATCGGATCACCCAGCCGGTACAGGACGGTGACGGCATATCCGGTAGGGACCGCAACGACATCGGCGAGGCTCTTGGCAACTGCCGTGAAGCCGAGCGATGCCGCGCCGACCGTCACGCTCGTGGTCGCGGTTACCGAACCGCCGGCCGATACCGCCGTGAACAGGAAGCTCAGCACGGTGCCGGCCGCCGCGCCCGGGACGATGAAGGTTGCCGTCGACGTGTTCGCACCGGCGAGAGTCACCGTCGGTCCAGCAGTCTGGGTCCAGTTCACGCTGTCGACCTGGCCGATCGCCGCACCGGTCAGCGTCGCGACGCGACCGGCGGACGAGCTGCCGCCCGCGGTCGCGGTTGCGGTCACGGGATCCGAGCCGCCGTCATTGTCGTCGTCGCACCCGGTGAGCAGCATCCCGCCGAACACCGCCGCCGCGGTGGCCGACATGCCGCCCATCAGCGTCTGGCGCCGCGAGTAGCGGACGTCGATCAGGTCGTTCAGATGCGGGTTGCTGGTCGGATTGGTGTCGATATCGCCGTCGGTATAGATGGTCTCGAACGTCATGCTTGGTCCCCCCGGGGATGGTTGCGCGGTATGTAACGACTGCGTGGAAGTCAGAATTTCGCGCCCAGCTCGACGCCGTAGAAGCGCGGCTCGCCGGCGATGTACGTTGGGATGCCGAAGCTGCCGCCGGTGTTGCCCGCGTCGATCAGGTAGCGCTTGTTGGTCGCGTTGCGGACGAAGCCACCGACGTTGTACTTGCCCGCCGCAAATTCGAGGCCGGCGCGCAGGTTGAAGAGCGTGAAGCCGCGCTGGCTGATCGCCTCGCTGTTCGGGATCTCGAAGAAGACCTTCGACTTATAGGTCACCGTTGGCGTGGCGTAGACGGTCGCGCCACCGACCGGCACGCGCAGCAACGCCCCGGCGGATGCCGTGAATTTGGGCTGGAGGCGGAAGCGGCTGCCGCCATAATTGCCGTTGGTATCGGTATCGCTGATCTTGCTGTCGATATAGCTGAACGTGCCGAAGAACGACAAAACGGGTGCGAGCTTCAGATTACCCTCGAGTTCGACACCGACATTCTTGGCAGATCCGGCGCTGAGCGTGACGGCGGGCACGGTCTGCGTGGTGACCTGGAAGCTGTCATATGTCTGGTAGAACACCGAAGCCGCGCCGCTAAAGGGTCCGGCCCGGCCCTTGATGCCGCCCTCGTAGTTCCAGACATTCTCCGGATCGATGATCGACAAATTGGGCCCGACGCCAAACGCCGTGTTCTGCGCGGACAGCTGGACGACCGGCGACCGGCGGCCCTTGCTGACGGTCGCGTAGAGGTTGACGTCATCGTTCAATTTCAGGAGCGCGTTGAAGCGCGGCAGGATCGCGGTGAAGCTCCTTTTCGCGACGAACTTGTTGCCATTGGTGTTGGCGGTCCCGAGCAGGCTCGTCCGGATGTTAAGCGACGCGAGGATCACCGAGTTGGGCTGGACCGAGGAATAGCCCGACTGGCGATCCTCGATCAGGATGCGCGCGCCTGCGGTCAGTTCGAGTGCCGGGACCGGAATATAGGTCGCGTCGGCGAACACCGAATAGGCGTCGTTGTTGCCGTAGTTCGTGAACTCCGAGGTGTAGGGTATTGACGTTGCACGCCCGCCCGTCAGCACGGAGGTTGCGCGGGTCGCGGGGATCGTGCCGTTGGCCGCGACGCAGCCCGTTCCGGTCGGAATGCCGGCGCCGTTGAGCGCGGTGCGGATCGGGGCATAGGCAGCGGCAACCGAGCAGGCGAGATACGTGCCTTCCTCGGTCGCGAACGGTACGCGCTGGAAGCCGTTCTCGAAGAACGCGTTCCAGCCGACCGAGGCGCGGTATTTCGGGCCTTCGAAGGCGAAGCGGCTTTCATGGCTCCACTGGTCGCCCTTGGCGTCTTCGGCGAACTCGAGATACGCTGCGGGGCCGCCATCCGCGTCGAAGATCTCGAGCGCGTCGAACCGGCGATAGCCGTTGACCGTGGTGAAGGTGATGCCCGGCGACAGGTCCGCCGCGATCGTCAGGTTCGCGTCATAGACGTTGCGGTCGAGCCCGAGCTTGCGCGCGCCGAGCGCGGCCTCGCTATACGGCGAGCCCGAAAGCTCGGCATAGCCATAGTCGCCGGTCTGGCCACCGGTCGGGGCATGCGCACGGCTCTTGAACGCGGTGCCGGGGTTGCGCTGGCCGTCATAGGTGAGGACGAGATCGGCGGTGATGCTGTCACTGGGCGTGAAGCGCAGCGAACCGCGCACGCCGCGCTGATCCTGCCCGTTCAGATCGTCCTGGTCGACGCCGCCCTGATTCTGGTTCGGGACGTTCGCGTCGCCCGCGATGTTGCGGACATAGCCCTTGCGATACTTGTACGCGAAGGCGAGCCGCCCGGAGAGGATGTCGTTGCCCGCATTGAGGAACCCCGACACCTGCGTCCGGTCGAAATTGCCATAGGAGGCATCGAGCCCGCCCGAGAAGCCCGGCTGCGGCTTGTTCGAGATGAGGCTGACTGCGCCGACCGCGGCGGCGGTACCGAACAGCGTTGCCTGCGGGCCCTTCACGACTTCGATCCGCTCGAGATCGTACAGATCCTGCCACGCGCCGCGCGACCGGCTGATGTCGATGCCGTTATAGTAGAGGGTGACGCGCGCGCCCTGCTGTGACGAGCCATTGTCCGAGGTGATGCCGCGGATCACGAAGCCGGGATTGTTCGCGCTCTGCTCCTGCACCTGCAGGCCGGGGATGAACGCGGCGACCTCGTCGAGTTCGGAGACGCCGATCGCGGCCATGCGTGCGCCGGTCAGCGCGGTGACGGTGACCGGTACATCGGCGATCCGCTGTTCGCGCTTCTGTGCGGTAACGATGATGTCGTCGCTTGCCGTGCCGGCTTGCTGCTCCGCCTGCGCGAGTGCTGCCGTCGAGCAGGTCGTGGCGAGCGCCGTCAGCGCCAGCCGCGTAAAGATGTGTGTCATGAAGTCCCCCCGTGTCGTTGGGGAGCCACTAGGCGGCCGACGTGACGTTTCGATGGCGTAATAATGAAAGCAAGATGACTGTTGCGTAACGGCGGTGTCACATCGCTGCCACCGCGCTGTCTTCGACCGCGGCTAGCAGGCGCTCACACCGCTCAAGAAAGCCTCAGCCGATGACGATCAACCGCCGCGACGCCTTGAAGAATGCCCTGAAGCTGGCCGGATCGGGTGCCACGCTCGCGCTGCCCGCCGTCGCCACTCAGGCGGCGGACGCGGTCAGGAGCCGCTTCGACCACGGCGTCGCGAGTGGCGATCCTTCGGTCGACGGGGCGATCCTGTGGACGCGTGCAACCCCCGCCGACCTCGCGCAGTCCGGCGACATCGCGCTGACGTGGCACGTTGCCGAGACCGAGGGCGGCAAGCCGGTTCGGTCCGGCAGCGTCAAGGCGCGGGCTGCACGCGACTTCACCGCGAAGGTCGAGGCGAGCGGGCTGCAGCCGGGCCGCGAGTATCGCTACTGGTTCGACGCCGCCGACGGGACGCGCTCGCCGGTCGGCCGGTTCAGGACGCTGCCCAAGGGGAAGGTCGCCGACGTCGTGATGGCGGTGGTCTCGTGCCAGCTCTACGCGGGCGGGCTGTTCAACGCCTATGATGCGATCGCCAAGCTCGACCGGCTCGACGCGGTGCTTCACCTCGGCGACTATATCTATGAATATGGCGTCGACGGCTATGGCGCGGACATCGCCAAGAAGATCGGCCGCTTCGTCGAGCCGCGCCACGAGATCGTCAGCCTCGCCGACTACCGGATGCGCCATGCGCAGGTGAAGCGCGACGTCGATATGCAGGCCGCGCATGCTCGCGCCGCGTTCATCTGCGTGTGGGACGATCACGAGGTCGCCAATGACGACTGGATGCACGGCGCCGAAAACCACGATCCCAAGACCGAGGGCGATTGGGAGGCGCGCAAGGCCGCGGCGATGCAGGCCTATTTCGAATGGATGCCGATCCGCGATCCCAAGCCCGGCCAGCCCTGGGCGGCGATCAACCGTAGCTTCGATTTCGGCGACCTCGCGACGCTGGTGATGGTCGAGACGCGGCTGCTGGCGCGCAGCCATCAGGTCGTGTCGAAGGGCGAGGAGATCACGCCCGCCGAATATGCCTCGATGATGGCCGAACGCGCGCGACCCGAGCGCGAACTGCTCGGGCCCGCGCAGCTGGCCTGGGTCGAGAAGACGGTGGCGAGCTCGGTTGCGGCGGGCAGGCCGTGGCAGGTGCTCGGCAACCAGGTGGTGATGGCGAAGGTCGCGGGACCCGACATGGAGCGACAGCTCGGTGCGGCGAAATTTGCCGAGACGATGGCCAAACTGCCGACGATCTGGCGCGAGCGGCTGACCGCTAGCATCGCGTCGTACCGCGCAGGGCTGCCGTTCGGGTTCGACAGCTGGGATGGCTATCCGCCCGCTCGCGAGCGGCTGTACGCCGCGTTCCAGCGCGCCAAATCGCGCCCGATCGTGCTGTCGGGCGACAGCCATGCGGCATGGGCGAACGATCTGCACGATGCATCCGGCAAGTTGGTCGCCGCGGAATTCGGCTGCACCGCGATCACGAGCCCGTCCTATGGCTCGCTGCTGCCCGGTATCGGCACGCTCATCGCCGACGCCAATGCGGGCGAAGTCCGCTTCTGCGATCAGGACGGCAAGGGGTTCACGCTGCTGACGCTGACACCGGAGCACGCGACGGCTGATTCGATCACCGTCTCGACGGTGATGACGAAGCCGTACACGCAGGCCACTGCAGCCCGCTTCCGCACACACGCCGATCGCCGCGATCAGCCGCTGGAAAAGATTGCCTGAAGCATGGCGGGCGCGTCGACGGCCTTGGCCGGGAATGCGCCCAATCGGGCCCACGATAGGCGCCGCGTGATCTAAAGCTCGGGGAAGATCGGGGGGCTCGGAACCCCCCGAAAAATCGGCAATGGTCGGGGCGATAGGATTCGAACCTACGACCCCTGGACCCCGAGACCAGTGCGCTACCAGACTGCGCCACGCCCCGACAACATTGCCGGTGAGCCCCCTAGCCGCGACGCGGGTGGCGATCAAGACAATTATGGACTGTCACCATGATCTATCGCCCGCGCGACGTCGCTGCTAGGAGCGCGGCATGACTCCGCTCGACCGCATCCGCAATTTTTCCATCATCGCCCATATCGACCATGGCAAGTCGACGCTTGCCGATCGGCTGATCCAGCAGACCGGCGGCCTGACCGCGCGCGAAATGTCCGAGCAGGTGCTCGACAACATGGACATCGAGAAGGAGCGCGGGATCACGATCAAGGCGCAGACCGTCCGGCTTGCGTACAAGGCCAAGGACGGGCTCGACTACGTCCTCAACCTGATGGACACGCCGGGGCATGTCGACTTCGCCTATGAGGTGAGTCGCAGCCTCGCCGCGTGCGAGGGCGCGCTGCTGGTGGTTGACGCGGCGCAGGGCGTCGAGGCGCAGACCTTGGCCAACGTCTACCAGTCGATCGAGCATGACCACGAGATCGTGCCCGTCATCAACAAGATCGATCTTCCAGCCGCCGAACCCGAAAAGGTCCGCAAGGAAATCGAGGACGTGATCGGCATCGACGCGTCCGGCGCGGTGCTCGCGTCGGCGAAGTCGGGGATCGGCATCGAGGACATCCTCGAGGCGATCGTCACGAAGATCCCGCCGCCCAAGGGCGACCCCGAGGCACCGCTGAAGGCGATGCTGGTCGACAGCTGGTATGATCCGTATCTCGGCGTCGTCATCCTCGTCCGCGTGATCGACGGCGTCCTGAAGAAGGGCCAGCAGATCAAGTTCATGCAGACCGGCACGATGCATCTGGTCGACCGGGTCGGCTGTTTCCGCCCCAAGATCGAGCAGCTGACCGAGCTCGGCACGGGCGAGATGGGCTTCATCACCGCGCAGATCAAAGAGGTCGCGCAGACCCGCGTCGGCGACACGATCACCGATGCCAAGCGGCCTGCGCTCGAGGCGTTGGCGGGCTTCAAGGAAGTCCAGCCGGTGGTGTTCTGCGGGATGTTCCCGGTCGATGCCGCCGAGTTCGAGAAGCTGCGCGAGTCGATCTCCAAGCTGCGGCTGAACGATGCGAGCTTCTCGTTCGAGATGGAGACGTCGGCGGCGTTGGGCTTCGGCTTCCGCTGCGGGTTCCTGGGGCTGCTGCACCTAGAGATCATCCAGGAGCGCCTGACGCGCGAATATGACCTCGACCTGATCACGACCGCGCCGTCGGTGGTGTACGAGATCGAGCTGACCCACCCCGATCCCGCGGGCACGACGCATATCGAGTTGCACAACCCCGCCGACATGCCCGAGCCCAACAAGATCGCGACGATCAGCGAGCCGTGGATCGAGGCGACGATCTACGTCCCCGACGAATATCTCGGCAGCGTATTGAAGCTGTGCCAGGATCGCCGCGGCATCCAGAAGAACCTGACCTATGTCGGCGGCCGCGCGCAGGCGACCTACGAACTGCCGCTCAACGAAGTCGTGTTCGATTTCTACGATCGGCTGAAATCGATGTCGAAGGGCTATGCCAGCTTCGATTATCACCAGATCGGCTACCGCGAGGGCGACCTCGTCAAGATGGGGATCCTGGTCAATGAGGAGCCGGTCGACGCACTCAGCATGATCGTCCACCGCGGCACCGCCGAAGTGCGCGGTCGCGGGATGGTCGAGCGGCTGAAGGACCTGATCCCGCGCCATCTGTTCAAGATTCCGATCCAGGCGGCGATCGGCGGCAAGGTGATTGCGCGCGAGACGATCAGCGCGATGCGCAAGGACGTGACCGCGAAATGCTATGGCGGCGATGCGAGCCGCAAGAAGAAGCTCCTCGAAAAGCAGAAGAAGGGGAAGCTCAAGATGCGCGAATACGGCTCGGTCAGCATCCCGCAGGAGGCGTTCATCGCCGCGCTGCGCATGGGCGACGACGCGTAGGCGCCCAAGGCTAAACGGCATGCCGCTTAGCCGCGGTCAGCGCCAAGCCGGACGGCCACCGGCCGAGCTAGTCCTCGGCCGTGTCGTCCGACGACGCGGCTTTGCCGCAGCGCTCCTATGGGAGCGATTGAAACGGACAATCCTCCCCCGCCAAGGGGGGGGGGGCAGGCGTTAGCCTGACGGAGGGGGAGGTAAGCGATTACTTCTTCCCCGTGTCCTCCCCCTCCGTCACCTTCGGCGATACCTCCCCCTGGCGGGGGAGGATTATCTGAACCCGCGCGTGCTGGCATTCGTGCAAGTTCCGCTGCCCATCCACAGCCGTCACCCCAGCGAACGCTGGGGTATTCCCGGGGCGCGCGTCCGGCTCGAACCGGGAGATACCAGCTTTCGCTGGCATGACGGAGAAGGGTTCCGCTTCGTCGCCATCGGTAAAAATATCGCACCATTTTGCAAACCTGTGCTCGCCCGGCCAGGCCACCCTCCAACTGTCATCATACCAACACAATCCCCGCCTAACCGCCGGCCCGGGGAGTGAGCGTCGCAAGGCGTCTTCGTGCCGTCCGGGGAGGGCAGCCGACGACAATCTGCGACGTTGTATTTTGGGATGTGCGGCCGCTCGTCAGGGACGGCGCCGCACGATTGGGGAATATCATCTTGAAGATTTCGGTCGTTAAGTCGGCGCTGATGCTCGGCGTCGCGTTTGGTTCGGTTGTGGCTGGCTCGGCCGCGTTCGCGCAGGCGGCCCCCGTTCAGGAGCAGGCCGCGCCGGAGGAAGGGCTGGGCGACATCGTCGTCACCGCCGAGCGTCGTTCGGAAAACCTGCAGAAGGTGCCGCTGTCGGTCGGCGTCGCGTCGGGCGATGCGTTGCGCACCTTTACCGCAGGCGGCGACGACACGCTCCTCGCGCTGTCGGGCCGCGTCCCCGGGCTGTACGTCGAGTCGACGACCGGCCGCATCTTTCCGCGCTTCTACATCCGCGGCCTTGGCAACGTCGATTTCTACCTCGGCGCATCGCAGCCGGTCACGATCATCCAGGACGACGTGATCCTCGAGCATGTCGTGCTGAAGTCGAACCCGGTGTTCGACGTCCGCCAGGTCGAAGTGCTGCGCGGTCCGCAGGGGTCGCTGTTCGGGCGCAACACCACCGCCGGCATCATCAAGTTCGATACGAACAAGCCGACCAACGACTTCGAGAGCCGCGCCTCGGCCTCGGTCGGGTCGTATAACAGCGTCAGCCTCGACGCCGGTGTCGGCGGCCCGCTGATCAAGGACCTCCTGTCGATCCGCCTGTCGACTCTGATCCAGCACCGCGAGAACTATGTCGACAACGCGTTTGCGGGCACCAGCCAGGACAGCACGGCCACGCCGCGCAAGGACGCGATGGGCGGCTTCGACGATCGCAACGTCCGCCTCCAGCTCGCGCTGACGCCGGGCAACGCGTTCTCGCTCGACCTGTCGGGCCATGCGCGCTGGTATGACGGCACCTCGACGCTGTTCCACCGCGGCGCGCTCAAGAAGGGCTCGAACGACGTCTCGGCCGAGCCGCGCAACACCGTGTCGCTCGACGAAGGCAACGACAACCCGCAGAGCTACACCACCTATGGCGGCTCGGTCCGTGCGACCTACGACTTCGGTCCGGCCGCGCTGACCTCGATCACCGCGTATGAGACGACGTCGGGCTTCAGCCGCGGCGATACCGATGGTGGGGCGGGTGCGAACTTCCCCGTGCGCGGGGTCGCCAACGGCTTTGGCCAGTCGCAGGGCCAGATCCGCGATCTCGACCAGTGGTCGCAGGAAGTGCGGGTCGCGGGCACGCCCAGCGGGCGCTTCAACTGGCAGGTCGGCGGCCTGTATTTTGACAACCGCGACATCACCGACTTCTATCAGCGGACGTTCTTCCTGACGACCGCCGCGCGCAACCCGAACAACTGGGTGCGCCTGCACGACGTCAACACCTCGTGGTCGGGTTTCGGTCAGGTCAGCTATGAACTGGTCGACAAGCTGACGCTGACGCTCGGCGGCCGCATCACCGAAGACAAGAAGCGCACGCAGCTGCTGAAGACGGTGCAGAATGTCGCCGGTGTCAGCCAGTATCCGGCGAACTTCCGTCGCGACGTGACGCTCAAGGCGACCAAGCCGAGCTGGGATGCGAGCCTGCTATACCAGGCAAACCCGGACGTCAGCGTCTACACGCGCATTGCGCAGGGCTTCCGCGGACCGACGATCCAGGGGCGTTCGGCGGTGTTCAACTCCGACTTCTCGACCGCGAAGTCCGAAACGATCCTGTCGGGCGAGGCGGGCGTGAAGAGCCGGCTGTTCGACAACACGCTGACGCTGAACGCGACGGTGTTCGCTTATCGCGTCAACGACATCCAGCTCAACGGCAACGACGTCAACGGCAACGGAATCCTGTTCAACGGCAACAAGGCCGACGCGTACGGCATGGAAGCCGAGGCGAACTGGAAGCCGGTGCCCAACCTGACGCTCGGCGCGGGGCTCAGCCTGTTGCACAGCGAGATCCGCGACAAGACGACCGAAGTGCAGATCTGCGCGCTCAACAACGCCGTGGTGTGCACCCCCTCGGCGGCGGTTCGCCCAGTCCCGGGCGCGTTCGGGACGACCTATCTGGTGAAGATCAACGGCGAGCCGTTGCCGAACGCACCGGAATATAATGTCGACCTGACCGCGCGCTACGACCAGCCGCTGGGCAATGGTGGTCGCGCGTTCATCGCGGGCGACTTCAACATCCAGGGCTATACGCAGTTCGTGCTGTACAAGACCAAGGAGTTCACCGCGAACGGCAACTTCGAGGGCGGCCTGAAGATCGGCTATGCCGCGCCCGACGACGCGTATGAGCTGTCGGTGTTCGCGCGCAACATCACGAACGAGAAGAACCTCAAGGGCGTGATCGAGAACTATATGGCCGCGGTGTTCAACGAGCCGCGGATCATCGGCGTGTCGCTGAGCGGCAAGTTCCGCTGATCGACCGATGCGTCCCCCTCCCGACCACGGGAGGGGGACGCATGATTACATCTGTGTGACGCATTTTTAAGGAGCGCGGCGGATAACCGTGTCGTAGCGACGGCAAATACTGCTTTGCCGTTCCCCTTTCGCCGGTTGATACTCTGCCCATGTCGCTCCATCCTGTCTTCTACGATGCCAGCGGGCGCCGACGTCGGCGCTTCACCTTCGGCGTTGCGGCGTTCGTCGCGTTGCTGCTGCTGTCGATCGCCGTGTTCGCGGTGTCGATCGGCGCGGTGCCGACCGCGCCGCTGCTGCCGATCGAGCCGGAGCATCCCGCGCTCCACAAGCTGCCCGCACCGCGCGGCGGCATCCTGCGCGAGACGCGCCGCGACCTGAATTATTACGCCAAGCAGCTGTTCGGGACGAGCGCGGCCAAGCCCGGCGTCGGCAACGGTGCCAACCCGCAGCTCGCGATCGCCTTCCACGCGCCATGGGACGAGGCGAGCACCGCCAGTCTCGCGCGGCATGTCGAGCAGCTCGACTGGCTGATTCCCGGCTGGGTCTCGATTACCGGCAAGGATCACCGGATCACAGTGTTCCGCGACCAGGCGGGGCGCGACATT
Organism: Sphingomonas sp. BK036; assembly: GCF_004216825.1. Lineage (NCBI taxonomy): Bacteria > Pseudomonadati > Pseudomonadota > Alphaproteobacteria > Sphingomonadales > Sphingomonadaceae > Sphingomonas > Sphingomonas sp. BK036. The sequence continues at coordinate 505,256 of NZ_SGXR01000005.1, read as the reverse complement.
CTCAACAAGGCGGTCCACCGCCCGATGATCCTGCCGATGGTGCAGAATGCGGTCGATGGAAACTGGGACGGCGCGGGCAGTGCGGCGCTGTTCGCCGACCCGAAGGCGCGTTCGGCGTTCCTCGACAAGCTCGTCCCGTTCCTCGCCGCGAACCATGCCGGCGGCGTGTTCTACGATTTCGAGGATCTGCCGGCCGGTGCGCAGCCCAACTACCGGGCGTTCCTGGCGGAGACGCGGGCGCGGTTCGCGCCGCGCGGCTGGGTGGTGGCGATCGCCGCGCCGGTCGCCAATCCCGACTGGAGCCTGCCGGCCTACGCCAAGGTCACCGACAAGATCTTCCTGATGGCGTATGACGAGCACGAGACGAGCGGCGCCTCCGGTCCGATCGCGTCGCAGCGCTGGTTCGCGCGGATGGTCGCCGATGCCGCGCGCGGGATCCCGCCGTCGAAGCTCGTCGTCGCGATCGGCTCCTACGCCTATGACTGGCACGCCGGCGCCGATGCGGGCAATGGCGACGCGCTCGATGTCGAGGAAGCGTGGCAGAACGCCGCCGATTCGGGCACGATGCCGACCTTCGACAAGGCCAGCGGGAACAGCAGCTTCGCCTATTCCGAAGGCGGCGTGCAGCACCAGGTCTGGCTGCTCGATGCGGCATCCGCGTACAACCAGATCGCGTTCCTGCAAAAGGCTGGCCTCGGCAGCGTCGCCTTGTGGCGTCTCGGCTCGGAGGATCCCGGGCTCTGGTCGATCTGGGGCCGCGATCACCGCAAGCTGCCGGTTCCCGATTCGATCGACGCGATGCCCGCGGGCACTAATGTCGATATCGAGGGCAGCGGCGAGATCCTGAAGATCGCCGCTGAACCCGTCACCGGCATCCGCGACGCGGTCCCCGCCAAGGACGGCACGATCGCCGACGTCAACTTCACGCGGATGCCGTCGCCTTATGTCGTGGTGCGGACCGGCTATCGCCCCAAACAACTCGCGCTGACGTTCGACGACGGGCCCGATCCCGAATGGACGCCGCAGATCCTGGACGTGCTCAAGCGCGAGCATGCGCCGGCCACCTTCTTCGTGATCGGCGAGAATGCGCTGACCGAGCGGCCGCTACTCGAACGGATGGTCGCCGAGGGCCACGAGATCGGCAGCCACACCTATACGCATCCCAACCTTGCCAACGTATCGACACGGCAGGTGAAGTACGAGCTCAACGCGACGCAGCGGCTGTTCCAGGCGTTCACCGGCCGCTCGCTGCGGTTGTTCCGGGCGCCTTATTTCGGCGATGCCGAGCCGAGCACCGCGGACGAAATCCTGCCCGCGCTCGAAGCGCAGCAGCGCGGCTATATCTCGGTCGGCCTCCACGTCGATCCCGACGACTGGAAGCGGCCAGGCGTCCAGGCGATCATCGACCGGACGATCGCCGGCGTCGAAGAGGGCAACCCCGAGCGCAGCGGCAACGTCATCCTGCTCCACGACGCCGGCGGCAACCGTGCCGAGACCGTTGCGGCGCTGCCGGTGATCATCGAGCGGCTGCGCGCGATGGGCTACAGCTTCGTGCCGGTCTCGACGCTGGCGGGGCTGTCGCGCAACCAGTCGATGCCGGTGATCTCGTCGAGCGACCGCGTCGCGGCGGTCGCCGATCTCGCGCTGTTCAGCACGCTTGGCGGTATCGTCGTCGCGCTGCGCTGGATCTTCGGGATCGCGATCACGATCGGCATCATCCGCGCGCTGGCACTCTCCGCGCTCGCGTTGATTCAGGCACGGCGCGAGTTGAAGACGGTGTTCCCGGCGATCGATCCGTCGCGGTTCGTCACGGTGATGATCCCCGCATTCAACGAGGAGCGCGTGATCGTCCGCGCGGTCCAGGGCGTGCTCGCATCGACCGACGTCGCGATCGAGGTGATCGTGATCGATGACGGTTCGAGCGATGGCACCAGCCGCGTCGTATCAGACGCGTTCGCGGGCGACGACCGCGTCCGCCTGTTGACGCTCGAGAACGGGGGCAAGGCGCGCGCGCTCAATCGCGGGCTCGAACTCGCGCGCGGCGAGATCGTGATCGCGCTCGACGCCGATACGCAGTTCGAACCGATGACGATCGCGCGTCTGGCACGGTGGTTCGTCGATCCCAAGCTCGGCGCGGTCGCGGGCAATGCGAAGGTCGGCAACCGCGTCAACCTGATCACCAAATGGCAGGCGCTCGAATATATCACCGCGCAGAATCTCGAACGCCGCGCGCTGGCCCGTCTCAACGCGATGACGGTCGTCCCGGGCGCGGTCGGCGCGTGGCGGCTGGAGGCGATCCGCAGCGTCGGCGGCTATCCCGACGATACGCTCGCCGAGGACCAGGATCTGACGATCGCGATCCAGCGCCACGGCTGGACGGTGCAATACGACCAGTTTGCGATCGCCTGGACCGAGGCGCCCGAGACGATGCGCGCGCTGGCGAAGCAGCGCTTCCGCTGGGCGTTCGGGACGTTGCAGTGCCTGTACAAGCACCGCTCGGCGATCGGCAGTTCGCAGCCGCGCGGGCTTGGCTGGGTCGGGTTGCCACAGGCGATCGTGTTCCAGATCATCCTCGCGTCGATTTCGCCGATCATCGATCTCGCGCTGCTGGTCAGCTTCGCGTCGACTTATCTCGCGGTGCAGGCGCATGGCTGGGAGCAGACCAGCCACGACGTCTATACGATGCTGGCTTACTGGCTGATCTTCACCGCGATCGACCTGCTCGCCGCGACGATCGCATTTGCCTTGGAGCGCAAGGAACGCTGGCGGTTGCTGTGGCTGCTGATCCCGCAACGGATCGGCTATCGCCAGGTGATGTATTACGTCGTCCTCAAGGCGATCGCGCAGGCGTTACGGGGGCCGCTCGTCGGCTGGGGCAAGCTGGCGCGGACGGGACGCGTCACCGCGAACTGAGCGCGCAACATATCGCACCGACTGGCGTTATGGTCCTGCGCTATATATCGGTATGCGCGAGGTTCGAGGGACAAGCGGCATGCGGTATCTTACGTCGGCGCTGGGGATCACGGTCTGTTTCGCGTCGACGACCGCATATGCGCAGGCTCGTCCGCCCTTGGTGCTCGCCGCCGCATCGCTGCAGGAATCGCTGACCGCGGCGGCCAATGCCTGGGCAAGGCAGGGCCACGTCAAGCCGACGATCTCGTTCGCGGCCTCGTCCGCGCTCGCGCGACAGGTCGAGGCGGGAGCGCCTGCCGATCTGTTCGTCTCGGCCGACGAGGACTGGATGAACGCGCTCGCCAAGAAGAAGCTGATCGTCGCCAGGACGCGGGTCACGTTCCTTGGCAACCGCCTGGTCGTCGCGGCGGCGGCGGGCAGCAGCGTGCGCATCCCGGTGCGTCCGCCCGCCGCGCTTGTCCGCGTCCTGACCGCGGGGCCGCTCGCAATGGCGGATACCGCGGTGCCGGCGGGGAAATACGGGCAGGCGTCGCTCGAGGCGCTGGGGGTATGGACGCAGGTGGCACCCAAGGTCGTCCGCGCGGAGAATGTCCGCGCGACGCTGGCGCTGGTCGAACGCGGTGCCACGCCCCTGGGTATCGTTTACGCAACCGACGCAAAGGCGTCCGCCAAGGTGCGGATCGCAGGCATTTTTCCCGAGCGTACGCACCCGGCGATCACCTATCCGATCGCGCGGCTCAGCACGTCGACCAACCCCGAGGCGGAGGCGTTTCGACGCTTCCTCGTCTCGCGCGCGGGCAAGGCGATCTTCGTGCGCTACGGCTTCTCCGCGCGCTAGATGCTCGATGCGACCGAATGGGGCATCGTCGCACTGTCGCTGAAGGTCGGCGGCGTGGCGATGCTGGTGACGCTGCCGGTCGCATTCGCGCTGGCGTGGCTGCTCGCGCGTGTCCGCTTTCCCGGCAAGGTGATCGTCGATGCCGCGATCCATCTGCCGTTGGTGGTGCCGCCGGTGGTGACCGGGTGGATGTTGTTGCTCGCCTTCGGCCCCAATGGCCCGATCGGCGGCTGGTTGCAGGACTGGTTCGGGGTGACGGTGCTGTTCCGCTGGACCGGGGCGGCGATCGCGGCGGGGGTGATGGCGCTGCCGCTGATGGTGCGGGCGATGCGAATTTCGATCGAGGCGGTCGACCTGCGGCTGGAGAATGCGGCACGAACACTTGGGGCAGGGCGGTGGCGCGTGTTCTGGACGCTGACGCTGCCGCTCAGCATTCCGGGCGTGCTGGCGGGGACCGTGCTCGGCTTTGCGCGGTCGATCGGGGAATTCGGCGCGACGATCACCTTCGTCTCCAACGTCCCCGGCGAGACGCAGACGCTTCCGCTGGCGATCTACTCCGCGCTGCAACAGCCCGGGGCGGACGCACTGGTATGGAGACTGTCGTGCGTTTCCGTGGCGTTGTCGCTGGTCGCTCTGATCGCATCCGAACTCTTGACGCGGCGCGCGGGGCGGGGGTTGCATGTCCTTTGAGATCGATATCGAGAAGCGGCTCGGCGATACGCGGATAGCGCTGACGCTTGACGCGGGGCAGGGCGCGACGGTGCTGTTCGGTCCCTCGGGGGTCGGCAAGTCGAGCATCCTGAACATGGTCGCCGGCCTGCTCCGCCCCGATCGCGGGCGGATCGCGATCGACGGCGAGACGCTGTTCGGCGACGGCATCGACTTGCCACCCGAACGAAGACGTGCCGGCTATGTCTTTCAGGAAGCGCGGCTTTTCCCGCACATGCGCGTGCGTGCGAACCTGCTGTACGGCGTCCGCGGCGCGGCAGACCGGTTCGAGGACAGTATCGGGTTTCTCGGGATCGCCCATTTGCTCGATCGCTGGCCACGCACGTTGTCGGGCGGCGAAGCGCAACGCGTCGCGATCGGGCGCGCGCTGCTGAGCAAGCCGCGTTTCCTGTTGCTCGACGAACCATTGTCGTCGCTCGATCGTGCGCGGCGCGACGAGATCATGCGGGCGATCGAGCATGTCCGCGACGTGCTCGGACTACCGATCCTGATGGTGACGCATGATCCGGAAGAAGCCGAGCGGATCGGCACGCGGGTCGTGCGGATGTAGCATGCCGCGTCACCCCGCCCGGTGCGGGCGGGGTGACGCGGCGGGACTTAGCCCAGCGCGCGCGTGAACAGCCGCGCGAGACGGGCGGAGAAGGCGCGGGGGTCGAGCGGGCGTTCGCCATCCGCGATCTGCGCCTCGTCGAACAGCAGATGCGCGGCGTCCTCGCGCAGCGCCGTCTCGTCCTCGCCAAGCGCTGCGAGCCGGGCGATGAGGTCCGAGCGCGGGTTGATCTCGAGCACTGGCTTGGCGGCGGGCATCGCCTGGCCGCTTGCCGCGAGGATCCGTTCGAGCTGGCGGTCCATGCCGCTGTCGGCGGCGACGAGGCAGACTGCGCTGTCGGTCAGGCGCTCGGAGGCGCGAACCTCGGACACCGTATCGGCAAGCGTCGTCTTCACGAACGCGATGAACGCCGCGACGTCGGGCGTGGTCTCTGCGGTCGGCTGCTCGGCACCGTCGAGCAGCGGGATGAGGCCGAGATCGGCAGCGCCCTGCGTGACCGATTTGAACGGCTTGCCGTCGGAATCGATGCCCGCCGACACCCAGAACCCGTCGACCGAGTCAGGCAGCAGCAGCACCTCGATCCCGCGTGCGCGGAACCCTTCGAGTTGCGGCGAGGCTTCGAGGCGATCGAGATCGGTGCCGACCGCGTAATAGATCGCGGTCTGGTTATCCTTCATCGCCGCGACATAGTCGGCAACCGAGCGCCATGCGCCGCCGGACGTGGTGGTCTTGAACCGCGCGAGCTTGAGCAGCGCTTCGCGGCGTTCGAAATCCTCGTACAGCCCCTCCTTCAGGACCGCGCCGAAATTCTCCCAGATCCTGGCATATGCCTCGGGATCGCGCGTCGCGAGCTTGTCGAGTTCGGCGAGCACGCGGCCGGTGACGCCCTTGCGGATCGCGGCGAGCATCGGGCTCTCCTGGATCATCTCGCGCGACACGTTCAGCGGCAGGTCGGACGAATCCACCAGCCCGCGCATGAAGCGGAGGTAGCGCGGCAGGACCTCGGCATCGTCGGTGATGAAGACGCGCTTCACATACAGCTTCATCCGGCCGTTGCGATCGGGATCGAACAGGTCGAACGGCTTCGCGCCGGGGACGAAGGCGAGCACCGAATATTCGTGCAGCCCTTCCGCCCGGTAATGCAGCGTCAGCGCGGGCTCGTCGAACTGGCCCGAGACGCTGCGATAGAAATCGGCATAGTCTTCGGGGGTGATGTCCGACTTGGGCTTGGTCCAGAGTGCTGCGCCGTCGGCGATGTCGACCGGCTCAGCATCGGGCTTTTCGCGCAGCGTAATAGGCACGGGGACGTGGCCCGACTGGTCCTTGATCAGCCGCTCGACGGTGTAGCGATCGGTGAACGACGTCGCGTCTTCGAGCAGGTTGAGCACGACGCGGGTGCCGCGCGCGGGGGCCTGCGCGACGTCGACGGGTGCGATCGTGTAGGTGCCCAGACCGTCCGACGACCAGACCGATGCGGTGTCGGCGCCCGCGCGGCGCGAGACGACGTCGACCTTGGCGGCGACCATGAATGCCGAATAGAAGCCGACGCCGAACTGACCGATCAACTGCGCGCCCTCGCTGCCGCTGGAGGCGGCGATGCGGTCCATGAACGCCTTGGTGCCGGACCGCGCGATCGTGCCGAGCGCCTCGGCCATGTCGTCGGCGGTCATGCCGATGCCGTTGTCCTCGATCGTCAGCGTGCGCGCGTCGGGATCGAGCGTGATCGCGATCTGCGTACGCGCTTCGTCACCGAGCAGGTCGGGGGCACTCAGCGCCTCGTACCGGAGCTTTTCGCAAGCGTCGGCGGCGTTGGAGATCAGTTCGCGCAGGAAGACGGTCTTATCCGAATAGACCGAGTGCACCATCATGTGCAGCAGCCGCGCGACATCGGCCTCGAACGCGTGCGTCGCGGCGGGCGTATCGGTGGTCTGCGGGGTCTCGGGCTCGATCGATGCGGTGTCTGTGGTCATGATGCGGAATGACTTTCGCTGGAATTCTATGGGCGAGAGTTGGACGGGGACCGTAACGAATTCAAGAGGCGGCGGCGGGTACGCTGGCAGAGGACCGACGGACGCGTCATAGGCAGCGGTGCTGGCGTGGCAGAAAGTCGCGCGCTGCGAAGGGGCCGGACGTGACCATGCGAAGAGTTCTCCGGTTTGGCGTCGGCTGGGTGCTGGTTCTTGCTCTCGCCGTGCCCGTTGCGGCGTCTTCGGGACGCGATGCGCCGACGAAGCGGCTCGTGCTGATCGACGATGACGTGGTCGGGCTGAGCGGTGCGCCGGCGCTGTTGCTGCAGGCGCCTGATGTCGAGGTGCTGGGCATCACGACGACCAGCGGTTCGGTGTGGCGCGATACCGCCACCGCCTATGCGCTGCGCACGGTCGAGATCGTCGGGCGTGCCGACGTGCCGGTCGTGCCGGGTGCGACCTACCCTCTGCTCAACAACGAAGCCGCGACCGCGCGGTGGGAGGGGCTGTATGGCCGCCTCGAGTTCAAGGGGCCGTGGACTGCGCCAGCACCGGGGGCTGCGAGCGGGTCGGGATCCGGCACGCCGTCGCCCGCGGTCGTCCCGAGCCTGTCGATTGGCAATCCCGTCACCAAACCCAGCAGCGAGATCGCCGCGGCGTTCCTCGTCCGGATGGTGCGCGCGCATCCGCACCAGATCACGCTGTTCGCAACCGGGCCGATGACCAACATCGCGATCGCGCAGAGCCTCGACCCGAGCTTTGCCGCGAACGTGAAGGAGCTGGTGTATATGGGGGGCAGTCTCAGCCCGCAGCAGACGCTCGACACGCCGGCGGCCGCTGCGTTCGCGCGTGGTTTTCTCGATACGCCACGGCGCGAGTTCAACATCCGCTGGGATCCCGAGGCGGCGCGGATCATGGCGCATGGTGCGTGGCCCAAGGTCACGATGGTGCCGATCGATCCGTCGACCGGGACGCAGTGGACTCGGGGCTTCCTCGACAGCCTGAAGCCTGCGCGCACCACGCTCACCGATGCGCTCCAGACCGGGCTCGAACCGGGGTTTCCGATGTGGGACGAGATCGCGGCGATGGCCTGGCTTGAGCCCGGAATCGTCACGCGCGCCGAGACGCTCTACATCGATTTCGACACCAGCCAGACCGCGGGATATGGCGATACGCTGTCGTGGCAGGCGGCGTACCGGCCGCATCTGGGCGAACGCGCGCAGACCGTCGTGTTGCGCGTCGACCGCGCGAAGATGGAGACGGCGATGCGCGCGCTCTACATGCGGCGCGTCAGGCGCTGAGCCGGTCGGCGCGGAGTGGGGCAAAGATGTCGCGGTGGCCGGTAAAAGCGCACCCAGCCTGATCCCGCCTATTGCAGCGCGTTACAGCGGTGTTACCGATCCACGACAGATCCGGGGCACACGGATCGACGCCGGAGGATGTTCGAAACCCAAGGGGGGACCATCCATGATTCACTTGCCCGTTCGTACGTCTGCCATCGCCCGCCTGCTCGCCGCCAGCGCGCCGCTGCTCGTCTTCGCCGCGCCTGCCGCCGCCCAGGATCAGGTAGCGGCTGGCCAGGCCGTCGCCGATCCCGCCGCCGATCAGGGTGTGGGCGAGATCGTCGTCACCGCGACCCGCCGGCAGGAATCGTCGAAGGACGTGCCGCTGGCGGTCACCGCGATCAGCGGCGAGAAGCTCGACGTACTCAACTCGAGCGGTCTCGACATCCGGTTCCTTGCCGGCCGCACGCCGAGCCTCCAGGTCGAGTCGTCGTTCGGCCGTACCTTCCCGCGCTTCTATATCCGTGGCCTCGGCAACACCGATTTCGATCCGAACGCCGCGCAGCCGGTGTCGGTGGTGTATGACGACGTCGCGCTCGAAAATCCGATGCTGAAGTCATTCCCGGTGTTCGATCTGCAGAGCGTTGAGGTCCTTCGCGGCCCGCAGGGGACGTTGTTCGGGCGCAACACGCCGGCGGGCGTCGTCAAGATTGATTCTGCCAAGCCGAATCCGGACAAGGTGTCGGGCTACGCGACCGGATCCTGGGCGACCTACAACACGATCAACGGTGAGGCGGCGATCAACCTGCCGATCGGCAACGGCTTCGCGTTCCGCGCATCGGGCCTGATCCAGTCGCGCGACGACTGGGTCACCAACGATTCCACGACGGGCAATGCCGACCGCAAGCTCGAAGGGTATCGCGACGTCGCCGGTCGCTTCCAGCTCGGCTATACGAGCAGCGACTTCAACGCGTTGCTGAACGTCCACGTTCGCGACCTGACGGGCTCGCCGCGTATCTTCCGCGCCGGGCTGTTCAAGCCGGGCACCAACGACTTCAACACCGGCTTCGACCCCCAGCACGCCACGCTCGACGGCTATACCAGCCAGAGCCTGACGCAATGGGGCACGAACCTGCGGCTTGATTATCATCTCGACGGCATCGGCACCTTCTATTCGGTCACCGGCTATGAACAGGCCAAGGTCGAGAGCACCGGCGATGTCGACGGCGGCAACAGCTATCCGTTCACGGGCGGCACGATCGGCGCGATCGGCGTCGGGCTGTTCCCGTCGAACACCGGCGGCCTCACCAAGCCCAAGGAGTTCAGCCAGGAGCTGCGCTACGCCAGCGAGGACATGAACGGCATCCGCCTTCAGGGCGGGCTGTATTATTTCCACCAGACGCTGCGCTATCATCAATATGACTATGCGTTCGGCGGCACCGGAACGCGCGCGACCGACCTGACGCAGGATATCTTCCACGACAATCGCAACGAGAATTACGGTGCGTTCGCCTCCATCGAGGCCAAGCCGACCGAGTTGCTGACGTTGCGCGCGGGCGTCCGCTATTCGCACGACTATCGCAACGACCTGGTCACCGCCCCGATTCCGGGCACCGGGATCAGCGACACGTTGCCGGCGCGGGCGGTCGTCCGCGGATCGAACGTGACCTGGGACGCCAGCGCGACCTATGAGCTGACCCCGACGATCAACGTCTATACGCGGCTCGCGACCGGCTATCAGGGCCCGGCGATCCAGGACCGCGTGACGTTCGGCAGCGTCCAGAGCACCGCGCCTAAGCAGACGACCTTCTCGGGCGAGAGCGGGTTCAAGGGCACGCTGCTCGACCGCAAGGTGAACTTCTCGCTCGACGCCTATTGGTACGACACCAAGGACCTGCAGATCACCGCGGTCGGCGGCAACAGCAATTCGGCACGGTTGATCAGCGCGAACAAGGCGATCGGCTATGGTGTGGAGGGTGAGTTCGAGGCGCGGCCGGTGCCCGAATTGTCGCTGACCGCAAGCGGCAGCTACAACTTCACCGAGATCCGCGATCGCTCGATTGGTGTGGGGGTCTGCGCGACCTGCACCGTGCTCGATCCGATCGTGAACGGGTTTGCGATGATCGACGGCAACGACCTGCCGCAGGCACCGCGCTGGATCGCCAACTGGACCGCGCGCTACGGGATCCCGCTGGCCAATGGCGGCGAAGTCTATGCCTATACCGACTGGGTCTATCGCAGCCGCGTCAACTTCTTTCTGTACGAAGCGGTCGAGTTCAGGGGCAAGTCGTCGCTCGAAGGCGGTCTGAAGGTCGGCTATAAATCGCCGCAGGGCTATGAGGTCGGCGCGTTCGTGCGCAACATCACCAACCAGTATCGCAGCATCAGCGCGATCGATTTCAACAACCTGACGGGCATGATCAACGAGCCGCGGATCATCGGCGGCCAGTTCAAGGTCGCCTTCTAGGATCAGCGTTCGACGATCCGGTCCGCGATAGGTTCGCGGTGCTGCCAGTCGCGGCGTTCGAGCTCGGGGACCGTCGACGGGTCCTCGGGGTAGCCGAGGCACAGAACCGCGATCAGCGTCCAGTCGTCGGGTACCCGCAGCATCGCGGCGACCGTGCCCGGATCGAGGATCGAGACCCAGCCAAGCCCGATCCCTCGCAGCCGTGCGGCGAGCCATAGCGTGTGGATCGCCATCACCGTCGAATAGCGGAGCGTCTCGGCCATCGTCGTGCGGCCGAGACCGTGACCGGCGCGCGGTGCCTCGTCGGAGAAGACGGCGACGATCTCGGGGGCTTCGCGCAGGCCGTGGAGCTTGAGCGAACGGTAGCGGGCGCGGCGATCTGGGTCGGGCTGCGCGTCGGCGGCGTCCTGGTTGGCGGTATCGACGTGATCGGCGAGTCGCGCACGTAGGCCGGGCGAGAGGAGGCGGACGAACCGCCACGGCTGGGCATTGCCGACCGACGGCGCGAGCGCGGCGGTCTCGAGCAGAGCGTGGAGATCGGGCTCGGCGATCGGCGTCGTGCGGAAATGGCGGACGTCACGGCGCCAGCGCAGCAGCGTATCGAACTGCGCGGCAAACGCGGCGGGGAAGGCCGGCGGTGGCTCGGGGGTCATGCGCCGGCCGGCGTGCGCCGCAGGAGATAGATGTCCATGATCCAGCCGTGCCGCGCGCGTAGCATCGCGCGGTCGGCGACGATGCGCGGGCCGACCGTTGCGAGTGGACCGCTGGCAAGCTCTTCATAGGCCATGCCGAGATAGGCGCCCCACCAGATCGTCACGCCCGCAGGGTCGAGCGTGTCGAACGCGCACTTGCCGTCTAGCATCACCGCGAGCGTGTCGACGCCGCTCGGCCAGCCAGTCTCGCGGAGGCGGCGGCCGGTGGTGATCAGTACGGGCGCGGCGACGTCGTTGAGCGGGATCGCATGCGCGGCGGTAAGCGCCTGGAGACTGGTGATGCCCGGGACGACGGTGACCGTCATCGCCATCCCGCCGGCGCGCAGCCGATCGGCGATGCGCAGCGTGCTGTCGTAAAGTGACGGGTCGCCCCAGACGAGCAGCGCGAGGCGTCCGCCGTTCGGGAGATGCGCTGCGATCTGCGCGGCCCAGGCGTCGGCGATCGCGTCGTGCCATTGGTGGACGGCGTCGCGATAGGGCGTATCCGGGTCGCGGTCGGGGAGGTCGAACGCGATGACCTGCGTAGGACCGGTCAGGACTTCGGCGCACAGGGCGCGGCGGACGTCGATCAGGTCGGACTTCGCGTCGCCCTTGCGCGGCAGGAGAATCAGGTCGGCGGCGTTCATTGCGGCGATCGCAGCGCGCGTGAGGTGGTCGGGGTTGCCGGTGCCGATGCCGATGAGGTGGAGATCGATCATTCGGCGTCCATCAGCGGACCGTAGAGGATGAGCGCGGGCTTGCTGGAGAACCCCGCCTGCAGGCGTGCGGCGAGCTCGGCGATCGTCGAGCGTGTCAGCGACTGATCGGGGTGGCCGACATTTTCGGCGATCAGCGCGGGCGTGTCGGGCGAGAGCCCGCTTGCGATCAGCGATGCGGCCAGCGCGGGAAAGGTGCGCTTGGGCATGAACACGACCGTCGTCGCATCGGGATCCGCGAGCGCGGCCATGTTGCGCTGCTCGGGCAAGTCGCCGGTGACGTCGTGGCCGGTGACGAATTGGACTCGGCGTGCGCTGAGGCGGCGGGTGAGCGGGATCTGCGCGGCGGCGGCGGCGGCGCTGGCGGCGCTGACCCCGGGGATGATCTCGAACGGGATCCCCGCCGCCCTGAGCGCGACGATCTCCTCTTCAAGCCGGCCGAACACGCCTGCGTCGCCCGATTTGAGGCGGACGACGCGGATGCCTGCCTGCGCATACTCGACCAGCAGCTGCGAGACGTGCGCCTGAGTCGGCGACGGGCGCCCTGCGCGCTTGCCGACCGCGACGAGGTCCGCACCGGTGCGCGCATGGCCGAGCACCGCGGAGGAGAGGTCGTCGAACAGCACCGCGTCGGCGGATTGCAGGCGGGCAACCGCCTTCAGCGTCAGCAGCTCGGGATCGCCGGGGCCCGACCCGACGAACGAGACGAAACCGGTCATGCTTCGCCCGCGATCATGTGGAAGAAGCTTCCCGAGACGTGACCGCGATACGAGCCGGTTTCGGCGACCGCGGTGCCCTGCGCATCGGTGACGTGCGCGAGCGGGGCGTCGGGCTGGTCGAGGATCGTCGAATAATGGAACTCGTGCCCGGTGAGCGCCGCGCCCGCGGGAAACCCGCCCATCGGCGCGTGGAGCGTCGCGCTGCGATAGCCCAGGTGCATCTTGCGCTGCGCGTAGCTGGTGACGAGGCCGAGCAGCCCCGCCATCCGGTGACGCGTGCCGTCGGCGTCGATCAGCGCCTCGCCGAGCGCCATATAGCCACCGCACTCGCCGTGGACGGGCCGCGTGTGCGCGTGCACCGCGAGCGCCGCGTGGAAGTTGCCCGCCTGTGCGAGCGTGCCGGCATGGAGTTCGGGATAGCCGCCGGGGAGCCAGACGAGATCGGCGTCCACGGCAGGCGCCTCGTCGGCGAGCGGCGAGAAGGGCAGGATCTCGGCACCGGCGCGGCGCCAGCCTTCGAGCACGTGCGCGTAGGTGAACGAGAAGGCGGCGTCCTGCGCGAGCGCGATGCGCTGTGCGGGCGGGCGGATCCAGCTCTGCGCGGTTGCCGGGCGGGTGCCGGCCGACGCGGCGGCGCGGAGCGCTGGGATGTCGACATGCGCGCGGAGGAAGGTCGCATAGTCGTCGATCCGCGCGTCGAGGTCCGGATGTTCGGCGGCCTGCACGAGCCCGAGGTGACGTTCGGGCAGCTTGAGATCGCCGCGTCTCGGCAAGCTGCCGAAGACGGGGATGCCGACCGCCGCCATGCCGCTGCGCGCAAGCCGGTCGTGGCGCGGGCTGGCGACGCGGTTCAGGATGACGCCGGCGATCGGCACGTCGGGATCGTAGCGGCTGAACCCGAGCGCGGTCGCGGCGGCGGACTGTGCCTGGCCGGAAACGTCGATCACCAGCACGACAGGCCAGCCCATTCGGCGCGCGATGTCGGCACTGGCGCCGTTCCCGGTCGCACCCGGCGTCGCGACCCCGTCGAACAATCCCATCGAGCCCTCTGCGAGCGCGAAATCGGCGTCGTCGGCCTTGGCGGCGAGCGTGTCGAGCATCGGTGCGGGCATCGACCAGCTATCGAGGTTGTACGAGGCGCGGCCGCTCGCGGCGCGGTGGAACGCGGGATCGATATAGTCGGGGCCGCTCTTGAACGGCTGGACCGAGAGGCCGTCGTCGCGCAGCGCACGAAGCAGGCCGAGCATGACGGTCGTCTTGCCGGTGCCCGAGGCTGGCGCGGCGATGAGCAGGCCGGGGGTCATGTCAGGTCTCCAGCGAACTTGGACTGCGCGGATTGCGGGCGGAAGCGACGGTCATAGCCTGTGGCATAGAGACTGCTGTCGGCAAAATCGCGCGGCGAGATCGCCTGGCCGACGAGGATCAGCGCCGTGCGATCGGGCTTGCCCTCGATCGCCGCCGCTATCGTCGCGAGCGTCGCACGCTCGATCTGCTGGTCGGGCCAGGTTGCGCGCCAGACGATCGCGACCGGGCACTGCGCGCCGTAGGCCGGCGTCAGGTCCGCGATCACCTGCGCGAGGTTGTGGACCGAGAGATGGATCGCAAGCGTCGCGCCGGTGGCGGCGAAGGCGGTCAGCGTTTCGGCGGGGGGCATGGCGCTGGCACGGCCGGGTGTGCGGGTCAGCACCACCGACTGCGCGACGCCGGGCAGCGTCAGTTCGATCTCCAACGCGGCCGCGGCGGCGGCGAAGGCGGGCACGCCGGGCGTGATCGTGACCGGGATGTCGAGCGCACGGAGGCGGCGGAGCTGCTCGCCCATGGCCGACCAGATCGACAGGTCGCCGGAATGGAGGCGCGCGACGTCGTGGCCGGCGTCATGCGCGGCCTGGATCTCGGCGATGATGTCGTCGAGCGAGAGTGGTGCGGTGTTGATGCGGCGCGCGCCGGGCGGGCAATGCTCGAGCATCGCCGCGGGGATCAACGAGCCTGCGTAGAGGCAGACGGGCGACGCGGCGATCAAGTCGCGGCCGCGCAGCGTGAGCAGGTCGGGCGCGCCGGGGCCTGCACCTATGAAGTGGACGGTCATGCTGGGAGTCCTTTAGCGATGGCGCAGGTCGCCATTCGGTCGGGCGAGATGTGGCGGGTGGCGAGCAGCTGCGCGCCGGGGCCGGCGGCGGCGAGCGCCGACGCTTCGGCGACGCTGCCCGCGCGTCGTGCGGCGAGACTGGCGACCGACTGTGTTGGCGTGTCGGTACGCTGCAAGGCGCCGGGTGATACCGCGATCACGGGGAGGCCAAGCGTTTTGGCGAGGGCCGACACCAGCGCCAGCTTGTCGTGCGGTGCCGCGACTGCGGTTACACTGGGGTGCCCCTCCTGCGCCTCGCGGAGTGCGGCACGCAATGCAGCGAGGGTCGCGCCTCCCCGAAATCCGAACCCGGCGACGATCACAGAACGACGCTCCACTGCACGACCGGATAGCTTGCCCGCCAGCCGCGGCGGGAGCCGAGCGGGGTGGCCTCGGCCAGCTCTATCCGCAGGAGCGTGCCGCCTTTCGACGCATGCCAGGCGGCGAGCAGCGCTTCGGATTCGAGCGTAACGGCGTTGGCGACGAGGCGCGTGTCGGTGGGGAGCGGGTCCCAGAGCGCGTTCAGTAGTGCGTCCGACAGTCCACCGCCGATGAAGACGGCATCCGGCACGGGCTGGCCTTCGAGCGCGGAGGGCGCGCGGCCTTCGACGACGCGGATGCGGTCGACGCTGAGCGCGGCGGCGTTGCTCCGGATGCGGTCGGCGCGGGCGGGGTGGGCTTCGAACGCGATCGCCTGCGTGGACGGATGCGATCGCAGCCATTCGATGCCGATCGAGCCCGATCCCGCGCCGATGTCCCACAGCGTCTCGCCGGGCTTTGGCGCGAGGGCGGACAAGGTCAGCGCGCGGACGGGGCGTTTGGTGAGCTGGCCGTCATGCTCGAACCAGCTATCCGCCAGTCCGGAGACGCATGGCATGACCGAGCCGTCGCCCGCAAAAGCGACGCCAACGGCAACCGGATGCGCCACGTCGTCAAAAGCATAGGCGGCGGCGGTCGTTTCGCGGATGCGCTCGCGCGGGCCGCCAAGCGCTTCGAGGACGTGGTACGCCGAGGCGCCGAAGCCGAGTTCGTCGAGATAGCGTGCCAGTGCCCCGACCGCCTCGCCGTCGCGGACGAGGACGAGCGCGCGGCGACCCGGTGCGATATGCGGGCGCAGGCGTGCGAGCGGCGCGGCGTGGAGGCCGAGGCAGGTCGTATCGTCGATCGGCCAGCCGAGACGGGCGGCCGCAAGCCCGAACGTGGAGGGGGCGGGATGCGCGATCCACTCCGTCGGGGCGAGATGGCGGGTTACCGCGGTGCCTGCGCCGAACCAGAACGGATCGCCGGACACTAGCATCGTGACACGGCGGCCGCGCTGGTCCAGCAGGTGTGCAATCCCGGCGTCGAACGGGACTGGCCACGGCATGACCGCGCTCCTAAGATCGGGCAGGAGCGCGAGATGGCGGGGCGCGCCGGTGACGAGCTCGGCTTCGTCCAGCGCCGCTTTCGCCGATGCGGACAGGCCGTCCGCGCCGTCTTCGTTCAATCCGATGATCGTCAGCCAGGGAGTGTCAGCCATGTCGAACATCCTGGTGCTGGGCGGCACGACGGAGGCCAGCGCGCTGGCCGCAATGCTGGCAGCGCGCGGCGATGCGGCGGTGCTCAGCTATGCCGGGCGCGTGGCGAGCCCGAAGGTTCAGCCGATCCCGATCCGGGTCGGCGGCTTTGGCGGTGTCGAGGGGCTGGCCACTTATCTCCGCGATCACGGCGTGACGCATCTGGTCGACGCGACGCATCCGTTCGCCGCCCGGATGAGCGCGAACGCCGTCCTCGCCGCGGCGCACGCGGGGGTTGCGCACATCGCGCTGACGCGGCCCGCCTGGGTGCCCGTGGCGGGCGATCGGTGGACTCGCGTTACCGATATCGAGGCGGCAGTCGCGGCGCTCGCCGGGCCGCCGCAGCGCGTGATGCTGGCGCTCGGACGACTTCATGTCGATGCGTTCGCGGTGCAGCCGCAGCACGCGTATCTGCTGCGGTTCGTCGACTCCCCCGATCATCCGCCGGGATTGCCGCGGCATCATCTCGTGGTCGATCGGGGACCGTTCGATGTCGAGGGGGACCGGCGGCTGATGGCGGCGCACGAGATCGAGGTCGTGGTCTGCAAGAATGCGGGCGGGACCGGTGCCGACGCCAAGCTGCATGCCGCGCGCGCGCTCGGGCTGCGGGTGATCATGATCGATCGGCCGGTCCTGCCCGCGCGGCTGGAGGTGCATGCGCCGGCGGCGGTTCTGCGCTGGATCGATCATGGCGCTGACCGGGGCGTGTAGAGGATCGGCCCGGCGGGGCGCTTGATGATTCGTGTGAGGCTGGAGCCGATGATGATCATCGTCCGCATGTCGGCCATCTCCGCGCGCGCTGCGGGTAGCACGACGATGCGCAGCGTTTCTTCCGGGGTGGAGACGGCGCGGGCGAACAGCACCGGGCGATCGTCCCGGCAGGTCTCGCGCAGGATCTCGAAGACACGGATCAGCGCATCGGGTCGCGCCTTCGATCGGGGATTGTAGAAGGCGATCGCGAAGTCGGCTTCGGCGGCAAGGCGCACGCGGCGTTCGATCAGCGGCCAGGGCTTGAGATTGTCCGACAGGTTGATCGCGCAGAAATCATGTCCGAGCGGCGCACCGGCGCGCGCGCTCGCGGCGAGCATCGCGGTGATGCCGGGGAGCACGCGGATATCGAGGTCGCGCCACGGCGGCGGGCCGGCTTCGAGCGCTTCGAAGACTGCTGCGGCCATGGCGAAGACGCCGGGGTCGCCGGACGATACCACGACGACGCGGTGGCCCTCCGCCGCGAGTTGGAGCGCGTGCGTCGCGCGGTCGAGTTCGACGCGGTTGTCGCTCGGGTGGAGCGTGAGGCCGTCACGTGGCGCAACCCGCGCGACATAGGGAATGTAGCCGATGACGTCGGTCGCATCGGCGAGCGCGGCGGTGACCTCCGGCGTCACGAGTGCGGTATCGCCGGGGCCCAGCCCGGCGATGGCGAGCGAGCCGGTCATGGGCGCCGCCCCTGGCCGTGGATCAGCAGGATCGAGAAATAAGGCGTGATCGCATCGGCATCGCACAGCCGGGTGACCCGCTGATCGGCCATCGCAGCGTATTCGACCAGCCATGCCTCGTCCTCGCGCCCGGCAGCGGCGACCGCGCGGCGGAGCTTGTCGAGGTGACGGCCGATCTTCATCACCACCAGCGCGTCGGTGTCGCGGATCCGGCGGACCAGATCCTCCTCCGGCAGCGTGCCCATCAGGACCGTGAGAACATCGTCGCCCCAGGTGATCGGCGCGCCGCTCGCGGTCCATGCGCCCGACATCCCGGTGATGCCGGGGACGACCGCGACCGGCGCGATCGTCTGGAGGCGCGCATAGAGGTGCATGAACGAGCCGTAGAAGAACGGATCGCCTTCGCAGAGCACGACGACATCCTCGCCCGCGCGCGCGAGGGACGCGAGATGGTCGATGCAGCGGCTGTAGAAGGCCGACAGGCAGTCGTTGTAGCGCGGGTCCGAAACGGGAATCTCGGTGGTCACCGGATATTCCATCGGGAATTCGACCACGTCCGCGCGGAGCATGCCTTCGACGATCTTGCGCGCCTGCCCGGGACGCCCGGCCTTGCGGAAATAGGCGACGTGGCGCGCAGTCCGGACGAGGCGATCCGAACGGACGCTCATCAGGTCTTGCGCGCCCGGGCCCAGCCCGACGCCGTGGATCATGCCACCCGGTCGCATCGCAGTCATTCGGTGCCGCTCGCCAGCGCGTTGATCGCCGCCACGGTGATCGCGCTGCCGCCCATCCGGCCCTCGACGACGACGCAGGGGACGGGCTGGTCGGTCCAGAGCGCGGCCTTCGATTCGACCGCACCGACAAAGCCGACCGGGCAGCCGATGATCGCGGCGGGGCGCGGGCAATCCGGGTCCTCGAGCATGTTGAGCAGGTGGAACAGCGCGGTCGGCGCGTTGCCGATCGCGACGACGGCGCCGGCGAGGTGCGGGCGCCAGAATTCGAGCGCGGCGGCCGATCGCGTAGTGCCCATCGCGCGTGCGAGATCGGGCGTCTCGGCCGCGTGCAGCGTGCAGACGATGCGGTTGTCCGCTGGCAATCTGGTGCGCGTGATGCCTTCGGTGACCATGCGCGCATCGCAGAGAATCGGGGCGCCCGCCTGGAGCGCGCGGCGCGCGTCGACCGCGAAGGTCGGCGAGAACCGGATATGTTTCGCGAGGCCGACCAGCCCGGCGGCGTGGATCATGCGGACGGCGACGGGCTCCTCCTCGGGGGAAAACCGGGCGAGATCGGCTTCTGCGCGGATCATCGCGAACGACTGGCGATAGATCGCCGCGCCGTCGGTTTCATAGGCGTACGGCATTCAGGCGGCTCCGAACTGAGCGAGGATCTGCGCGGTATCGAGTCCCGCGCGGGAAGGGGGGGCACCGGCGCGCGCGTCGAACGCGAGGTCGTAGCGGCCGTCGCGCCCCGTCAGCGTGACGTCCGCCGGGGCCGCGCGCGCGCACCCCTTGGCGCATCCGGAGACGTGGAGGCGGCCGGTGACGTGCGGCGCAAGGCGGCGGGCGAGGTTGCGGGTCTCGACCGTGGCTTGCGGGCAGGCGGGCGCACCGACACAGGCATCGGTACGGAGCAGCGCCGTGGACGGCGTGGTGATGAAGGCGGTGGGATCGGGCAGTGCCGCGAGTGGCGACTCCGTTTCGAGGACTACGATATGCCACGGCGTCAGGTGGATCGCGCGGATCACGGGCTCGGCCTCGATCAGGCGGGTGAGCGCCGACGCTTCGATGCGACCGAAGGGCAGGCCGAGCGCAAGCGGGCCGGGCTCGAGCGGCGGTGCGCAAGCCGCGGGGGCGAGCGTTGCGGCGGCCCATTCGGGCAGCGGTGCGTGATGACGCGCCATGCGGCCGTTGGCGGTGCCGCCGCTGTCGACGAACCAGCGGGCGAGCGCGATCAGTCGGTCGACTTCGGTGCCGGGCGACAGCGGCATGCCGTGATCCCGGCCGTCGGCGCGTAGGATCAGGTGGCCGCTCGCGGCGCGTTCGATCCGGAAGTCCGCGGATGCGTCCGCGAGCATCGGCGCCGCGCCGGCGTCGATCGCGAAGCCGACTTTGCCGGGAAGGTCCGGCAGCTCGTGCAGTCGGGCGCGCAATTCGGAGGCGATGCGGTGCGTGTCGTCGCCTTCGCGCCAATCGGGAGCGACGAGGATGTTGGCGCGGGCCTCACGCGCCGGATCGGGGTCGATCAGGCCGAGATCGAGCATGGCGTCGATCAACGGGCGCCATTCGTCGTCGGAAACGCCCCGGATCTGGAGGTTGGCGCGGCTGGTGACGTCGATCTGGCCGCTGCCGTGGCGCGCTGCAGCGGCACACAGGCCGATGATTTGCGCCCGCGTCAGGCGGCCCAGCGGCGGGCGGATGCGGACGAGCAGGCCGTCGCCGGCCATCATCGGGCGCCACGCATCGGGGCACCAGCCCTTGACGACGAACGCGCTCATGCCGGCAGGTCGAGCTGCGCGAGGATCGAGTTGCGGCGGGTCGGCCATAGACCGGCGGCGTGGAGCGCGGCAAAGCGCGCCTGCATCGCCGCGAGCGCTTCGGGGTTGGCCCGGGCGAGGAACGCCAGGACGTCGTCCCGGCCGAGCGTCGCATCGTGATAGAGGTCGATCAGTTCGGGGCGGACCGCGCCGGCTAGATGCGCGAACGCGCCGAGATGGTCGAGCGTCGCGGCGATCTCCGCACCGCCGCGAAAGCCGTGGCACATCATGCCATCCACCCAGCCGGGATGGGCGCGGGCGTGGACGACACGGGCGATCTCTTCCTTCAGCGGGCGGGCCCTGGCCTGGGTCGGGTCGCGCGCGTCGAGATGGTAGAGCGTGGCGTTTCCGCCAGCGACCGATTGCGCGGCGGCGAAGCCCGCCTCGTGCGCGGCATAGTCTGCCGCGAGGAGCAGGTCGGTCTCGGGCAGGTCCTGCACGTGGACGAAGGCGTCGGCCGCGGCGACGCGGTCGCGGATGCCGATAGGGTCGAACATGTCGTTGCCATCGTCGAACGCGTGGGCGGAGGCCGACAGCCACGCCTTGCCGGCATCAAGTTGCGCCTCGGGCGTGTAGGTCTCCCCGGGGTCGCCCATGCTCAGGCCGTAGCGGCCGGGTTTGGGACCGTAGACGCGCGGTGTCGACGGTTTGCCGACGAACGGGTTCCAGTCCGCGGGTTCGTCGCGCGCGCCGAGCGCGCGGACGGCCTGGCCGAACATCGTGCACAGCGTCGGGAAGGCGTCGCGGAACAGGCCGGATATGCGCAGCGTGACGTCGATGCGGGGCCGGTCGAACGTGGGAAGCGGGAGGATCTCGACGCCCGTCACACGGTCGGACTGCATGTCCCAGACGGGTTCCGCACCGAGCAAATGGAGCGCCATCGCGAACTCCTCGCCCGCGGTGCGCATCGTCGCCGAGGCCCAGAGGTCGACGACGAGCGTGCGGGGATAGTCGCCATGGTCCTGCAGATGGCGGCGGACGAGTTCGTCGGCGAGCGTCACGCCCTGGCGATGCGCGGCGCGCGAAGGGACGGCGCGCGGATCGGTGGTGTACAGGTTGCGACCGGTCGGGAGGACGTCGGATCGACCGCGCCACGGCGAACCGGACGGGCCCGAGGCGACGCGTTTTCCCTGGAGCGCCGACAGCAAGCCGGCGCTCTCGGCGGCGCCGTGCTCGCCGCGGCCGTAGATGTGGAGGCCGTCGCCATATTGGCTCTCCTTCACGTCGCACACGAACGTGTCGATGCGCGTGATCGCGTCCGCTGGCGACTGCGCATCGTCGAGCCCCAGCGTCGCGGCGAGGCCGGTGGCGGTCGCTTCGTCGCGAATGTCGCGCTGCAGCCGGTCGCGCCGCGCGGGATCGAGGCCGTCGGCGTTGGAGAATTCGTCGAGCAACGCTTCGAGGCGGCCCAGCCCGGCGCCGGTGCGCGTCCGTTCGAGCGGCGGCGGGACATGGCCGAGCGTGACCGCGCCGATGCGGCGTTTGGCTTGGGCTGCTTCGCCGGGATCGTTGACGATGAACGGGTAGATCACGGGCATCGCCGCCGTCAGCGCCTCGGGCCAGCAGCTGTCGGACAGCGCGACCGACTTGCCGGGCAGCCATTCGAGCGTGCCGTGCGCGCCGACATGGACGAGCGCATCGACCCCGCGGGCGTGCAGCCAGAGGTAAAAGGCGACATAGGCGTGCGACGGACAGCGGGAGAGATCGTGATACTCGTCCGCGCGGTCTTCGCTGCGGCCGCGTTCGGGTTGCAACGCGATCAGCGCGCCGCCCTGGTCGATCGCGGTGAAGGCGAAGTCTTCGCCAGGCTCGCCCCACGCGTCGTGCAGGTCTTGGCGGAGCTCTGCGGGGAGCTTTGCGAGTGCCGTGCGATACGCGGCAAGCGGCCAGTGAATCCGCGCCGTTGCCAGGTCGCGGTCGTCGGGCGTGATCGCATAGCCGGCGGCGGTCAGATCGGCGAGGATCGCCTGCGTCGACGCCAACGCGTCGAGCCCGACCGCGTGCGCCATCTGGTACGCCTTGCCGGGGTAGGTCGACAGGACGATCGCCACGCGCTGATCGGCAACGGGCTTGCTGGCGAGGCTGGTCCAGGCTGCGATCCGCGCGGTGATCGCTGTGATGCGATCCGGGTCGGCGCGGTGTTCGCGCCGGGTATATTCGAGATCGCCGTCCCGGGCTGCGGCTTCCTTGAAGCTGGCGACGCCGGCAAACAGGCGGCCGTCCACTTCGGGCAGGACGACGTGCATGGCGAGGTCCGCAGGCGACAAGCCGCGCGTTGCGCCCGCCCAGGCGGCGCGGTCGGAGGTCGCCAGCGCGATCTGGAACACGGGCACGCCGGCACCGTCGAGCGGCGTGCCGTCGGTCGCCCCGCGCGCGGAGAACGCGGTGGCGTTGACGATCGCAGCCGGCGCCAGCGCGCCGACCCAGCGCGCCAGCCAGCCGGCTGCGTCGGGCGCCTTCAGCGAGGGCGCGAACAGCCCGATGACGTCGAAGCCCCGGCCGGTCAGTGCGGCGTGGAGCGCCTCGATCGGGTGGAGATCGGCGGCGGTGAGGTACGAGCGGTAGAAGACGATCAGCACGCGCGGGCGTTTCGCTGTGAGCGCGAAGGCGGCGGGGCAGGTCACGCCGTCCTGCGGCTGCCATCCCCCGACGTCGGCGATCGCGCGGACCCCGGCAACCGGGCCGGCATAGCAGCCCGCGGCGAGCGCGAACTGCGCCAGCGCCGCATTCGCCGCGACCGCGCCGCCGGTATCGCACAGCGTCGCGAGGTGGCGCAGCGTCGAGACCGGGATCGTCGAGGCGGCATCGAGCCGCGTATCGATCCGACCGTCCGCGGCGAGGACCGCCAGCGCGATGCCCTTCTCCCGCGCGAGATGTTCGACCTGTTGCAAGCCATAGCTCCAATAGGACCGCCCGCCGATCAGCCGGATCAGGATACCCTTCGCGCCGGCCAGCGTCTGCTCGACATAGGTGTCGACCGACAGCGGATGCTGGAGCGCCGCCAGGTTCGCGAGCCGCAGCGACGGCAGGCACCGCCCGGCGGCCTCCGCACGTCGCCAGCCCGCGGCGAACGCGCCGAGGTCACCGTCGGAAAAGGACAGGACGACGAGGTCCGCGGGGGATTGCGCGAGGTCCTGCGGGACCGCGTTTTCCTCCAGCCCGTGGGTCTCGCGGAAGACGACGTGCATCGTGGCGCCTCAGGCGTCCAGCGCGGCCTTGATGCGGGCCTCGTCGATGCGATCATGCTCGGCGATGACCACCAGTTGCGTGCGGCGGGGCTCGTCGGCGCGCCAGGGGCGGTCATATTGTGTGCGGACGCGTGCGCCGACCGCCTGGACGAGCAGGCGCATCGGCTTGCCGGCGACCGCGGCATAGCCCTTTACGCGCAGGATGTCGGCGCTGCGAGCGAGCGCCTCGATCCGGGCGGCCAGTTCGGCCGGATCGGCGATCTCGCCCAGCGCGACGACGACGCTGTCGAAATCGTCATGCTCGTGATCGTCTTCGCCGTCGTGATGCGAGGGGCGGCTGGCGATGTCGTCCTCGGCGGCGGCGTTCAGGCCGAGGATCACGCGCGGGTCGATGATGCCGTCGGTCAGGTCGATCACCGGGAGCGGGCGGGCGGACTCGGCGGCGATAACCGCGCGCGCCTTGGCGACGCCCTCGGGACCGGCAAGATCGACCTTGGTGAGCAGGACGAGATCGGCGCAGGCGAGCTGGTCCTCGAACACTTCCGAAAGCGGCGTCTCATGATCGACGCTCGGATCGGCGGCGCGCTGCGCATCGAGCGCGGCGACGTCGGGCGCGAACCGGCCGGCGGCGACCGCCTCCGCATCGGCGAGCGCGATGACGCCGTCGACGGTGATGCGCGAGCGGATCGCGGGCCAGTCGAACGCCTTCAGCAGCGGCTTGGGAAGCGCGAGGCCGGACGTCTCGATCAGGATGTGATCGGGGCGCGGGTCGAGCGCGAGCAGCGTCTCGACGGTCGGGATGAAATCGTCGGCGACGGTGCAGCAGATGCAGCCATTGGCCAGTTCGACGACGTTCTCCGCGGGGCAATCGGGGATCGCGCAGCCCTTCAGGATGTCGCCATCGATGCCGAGCGTGCCAAATTCGTTTACCACGACCGCCAGCCGACGGCCGCCCGCGTTGCGGATCAGGTGGCTGATGAGCGTCGTCTTGCCCGCGCCGAGAAAGCCGGTGACGATGGTGACGGGGACTTTTGCCAAATTGGGCGAGCGGTCCGACATTGTTATTCTCCTTCGAGCATACGCAGGCACGCACGACCTTTCGGCCGCACGCGTTCGTCGCTCAGACGGAGTACCGTGCCGCGACCATCCCCTGGATCAAGGCAAGAGCGACCGTTACGCTGGCAGGTCTCCTGGCTCACGGGTCAAAGCTCGACATACGCCTTCCCAGGTCTTCGACCCAGTGGCTGCCCCCCTCGCGAAGGGCCTGTGCGTCTCGCTCACCGCTTACAGTTGCAGGGACAGCCGCGGCATTGGGAGGACATCCTCCCGCACCGCATTCCCATTCAAGCCCCGAAGGGCACCGGCGCGATCTGTTGAAGTTCGGTAAAACCGAGCCTCGGGCGTGGGGTTAGAGGAATATCACGGGACTGCCAACTCGCTCGCGCCCGTCATCCTGACGAAAGTCAGGATCCAGAGTTACGCACGCTGTCGCCTGTGGCTCTGGATCCTGGGTCAAGCCCAGGATGACGGACGTGCTTGTTACGCGTGCACGACCTCGATTTCGTCGAAGCGTTTCCAGCGGTAGATTGCGAAGCTCAGCACCCAGCACAGCACGAACAGGCCGATGATCGCAAAGCCAAGGCCGTTGAAATTCTCGCCCAGCGCGGCCGCCAGATCCCACACGCCCCCCGACAGGCCGAGCTTGGCGCCCAGCAGCGCGAGCGTCTCGATCCCGCCGATCGCGATCGCGACGATCGCCGAAATCAGCGTGATGGTGATGTTGTAGTAAAGCTTGCGGATCGGCTTCACGAACGCCCATTCATACGCGCCGAGCATCACGACACCGTCCGCGGTGTCGACCAGCGCCATGCCCGTGGCGAACAGGATCGGGAGGACGAGGACGGTGCCGATCGACAGACCGTCCGCGGCCTGGCTCGCGGACAGGCCGAGGATCGCGACCTCGGTCGCGGTATCGAAGCCGAGCCCGAACAGGAATCCGAGCGGCGCCATGTGCCAGCTGCGCGTGACGAGCCTGAACATCGGCCGGAACAGTCGCGCAAGCAGACCGCGGTTGCCGAGCAGCAGATCAAGGTCTTCCTCGACATAGACGCCGCCACTGCGGACATGGCCGAAGGTCCGCCAGACCGAGCGCAGGATGACGAGGTTCATCGCCGCGATCGTGAACAGGAACACCGCGGAGATGATGGTGGCGATCACGCCGCCGACCTGTTTGAACGCCTCGAACTGCGCCAGCGCGCTGGCGGTGAGCGCGATGGCGACCGCGGCGATCAGCACGATCCCCGAATGCCCGATCGCGAACCAGAAGCCGACCGCGATCGGGCGCTGGCCGTCCTGCATCAGCTTGCGCGTCACATTGTCGATCGCGGCGATATGATCCGCATCGACTGCGTGGCGCAACCCCAGACCCCAGGCGAGCAACGCGGTGCCGAGCATCAGCGGCTGCGCGTGGAACAGCGAGAACGCCCAGCCCCAGGCGGCGATATTGGCTGCGACCAGGCTTGTGAACATCCAGCCGACGCGTTTGCGCGTGGCCATCCGTGCCGGCCCGCCGGGCGTTTTCCTGGCCGGCTTATCGATCGTCATCGTCGTCATGCAGAACTCCCCGGCGTCCGACGAGGACGGGGACCTGCCGCATGCGGCCGCGACGCATGAAGACCGGACGCCATGAGCGGCCGACGCGCGTCGTCGATGCGGCCCCCGCCGCAAGGTCGTCGCTCAGACGGCGTTCACCGTGCCTCGGCCACCCCCTGGGCCGGGACGAGAGCGACCAGACGCCGGCAGGTCTCCTGGCTCGCGGGTCACGGCTCCACGCCACACCTTCCCAGATCGTCGACCCAGTGGCTGCCCCTCGTCGCGAAGGGCGTGTGCGTTTCGCTCGCCGCTTACAGTTGCAGGGACAGCTGCGGCATAGGACGGCGAACCCTCCGCACCGCATTCCCCTTCAAGCCCCGAAGGGCACCGACGCGATCTAGCGAGCTTCCGGTCGAACCGGGTGCTCGCGCGTCGTGCTAGCCGGGTTCGCCGCGAGTGCCAATCGTCCTTTGCGGCGTGCGGCGCTCGCGACGATGCTGCCACCGGAGCAGGCCGGTCACGAAGAGCGCGATCGGCACCAGGCCAGCGACGAAGGCCAGGATGCGCCCCGTCAGCCCCAGCGCCTCGCCGCCGTGCAGCGGGTGGAGCCAGTTCATCACGACGTCGCCGCCGCTCTCGGCAAGCCCGTCGCGGGTCGCGAGGACCGCGCCGGTATAGGGATCGAGCCAGACATTGGTGCGCGGGAAACGGCGGCTGGGTTCGCCGTCCTGCGCGAGATTAATCCGGATCGCGCCGGTCGGCGAGGCGGGAGTCTCGATCCAGGCGAGCGCGGCTCCGGGGAAAACGTGTTCGGCAATGGCGACCAATCGATCGACCGGCAGGGGCGCGCCGCGCGCGACCACGGCCAGTGCCGGGGTCCGGTAGAGGGGCGAGGCGCGCGCGATCACGAACCGGGTCTGGTCGGGCAAATCGAGCATCACCCCGGTCGCGGTGACGACGAGCACGAGGATCGCGCCGCCCAGACCGATAAGCTTGTGCCAGTCATACAGACGGCGCAGCGGCGCAGCGTCGCGCTTGAAGCGGAGCGCGCGCCACCAGCTGCCGGGGCGGGGCCACCATGCCCAGATCCCGCTGGCGGTCATGGCCAGCATGACGATGCCTGCGATCCCCATGACGACCTCCCCGGGCTTTTCCAGCAGCAGCCGGTAATGGAGATCGTAGATCCAGGTGACGACCGTATCGCCCCAGAAGCCGGTGCGGATCGTCGTCATGCGGACCGGATCGATCCAGGCGAGGAACGGCGCGAAATCGTGGCCCGCGGTTTCCCTTGGCCGGTAATAGCGCACCGGGACGGCGCCGCCGTCCACGGTCACCTCGATCCGCCACGCGCCGGTGCGGGTGGGATGCTCGCGGTGGAGCGTGTCGACGACTGCCTGCCAGGAGCGGGCGCGCGCGTCGTCCGGCACCGCGCGCAACGCGGGGTTCAACGCCGCGTCGATCTCCGGATAGAAGACGAGTATGCTGCCGGTCAGCCCGGCGAACGCGAACAGCGCGCCGATCGACAGGCCAAGCCAGAGATGCACGCGCCGGACGATGGCACGCAGCGGCAATCGGCGCGTCATCAGAGCGTCAACCGGACCGCGCCGAACAGCGATCGCGGATCGGCGGGCGTGTGAAGCCGCTGCGTGCCGTCGTACCAGACATACTCGTAGCGCTTGTTCGCGAGATTCTTGAGTTGCGCAGATATCTCGATCTTCGGCGTCAGCTTGTACGCGACCTCGGCATTGAGGACGACATACTCACCGTAGCGGCCCTGCGTGTTGGCGGGATCGAGTTCGTAGCTCGACTGGCCGTTACCCCATAAGGACAGCCGCACTTTGGCGTCGGGTGTCACGTCGAGCCCGCCCGAGAAGACGTTCTGCGGGACATGGTCGATCGCGTTGCCCGCCTGAGACGGGGTTGCCGGGTCGGGCGTGATTATCCGCGCGGTCTGGTGGGAATAGCTGCCCCATAGCGCAACGGTGCGGACCGGCTTCAGGTCCAGCTGCAGATCGATCCCGCGGCGCCGCGTCTGGCCGAGATTGTCGACATCGCCGGAGGGATCGTTCAGCCGCCGCTTGAGCTCGCCGCTCGCGGTCTGCTGCCACAATGCGACGCGCGCTTCGAGCCAGCGCCCGCGCGTGAGCTTGACGCCTGCTTCATAGCCTTCGTTGATCGAGGGTGCGACATCGGTCGTTCGTGGCGGCACCAGATACGAGGCCGAGCCAGCGCCGATCTGGAAGGTGCGCCCGTAATTGGCATAGGCGGTGACGCCGGTCACGGGCGTCACCGCGACGCTCAGCTTGGGTTGGCTGATCGTGTCATAGCCGTTGATCGGCGCGGTCGTCCCCGCCAGGCGATTGGTGAAATGGCCCGCGACTCGGTCGATCCGCCAAGCGGGAGTGATCTTGAGCCAGTCGGTCGGCTCGATCACCGCTTGGAGATAGCCGCCATAGACGGTCAGTTCGAAATCCTGGTCGCGCGTCTGGGTGGTGAGCGTGCGCCGGTCGGTCAGCCAGCGCAGGCTCTTATTGTCCTGCACCTGCACGTCGCCCCCCGCCTCGATCATCAGCGCGTGGAGGAAGTCGACGCGGGGGTGGTAATGCAGCGCGGCGGTCGCGCCATATTGCCATTCCTCGGTCAGGCGCCGCTGTTGCGGGACGCTTGCGGAGTAGCGGACGTAGCGGTCGTCGTGGAGGCTATTGGCATAGGTCTTGACGCTGAGCGCGAGCGGGTCGGCGAGATCGGCGTCGAGATGCAGGCTGTACTGGCCGATCCGTCGCGTGCCGCCATCGGTGGCCGACAGCGCGTAGGATCGGGTGCGGTCGGTATCGGCGTCGACATCGGTCAGATAGCCCGGCTCTTGCGCGTGCGCGACCGAATGGCGGACGATCGCGCCGATCCGCGTGGATCCAAAATCATAGAACCATTTGCCCGCGAGATTCAGGCGATCGAGATCGGCATGGTCGCGATACGCATCGGTCCGCCGATAGCCGACCAGGTAGTTCTGGCTGAACCCGCCGCGCTCGAGTCCGGCCGAGGCCTGTGCGTCGATCGTCCCGAACGCACCGCCGATCAGACGCGCGTCGAGGTAATTGCCGCCGATCCGAGTCAGGATATTGGCGTTGCCGGCGATGTTGTTCAGCCCCCAGCGCGGATCGGACGTCCCGCGAACCAGTTCGATCCCGGCGACGTCGAGCGGCGAGATCATGTCGATACCGGTCATGCCGCCGGCATTGTCGTTGCTCGGTATGCCGTCGATCATCAGCTTGACCGCGTTGATCTCGCCTTCGCCGTTGAACCCGCGGATCGAGAAGCGGCCGGACGTGGTGCCCTGGTTGAAGTCGGTCAGCACGACGCCGGGCAGGCGGGCGAACAGCTCCCACGCATTGTCGACCGACTGGCGTTGCGCGATCTCGCCGCCGAGCATGTCGACCGAGGTCAGGATGGTCTCGGTCGAGCGCGCCATGCTGCGCGCGGTGACGACGACGTCGCCGATCACGAAGCGCGTATCGGACTCGGTTGGGGTGGGGGCGGGAACGGGGGGGGGGGTCTGCGCGGTGGCGGGCGAGGCGAGGGCGATCGCCATCGCCGCCCCGAAAGTAGATGGAGTATCGAACATGAAACAGGGCTTTCGACAGGCGCGCGGCCACACGGACGCGCGTCGACAGAGGTGGCGAACCGCGCGTCGGGCAACGCGCGGTTCGGGTCAGACGGTCGAAAGCAGAGTCGGTGGGCCGCGCAGCGGCGGACGCAGATGCGGCGCGCTGGCGTGGACGGGGGGACGGACCGGGCGCACGCCGATCGCAATGACAAACGCGATCGCCGCGACGAGCAGGACCGCATCGACGCTGGCCAGCGCCTGCGCCGACAGCCCCGAAAACGCGCAGGGCAGCTCTGTCTTGCCGTGGCCGGTGGACGGATCGTGGTCCGGCATCGCATGGTCCGACATCATCTGATCGGGCATGCCCATGTCCATCGTAGCGGTCATCGGCGCGGCGCCCGGGCACAGCGTGATCGCGATGTGGCCGGACTGATTTGCGATCATGTACCCCGTGGGCACCAGCAGCTTCATCGCCAGTGCCGCCACGCACAGCCATCCCGCGAGCAGCGGGCAGGACGAAAAGAGACGGCGGATCGCGGGCACGGCGCACGGGTAGACCGCATCACGGGGGCTGTCACTGAGGCATCCTGTCCACCGGTCCGGCCGCGGCCCCCGAATTCTTTCGTTCGCGTGGACCCGGCCGCGGACGAGGATCGTTGACCGTGCAGAACTATGACTATCAAACAAGGATTTGCTATGAGCGACCCCGCAGAGCGCAATCCCGGCAACGGTGGCGAAACGCACCAGCAGGCCGGCGGCGATGTGCCCGTTCTCACGACCAACCACGGCGTGCCCGTCTCCGACAACCAGAACAGCCTGAAATCCGGCGTGCGCGGCCCGACGCTGCTCGAGGATTTCGTGCTGCGCGAGAAGATCTTTCACTTCGACCATGAGCGGATCCCCGAGCGGATCGTCCACGCCCGCGGCTCGGGTGCGCATGGCTATTTCGAGGCGACCGACGACATTTCCGACCTGACTAAGGCGGCAGTGTTCAAGAAGGGCACCAAGACCGAGCTGTTTACGCGCTTTTCGACCGTAGCCGGCGGTGCAGGCTCCGTTGATACGCCGCGCGACGTGCGCGGCTTCGCGGTCAAGTTCTACACGACCGAGGGCAACTGGGATCTCGTCGGCAACAACATTCCCGTGTTCTTCATCCAGGACGCGATCAAGTTTCCCGACCTGATCCATTCGGTGAAGATGGAAGCCGATCGTGCCTATCCGCAGGCGGGTTCGGCGCATGACACGTTCTGGGACTGGGCGTCGCTGACGCCGGAATCGACTCACATGCAGATGTGGGCGATGTCCGACCGCACGCTGCCGCGCTCGCTGCGCATGATGGAAGGCTTCGGCGTCCATACGTTCCAGCTCGTCAACGACGAGGGCAAGTCGAGCTTCGTGAAGTTCCACTGGAAGCCGAAGCTCGGTCTTCAGTCGACGATCTGGGACGAGACGCTGAAGCTTCAGGCCGCCGACAACGACTATCATCGTCGCGACCTGTGGGAAGCGATCGATACCGGCGACTTCCCCGAGTGGGAGCTGGGCATCCAGGTGTTCGACAAGGCGTTCGCCGAGGCGCAGCCTTATGACGTGCTCGATTCGACCAAGCTGATCCCCGAGGAGGACGTTCCTGTCCGGATCATCGGCCGGATGGTGCTTGACCGGAACGTCGACAATTTCTTCGCCGAGACCGAGCAGGTCGCGTTCCTGCCGACCAATATCGTGCCGGGGATCGATTTCTCGAACGATCCGCTGCTCCAGGGTCGCCTGTTCAGCTATCTCGACACGCAGAAGTCGCGTCTGGGGACGACCAACTTCCACCAGATCCCCGTCAATGCGCCGCGCAACCACGCGCAGAACTTCCAGCGTGACGGGATGATGCAGACCAAGGTGCCGAAGGGCCGCGCGAATTACGAGCCCAACAGCCTGTCGGTCGTTGGCGAGGACGGTGGTCCGCGCGAGTCGCCTAACGGCTTCGTGACGACGACCAACCCGACCGGTGCGGACGAGCAGGGCGAGAAGCTGCGGATGCGCGCCGAGCTGTTCGGCGATCATTACAGCCAGGCACGCCTGTTCTGGGTGTCGGCGACGGATAACGAAAAGGCGCATATCGCTTCGGCGTTCACGTTCGAACTGTCGAAGGTCGGCCTCGCCCATGTCCAGGAGCGCACCGTCGCCAACCTGCGCAATGTGAACGAGGAACTGGCAACGCGGGTCGCTGATGGTCTGGGCATCGAGCTGCCAGCGGCGAACCCAGCCTATCGTGAGCCGATCGATATGCCTGCGAGCGACGCACTGTCGATCCAGAAGTCGATGAAGGAGACGCTCGAGGGTCGCCAGGTCGGGATCCTGATCGCGGACGGGTCCGACGGCGGCGAGATCGATGCGGTCGTCAAGTCGGTCGAGGCCGCCGGCGGCAAGGCCGTTCTGGTCGCGCCCAAGGTCGGTGGCGCGAAGCTCGCCGATGGCAGCAAGAAGAAGGCGCACGGGCAGCTTGCCGGCAGCCCGTCGCAGATCTTCGACGCGGTCGCGGTGGTGCTTTCGGAGGAGGGCTGCAAGGCGTTGCTCAAGGAAGGGGCAGCAGTCCAGTGGGTCATGGACGCGTTCGGGCATCTCAAGGCCGTCGCGGCCAATGCGGCAGCCAAGCCGTTGCTCGATAAGGCAGGTGTCGAGCCCGATGCCGGTGTGGTCGATCTCGGCCAGATCGCGACAGCGGGCACCAAGCGCTATTGGGATCGCGAACCCAACGTGCGCACGCTGGCCTGATCGCTACATCTGACCTGACGTGGAAAAAAATGACCGGGGGCGCAGTTCATGCGCCTCCGGTTTTTTTTGCGTCCTCGTGGCGACGGGGCTGATGGTTCTTCGGTTCCTTAGCACGGTCGCCGTCAGTCCGGATCGGGGTTATAGCTTCCCGTGACCCTGCGCTGCGGCGCCAGACCGGAGCGCCTTCATCACCCGTCCGATGATCATCCTCGCCATTCTCGGGTACGGCGCGACGCTGTTCGGGATTGCGTGGGTGGTGGACCGGCGGGGCCTGTCGCGGCGGCTCGGGCAGATCGCGTATCCGTTGTCGCTGGCGGTCTATTGCAGCAGCTGGACGTTCTTCGGCGGGGTCGGCACTGCGGCGACGCGCGGCTGGGATTATCTCGCCATCTATCTCGGGCCGGCGCTGGTTTTCCTGCTGGCGCCCAAGTTCCTCGCGCGGCTGATCCGGCTGGCGCGCGAGGAGGGATCGAGTTCGATCTCGGACTTCATCTCCGCACGCTATGGGCGCAGCCGGGGGACCGCGGCGATCGTCGCGGGGACGGCGTTGCTCGCGTCGGTGCCGTATATCGCGCTCCAGTTGCGCTCGGTCACGCTCAGCTTCGGCGCGATCGCGGGCGTCGGGAGTTCGGCGGAGGTCGGCACGTTCGTCGCGCTGCTGCTGGCGGTATTCGCGATCCTGTTCGGTGCGCGGCGGTACGAGGTGGCTGGGCGCAACCCGGGCGTGGTGGCGGCGATCGCGGCGGAATCGCTGATCAAGCTGCTCTGCTTCGTCGTGCTCGGCGTGGTGACGCTGGCCGTGCTCGCCGACGTGCCCGCCGCGACGCTGTCGGCACCGCTGGCGAGGCTTGAAACCGGATTTACCTGGGGCGCGCTGACGTCCGACTTCTGGGTGCGAACAATCTTGTCGGCGCTCGCGATCCTGTGCCTGCCGCGGCAATTCTATGTCGGCGTGATCGAGGCGCGCGGGCTCGATGCGGTGGCGCGCGCGCGCTGGCCGTTCATCGCGTACATGGTCGTCATCTCGCTGCTGGTGCTGCCGCTCGCGCTGGCAGGGATGACGCTGTTGCCGGGCGATGCCGAGCCCGACCTGTACGTGCTGACGGTGCCGTTGCAGCGCGGCGAGCATCTGGTCGCGCTGCTTGCGTTTCTTGGCGGGTTCTCGGCGGCGACGGCCATGGTGGTGGTCGAGACGATCGCGCTGTCGACGATGGCGACGAACGATCTGCTCGCGCCGATGCTGCTCAGGCGGCATGGCGAGGCGGGCGAGGGCGAGCTTGGCCGGCGGATGCTGCGCGTGCGCCGGGTGATCATCGCGGCGATCGTCGCGGTGGCGCTGGTGTACGGGCGGAGCCTCGGCGCGGACCTGCCGCTGGCGTCGATCGGGCTGATCGCGTTTGCGGGCGTCGCGCAGTTCGCACCTGCGCTGATCGCGACGGTCGGGTGGAACTTCGCCAACCACACAGCGGCGCGCGCCGGGCTGATCGGCGGCGTGGTCGTCTGGATCTACTGCCTGTTGCTGCCGTCGATCGGCGAGGGTGTCGGACCGTCTCTCGCGCACTTCACGCGGGGGTGGCTCGATCCCGACGCGTTGCTCGGCTGGCGGTTCGGCTCGCCCTTGGTCAATGGCACGGTTTGGAGCCTTGGCGTCAACGTCGCGCTGATGGCCGGGCTGCATGCGATCGAGCGGCATCGCCGGAACAGCGCGCTCGACCATGTCCGGACGCTCGGCGAACTGCGGATGCTGGTCGCTAGGTTCGTCGGCGAAGGCGAGGCGGAGGCGATCGGCGTGGCGTCCCCCGATCTGCGCGCACCGATCGATGGACCCGCCGCGCGCACCGCCGAGCGGTTGATCGCGGGCGTCATCGGTGCACCGTCGGCGCGCAAGATCGTCGCGTCGAGCATTGCCGGGTCTGCGATGGACGTCAGCGACGTGGTCCGGCTGCTCGACCAGCGCGGGCGGTCGCTACGGTTTTCACGCACTTTGCTGTCGGCGACGCTGGAAACGATCGATCCGGGTGTGAGCGTGATCGACGCGGACCTGCGGCTGGTCGCGTGGAATCCGCGTTATGTCGAGATGTTCGACTATCCCGAGGGCTATGTCGTCGTCGGCCGATCGATCGCCGACCTGATCCGCTACAATGCCGAGCGCGAGGGCAGCGTCGACGATATCGCGGCGCATGTCGGGCGGCGGATGGGGCATCTCGCGCGCGGGACTCCGCATAGTTTCGAGCGGCAACGGCCGTCGGGGCGGTGGATCAAGATGGTCGGGCGGCCGATGCCGGGTGGGGGCTATGTCCAGAGCTTTACCGACATCACCTCGGAGAAGGAGGCGCAGGCCGATCTCGAGGCGCGGGTGGCAGCACGGACTCAGGATCTGGCGCAGTCTAACGCGATGCTCGGCGAGGCGCGCGCGGTGGCGGAGACCGCGACGCGCGACAAGACGCGGTTCCTGGCGGCGGCGAGCCACGATTTGTTGCAGCCGCTGCACGCCGCGCGGCTGTTCTGCGCGGCGCTGGACGAGGGCAAGGCGCCGCATCAGGCGGAGCTGGTGCGCGCGATCGACGGCGCGATCGGATCGGCGGATACGTTGCTGCGTGCGCTGCTCGACGTGTCGCGGCTCGATGCCGGGGGCGTGGTGCCCAAGGTCGAGCGGTTTGCGTTGGGGGCGCTGATCGAGGAACTGGCGGTGCAGTTCCGGCCACTCGCGGGCGAGCGCGGGCTGGTGCTGGCGGCGCATGCCGGCGCGTTCAGCGTCGCGACCGATCGCTCGCTACTGCGGTCGATCCTGCAGAATTTCCTGTCGAACGCGGTGCGCTATTCGGCGGACGGGCGGATCTGGATCGGCGCGCGGCGGCGTGGCGACGACGTGCTGATCGAGGTGCGTGACAACGGACCTGGGATCGCCGCGGCAGACCGCGAGCGGATCTTCGAGGAGTTCGAGCGGCTCGAAAGCAAGGGGAGTGCGGGTGGCGGCGTCGGTCTGGGGCTGGCGATCGTCCGGCGGATCGCGCGGTTGCTGGGGGTAGCGGTGGAATTGCGCTCGGCGCCGGGGCGGGGGACGACGTTCGCGGTACGGGTGCCGATTGCGCCTTCCGGGCTGGACGTCCCGCTGCCGACGCCATCTGCGAAGCGTGCGCTGGTGCCGGGTCTGCGCGTGCTGTGCCTCGACAACGACGTGACGATCCTGGCGGCGCTCGACGCGGCGTTGCGCGCGCGACGGTGCGTGCCGCTGCTGGCGGGGACGATCGCGGAGGCGCTCGAACTGGCCGTGGACGAGGAGCCCGATGTTGCGCTGGTCGACTATCATCTCGACGAGGTGGAGGACGGGTTGGACGTCGTCGCGCGACTGCGGGCGATGGCGCCGGCACCGGCAATCGCGCTGGTGACCGCGGACCGGACGGTTGCGGAGGACGATCGGTGCGCGGGGCTCGTAGTGCTGACCAAGCCCGTCGTGCCTGCGGATTTGTGGCGGTTTATCGAGGACGCGGCGGCGGCGGCGGCGCGGGGGAGTTGAACGCTCCAATCTTGGGCCAATGCGATACGTCATCCTGACGAAAGTCAGGACCCAGGGTACCAGCCGTACCGATTTTGGCTCTGGGTCCTGACTTTCGTCAGGATGACGGGTTGGGGGAGGGCGGGTCGCCCGCCTTAATCGGCGAAGTGGATGTCCATCGCCCTTGCGGCCAGCACGGCCTGTGTTCGGTTCTGCACGCCGAGTTTGCGCAGGATGGCCGTCATGTGGCCTTTTACGGTGCCCTCGGAGATGCCGAGGTCGAACGCCACCTGCTTGTTCAAGCGACCCGCTAGCACCCCGAGCAGGACCTTTAGTTCGGTCGGCGTCAGGCTTGCGACGCGCGTCGCCATGTCGTCGACGGGCGCGTCTTCCGGTGGTGCGTCGCGTTCGCCGGCGAGGGCTCGCGCGACGGCTTTCTCCAGCGCGGCCAGATCGGCGGTCTTCGAGACGAAGCCGACCGCACCATACGCGCGCGCGCGTGGCGCGGCTTCGGCCTCGTCCGCCGACGAGATGACGAGGATCGGCGTGCCGGGGCGTTCGGCATGGAGTAGCGCGACGCCGGCAAAGCCTTCCGACCCCGGCATCCGCAGGTCGAGTAGGATGAGGTCGAGACGCTCCGCGCCGCGGACCGCATCGGCCGCCTCGCAAAGCTGCCCCGCCTCGATCACCACCGCATCGGGCGCGGCGCGGCTGACCGCCAGTTTGAGCGCCTGACGGAACAGCGGGTGATCGTCGGCGATGAGGATCGTGCGCGTCATGCCGGAACTGAAGTGGCCTCCTCGCGGCCCGCGATCAAGGCGTCGACGACCGCGGGATCGGCGAGCGTCGAGGTGTCGCCGAGCTGGTCGAGCTGGTTCTCCGCGATCTTGCGCAGGATGCGGCGCATGATCTTGCCCGATCGCGTCTTGGGGAGCGCGGGTGCGAACTGGAGGATGTCGGGGGTCGCGATCGGGCCGATTTCGCGGCGGACCCACTGGACGAGCTCCTTGCGCAGATCGGCGCTCGGCTCGGCGTTCGCATTGAGCGTGACATAGGCATAGATGCCCTGGCCCTTCAGATCGTGCGGCATGCCGACGACCGCGGCCTCGGCGACCTTGGCATGCGCGACGAGCGCGCTCTCGACCTCGGCTGTGCCCATCCGGTGGCCGCTGACGTTGATCACGTCGTCGACGCGGCCGGTGATCCAGTAATAGCCGTCCTCGTCGCGGCGGCAGCCGTCGCCGGTGAAATACTTGCCGGGATAGGTCGAGAAATAGGTCTGGAAGAAGCGATCGTGATCGTTCCACACGGTCCGCATCTGCCCGGGCCAGCTGTCGGCAATGACGAGGTTGCCCTCAACCGCGCCGTCGAGAACCTTGCCGTCTGCGTCGACCAGTTCGGGGATGACGCCGAACAGCGGCTTGGTCGCGCTGCCGGGTTTCAGCGCGGTCGCGCCGGGAAGCGGGCTGATCATGTGGCCGCCCGTCTCGGTCTGCCACCAGGTGTCGACGATCGGGCAGCGGCCGTCGCCGACGACGTTGTGGTACCAGTTCCACGCCTCCGGATTGATCGGCTCGCCGACCGAGCCGAGGAGGCGCAGCGACTTGCGGCTGGTGCGCGTCACCCAGTCGTCGCCCTCGCGCATCAGCGATCGCAGCGCGGTCGGCGCGGTGTAGAGGATGTTGACCTGGTATTTGTCGACGATCTGCCAGAAGCGGCTGTGGTCGGGATAGTTAGGCACGCCCTCGAACATCACCGTCGTCGCGCCGTTCGCGAGCGCGCCGTACAGCGAATAGGTGTGGCCGGTGACCCAGCCGACATCGGCGGCGCACCAGAAGATCTCGCCCGGGCGGTAGTTGAAGACGTATTCGTGCGTCATCGACGCCCAGACCAGATAGCCGCCACTGGTGTGGAGCACGCCCTTTGGCTGGCCGGTGGAGCCGCTGGTGTAGAGGATGAACAGCGGATCCTCGGCGTTCATCGGTTCGGGGGCGCAGTCGGTCGACTGGCCTTCGACGCACTCATGATACCAGCAGTCGCGGCCTTCGGTCATCGTGACTTTTCCACCAGTGCGGCGGACGACGATGACGGTCTCGACCGCGAGGTCGCCGTGATCGAGCGCCGCATCGACATTGGCCTTGAGCGGCACGGTCTTGCCACCGCGCAGGCCTTCATCGGCGGTGATGACGAGGCGGCTGTCGCAGTCGTGGATGCGGTTGCACAGGCTCTCGGGCGAGAAGCCGCCGAAGACGACCGAGTGGATCGCGCCGATCCGCGCGCAGGCGAGCATCGCGAACGCCGCCTCGGGGATCATCGGCAGGTAGATCGTGACTCGGTCGCCCTTCGTGACGCCGCGCGACTTGAGGCAGTTGGCAAGCTTCGAGACTTCGTCGCGCAGCTCGGCGTAGCTGATCTTGCGGGATTCGTCGGGGTTGTCGCCTTCCCACAGGATCGCGGTCGCGTCGGGGCGGGCGTCGGCGTGGCGATCGACGCAGTTGGCGGCGACGTTGAGCTGACCGTCCTCGAACCAGCGGATGCGGAAGTCGCTCTCGTCGAACGACGTGTCCTTGATCTTGGTCGGGGCGACGATCCAGTCGAGACGCTTGGCTTCCTTGGCCCAGAAGGCGTCCGGATCGGTCGCGGCCTCGGCATACATCCGGTCATAGGCGGCGGCGTCGATCAGGGCGTCCTTCGCCCATTGCGCGGGGACGGGATAGCTTGCCTCGGTCATCTGGCTCTCCTTTTGCCGCGCTGTACGCGGTCGGCCGCGCGCGATCATCCCGCACCAAAGTAAGGGATGGACGGGCGTTCGCAATCCGCCATGGTGGCGAGGCTTATATCCACGCGTAAGACCAGTGGAAAAGTGCGGAGACGGGGATGACATGTATGGTGTTCAAGACACGGCTGGCCTTCACGGCGCTGCTTGCAGGGACCGCGCTGGTACCGGCTGCGGCGCATGCGCAGACGGCGCGTGAGGTCGAGCTCGAGACGCGGCTGAAGGCGCTCGAAGCCGCGGTGCAGGACCTGCGGGGGGAACTGACCGCCGCGCGCGCCACTGCTGCCGCAGCACCGCAAACCGCAGCACCGCAAACCGCAGCACCGCAAACCGCCGTGTCGCCGACCGCGGCACCGACCGCCATGGCATCGTCGCCGACTGCGCCGCATCCGACCGGGCCAAGCGGCCCGACCGCGCCGACCGCGCTGGCGGAGGCCAAGCCCGCCGGACCCGGGCCTGCGCCGACCGACGGGTTCAAGGTCGCGGGCACCACGGTCAAGATCAACGGCTTCTTCAAGACCTGGGCGTCGGTGAGCCGCTACAGTGGCGGCAATATCGCGCCGGAATCGGTCGGTCGTGATTTCTACTTCCCCAGCATGACCCCGGTCGGCGGGCGCAACGAAGGCAACAGCTTCGAATCGCATGCCAAACAGACCCGGATCGTGCTCGCGACGGATACGCCGATCGCGGGGCACAGCCTGAAGGGTTTGCTCGAACTCGATTTCCAGGTCGTGCCCGGCACGCAGGGCAACCAGCGCGTCGTCAGCGGCTATAACCCCGGCCTGCGTCGCGCGTTCTTCACCTACGACAATTGGTTGTTTGGGCAGGAATGGACGACCTTCCAGTATATCGGCGCGTTGCCCGAGACGACCGACTTTATCGGGCCGTCGGAAGGCAGCGTCTTCGTCCGCCAGGCGCAGATCCGCTACACGCGCAAGCTGAGCGACACGCTGTCACTGTCGGTCGCCGCGGAAAATCCCGAAACGGCATCGACCAATCTGGTGTCCGCGGCGGTGGTCGAGAATGCGGATGATCGTCTTCCCGACGTTGCCGCGCGGCTGAACTACAAGACCGCGTTCGGCGAGTTCTCGCTGGCGGGGCTCGCGCGGAAGCTGACGATCGACACGGGACCGCTGAACGAGAGCGCGACGGGCTGGGGCGTGTCGTTCGCGGGGAAGGTGCCGCTCGATGCGTCGGGCCATTCGGACATCCGTTTCATGGTGACGCATGGCGACGGGATCGGCCGGTATGTCGGCCTGAACCTCGCACCCGATGCGGTCTTCTCGGCCGTGTCCGGGGCGGAGGTGCAGACGCCGAGCCTCACCGCGGGGTTCGCGGCGCTCAAGCTGGGCTGGACCGACAAGCTCCGCTCGACCTTTATCGGCAGCGTCCAGTCGATCGACTACCCGACCGGCGGCGAGCCGATCGGCGCGACCGACTCCGCCTGGAGCGCATCGGCCAATCTGTTCTACTCGCCGATCAAGAGCATCGATCTCGGCGTCGAATTTCGCCACGCGCAGCGTGAGCTCGTCAATGGCCAGGTCGGCAAGATGGACCGCGGCGAGCTTGCAGCGCGCTACTCGTTCTAGGGCATGATTTCGCGATCCTTCCCCGCAAGGGGGGGTGTCGCCGAAGGTAACGGAGGGGGAGGGCACGCAACGATGGTCATCGTTTACCGCCCCCTCCGTCTGGCAAGCGCCAGCCACTTCCCCCGCCGGGGGAGGACGAGAGCGGCGGCGCATCGAATTTTTTGCGTTCATTAAGCCGGCGACGATCGGCTGTTCCATCCACCTTATCTGAGAGGATATCGCCATGGCGACGACAACCGGGGACGCATCGCCCCTTGGTCATGCGAAGCAGAGCCAACCCTTGATCATCATCGCGTCGTCGCTGGGCGCGGTGTTTGAATGGTATGATTTCTATCTCTACGGCCTGCTCGCGACGATCATCACCGCGCAGTTCTTTTCGGGCGTCAACGAGACGACCGGATTCATCTTCGCGCTCGCGGCGTTCGCGGCCGGGTTTGCGGTGCGGCCGTTCGGTGCGCTCGTGTTCGGGCGGATCGGCGATGTCGTCGGCCGCAAGAACACCTTCCTCGTCACCATGGCGATCATGGGGCTGTCGACGTTCCTCGTCGGCCTGCTGCCGAGCTATGCCTCGGTCGGCGTCGCCGCGCCGATCGCGCTGGTCGTGTTGCGGCTGTTGCAGGGCCTGGCGCTCGGCGGCGAATATGGCGGTGCCGCGACCTATGTCGCCGAGCATGCGCCCGACAAGAAGCGCGGGCTGTTCACCAGCTTCATCCAGACCACCGCGTCGCTCGGGTTGTTCGCGGCGCTGCTGATCGTCATCGGCGTGCGCACGCTGGTCGGCGAAGA
Source organism: Sphingomonas sp. BK036 (assembly GCF_004216825.1). Taxonomy (NCBI): domain Bacteria; kingdom Pseudomonadati; phylum Pseudomonadota; class Alphaproteobacteria; order Sphingomonadales; family Sphingomonadaceae; genus Sphingomonas; species Sphingomonas sp. BK036. The sequence goes on along the minus strand of NZ_SGXR01000005.1, from coordinate 463,938 downwards.
GGCGTTTGCCGCCTGGGGCTGGCGCATCCCGTTCATCGTTTCGATCGCGTTGCTCGCAGTCTCGCTGTGGATCCGCATGCAGCTCGAAGAGAGCCCGGTGTTCCAGAAGATGAAGGACGAGGGCAAGACGTCGAAGGCCCCGCTGACCGAAGCGTTCGGGCAGTGGAGCAACCTTAAGATCGTGCTGATCGCGCTGTTCGGGGCGGTCGTGGGCCAGGGCGTCGTGTTCTACACCAGCCAGTTCTACGCGTTGTTCTTCCTCGAGAAGAACCTGCGCGTCGACGGGCCGACCACCAACATCCTGATCGCGATCGCGCTGTTGATCGCGACTCCCGCGTTCATCTTCTTCGGCTGGCTGTCGGACAAGGTCGGGCGGAAATACATCATCCTGACCGGCTGCGCGCTCGCCGCGCTGACCTACATGCCGCTGTTCCACGCGCTGTCGAAGGCTGCCAACCCCGCGCTTTACGCGGCGCAGGCCAATTCGCCGGTGAGCGTCGTCGCCAACCCCGACGAGTGCTCGGTCCAGTTCGATCCGGTCGGCAAGAACAAGTTCGATAGCAGCTCGTGCGACATCGCCAAGGCGTATCTGGCGAAGGCAGGCATCTCCTATGCCAACGTCATCGCGCCTGCCGGCACCGTCGCGCAGATCCATATCGGCGGCGCGACCATCCCGGTCGTCAACCCGGCGGTCGTGTCGGGCCCTGAAAAGGCCGCAGCGATCAAGGCGTTCGGTACCGAGGTTAAGACCGCACTGACCGCGGTCGGCTACCCCGAAAAGGCGGATCCGGCGCAGATCAACAAGCCGCTGGTCATCGCGATCCTCGTCATCCTCGTGCTGTACGTGACGATGGTCTACGGGCCGATCGCCGCGCTGCTGGTCGAGCTGTTCCCGACCAAGATCCGCTACACGTCGATGTCGCTGCCCTATCATATCGGCAATGGCTGGTTCGGCGGGTTCCTGCCGACCGCGGCGTTCGCGATGGTCGCGGCGACCGGGGATATCTATTACGGGCTGTGGTACCCGATCGTCGCCTGCGCGGTGACCGCGCTGGTCGGGCTGGTGTTCCTGCCCGAGACGTTCCGCCGGTCGCTACACAGCTGAGCGACGACGCTACCGACGACCTGATCGGGCCCGAGGCGCTACGGCGCGCCTCGGGCCCGACGTGTTTTGGGCGTCAGGTTCGAAGCGCGACCACCACCATGCCGAGCAGGCGCGGGGTCAGTCGCCGCATTTGGTCATCGATACGGGCGCGGAATCGATCTTTACGTCGGAGATCGACAGGCCGAGCTTGCCGTCGGTGGCGATCACGAACGGCGCGGTGACCTGCGCCATGTCGATGCCGCGCTTGGCGAAGCATTGCAGCGGGACGATCACCTGCTGCCAGTCGCCGACCTTGGCCGTAGCGAGCGTCCTGGTGATCGGGACGGTGATCGTCTTGCCGTCGGTGCTGACTATGCCGAGCGCGACCGGCGCGGTGGCGGGACGATCGACGCGGACGTCAGCAACCAGGCTCAGTCGGCATTGACGCCGTTGAGGATCGAGCCGAGCTTGTAGGTGCGCAGCTCCAAGGGCTCGATGCTGGCGATATCGACCCGGATCAGCTGGCCGATCTTGTCCGCGACCGACATGCGTTTCAGCAGCGCCTCGATCCGAGCGTTCGCGGTTTGCCAGATCTTCGGATGCGCTATCGGCGTCACCGCGGACTACGCGAGAAGCGCGACCGTTAACGTGGAAACTTGGCCTACAACGTACTCTCCCCCGGGGCGGTAGGCGTCATCCGTGCCTCGGAAGCCCTGCTACCGGCTTAGCGCTACGACGTGCAGATCGTTTGGCTATTTCTGTGTCCATATCTCCGGGTGCGCGTCGATATAGGTTGATAGCGCGATAGTAATCCGGGCGTCGTCCGAGGTCGACGGGTGGGCGTGACAGCCGGTGAAGGCGATGCCGGCGACGGGAATGAAGCCTATGTTGCGTTCGCCTTCGGCTTTGAGGCGCGAAGCGACCTTGCCGACTTCGGATGCGATTTCGCCGTTGGCCATATCGGTGGCCCACAGGACGACGTGCGCGTTCGGGGCATGCTCGCGCAGGCGTTTGACGAAATCAACATAATGCTGCTCGTAATCGGCGTGCAGTGCGTCGCGCGTTTTCCATGGCTCGCCGGGGTGGAGTGGCGTGGTGAAGTCGTTGGTCCCGAGCGCGATCACAAACAGGCGGGGTTGCCAGGCGGGGTCGGCATAGCTCTTAGCCTTGTCCAACAGCGTGAACGGGTAAGCGGTCGGGACGGTATCGGCGGCCATGCCGTCATAGTTGCGGACGATGCCGCGGCCGGAGATCGCGTTGACCTGATAGTCCGCGCCATAGCGGCGGGCGGTCAGAGCGGGCATGGCTTGGGCGGTGTCAGTGCTCGCCCAGACTTCGTCTTGCGTGCAGTCGCGCCGGGTCGAAATATTGCCGTAGCCGACAGTGTGCGAGTCGCCGATAAATTCGATTTGGCGGGCGCGGATCGGCGCGGGGAGGGGGCGTGTCCCGGGGGCTGCGTAGAAGCCGCCGAAGACGGTGGGCGCGGACTGGCTTTCGCTGGCGACGTCAACGCGGATCGTGTGGCGACCGTTGGGGAAACCGGCGACGCGATAGAGCCCCGGCTGGGGCTTGACGAGTTTGGCGACTGGGGCGCCATCGACCGACACATGCAGGATGATGTCGCCCTGGCCGATCTTCAGCAGCGCGCTTGGGCCGCGGAACGCCGACTCGAAATACGTGCCCGGCCATTGGCGCCTATACCCTTCCGCGACCCGCTCGACGCGTCCGCCGATATGGACCGGGAGGGCCGCACCGGCTTTCGCGGTGGTCGGTGTCAACGTTGGCGAAGCGGCGATCGCCGACGTCGACAGGAGGGCCGTGGCAAACAGCCCGAGGATCGCTTTCATGCCTTCACCTTCAACCATGCGGGGAGTTCGTCCCTGGTGACATAGCGTTTTGATGCGTAGTCACGGTGTAGCTGGTCCGCCGTGTTCAGGTCGGTACCGGTCAGCCAGCGCGTGTGCCACGTCATGAACCAGAGCCAGTCTGCGGTGGGGCCGAGCAATGCCGGATCGGGGACTGGGCCGTTCTCGTGCAGGCAAACTGGAACCGTGTCGCCGACGATCGCCTTCACCTGCGCGAACATGGCTGCGAGATTGCCGTGGTCGTTAGCGTAGATATCCGCGCCGGCGACATCGACCGTTGCGTCCCCGGGATACCAGGCGGGGTCGACGTTCTGGCCCGCCCAGCCGAGCACCCAGATGAGGTTGTCCAGGCGGTGGACGCGCGTGAACTGGTTGTACATCAGCGCCCAGAGCGATTTGAACGCATCGGGGCCGTGCTTGCCCCACCAGAACCAGTCGCCGCTGAACTCGTGAAACGGGCGCCACAACACCGCCACGCCGCGGTCCTGAAGAATGGCAAGCAGGCGCGCGACCTCCGTCATGTCGCGCATCATCGCACTGTTCTGCGGCGTACCGGGTTTGAGCGCGGCCGCGACGTCGAAATCCTTCTTCGAATTCTCGTAGCCAGTGCCGATATCGGGTGCCCCCCAATGCCAGCATAAGGTGACGATGCCGCCCGAGCGCGCCCAAGCAGTCGCCCGGTCGTTCACCGCATCGTTATCTCGCGGGTCGATATAGTCGAGCCCGAGGATAGCGGGGAGCTTGCCCGTGACCCGCTGGAGGTAATCGAGTTCACCGCGCGGGTTGGGCGGCGCGGATCCCTGTTCCTGCTGGCCGGTCAGTGTCTTGCGACCATACTGGCCCCACAGATACGTATAAAGCTTTCGCGCAGTCGGCGAGGCATTCGCGTTGCTCAGGGTACGGTCCGGCACCGTTGCCAGTGACGGTATGCCTTGCATCAAGCCTATCGCCGCCGTCATACCGAGCGTCTCGCGTCGGTTGAGCATCAGAGTCCTGCCATCACGGCGGCGTGCGCGCGGATCACGGATTGCGTGGCGGCGTCACTGTCGAACACGCCGTACCAGCCCTGCGGTTCGTGCGGCGGGTCGCCCATGTATCCGAGGTCGCCGCGCTGGAAGCGGTGATCGGCATGCGGCGTGCGCGCTTCGCCGTTCCACGCCCAGAAGTTCGAGCCCACGAGCGGTCCACCGGCCTTCGCGTTTGCTTCGATCGCCGCATATATCTGACGGTAGAAGCGGTCCTTGTAGACGGTTGTGATGGTGGGGTCGTAGGCGGTCCTGCCGTCGCGCGGATAACCGAACTCCTCGATCACCAGCGGCTTGCCCAGCATTGTCGCAAGCCGGATATGCGTGTCGATATAGTCCGCCACCTTCGCCGCGCCGGCGTCATAGGTACCGGCGAGGTTCCCCGAATCCATCCAGGTCCAGTTGTTCGGCCAGATATGCGTTGTGAGGTAGTCTATCGACGGCGAGCGATGCGCGGCGAGTACGACGTCCTCGCGTTCGATCGAGCCCTTCAGCCCTTCCGAGCCAGTCGAGACGAGGTGATTGGGATCGAGCGTCTTGATATAGCGGGCGGTCTCGTCGATCCAGCGATAGAAGTTCGGAAGATTGGGAATGGCAGCCTTGTCACCGCCCGCGGGGCGCGGTTCGTTTGCCAGTTGCCACGCCATGATGGTCGGATCGGCGGCATTGGAGACGCCCGTGACGCTGTTCGTGCGCGTGACGACCGCGCGAATATAATCGCGGTACATCGTCTGCGCCTGGCCGTTGGTATAGAACGCCGCGTTCCAATCGGCGAACTCGGGCCAGGGGTGTGCGGGGTCGTTCATGTTGATGAACCTGCCGCCATTGACCCACGACAGATACGTCATCATTCCACCTGACCATTCCCAAAAGTTGGTCAGGTAGATGACCCCGGTCATGTCGCGCTTCGCCATCTCGGCGAGCGTCCAGTCGAGGCCCTTGAGCAGATCCTCGTTGTAGGTCGCGGTCCTGTCGCGGAACCCCGGCGTGATCGAGTTCTTAAGCGGCGACATCTCGGCCGAGCCCAGGATGCGCAGGTTGCGCACGCCGAGCGCTTTCAATCGGTCCAGCTCGCGCGCAAGTCGTGCACGATCACCATAGGCGGTGTCCGCGCCAAGCCACGCACCGTACCAGATATTCGCGCCGACGTAGCGATACGGCATGCCGTTGCGCTCGAAACCGTGCCCGTGGACCGTAACGAACGATGAAGGCTCCGAACGGCTACCAAGCCTGTTGATCGGAAGATGCGCCGTATTCGTGCAGGCGGCGACAAGAGCCACACCCGCGAGCAACGCTGCGCGCCTGTCGATTACCGCCATGCCATCCCCCTGTTACGCCTATTTTTCCGCGACCGATCGCATCGGTCCGTGTCGGAACGACCTTAGGATTGCGCCAGGCTCCGCGCCACCGCGGAATGTACTCACCGGATGAATTCCGTCGGCCAAAGCGAGGTCCGGAATGACCGGCGTAACTGAGTGGTTGACCGAACGGGTCCTTGCGACGCCAGCGTCTCGCAGCGACCAACTACCGGCTTCACTACTAAATCTACATATGCTGAATATCTGTAATGTCCCGTGACCGTCGTCCTTCGAAACAGATGCTGGTGCTGTTGGCCGCGATGTCCGACCACCCAGCGGAATGGCGACACGCGTATGATCTGATGAAGGATACCGGTGTCCTGTCCGGTACGCTCTATCCGCTGCTCATGCGTATGACGGAGCAAGGGTTACTGGACGCGGCATGGCGCGAACCCTTGCAGGCGGGACGACCTCCGCGTCATGCCTACCGGCTGACGTGTGTTTGGGTGATCGTCGTCGCGAATGGGGGCTTGCGATGCGGGGCGAATTCGAAGCGTCGATCGCCGACGGCGAGCCGCTGCCGTTTGCGTTGGGCTGTCTGCTGGCAGCTTGGCGCGCAAGACTGGCGGACCCGGACGGGCGTTTGGCGCTGGCGAGATATTTGCTGGTGGTCGGCCTGATCCTCCCGCTGGCCGTCGGCGCGATCGTCGGCTTTCCGTATCTCGATTTCGCGCAGGGCAATGTCGTCGGTATTCTGGCTGTTGGCGGCGCGCCGTCGACCCTTCTCGACGACGGCAACCGGGCTGCGGCGTCGTCGCTGTCGATGGTCGTGTTCTTGCTGGCCAGCATGAGTGTTCGCATCGCGTGGTCCATACTGGATCGTAATTGGGTGCGTGTTGCAGCGATCGAGCGCTTTGCCGGGGCAGCGACGTTGACGCTGATGATGGTCGTCGGGCTGCTCGGTTTCGATGAAACCCGGATGATCTTGCCGATCCCGGGTTTCGTCGCCCAGCATGTCGTAGTCCTAATGCTGATGCAATGGCATTTGCGACTGGACTGGGAGACGGCGACAGCACACTATCAAGACTAGCTAAAGGCAGTCCGATCGACACGGTTGCTTCCGTCGGCACGCAAAAGGTAGCAAACCATGCCGTCGCCTACGAGTATGCATCGGGATACTATAAGGGCTACTCGCATAACCGCCGCAACGTTTTTGTTGTGCTGGTCGGCGGCGGCCATTTCCCAGTCTGGGCGGCCTTCGACTGTACCGGCCACAGCCGAAGCCGAAACCGGGCCATTACAAGATCGATCTGAAGCGTCGGAAGCCCATCCCGATATCGTCATCGTCGGCAAACGAGGTCAGGTCGACACTGCGATCCAGCCGCTGGCGACGCTCGATGCCGGGGTAATAACTGCCACCGGCGTGACCTCGATCGCCGAGTTGCTGCGCACGATCCGCGGCGTGATCCAATCGGGGGACGGACAGGATCCGATCTTCCTGCTCAACGCGCAACGCGTGTCGGGATACCAGGAGATCGGCAACCTGCCGCCGGAAGCGATCGAAAAGGTCGAGGTGTTTCCCGAGCCGGTCGCGCTTCAATATGGCTATCCGCCGACCCGGCGTATCGTCAACTTCACCACCAAGCGCCGGTTTCGCCAGCTGTCGTTGAAGCAGGCCGTCGGCACGTCGACGCGCGGCGGTGCCGACACTGCGAACGCGCATATCGATTATACGCGCCTGCAGGGCAACGGTCGCCTGACGCTGTCGCTGGACGCGCGGCATAGTGATGCGCTGTTGCAGACACGGCGTCGCGTCCTGCCGGATCCGGACGTGCCGTTTGATGCACACGGCAATATCACCGGAACGCTGCCGGGGGGCGAGATCGATCCCGCCTTACCCGCCCTTGCGGGGCAGTTCGTGACGATCGTCACTGTGCCGAACGCGCCTCTGCAGGTTGGTTCGGCCAACCTTGGCAGCTTCGTGGCGGCTGCTAATCGGCCGCGGCTGTTCGACCTGTCGCCGCTGCATACGCTGGCGCCGTCGAACGACACCTTGCACGGCGAGGCGGTGCTCGCCAACCGGATCGGGCGCGGGCTGTCGGGCTCGTTGACGCTGACGGCGGATCACAGTCGCGAGCGTACCGTGTTTGGCCCGGCGAGCGCTGCCTTGGTCATTCCTGGCGATAATCCGTTTTCGCCGTTCAGCCGCGATGTTCTGCTCCAGCGCTACCTCGTCGAGGTACCGCCGCTTAGGCAGCGCACCGATATCACCACGCTGCACGCTGGCAGCGTGGTGCGCGGTGCGTGGCGGGGGTGGCAATGGGACTGGACCGGCACGCTTGATACGCAATACAAGGCCGGCATCGTCGGCAAGGCGATCGACACCACGGCGGTCACTGCGGCGATTGCCGCGGGTTCCGACCCGTTTCAACCGTTCGATGACGCACTGCTTGCCATTCGTCTGGTCGATCGAACGGTCCAATCAACCTATGGTGCCGGCACAAAATTCGTCGCGACCAACCGCCCGCTGCGCCTCCCAGCCGGCCGCATTACGCTGACGGCCACGGTTGAGGGCGGGCAGGTCGGCACGGACAGCAGGACGCGCGGTGCCACCCCGTCTGCGGCGGCGTTCGATCGAAGCCGGATCGAGGGGGCGGTCGCGTTCGACCTGCCGATCGCGTCGCGGCGCGAGAACGTGCTGCCATGGGTTGGCGAGCTGTCGGCCAGCGTCTCTGCCACGGTCCGTCACGTCGGCGGGTTTGGCGATCTGTCGGACTCGACGCTGGGCGCCAACTGGGCGCCGTTCGCGGGTCTCCAGCTGTTGGCGCAGATCAAGCGGTCTGCCCCAGCGCCGACTCTCGATCAGCTCGCCGCCCCGCAGATCTCGGCGCCTCAGGTTCCGCTGTTCGACTTCGGAACCGGCCGTTCGACGCTGGTCACGGTGTTTGTGGGCGGCAACCCCGCGCTGTCCGCCGAGCATCGCCAAACGCGCTCGATCGGCGTGACCGTGAAGCCTTTTGCCAAAAGCGAGTTGCGGATCGGTGCGAGCTACGAGACAACCGACATACGCGACGGGATCCAGACCATCTTTGCAATCACGCCAGCCGCGCAGGCGGCGCTGCCTAACCTATTCGCGCGAGACGGCAACGGCGCACTGGTGTCCGTGGCATTCCGGCCGATCAATATCTTCCGGGAGCGGAAACGGACGCTGAACGTCACGCTTGCCGCCAACGGCCAGCTCGGTCGCGCTAGGCCAGCGACGACACCGGGCGGGCGCCCGCCCGACCGCCCGACCTTTTATGGCGGTATCGGCCCCACGGTCCGCTTCGTCGACCGGGTCGAGCTCAGGCCGGGCTCGCCGACGCTCGATCTGCTGGAGGGCGATACGCTGTCGGGCGGTACCACGCAGCGCCTTGCCGGCTATGGCTATGGGGGCCTCAGCTACCTCGGCAATGGCGGCACTTTCGACTTCTACTGCACCGGCGGGGCGACCGTTCGTGGGGGGAGCGCCCCAACCTCCTTAAAATTTGCGCCCTTGTGCAAGATCAACGTCACAGGCTCGCTTAGCATCCATCATTTCCTTTTACGCCAGAACTGGACCCGGCAGCTCGGTTTGAAGCTTGAAGTCGTCAATATAACCGATTCGCGCCAGCGCGTACGCGACGCAAACGGCGTCGTTCCCTACCGCTATCAGCCGGATTTGCTTGACGCGCTCGGACGCAGCGTCGTGCTGTCGCTCCGCAAACTGTTTTGATGGCGATGACGGCTGCTCAACACGCAGCTTGGCGTGGTCAGTCTCGCTGGACTGGCACGCAGCGCTGATGCGCGTTGTACTGCTTACCCTTGGGACGGCGCCGAAAACCGGGACAGTGTCCTCCCGCCTGGTCTCAGAAACATATCCGATCTGGAGCATGACTCGAGCCTAAACCATTGTTCGCTTTCGGGGCAGTGGGACAGGGGGCTCGAATGTTATCTATTGGGTCAAAGCGGGTTCGGTCAGACGTCCGCTTTGGCCAGGGGCTCGCCCAATTCTTTCAACCATTTCGAAGCATAACCGAAAGATCAACCGAGGTGCGTTGTTTGAGAGCAGCGAACATGCTGCTGGCGACGAAAATCGAGTCAATAAGTCAAGTCTGCCTCGAGTCAGAACTTGGCTGTGTCGGTAGTAACGCGTTAGAAAACTTTCACATGATCGCCTTTACTCTCGGTTCATTCGCATGAGCCTAGATACCTTCCGTCCGATGATTTTATTATTTGGAGCGCATCAGTCGACCTGAATCTGCAACCAGGAGCGCGAGGATTACTGCGCCGCCGACAACCTCTATAACGGAGAACAGCCAGAAGCCCGGCCATGGCCCTTCGCCCGCCGCGACGAACTGATGAGGATCGCTCGCCAGGAAGCGGACTGGTATCCGTGACCCGACAGGAAACTTCCGCATCGCATCGCAGCCGACCACAGAACCATTGAATACTATGTCAAGTCTCTCAAACTGGTATTCGACTAGACATTTGCCCTTGGCGCGCCCGTCCGAACGGCTGACCGTCGCCAGCACGATTTCGCCTTTATCTATCACTTGGAGCCTCCTCGCGTTGCGATCCAGCACAATCCCTCCCGAGACGAGGCCGATGACGAGGAAGATGGTCGGCAGCAGGGCCACCTGAGGGATGCGCCGTTGTTTGGGACGCCAGCCTAGGTCGTGCCGGAGATGATCGCGATATCGACTGACGAACGGTCGCATAGGGATGCGCACCGCGAGAAAGTTGAGCACAAACGCGACGATGAACGCTGGAATGACGGCATAGTAGGCCCAAATCCCAAGTCCCCCGAACAGAAACTCCCAGGCCACGGTCAGGCAAGCCACGCCCCAAACAGCAAAACTTGTCGTCTTTGCGGCTTTTGCGATCAACTGCTGGTTTGATACGGCGCTGTCGAAGTCAGACCGCGGCACCGCGATGCGCTCGCGGGAACCTGGCGGAGCGAAGTAGATCAGACCGTCCTCTTCCTGGAAGTTCCGAGTAAAGGCGTTGCCGAGGGAGTCCGAGGCGTATGGCAATGTTCCGGTTCCATGTATTATCTGACCGTTCCGCTCGAACGAGCGGTGCTCTTTTCTGTGAAATCCTCCCAAAGGGAAAACCGCAACCGTCGCCTGCCGAGAAAGTTTTGAAAAGCCGCCCAGTTTCTCGCTCCAGTACGCTCTTACGGGAATGGCGGAGAATGGTAGTTAGCAGATTTCCGATAGGAGACCGTTAGCTGATCCTCCATAGACCACTAGTCGCCAACACTCACGCGCTCGGCGGCCTGCTACGATCGATCACAATTTTGAAGGTTCCGTCACATCTTAAGACATAAGAGCAATGATGCCAGTCTACCTGACCCTCTTCGAGCATGTCCCGTCTGAGGGCGGATAGAGCATCATTGACGGATCGGTTCACGGATCTCTCGCCTTCCACCCCTTCAACGAGCGTGCCGTTATGCACGATATCATAGCGCCTCTGTATCCAATCGTCATGGACTTCCGCCACGACCCTTATTTCGGACACAGAACCAACGAGCATCGGCGCGATTGCGATACCGATGTTTTCTAACTGACGGCTACTTTCCATTCTGCGCTCCCTCCGTCAATTATTGTCGCGACCACCTTCTCAATGTTCCCGTATAAAGGGAAGTGATCCCAACTGGATGGATCCAACTGCGCGCGTCCATTTGGGAACTGCGGCTTAAAAGGCATCGGCGTTCTCGGAATCGATCCCTTTGGAGAAAGCCTGGCGGTCAGAGGGAGGGGCTCGGCGTCCTAACGTCACTCTGGCCGTGGACGGGAACAAGCGGCCGGAGTCGGGAGCTGAACCGACGCTTTGAGCGTCCGCTTCTGGGTCTTCCCCGTCGCCCCCGCCGATCTCGTACCGGCAGCGTGACCCACACATGCTCTGTGTCGGTCGGTAAAGCGTGTGAAGTCTTGTTTCGCGGCGACTGCAGGACTTCCGACCGAGCCCCCGCCTTAGAGCAAGAACATGGGGCGGATCAGTCGAACATCGCATGATCGGGCTTTTATGGCGCGCTCCTTAAATCGCACACTTCCGCTCGCAGGTTGGTGCCGGGTTGCGGGCCTCTGCTCACGAAGCCGAGATAGGTTTTCGTCGCCAGGTCGTAGCGCTTCCAGTTTGGAAGCCCTGCTGCGCTGGGTGCGCCGGTGCGCGCGAAGGCCAGCCAATAAGCCTGCATCGGCGGCGCGCCGGCTTCAAGATCCTGAGCGCTTTGCATCACGTAGCGGATCTCGCTGCCGTGGGTCACGGGCTTGGCGTCGGGGGCGGTATAGTCGAACTGATATTGCCACACTGGCTGGCCAGCGCGTGCCCGAGCAGCGGAAACCACCGTCACCGGGCAGCGGAAGTTTATGTCGTTCGACAAAATCAGGCCGAGATCGCCCAATCGCGGATCGGCCACCGGAGTCGCATTCACCCCGTACGCTTTCCGCGCGAGCGCAGCGTTGCTACCAAACGCGTCCGCGATTGCTTCGTCGGCACGCGATATGCCGCCGTGGAGCGTCAGCTCTCTCGCGTTGCTGCCGATGATCAGCGGGGCGGGGTTGCCGCCTTTTGCCAAAATAGTCGCGGGGGTTTCGGTGAGAAAGCGGCCGTCGACGATCGCCTGAAGCCAGATGAAGCTCTTGTCGGCGAGACCAGGTACGTCGATCGCCTCGCTCGCGGCGATCAGCGTGGCGACGGGGAGTGCGCGCAGCGCCGCAGCCGTCTGCGCGATGCCTGCCTTGGCCGCGATCGCCATGCCAAGGCGTTCGTTCTCTACGAGGCTGCGGGGTGGCGTGCCGAAGCCCGGTGTGCCGCTCTCCTCGATTGCCTTAGCGAACAGCCCGCGCGATCCGGCGCTGAGCAGGTGCAGGCCGACATCCATCGCCCCGGCGCTCTCGCCGAAGAGCGTGACGTTGGCGGGATCGCCGCCAAAGACCGCGATGTTGGCGCGCACCCAGCGCAACGCCGCCTGCTGGTCCATCAGTCCGTAATTGCCTGATGCGCCGCCGCCTTCGCGGGTCAGTGCCGGGTGCGAGAGAAAGCCGAGCGCGCCAAGCCGGTACTGGATGCTGACGAGCACCACGCCCTTGCGTACCATTCCGGACTGGATCGTTCCTGAACCGCCCCCCGCATAGTTGGAGCCGCCATGGATCCAGACCATCACCGGCAGCGGCTTGCCTGGCTTGAGATCCGGCGTCGCGACTTCGAGGTACAGGCAGTCCTCGCTGGCGAAGCTTGCCGCCTGCGTGTTCCAGCCGCGATCGACCTGCGGGCACGACGCCGCCGATTTGGTCGCGTCGCGCGCGTGCGTCCAGCGCCGCATCGGCTGTGGTGGTTTCCAGCGGAGAGGGCCGATGGGCGGTGCGGCATAGGGGATGCCGCGGAACAGGTTGCGGCCGTCCTCGGTGACTTCGCCGCGCACGGTGCCCTGCTGCGTCGGAACGACTGTGGTGGCGGCGAACAACGCGGCGAGCAGGATCACTTGGCAATGGCCACGCGTGTCGGCGCTGGACGCGACAATGCCGCCTTGAACGCGCGCTCCGCGACCGGCGCCATGACTGCATAGCCCGCCGGCGTCGGGTGGACGTGATCCGACGACAGGCCTTCACGCATGCCCAGCGTACCGGGCGCGACCAACGCGGACCAGTAATCGGCATAGGTCGAGCCCGTCGCCGCCGCATAGCCCTCGAGCCACGCATTCATCGCCGCGATCTTGCTGCCCGTGTCGAGACCCGGACGCCACGGATACTGATCGGCTGGCGGGATCGAGGCGAGGATGACGCGGATGCCATTGGCTTGTGCCAGTTCGGTCATCGCGCGGATATTGGCCTTGCTCTCGTCCGGTGTCATCGGTCCGGTGTTGAACGCGATGTCGTTGGTCCCGGCCATGATCTGCACGACTGCGGGCTTGAGCGCGATAACGTCGGCGGGGAAGCGCACGAGCATCTGGGGCGTGGTCTGACCGCCGATCCCGCGACCGATCCGGCCGCCCTTGAAGAATGCCGGCACCTGATCGAACCAACCTTGCGTGATCGAATCGCCGATCAGCACGATCCGCGGTTGGCCTTTGACGGGCGCACGCATCGCCGCATTCGCTTCACGGTATCGGCCGAGATAGGCCCAGTCGGTATGCAGCCGCTCCTCGGCCTCCTTCGCCCATTGCGCCTTCTGCTCGGGCGTGGGGTCGGCGGCGAAGGCGGGGCATCCCACGGCAATGGTAAGCGCGGCAAGCAACAGACGGCTCGGTTTCATCATGTTTCCTCTATCGGATCGGCACGAGGCGGATTGCGCCGCCGCCCGATCCTGCAAGCTTCAACGTCACCGTATCGCGTGCAGTGACGATACGACTGGTGGCGACGACATCGGTCGGGCTCGCGCCGTCCTGCCAGATCGTGGCGATGAAGCGTCCGCGGCCGAGAAAGTCGAGCGGCACGTCTAGGACGCGCGGCGTCTCGTCGGTCATCGCGCCGACGAACCAATCCTTGCCCGATCGGCGCGCAGTCACAATTTGCTCGCCGATCGCTCCCGACACGACACGCGTCTCGTCCCAACTTGCAGGCACCGCACGCACGAAGTCGAACCCCACCGCGCCCGCATAATTGTCGGGGCTGTCGGAGACACCCATGAACGGGCTGTCAAAGACGACGTACATCGCCAGCGCCTGGCCGCGCGTCGTTTGCACCATCGGCGTCTGCGGCTCGATCCGGAACGTCCCGGGCGTCGCATTGCGAAAGCCGCCCGGTGTATAGTCGTACGGCCCGGCCAGCCCACGCGTAAATGGCAGCGTGACATTGTGTCGCGCGGTGATCCGCCGCGTCCACTTGTTGTATTCGGCGCCGAGCACGCCCTCCTGCGTCAGGAACTGGGGCCAGGTCCGCGTCGCGCCGGTCGGATGATACGCACCGTGTAGGTCCAGCATCAGGTGATGCGCGGCACTCGCTCTGAATATGCGTTGGTAGAAGTCGACGATCTGTTGGTCGCTGCGGTCCATGAAGTCGACCTTGACACCCTTGATCCCCATCGCGGCATAGTGCGCGAACGCCGCATCCATCTTCGCATCGAGCACGCGCCAGTTCGCCCAAAGCCACAGCCCGACCTTTCGGTCTGCGGCATAGCGAACGAGGCTGGGCAGGTCGATCGTGGGGACGACCGTCATGATGTCGGCGCCTGGATAGACCACAGGCCCGCCGCCGCTGTTGATGTACCAGCCCTCGTCGATCAGCATGTAGGGCAGGCTGTTGGCCGCGGCAAAATCGATATACGCCTTGATCGTCGCGTCGTTCATGCCCGCGCCGCCGGGGAGAGCCCTCAACGTCGGACCGTTCCACCAGTCCCACGCAGTTTTGCCCGGCTTCACCCATGCGAAGTCGCCCTTCGGGGCCGGGTTGAGGCTGGTCAGGATCGTCGACTCGATCAGTTTGCCGGGCGTGTCGGCGAGCATGACGACGCGCCATGGCGTAACGAGGCCGGTAGTCCGGACATTGGCCTTAACAGCGATCCCGGGATCATCGAGCCGCGGCGTCAGGCGTGTGGCGAAGCCGAGCGCCCCGGTCTCGCGCCCGGTCAAGTACGCGCCTGCACAGTCGTGCAGATCGGCGTCGGTGATTGCGAAGCTCGTATCGCCCGCACCGGTGCGACAGGTGACCGGCATCTCGAATAGGTTGTGCGGACGGACCTGCGACGCCTGAACCGGGTCGTATTCGCCCTCGTGGCTGGTGTCGAATCGTCCGAGGTTGAGACCCCAGCAGCGATAGTCCGCAGGGAAGGCGAATTCGGTCAGTTCACCCGAAAGCCTGAGGTCGGTGAAGCCGGGCTGGACGGGCAACCGGTAGCGGAACGCGACGCCGTCGTCATAGACGCGAAAGACGATATCGAGCCGCCGCCGCGCGCCGCCGGTCTCAGTCAGGTTCAGCGTGAGTTCGTTATAATGATCGCGCGCGATGGAGGTCTTTCCTGCGATCAGCCGATAGCGGGTGTCGACGCTGGTCCGCACAGCGCCGGTGACATTAGTCTCGGGACCGAGTTTCTTGTACGCCTCGAACGCGAGGCCGAGCGGGGACATGTCGATCACCGGACGGCCGTGGACCGCGATCGCGTAGGTTGGCCCTCTGGTTGCCGAATCCTGGCCGATCGTGACATCGATCGCGCCGTTCGGGGACTGGAGATGGCGATCCTGCGCCGCGGCAACCGCGGGTGCTGCAAGCAAGGTCAGGGCGGCGAGGATCTTCATCGGCTCAGCGGACCTTGACGGCGGCCGGCATCACGTTCCAGCCGCGCAACGCCACCGTCGTCCTGCCCTTCGTCGCGGAGGCCGGGTAGCGGATCTCTATTCGGCGTTTGGCGCCCGGCAGCAGCGAGACGTAGTTGTCGGTGAAATACGCCGGCAGGACCTGCGTCCCGTCGGCGTTCATCACCGTCAGCTTGGTCGCCAGCGCGGCGACGCCGCCCGGATTGGTCAGATCGAGCGTGGTGGCGATCTCGTCGCCGTCGCGGTGGCTGGTCGCGGTCGATGTGAGGCGTACCTTCGCCATCTGCGTCATGCCGCCATAGGCGGCATCGTCCGCCCCTTGCCAATAAACGTTCTGCGAGACGGTCTTGCCCGCGACGTCGGTCACGTCGAGCGAAACCAGCACCATGCCCTGCGCCAGCAGCGGCGTGAGATCGAGTGTGAAGGCGTCCGCGACCAGCCCGGCGCCGGCGCTGACGGTCGCGCGCTGGTCCGTCAGCACGCGGTTGTCGAGCGACGTCACCCTGGCGTGGACGACAGCGCCCGTCAGCGCCGGACCGTTGTTGACCAGGACGATCTTGTGGTCGGGCAGGTTCATCTGGACGTGGACCGGCTCCGAGGCCTTCTTCGTTCCGTAGAACGCAGCATGCGTGTCATAGTCGGACGAGAAGATCTGCCACGCTGACGATGGCCAAGCCGGCTGCGTCATCCACAGCATCCTTGCGGAGTTGGTGGTCCACAGCCCGGCGTTGAAGCCCTCGAAGATCGCGCGATAGGAGTCGTACTCCATCATCTGCGCCTTGCGTTCGAAGTCGGGCAGGCTGGTCCCCGCGCCATAGCGCGTCGCCAGCGTATCCATGTACGTCTTGACCGCGCCGTTCCCGGTCTGGTGCCAGTCGTGATACGCCCATGTATCGCCGATCGGCCACAGGGCAGCCTTTGGGATTGCCCGCGTCCAGGCCTCCAGGGTCGGGAAACTGGGCGTGCCAAGCTCGACCGAAAAGCCCTTGGCGTGATCGGTGAAATAGGTCGATTCCGGCCGCCAGTTATACGGCCCGCTGTTTTGCAGGTTCACGCGGTTCGACGAGCCCATGTACAGCCGCGTACCGTCCTCCCGGTTGATGATCTGCTGCAACGCCTCGTTCAGGATCGGCTGCGGCACGCCCTCGTTGCGGCCGAACCAGACGACGATCGAGGGATGGTTGCGGAACCGCTTCACCACGTCCTCGGCATTGGCGGTGAACAGCGGCACGTCCTGTGCCTCGATGTTGTAGTCCTGCGTCGATTCCCAGAAGTCGTTGAGGATCATCAGCCCGTGCTCGTCGGCGAGATCGTAGAACGTCTCTTCGGTATTCTGGCCGACCCAGTTGCGGATGATGTTGAGGTTGGCATCCTGATGCAGCCGGAAGAACGGGAGCAGGCGCGCGCGCTCGGTCCGCTTCATGAAGTCGTCCATGCCGATATTGCCGCCACGCGCGGCGATCCGCACGCCGTTGACCTTGATCAGCAGATACGGCGCGAGGCCCGCATCACCCGCGACCGGCGTCACCGCGGGCGACGCCTCCGCGCCGGGGACGAGCGAGGCTGCCCAGCCATTCTCGGTCTGGCGGATGCCCTGGTGCGTGCCGTCGACGATCTGCGTATGTAGCGCGCGCGCCTTGGACAGGTCGATGCCGACGCGGCGCAGCGTATCGGTCTTGTCCATCAGCGAGATCTCGTACGTCACCTGCCGCATTCCAAAGCGCAGCGTCTTGGTGTCCGAAACCGCACCGCCGACCACGCTGGTCAGAGTCAGGTCATGCAACGCGGGGGCGCCGTATCCGTTCGGCCACCACAGCTTGGGATTGCGCACCGCCAGCGTCGGGAACTCGGTGGGGGCCATCGTCACGTTGGCGCTCGCATAGGCGGCTAGCGCGACCGTCTTGGCCACGGTGACGTCATCGAAGGTCGCAGTGACAGTCGCGGTCGTCGGCTGGTCGGTCAGGTTACGGACCGGAACGGTGATCTCGACATTGGCCAAGCTGTTGTCGGCGTTCGGCAAGGTCGTCACGACCTGCGCATCCCCCAGCGCCGCCGGTCCGGTCGCGATCAGATCGACGCCCTGCCACAGCCCGGTGTTGCGGTCGCGGATCGAGGGGATCCAGTCCCAGCCCTCGGTTGCGACGAAAGTGGGACCGTCGAGCATCTGCATGCCACCATTCTCGCCGACGCCCGCCGTCATCGACTCCTCGTGCGCTATGCCGGGATGCGGTGGCGGCGAGACCTTGACGGCAATGACGTTGCGCCCCGGTGCAAGCTTGCCGGTAACGTCGAACCGTCCGCGGATGAACGCGCCCTTCATCGTGCCGAGCAGCGCGCCGTTGAGCCAGATCTCGGCGGCGTAGTTCACGCCCTTGAAATTCAGTTCGAGATGCTTGCCGAGCGTGCCGGCCGGAACGTCGATCTCGGTGCGATACCAGTAATCCTGTCGCGCAAGCCGCTCGGGAATTGCCATGTTGTTTAGCCCGAAGGCGGGGTCGGGATACACGCCGCGATCGACCAGTGTCGTCAGCACGGTGCCCGGCACGGTGGCGACGTACCATGACTTCGCGTCATAGCCGGCGCGCGATACCGTCGCGCCGTCCGCCTTCACATCGGGGGCTTCGGCGAGCCGCCAGCCGGCGACGGTCCATAGCCCGGGTGACCGCTGCGTCAGCGCCGAACCTGCTAGCGCCGGCTTGGCAACCGGCTTCGACAAGGGCGCGCGACTGCGGGGAAGCGTGGCCGGATCCTGCGGAGCGACCTGGCCGAGCGACTGGCGGACCTGCACCGGCCATTCGGACCGGATGGGGTCGCGCTCGGCATACCCAGCGGGAAACGGAGCGGGCGGTGCTGTCTGGGCGACTGCCGTTGACGCGAGCAGCGAAGCAAGCGCGGCGGCGCTAAATATGCGGATTGAACAGTCGGTCATCAGTCATCCCCTTTCGGCAGCCGGATCTCTGGCCGGGCTGCACGATCGAGCTCTTAAAAAGCACGAGAAAACCAAAAAGCCAAATTATTTGGCAAATTCGTTTTTCCGATCGAAGGGGCCGTGGTGGGCGACAAAGTCGGCATGGTTGGGCAATGTTTGCGCGCTGCGTATTGTAGCGGCGCGGATCTGGCGAATCGCGTCCGCAACGCGGTCCGCATCGAGTGCATCGACGATCGGATCATAGCCGGCCGGGATGACGTTCTGGCCGAGCAGCACCTGCACCCAGCTCGAGATCCCGAACAGTTCGTCGTCGTAGCGAAACACTCGCCCCTTTTGGCGAAAAAGCGCTATCTTGCGCGTCAGGCTGTCGGGGATCGGCATCGTCCGGACATGCCGCCAGAAGGCGGAATCGTCGCGGCGGGTGGCATGATAGTGCAGGATGATGAAGTCGCGCACCGAGGTATAAGCGTCGCCCATCAGCCGGTTATATTCGTCGCGCTCGACGTCAGAGAAGCCGCGGTCGGGGAACAGCGCGAAGAGTTTCGAGATGCCGGTCTGGATCAGGTGGATGCTGGTCGATTCGAGCGGCTCGAGGAAACCGCCGGCAAGCCCGAGAGCGATGACGTTGCCCTTCCACATGCTGGTCCGGCGCCCCGCCTTGAAGCGGATCTGACGCGGCTCGGCGGTTGGCCTGGAATCGAGGTTCGCCAGCAGCACAGCGGTCGCTTCGTCGTCCGAGATGTACGCGCTGGAATAGACATGGCCGTTGCCGGTGCGATGCTGAAGCGGGATCCGCCACTGCCAGCCGGCGGTCCGCGCCGTCGCGCGCGTATAGGGGAGTAGCGGCGCGGTTGGCTCGGTCGGGACCGCCACCGCGCGGTCGCAGGGCAGCCAGTGCGACCAGTCCTCGAACGGTACGCCCATCGTGTCGCCGAGCAGCAGGCTGCGAAATCCCGAACAGTCGATGAAGAGGTCGCCGTCGACCGATCTCCCGTCATCGAGGCGCACTGCGCGGACATGGCCTGTGTCGGGATCGCGATCGGCGCGGGTGATCCGTCCTTCGATCCGGGTGACACCGCCGGCCTCGGCGCGACGGCGCAGGAACGCGGCGTAGAGCCCCGCGTCGAAATGATAGGCATAGGCAAGCGGCGCGGTCTGCGGCCCGGTGGGCAGGCCGAACCGGTTCAGATAGGCGGCAACGGCGGAGGGGGCATAGGCGTCGATCCCGCCGATACCCGGACGATCGCGCAGCTTGAGCCAGAGTTGGTGGAAGGCGAGGCCCTGGATATCGCGGCCATGCCCGCCGAACGCGTGCATGTACCGGTCATCACCGGTGTCCCATCCGACGAATTCTATTCCGAGCTTGTACGTGGCGCCGGTCGCGCGAAGGAACTCGCGTTCGTCGACGCCGATCAGCGCGTTGAACCCCAGGATTGGCGGGATCGTCGCCTCGCCGACGCCGACCGTGCCTATCGCATCGGACTCGATCAGGATAATTTGGCGCTGGCCGTCGTCGAGATAGCGCGCGGCGGCGGCGGCGGTCATCCAGCCCGCGGTCCCGCCGCCGACGATGACGACCTTGCGGATCGGGCCTGGGTTCGGATCGGTCATCGGCCACGCTCCAGTCGCGCGAGATAAGCGGGGTAGGGGGGAAGGCGCGCCGGCAGCGCCGCAGTCGCGTCGGCAAGCTGCTGGAGCGTCGCTGCGATCGCCTCCGACGGGCTGGCGGACGCGATCGGATCGGCGATCCGAGGAATCATGCCGATCCCCAGCAGCAGCCCGTGCCAGTCGTCCTTGTCGAAACTCTCGTCCTCGTAGAACGGCAGGCGTCCGCGATGCGCGAACTGTTCCAGCGTGTGCGCCAGGCTGTCGGGCCGCGGCAGGCGCGCGACGCGCTTCCAGAACGGCCCGCGCGTTCGTCCGGTCGGGAGATAATGCGCCGCCTGAAAATCCCGGACACGCGCCGCCTGGCGGTGGCTGCGTTGGTTAAATTCGGCAAGTTCGGTCGGCGCGCAGTCCCGCCCCGGCAATAGGTCGATCGCGCGCAGGATGGTGCTGTGCACGAGGTGGAGATTGGCGTCTGCCAGCGGATCAAGCACGGCCGCGGCATCGCCCAGTGCCAGGACGTTATGCCGCCACGGTTCGGCTCGGACACCCAGTGCAAGCGGAACGACCGTGTCGCCGGCCGGCAATATGCGGCGGGCGCTGGAATCGGACGTCTGATCGGCCGCGTAGCCAAGCCCGACGAGAGTCCGGTCGCGCAGCGGTTGCACGAACCGCCAGCCTGCGGGCACCGCGATCCGGTCATCGGTCGGTGTCGCGATCTGTGCCGACGCGGCCCCGAGCAACAGGCGATCGACCGGCAGCCAGCGCCGCCAATCGTCCCACTGCGTATCCAGCGCCGATCGCAACGGTGCGGCGGGGCCCGAACAGTCGAGGTACAGATCGGCCGCGACGCGCCGACCGTCGGCAAGCAGGAGCGTCGCAATATGCCCGTCGCTGCCGCGCTCCACGCCGGCATAGACGCCGGGAACGGGGATGATCCCAATATGCCGGGCAAGTGCTCGCAACAGGTCGCGGTAGCGCGGCGGGTCGAGCCGCCACGCATAGCCGAACCCCGAGATCGGCGAGCGCGGATCATCCGACGGATGGACGAACCGGTCCGCAGCCGCGAGCGTTGCGGGTACCGAAAACGCATCGAACGCCGCGGTCTTCCCGGAACGGCGCGCGTTCAGCCAATGCTGGTGAAACGTACCCGGCGCGATCGCACCGCCGCGCTCGCCATGCGCCAGCACGAACGGCACCCCGTCGGCACGCCAGTCCGACAGGCGCGTGCCTAGCCGGTGTGTCGCCCCCGCCGCCAGCAGATCGCGTTCGCGCAGGCCGATCCGGTCATGAAAGTCGGCGATCGAAGGCAGCGTGCCTGCCAGGCGGTCGGTCAGTGCGGCCGGATCGTCCGGGGTCTCGATCACTGTCACCGCGAGCCCGGGCAGCGCGCGCGTGAACGCGATCGCCGCGGACAGGCCGACGATCCCGGCGCCGAGCACCGCGATGCTGCGGATAGGCGGGCGGGCGGTCATGCGGCGATCGTCGCGTTGCGGCGTGCGATGAACGTGCCATGGTCGGGCATCGCGGTTGCCGTGGCGGCGACGTGATCGCGCAGGCTGGCGATCGCGCGGTCGAGACCGTCTAGGCCCGGACGGTCGGCACGCTGGTCCCAGGCTTGCGGCATGATGCCCTGTCCGAGATAGACCGCGATCCAGCTCGGTTCGAGGAACAGCCCCTCACTATACTGCGTCACGCGTCCAGCGCGGCGGAACAGCTCGATCTTGTCGGCGAGCGTGACCGGGACGTCCATCGTCCGGACATGGTTCCAGAAGTCCGAATCGTCGCGGGTCGTCGCGTGATAATGCAGGATCAGGAAATCGCGGATGCGGTCATATTCCATGTCGACCATGCGGTTGAATTCGGTCCGGTCCGCCGCGGCGATACCGTCAGCGCGTAGGTTCTGCGGGAACAGCTCGATCAGTTGCGTGATCGCCATCTGCGCGAGGTAGATGCTCGTCGATTCGAGCGGCTCGAGGAACCCCGACGCAAGGCCGATCGCGACGACGTTGCCCACCCAGCTGTTGCGGCGACGGCCGGCGCGGAATTTGAGGACTCGCGGATCGGCGAGCGGCGTGCCTTCGACCGAGGCGACCAGCGCATCGGCTGCGGCTTGGTCCGCGATATGCGCGCTCGAATAGACGTAGCCGTTGCCAACGCGGTGCTGGAGCGGGATGCGCCACTGCCACCCGGCTGGTTTCGCGGTCGCGCGCGTATAAGGCTCGATCGGCCCGTCCGGCGAGGTGCAGGGCATCGCGACGGCGCGGTCGCAGGGCAGCCAGCGCGACCAGTCTTCCCAGGGTTCGGCCATCGCGTCGCCGAGCAGCAGGCTGCGGAACCCCGAACAATCGACGAAAAGGTCGCCCTCGACCGCTTCGCCCGAGTCCAGGCGGAGCGCGCGGACGTCGCCGTTCAGGGGATCCCGGTCGACCGACACGATCCGCGCTTCGGTCCGGCGCGCGCCGTGGGCTTCGGCAAAATGGCGGAGATAGGGGCCGAACAACGTCGCATCGAACTGATAGGCATAACCGAAGCTCGCGGCCAGATCGTCGGGCGCGCCATCCGGGATGGCGAAGCGGTGGCGCTTGGCGGCGGCGACCGCGACCGAATAGTCGCCGATCGGCCCGGCGCGGCCTGCCGCGGCAAGGCGGAGCCAGTAATGGTGGAAGCCGACATCGTCGAGCGGTCGGCCGAAACTGCCGAACGGGTGAATGTAGCTGTCGCCGATCGCGCCGAAATCGCGGAAGTCGATCCCGAGCTTGAAGGTCGCATGCGTGGCGCGCATGAAATCGGCCTCGTCCAGGCCCAGGCGGTCGACGAAGGCACGGATGTGCGGCAGCGTTGCCTCACCGACCCCGACGATCCCGATATCCGCCGACTCGACCAGATGGACCGAGCACGCGACCGGCAACAGCCGCACAAGCGCCGCGGCCGTCATCCACCCAGCCGTCCCGCCGCCCACCACGACGACCCGCGTTTTGCGCATATCCATTGGCCCTCCATCCTCGCGCCACACCGCTTTGCACAGCCCCTTATCGTTAGGGCCGTTCCGAACCTGTTACACTTTGGCAACACATCGGATGTGTCCGACATATCTGTATTTCAAATTGTCTTATTCAACTTGTGATCCGAAATATTGCTGCCTAACATCTTGGCAAGACGGGCGATGGACGTTCGTCGATCTGGGGAAGCGCGACAAGACCGTCTGCTCGATGAGCAGCGGCGATCGTGCTGAGGATGTTTGGGGAAGTATCATGGCTGGTGTTGCATCATCGCGGGCGATCGCCCGCGCGACGCGTCTGTTTGGCGCGAGCGTTTCGATAATCGCGATCGCCGTGATGGCGCCGTCCGCCTTCGCGCAGGTCGCCGCTTCTGCCCCGTCCGATCCACAGGCCGTTCCGGCTCCGGCAGGCTCTGGCGTCGCCAGCACGACGTCTGGCTCTGCCAGCCTGGACTCGGCGACCGCGGGCACGGCGTCCGGTTCAGCGAGCAACACGACCGGCACGTCGGGCGCGGCGCAGGATGCCGGCAACCCCACCCCGGACACCGAGCGCGGCGAGATCGTCGTTACGGGCATCCGTCAGAGCCTCGCCAACGCGCAGAACATCAAGCGTAACTCCGATACCGTCGTCGACGCGATCACGGCCGAAGACATCGGTGCGCTGCCCGACCGTTCGGTCAACGAAGCACTGCAGCGCGTGCCGGGCGTGTCGATCAGCCGCTTCGCCGCCCCCAGCGACTCGGCGCATTATTCGGCGCAGGGTTCAGGTGTGGTGATCCGCGGCCTCAGCTATGTCCGTGGCGAATTCAATGGCCGTGACGCGTTTGCCGCTGGCGGCGGTCGCGAGATCGGCTTCAACGATATTCCGGCGGAGATCGTCGGCTCGGTCGAGGTCTTCAAGAACCTCACCGCCGATCTGGTCGAGGGCGGTATCGCCGGCACCGTCAACATCAACACGCGCAAGCCGTTCGATTCGAAGAAGGACTTGTTGTTCCTCTCGGCCGGCATGAACCTTGGTGATCTGGAGAAGCGCGGTGCGCCGCAGTTCGTCGGGCTTGTCTCCAAGCAGTTCGATCTCGGCAGCGCAGGCCGGTTCGGCATCCTGGCGAGCGGCACCTATCAGAAGCTGTACAGCCGATCTGACTCGGTGTTCATCTCGTCGATGCTGCCACGCTACAACGACGACAAAAACGGCAACGGCGTCCAGGATGCCGGCGAAGGTCGCGTGCTGAACGCGGGTACGCCGTACCAGTCGACGCTGTTCGATACCTTCCCGCTGCCCGCGGGTCGCAACGTGGTGTACGCACCGCTGGGCGCAGGCTCACGGACGCAGGATTTCGATCGGACGCGCATCGGCTATTCGGGCGCCGCGCAGTACGAGACCGCGTCGGGCAACCTGCTCATCACCGCGCAGTTCGTGCGCGCCGAGTCGACCGACGACTGGCTTGAGCACACCGTCGAGCCGAACGTCTATTACGGCGATGCCAACACGGTGTTCCCGGTCGGCGGATCGGACTTCACGTACGACGACAACGGCGTCTTCACGAGCGGGACTCTGGGCAAGCGCAGCGGCGCGGTGCAGGGCAACGGCCCGAACGGCTATGGCGTGCTGTCGCAGTTCTCGCCAAACGGTGTGTTCACGACCGAATCCAACCGGCACTTCTTCTCGAGGTCGATCTCGCAGGATCAGTCGCTCAACATCAAGTTCGAGCCGATCGATCGCCTCCACCTGAACTTTGACGGGCAATATGCGACATCGAAGGTCAAGGTTCGCGACGACATCCTCGATACCGCGACGTTCAGCCAGACCGCGATCGACCTGCGCGGCAGCGTTCCGCAGATCACGTCGATCACGCCTGGGTTCGAAACCACAAGCTATTTCGCCAACCCGAACTCGATCTATTTCCGCGACGCGTTCAATGGCCGTCAAGACAACAAGGGTCATGAGTGGGCGTTCCGCGGCGACGCGCAGTTCGATGTCAGCGACACCGCGTTCCTGCGCAACGTGCGGGTTGGTGGTCGCTATGCCGATCGCAAGCAGCTGGTGAAGTCGGTCGACTACAACAACTGGGGCTATCTGTCCGAGACGTGGTCGGCCAAGGGTCCAGTGACCTATGCGGCGCTCGCTCAGGACGAGCAAAGCCTGCATAATTTCACCAACTTCTTCCGCGGGAAGACCAACACGCCGCCGAGCGCGACGTTCGTTGCCGACGACATCCTGCGCGATCATGATGCGTTCACCGATTTGTTGCGCAAGATCACGACGCTTGGTGGCGGTACCTATACGCCAGCCGAGGACCGCAAGACGTCGGATGGCAGCGCGTTGATCGACGGCGCATACCTGCCGAGCGAGCTGTACCGCAACCGCGAGCAAACCATGGCGGCCTATGCCCGGGCCGATTTCGGCGTCGAGGATTTCGGCAATGGCATGAGCCTGACCGGCAATATCGGCGTGCGCTTCGTACGAACCAAGGATAGCTCAGACGGTGCGATCACCTTCCCGCAGCAGAACACGATCTTCGATCCGAACAATCTGCCTGCCAATCCCAATGGCGGCGCCTATCCGGCAACGCTGGCCGGGTTCTGCCAGTCGCAGCGCGACGTGCCGCCGACATCGGGTTCGATCAACGCCATCTGCACCGTGCCGGCTGCCCAGCAGGCCGCGATCCTCGCTTATGCCAATGGATCGTCGACACCCGATATCGCCAAGCAGAAGTTCAACTTCTGGTT
The DNA here is from genome assembly GCF_004216825.1 of Sphingomonas sp. BK036. Lineage (NCBI taxonomy): Bacteria > Pseudomonadati > Pseudomonadota > Alphaproteobacteria > Sphingomonadales > Sphingomonadaceae > Sphingomonas > Sphingomonas sp. BK036. Next base: position 438,128 of record NZ_SGXR01000005.1, on the reverse strand, counting down.
GCCGAGCGCGAACGTGAAGCTTCAGGTCACCCCGACCTTGCTGTTCCGTGCGGCCGGATCGAAGGCGATCTCGCGACCGAACTTCGGCGATTTGCGCAACTATGTCGGCGTCGGTACGTCGGGTGGCAACACGGCCGGCAACTTCCAGTTCGCCGCGCAGTCCCGGAACCCATTCCTGCGTCCCGTCGAGGCACTCCAGTTCGACCTTACCAGCGAGTGGTATTTCTCGAAGGTTGGCTCGCTGACCGCGACGCTGTTCCACAAGACGCTGTCGAACATCATCGTCGACAATCTGGGCTACACGCGCACGCTGACCAACAATGGCCAGACGTTCGACGTGCAGGTCAGCGGCCCCGCCAATGTCGACGGCAAGTCGCGGATCAAGGGTGCGGAAATCGCGTATCAGCAGACCTTTGACTTCCTGCCCGGCGCACTCGGCGGCCTAGGGCTGCAGGCGAACTACACCTATGTGAAGGCCGGCAAGATCCCCAACCCGGTGCCTGCCAATGGCGCTGCGGACGGTAGCCGCCCGCCGCAGGATGTCGCCGGTCTCTATGACAACTTGCCGTTGCAGGGCCTGTCGAAGCATACGGTCAACGTCGCTGGCTTCTACGACAAGGGGCCGTTCTATGCGCGTGTTGCGTATAGTTGGCGCTCGAAATTCCTGCTGACGAACCGCGATTGCTGCTTCCCGTTCCTGCCGGTCTATGCACTGCCGACCGGCCAGCTCGACGCCTCGGCGTTCGTGACGGTGAACGAGCATTTCAAGCTAGGCGTGACCGCATCGAACCTGCTGGACGAAACGACCAAGACCAACTTCCTGCTGAACGGCGCGGGGCTCGAAGCGCCGCGCAGCTTCTTCAAGAACGATCGGTCGTACACGCTGTCGGCACGCATGACCTTCTAAGGTCTGGCGGGACCGAAGGCCGGGGATTACACGCACGCTATGAGTGACATCCCCGGCCTTGCCGTCGCCGAGACCGGCGCGATCGATGCGGCGCGGTTCGAAGCCGAAATCGCGCATGGTTACCGGCCCGTGGTCATGCGCGGATTGGCCGCGCACTGGCCCGCGGTGCGTGCCGCGCAAAGATCCAACCGCGCGATCGGCGAGCATATCGTGTCGTTCGACGGCGGGCGCTCTGCCGACGTGATGGTCGCACAGCGCGACGTTGGCGGCCGTTTCTTCTACAATGACGATCTGAGCGGCTTCAATTTCGAGCGCGCTAAGGCCCCGATCCCGACGTTGGTCGACCAGTTGATCGCGTTGCAGGGTGTGCCGGGTGCGCCTGCGATCTATGCTGGGGCGGCCGCCGCGGGTGAATTCCTGCCGGGGTGGGCCGAAGCCAACGTCCTGCCGCTACCAACGCCCGATGCGGTGCCGCGCGTATGGCTTGGCAACGAGAGCCGCGTCTCGACGCATTACGACGTGTCGAGCAACGTCGCGGTCGTAGTCGCGGGGCGGCGGCGGTTCTGCCTGTTTCCACCTGAGCAGGGGCCTAATCTCTATGTCGGTCCGCTCGATGTGACGATCGCCGGCCAGCCGGTCAGCCTTGTTGATCTCGAAGCCCCCGATCTCGATCGCTACCCCCGGTTTGCGGACGCGCGCGCGCAGATGCAGGTGACCGTGCTGGAGCCGGGCGACGCGATCTTCATCCCGTCGATGTGGTGGCATGACGTCAAGGCGCTCGGGCGGTTCAACGTGCTGGTCAATTACTGGTGGGGGCAGGGAGGTGCGGCGTCGCCATTCCCCGCGCTGATCCACGCGATCCTGGCGATCCGCGATTTGCCTGAGGGCGAGCGCGCAGCGGTGCGGGGGTGGTTCGATCAATATGTGTTCGGTGACGAGGCCAAGGCTGCTGCCGCGCATCTGCCGGAGGCGATGCGCGGCGTTCTCGGCGAACCGTCGCTGGAACGGACGGACGCGATCCGTGGGTATCTCGCGCGGACCCTGGAGCGGCTCTAGCGCGCGCGGGTCGCGTCGAGGAACGCGGCCGTCCAGACCAGCGGTGCGTTCCAGTTGATCGCGACCTCGTTGACGGTGAAGGCGCGGTAGTCGTCGATCCAGCAGGTTTGCGGCGCACACCCCTTCATCGGCCCGGGTTCCCGCGCGGCGGCGGAGTTGGGGCCGCCGGACAGGACGCCGGTCGGCGGTGCGGGATAGCGCGGGTCCGCCGCGGCCGCCCAGAAACGGTGGTGTGGGTACTGCATCGGACGCGTACCGATGCCGGTGACGTAGGACCGGTCGAGCGGGTTGCGGCCGACGATATAGTCGACACTGGCCACCACGGCGTCACGATAGGCAGGTTTGCGGTCGATCTGCCACGCGACGCCGAGTACGATCGCCCGGTTGAGGATCGAACTGCTCGAGCCCCAGGGATAGTTCGTCCCGGCGAACGGAATACCGTAGCCGCTGCGCTTGCCCTCAGCGACGAAGCCGTCAGCGAGCGCAGCGATGCGGGTGCGCAGCATGGCGCGATCGTCGGCAGGCAGCATGCCGCCCGGCAGCGTCGCCAGCGTCAGCGCGCCGGCCAGCCTTAACGAGCCCCAGCTTATCTCCGTGCCTGGATCGGTGAAGAGGCGGTCGTCGCGCAGGCGATCGAGGAACGCTGGCTCGCGCGTGGTGGCGTAGAGCTGTGCCGCCGCGAAGGTGAATTCGTCGCGGACGTCCGGGTCGCCATAGCCGCCGCTGCCGGTGAAATCCGAACTGGTGAGCAGCGCGGGGTACCGGAGCGCAGCGGCCCACCCGCGCCGTGCCGCGGTGAGGCAGCGGGCGGCGAAGGCGGGGTCGATCGTCCGCCAGATCCGCGCGCACTGCGCGGCAACGCCGACCATGTTGAGCGTCGCCGCAGTCGACGGCGGGTAAAGGAATCGGGTCTGGCGATCGTCGGCGGGCGCAGTCGGAATCGTCGTCCAGTGCTCGTCCGCGATCTTGGTATGGACGAGGCCGCTCGCGTCGATCGTCTCGAACCGGGTGATCGCCTTGCCCGCGATGCCGGCATCGGGCGGGACCGCAAGGCGCGTGGCGTCGGGGATCTGCATCGACAGGAGGAACGTGACTTCGACGCGCGCTTCGTCGAGCAGGTCATCGACATGGTTGGCACGTTCGGGCAGCGCGAGGCGGCCGTCGGCGAACGCGTTTGCGTCTCCGAGCGCGGCCAGACGCTCGTGCAGATCGAGCAACGTCCAGGTCGAGACGCCCCCGTTGACGACATATTTGCCGTGGTCGCCCGCGTCGTACCAACCGCCGGTTGCGTCGATCCGGTACGCGCACCCGGGCCACTGGACGCCCTTCTGGTCGCGCCCGGCAAAGCAGGTGGCGATGTCGGGGGCGTGGCCGGCGGGGCGGGCGAGATCCTTGCGTTCAACGAAGGCGGGGAGGATCGGTACGCCGCTGCGCTGTTGATAGAAGAAGGCCATCGCCGCGGTCGCGAGCGGCGCGAACGGTCGGTCGGCGATCGCGAAGGCGTGGCTGGCGGTCGCTCCGACATGGAGGTGATAGCCGGTACCGGGCATCCGGAATGCGCCGAAGTCGATCCGGTGGGCGCTTTCGCCTGAGGCGGCGTCCGGTCCTGCCGGGATCGTCCGGCCCGACGCGACGACGGTGCCATGCGCATCGGTAAGCGTCCATGCGAGCGGGTTCGTTTGCACAGATGGCAGGACCGCGATCTTGGGACCGCGCGTCTCGAACCCGGCCTGGTCGATGTGGATCGGGGCTTGCGTGGCGGCGGTCGTCAGTGCGACCGCCGCCATGCCGAGCAGGCGCGGGGTCAGTCGCCGCATTTGGTCATCGATACGGGCGCGGAGTCGATCTTCACGTCGGAGATCGACAGGCCGAGCGTGCCGTCGGTGGCGATCACGAACGGCGCGGTGACCTGCGCCATGTCGATGCCGCGCTTGGCGAAGCACTGCAGCGGCACGATCACCTGCTGCCAGTCGCCGATCTTGGTCGTAGCGAGCGTCCTGGTGATCGGGACCGTGATCGCCTTGCCGTCGCTGCTGACCATGCCGAGCGCGACCGGCGCGGTGGCGGGACGATCGACGCGGACGTCGACGACGAGGCTCAGTTCGCCGTTGCTCTCGCGAGTCAGGTCGAGCGGCCCGGACGCCTCGATCCGCGTGTCCGCAGGCCCGCCCGCCCAGACGAACGCGCGTGCGTCCTCCTGGCGGCGGCGGTCGACGGCGGAGGCGGTGAGGCGCTTGGTCGCGGTCGTTGCGTTGACACTGAGCAGGCGGACCTTCGACTGGCCCTGCTCGACCAACGTCAGCGACCAACCCTCGGGAACGCGGCCCTTCCCGAAGACCGTTCCGTTGAACGACGCGGCCATGCCGGCGGGGCGCGCCTCGTCGAGCTTGGGGACCGTGCCCGGCTTGGCGTAGCTGAGGCCATAGCCGAACGCGAACAGCGGGTCGTAGCCGGGGTCGGAGCGGTTGAGCGTGTACTGGTCGGGGCGCTTGGGCCAGGAGAAGCTCAGCTTGCCGCGGAAGTCGTTGGCGACGCTGCCGTCTTTCTTGCGGAACAGGACATCGGCGACGCCGCCGCCTTCGCTGCCCGGCAGGAACGCCGCGACGAACGCATCGGAGGCGTTGAGTTCGGCATTCACCCAGAGCGGGCGGCCCGACAGGAACACGGCGACGACCGGCACGCCCGCTGCCTTCAGCTTGCGCAGGAGTTCGAGGTCAGCCTTGTCGTCGGGGCTGTATTCGAGGTTCGGACGGTCGCCCTTGAACTCGGCATAGGGCTGTTCGCCGAACACGACGACCGCCGCATCGGGCTTCTTGGCGTAGCGGCCGTCCGCCGACAACGTCGCGGTGCCGCCGGCGTCTTTGACCGCGGTGCTGATCCCCGACCAGATCGACTGCGCGTTGGGGAAGTCCGCGTTGGTGGTGCCGCCGCCCTGCCAGGTGAGCGACCAGCCGCCGGCCTGTTGCGGGATATTGTCCGCGCCGCCGCCCGCGACGAGGATGTTGGCCGAGGGTTTCAGCGGGAGCAGCCCGCCTTCGTTCTTGAGCAGGACCATCGACTCGCGCGCGGCGCGCCGGGCGATCGCGCGGTGGTCCGCCGCACCGATCAGGGTCATCTTGCCTGCGAGCGCGCGCGACGACGGGCGGCCGCGATCGAAACTGCCCGCGCGGATCTTCACGCGCAGGATGCGGCGGACCGCGTCGTCGAGGCGCGCGGCGGGAATCTCGCCCGACTGCGCCTGTTTCAGCGTGTTGGCGTAGAGCGTCTTCCAGCCGCTGCCCGAATACATGAACATGTCGAGCCCGGCGTTGATCGCCGCCGCACAGCTCTCGTTCGAGCAGCCGTCGACCTGGCCGTGCCCGTTCCAGTCGCCGACGACGAAGCCGTCGAAATGGAGGCGGTCCTTGAGCACGCCGGTGAGCAAGCTCTTGTTGCCGTGCATCTTCGCGCCGTTCCAGCTCGAGAAGCTGGCCATCACCGACTGCGTGCCGGCCTCGATCGCCGCGGGATAGCCGCCGAGATGGATGTCGCGAAGCGTCGTTTCGGGGATCCGCGCGTCGCCCTGGTCGCGGCCTCCGGTGCCGCCGTCGCCGAGGAAGTGCTTGGTCGTCGCGATCACGTGGTCGGGGGCGAGGAAGTCCTTCGTGCCGACCTTGCCCTGGACGCCTTCGATCACCGCGCCGGCATAGTCGGCCTGGATCTGCGGCTCCTCCGAATAGCTCTCATAGGTGCGGCCCCAGCGATCGTCGCGGACGACCGCGAGCGTCGGCGCGAAGGTCCAGTCGATGCCGGCGGCGGCGGTCTCGATCGCGGTGACGTGGCCGATCTCGCGCATCAGGTCGCGGTCGCGCGCGGCGCCGAGGCCGATATTGTGCGGGAAGAGAGTCGCACCGGGGATGTTGTTGTTACCGTGGACCGCATCGGTGCCCCAGATCACCGGTATCGCCGGGCGGCCGTCGCTGCGTGCCATCGACGCGTCGTAAAACTGGTCGGCGAGTTTGAGCCACTCGATCGGCGGCGCGAGATCGTTGCCGCCGGGGCCGGCATTGCCGCCGTTGAGGATCGAGCCGAGCTTGTAGGTACGCAGGTCCGAGGGCTCGATGCTGGCGATGTCGACCTGGATCAGCTGGCCGATCTTGTCCGCGACCGACATGCGTTTCAGGATCGCCTCGATCCGCGCCTCGACCTTCGGATCGCGCAAGGGGCGGGCATTGGCGGTCGGCCAGATCTCCGGATGCGCTACCGAGGACACGGGGGCGGTGGGTGGCGCTACCGGCGTCGCCGCCGACTGCAGCAGTAGCGCGATCGTTAACGTGGAAAACCCTGCCGACATCTTACTCTCCCCCGGGGCGGTGGGCATCATCCGTGCCTTGGCAGCCCTGCTACCGGGTTAGCGCTACAACGTGCAATTGAATTGCGTTTTCGGCCGCTCAGATCGTCCGATGTGCGTCGATAGAGGCAAATAGCTTTTTGTCGATCCGGGGCATCGCCTGGGGTCGCGTTATCCATGCCGGCCTTGCGCACCGGCATGAGCGATGAGTCAGGACGGCGAGGCGGCGGATCATTGCGACGGATCGTCGTTTATGATGGGGAGCGGTAAGGGCTGGTGTCCGTTTGCATAGCTGCCGCCTTGATCGGGGCGCTGTAGCTCAGCACGCCGTCCAGCCAGCCATCGCGCATCACGACTGCGATCATATGAGCCCTGTTCCGGGTGCGTGTCTTGAGCCGGACATTTTCTATATGCCGCTCTACGGTGCACGGCGCGATGCTGAGTTCGACGGCGACCTCCTTGGCGGAGCGGCCCAAAGCGACGAGGCGGAGCACTTCCGCTTCGCGCGCGGTCAGATGTGAAATCGCTGATGCATATTGCATATCGTCCCCCCAATTTATCGCTACGGTGTAACTGAAAAATTGCGGGATCCCCCGCCGCGGCGTGTTTGGATACGCCTTTAGGTCAAGAATCAGCAATGATTGGTCATGATTTAGTTAGTATAATCAGTCACATACCCCTATTGCCAAAACCATACCTTGATTTATTTAATTAATGCATCGTTAATTTAGTGAACTGGCTGTGCGTAACGTACAAGGCCGATGTTTAGTGCTTGACCCTGACAGTGCTAGACGCATCCGTTCCGCACTGCGAAGGCAACCATGTGCGAACGGTTGCGGGTCCGGGTCTTGAGACGGACGTGATCGATATGTCGCTCGACGGTCCGCGGTGCTATTCGCAACTGTTTGGCGATCTCCTTGGCCGAGAAACCCGCAGCGGTAAGGCGAAGGATATGGAGTTCTCGAGCGGTCAAGGAACTGACCCCCTCGGGATCAACTGGATCCATAATCTATCCCCCTCGTATTGGCCTCGGATTATATGTCAATGTGGGTTCATATTGGATATCCGTATTTTGCAGTACGGTATTCCCGCGCTGATTTAGGGCGATAATCGTTCGCCCGGATCGCTGGCATCATTCGGCAGATGCGACAGTCTTTCCCGAACACCGCGCTTCGGCACCCCAGCCTCGGGGACGTGCAGGCCGTCTGGCCGACCGCTCGCAATACGGCCGCGAGGCAATCGCGACCGCGATGGGCGCTGTCCAGAAGGGTGCCCGGCGCGGTCGCCGATATCGTGGCGACCGGACTCGAAGTCTTGGGGCTTCTCGCCGCCGCGTGGTGGGCGGCGATCGCGCTGTACGGGGCAATCGCGCCTCCTCTGGCAGAGGCCCTGATCCGGTCCACGCTTGTCATCACCATGCTCCATGTCGTTGTGGTCCATGGCTTGGGCGGCCTCGGGCCGGAGGATCGCTTTTCATACGCGGCCGCGATCCGGTCGGCGATCATCTGGTCGTCGGTCATCACGTTCGTTGCGATCATCGGCTTCCTTCTCCGGGCGTCGATCGACGTCCCGTCGCGCTGGGCGATGCAGTTCGCGATGCTGGGGGGAATCGCCGTCCCGGTGATGCGGTTCGCCGGCGTTGCGCTCGCGCGGTGGACGCGGGGGCAAGGTGCGTTCGATCTGCGCAGTGCGGTCGTCGGCACGACCGCCAGTACCCGGCGAATAAACGAGCATCTGGAAAAGCATCCATGGCTGACCGTTTCGATCTGCGGGCAATATGCCGATCTCGATATGACGCGCAGCGGCTTGGATGATCACGCCGGTGCGGGGGGAATGTCCGAACTGATCGCCGCGATCAGGCGCGGCCAGCTCGACCAGGTGATCGTGATCCTCTCCGAGGTTGCGCCAGAACGGATCGCGACCGTCCTCGACCTGCTGGCGCAGACCCCCGTGCGCGTTCGCCTCGTCTCCAGGCTTGATCCCGCGCCGCGCAGCCGGACCGTGTTTCTAGGAAATCTGCCGTTGGAAACGGTGGCGGACCCGCCGCTGACCGGACTGGCCGCGGCGACCAAAAGCGTGGCGGACCGCGTCGTTGCCTTGGCCCTGCTGGTAATTTTGTCGCCGTTGCTGCTCGGCATCGCGGCCGCGATCTGGATCGAGACGGGCGGGCCCGTCTTTTTTCGGCAGGACCGCGAGGGGTATAATTGCAGGAGCTTCCGCATCTGGAAATTCCGCAGCATGCACGTCCGGGCGTGCAACCACACGACGCTCGAACAGGCGCGGCGCGGCGATCCGCGCGTTACCCGTGTCGGGGCGTTTTTGCGGCGATGGAGCCTCGACGAGCTGCCCCAACTCGTCAACGTCGTGCTCGGCGAAATGTCGATCGTCGGGCCGCGCCCGCATGCCGCCTCGACGCGGGCGGGCGGGGTGCGCTTTGGCGAGGTGACGCACGACTATCATGCCCGGCACCGGGTCAAGCCAGGCATCACCGGTTGGGCGCAAGTCTGCGGGCTGCGTGGGGAGACGGACACGTGCGAGAAGCTGATCCGCCGTTTGGAGCATGACCTTTATTACTGCGAACGCTGGTCGCTTGCCTTCGACGTACGGATCTTGTTCCTTACGATCGTGACCGTGCCGTTCCAGCGTGGAGTCTAGCGGCTTCGGGATACCGCTATCCCGCGTTGGATCAGATCGAGCGGGCGACGGGATTTGCGGCCAGCGGAGACGGACCGGTGGTCGTCGTGGAGGCCAAGGCGGCGTTTGCGTGGATATCGAGATGCGCGATCGCGGAGTAACGTAGAAAGTCCCGGACGAAATAGGGTGACGCACCGTGCGGGCGGCGTCGTATCACGCAGCGCAGGCGCCATATCGCGATGCCGAGGAGCGTGATGAGGTCCGTGACCACCGCATAGGCGCGCCCGTGATTCTTGACCAGGTACCGGCGTCGGGAATGATGCCAATAAGCCGGAACGCGGCGTCGTGCGGCGTCGTGCGCGGTCAGTCCGGTACTCTGTCCCGAGATATGCTGGATGCGTGCTTGGGGCACATACCAGCGCTCCCAACCCGCGCGGGCGACCCTGTGGAAGAAATCGGTTTCCTCGAAATAGAGAAAATAGTCCTCGTCGAACATACCGGTGGTTTCGAACACCGCACCGCGCAGGACCATGCTCGCGCCCGATACCCAATCGACCTGCGTCGCATGCTTGGCCATTTTCTGCGCAAGGGACCGATCCCGCAGCAGACGGGTCGCGATACCGCTGCGCAGCGCATTTTCGAGCTCGCCGGCGAGCGAATGGAAGCGGAAGGCATAGGGCCACAGGTCTCCCGAGGCGTCCTCGATGGCAGTCCCGATCGCGCCGGCATGGGGATGGGCCTGCATGAAGCGCAGGATGTGCCCGACCGCGCCGGGGCGTACGAGTGTATCGGGATTGAGCATCCAGATCAGCGCCCGACTTCGCAATACTGCGGAGCCGCATGACGCAAAGATCTGCGCGATAGCGACATTGTTCGCGTAGGCGAAACCGCCGTTCACGTCCGATCGATGGAGGCGTGCCCAGTCGCCCCAGCCTCTGTCCCGTAGTGCGTCTTGCAGCAGCAGGTCGGAGCCGTCGTTCGACGCATTGTCGACGATCAGCACGCGTACGCCCGGGTGCGCGGCGATCTCCGGTGCGAGGCTGGCGAGGCAGTCGATGACCAGCTTGCCGGTGCGATAGTTGACGATCACGACCACGAGATCGGTCGCCTGAGACGCCAGTCCGCCGACCTCCGCCTTCACGATTGCACCATTTCCGCCAATGCGCGGGAGGGTTGGTCGTCACTCTCGGCCACCGTGGGGGAGGACGCGACCACCGCATGCGACCGCCCCCGAGACAGGCCGGTATAGAGTCCTTCGCGGATCGCCTCCGCCAGCGTGGCGACGTTCGGTTCCTGCAGCGCGCTGACATGGCCGCCCGGCACCGTCAGTATCTCCACACCATCCGCGACCCGCGCGCCCCAGCCGAGCGCGCAGTCGCTGAACTGCTCGGAGAAGGGCATGTCGTCGGGAGCGCCGGTGCCGGCCTGGGCACGGTACAGGACGACGTGCGCGTTGTGGAGCAACCCGTGCGGGCGGTGCTGGCGGTGCGCGATCTTGTACAGGTCAAGGAACGTGATCCGCGGCGTTCCCGCCGCAATCGCAGCCGTCGGACGACCCGGGGGGGCACGAAGATCGTTCACCTGGCGCTGCATGCGCCGACGGTGGCGCCAATCCTCATGCTCGTAGCGCAGCAAACGCCAGGCCTTGGCCGATATCTCACGGCTGACCGTTGCCAGATCGGAAAGGCGGGATACGCGCAGCATCGCGGCGATCCGCTTGAAGCGCAGCCGGGCCACGAAGAAGGGCCGCTCGCGCGCCTCGACATCGGCGGCATCGATGATTCCGACATACCACACCGCTTCGCCGAGATCCTCGAGCTGGCGGGCCATCTCGAACGCGATGACGCCGCCGGCGCACAAGCCCGCGAGCAGATAGGGTCCCACTGGCTGAACCTGCCGGATCTTGACGATATGCGCGGCCGCCATCGTCGCGATATCGGTATGGATGAAGCTCCCGTCGGCGTGCACCTCGGGCTGAAGCCCGTATATCGGTCTCTCATCGCCGATCCTGGTCGCGAGCGTACGATACAGCAGGATCTCGCCGAGCCCGTCATGGATCAGGAACAAGGGTGTCGCCCGCCCGCCGCCGGCAATCATCACCGCGTCCCGGCCCAAACCAGCGGGGCGCATGGCCGATCCCTCATTGTCCGTCAGGCCGGGTGAGGCTGCGGGTTCGAACCGCGCCGCGAGCGCACCCAGCGTCGGCGTCTCGATCAGCGCGGTAACGGGGACCGGAACGCCGAGCCGCTTGCGCAACTTGTTGATGAACTGAACGGCCAGCAGCGAATGCCCGCCCAGATCGAAAAAATGATCAGCCGGGCTCAGCCTGTCGACCCCAAGCATGTCGCGCCACATGTCCGCGATCAGGCCTTCGGTCTTCGTCATTGCCGTCCGACCCGGATCGTCATCACCCGCTTCACCGCTGTCGCGGGCCGCGCCGCGCGAAACCGGCGACGGCGTCCGCGCGGCGGCAAGCGACGCGACGAAGTCCTGCGGTGCGACCACGATCTGCGGGCCCAGCGACTGCGCCAGCAGGCAGTCGATCACGGCCATACCCTCATCCGTGCGGATGCCAGTAGAGTGCGTGGCAGCGCGGGTCGGCGAGTTCCCGCGACATGTTGGCGCACGCAGGGGCACTGCCGGTTCCGGGGCGGCCATTGTCCGTCCCTGCACGCGGATCATCGTGAACTCGCGTATGTCCGCGATGACGAGGCCGTGGACGTCGCTGATCGTCACGTCGTAGCACGCAACGTCTACACCCGATGCTTCTGGCAGCAGCCGAACATGGCTGACCATCGTCGCGGTCATCGGGCTGTATAGGCGGATCTGCGCATAGGAGGCCGGCACGAAGAAATCGCGGGCCGGATCGAGACCGGGACATATCATCTGCGCGCCCGCGGTCGCGAGATCGAGCAGCGCCGGGTGGATGCCGGGCGTATCGAGGTCCGCCGCAAAAGCAGGGGGCAGGACGAGCGTCAGCAGCGCTTCGCTTTGGCCGACAGCGATCTCGGTCACGTTCGACCAGCGCGGACCGAACTTCATGTGCGCGGACGGCACGATCGCCGCCCGCCCGCGACACCGCGCACGGATCGTGGCGATCGCCAGCCGGTCGGGGTCTGCAAAAGCCGCATGACTGAGGTGCCCGCGAACATGCGAGACCGCGGCGCCAGACGACGACTGGCTGGTCAGATCGAACTGCCAGATATCGTCGGCGCTGCGACTGAAATGGAGGTGGAGGTCGCGATCGGCGTCGTCCTCGACGAAAAACGGTTCCAGGAAGAGGACGTCCTGCATCCCCAGCGCGCCATTGTTGGTGCGCGGGATGGTATCGGCGGCAGCGCGAACGATCTCGATGAACCCCGTGCCGGGGATAAGCGCCTTGCCGTCGCCGAGTACGCGGTGTTCGTCGAGCAGCCAATGACGCCTGGCGTTGAACCGGGTCGCAAACCGATATTCACGGGGGCTGCTAAGGCGCGTGTCGAGTAGCGGGTAATCAGACGCCGTGCCGGCACCGTCGCCGATGAGATCGATCGACAGGCCGCCACGCGCGAGCGCCGCGGCCATGCCGATATCCTGCCATTGCGACCAGTCGACCGCTACGACGATCCCGGTATCCTTGAGCGCCTCGGCCTGGGCAAAGGCATCGAGAAACGCGTTTGCGCCGGCATAATCGACCTGTCCCGCGGCACCGAGCGATGCGCTGACCGAGGAGAACAGCATGATGAAGTCGGGCGTGTCCTTGGCGAGCGCGGCGTGCAGCGAAAGCGTGCCGTGTACCTTGGGCGCCAGCACGCGCGCCGCCCCGGTGGCGTCCTTCAGCTGGATCAGCCCGTCGTCGAGGATGCCGGCTGCGTGAAAGACGCCGTGGATCGGACCGAAGGCAGCACGTACGTCGCGGATCGCCCTTTGCATGGCGCGGCGGTCGGCAACGTCGGCGGTGACGAGCAGAACGCGGCTGCCCGACTGTTCCATCGCCAGGATCTGGCGCACGCACCGCACGTCTCGGGCATCGCGAGTGCGATCCGCGAGCATTGCAGGCCAAAGCTCGCGTGGTGGCAACGACCGCCGCGTGACGAGCGCGATCTGCGTCTCGGCGGTAGCGGCGAGGTGCTGTCCAAGCGCCAGCCCGATTTCGCCCAGGCCACCGGTGATGACATAGGTGCCGCCCGGCTTGATCCGCGGTGGCGCCTTGTCACGGCGAGACGGGCGAACGGGCGCGAACTGCTGTACCCAGCGCTCGCGGTGGCGCAGCGCCACCGTCTCGGCATGATCCTCGGCATTGGGTTCGGCCAGCAGCGCGTCGATCAGCCATGCCTCGCTGGTCGAGCCACTGCTAGGCAGGCAGACGTCGACCGAGCGCGCGCGGATATTGGGCAATTCGCGTGGGATGACCCGGCAGGGTCCGAGCAGTGTGGCCTTGGTCGGCGAGGGGGCCTGTTCGTCACAGACGCGCTGCATGCCGTCCGATACGACCACTAGGTCGATTGAGTGCGACGCATCGTCCGCGCCGATCGCCTGCGCAAGGTAGAGCAGGCTGTAGAACCCCAGCGCCAGCGTCGTATCGACGGACTTTATGGGGTCGCGGTCGGCTTGCGCACCCGTGACGGACCAGAGATGATAGATGTGGTCGGGCAGTTTGCCGTCGGTTGCCAGCGAGGCAATCAGGCGGGCGTAATCCTCGGGCACGTCGCAGCGAATGCGATATTCGTCATCGCTGAGACGCGCGAAGCTGCGACCGGCGTGCACCACGACGACCGCGTTGCCGCGCAGGCGGGCGGCCTCTGCCAAACGGGTCCCGAGTTTGCAGCGGTCGGCGAAGATCAGGGTCGTGTGGCTGCTATCGGCGTCCGGCGCGGGCTGTGTCTTGATCCATGACGGGCAGTAGAACCAGTCCGCGATATCGTTTCTGCGCTGCTGCGGGTCGCCAGCCTCGGCGACGGCGGCGCCGCGGCCAGGCTCGATCCAATGCCTGACATGATCGAAACGGTAGGTCGGCAGCGGGACGCGCAGGCGCGCGGTGTTGGCATGGAGGCAGTCGAGGTCGACCGGTGCGCCGGCAGCCCATAACCGCCCCAGCGCGTCGAGCATCTGCACCATGTCGTCGACCGGGTCATCAACGTGGCGCGACGACGGTATCACGGCGGTCGTCTTCGCGCGGCTGGGGTGCTGCAACGCGTGGCTGACCAGAACCCGTCCGGGGCCGACCTCCAGCAGCACGTGATCGTTACCGTCGAGCAGGCAGGCAAGTCCGGCATGGAAGCGGACCGGTTCGCGCAGGTGGCGAACCCAATAGGCTGGGTCCTGCACCTGATCGGCGGTAACCCAGCGGCCCGTCAGGCTCGAGACGAAGGCGAGTTTGGGGGCGTGAAGCCGGATCGTGGCGAGGAATTCCGCAAATGCCGGCAGCATCGGTTCGAGCATCGCCGAATGGGCCGCGACGTTGATCCGCAACAGCGAGCTTGGCGTCTCGATCTCGAGCAACCGCAGGCGGAGCTGGGTAATCGCTTCGACCGGGCCCGAGACGACGGTTGCGCGTTCGCCGTTGATGGCCGCTATCGAGACGACCGGTGGCAGATGCGGCGCGAGGTCATCGACACTGAGCGGTACGCTCAGCATCGCACCGGGCGGCAGCCGTTCGAACAACTGGCCGCGGCGCTGCACGAGCCGGAGCGCATCGCCGAGCGTGAAGACGCCGGCCAGATCGGCGACCACATATTCGCCCATGCTGTGACCGATCATCCCGGCCGGAACGACGCCCCAGGACTGCCATAGTTTCGCCTGCGCATATTGGATGACGAAGAGAGCGGGCAGGCCGATCGATGGTCGCTCAAGCGCCGCGGCGGCCTCGGCTTCCCGGCCGGGCGGCGGATAGAGCGCGGTGCGAAGGTCCGATCCCTGCTGGCCGCCCAGGAGATCGAGACACTGGCACACTGCATCGCGGAACACGGCCTCGCTGCGGTAGAGGCCCAGGCCCATGTTCGGATGCTGCGCCCCGCCGCCGGCAAACATGAACGCGATGCTGCGTGCGCTCGCCGGCCCCTGCGGTGCATGCGGCCTGGCGCCGTTCGATCCACCAAGCGCTGCGATCGCGGCTTCGCGCGTCGTCGCAACAAACGAGCGCCGATAGGGGAGACGCTTGCGGCCAACGTCCAGCGTGTAGGCAACGCTGCCGAGATCCTGCTCGGGATGCAGCGCGAGATGGTCGGCAAGCGCCTCCGCAGCTTTGTCGAGCGCAGTTTCGCTCGCCGCTGAAAGCACGAGCAGCTGGGGGCGATCCACCGGCGGTGCCACGCGGCGTGGCGGCGCTTGTTCCATGATGAGATGCGCGTTCGTGCCGCCAACACCCAGCGAGCTCACACCGGCGCGGAGCGGGTTCTGCGTGGTTCCGGTCCAGGGGCGCAGCGCGCTTGCCACGTAGAACGGACCGTCGTCCAAGCCGCAGGCGTCGTTCGGCGCGGAATAGTTGATCGATGGCGGCAATTCGGCCTCGCTCAGTGCTAGTGCCACCTTGATGACGCCGGCGACGCCAGCGGCCGTATCCAGATGCCCGACATTGCCCTTGAGCGAGCCGATCGCGCAAAAACTGGTGTCGGCGGTCCCGGACCGGAATGCCATGGTCAACGCCGCGACCTCGATCGGATCGCCGACGGGTGTACCCGTGCCATGCGCTTCGACATAGCTGATCGTGTCGGGCGCGACCCCCGAGATCGTCAGCGCCTCCATGATCGCGTGCGCCTGGCCGTCGACGCTCGGCGCGAAATATCCGACCTTGCCCGAGCCGTCATTGTTGATCGCCGACCCCTTGATGACGGCATGGATGTGGTCGCCGCTCTCGATCGCGTCGCTCAACCGGCGCAGCACGACCATGCCGACACCACTGCCGAACACCGTGCCGCTCGCGTCCCGGTCGAACGGCCGGCAATGGCCGTCGCGGGACGTCACGCCGCCGTCTTCATGCATATAGCCGTGGCGATGGGGCAGTTCGATCGTGACGCCCCCGGCCAGTGCCATGTCACATTCGAGCGCGAGTAGGCTTTGGGCCGCAAGATGGATTGCGACCAGCGACGACGAGCAGGCGGTCTGCACGGCGACGCTGGGGCCCTTGAGGTTGAGGAGATAGGACAGCCTGGTCGTAAGGAAATCCTTGTCGTTGCCGGTATGCCGCAACATGAACATGCCCGTCGAGCGGACCAGATCGGGGTTGCTCAGCAGATTGTAGGGCAGGTACGCATTGTGCCCCGAACCGGCGAAGACGCCGATGGGCCCCAGAAAGCGGCTGGTGTCGTATCCGGCATTCTCGATCGCCTCCCACGCGCATTCGAGGAAATGGCGATGCTGCGGATCCATGATCGCGGCTTCCCGCGGCGTGAGTCCGAACAGCGCGGCATCGAACAATTCCATGTCGGCGAGTGGTGCCCCCACCCGCACATAGTCCGGATCGTCGAGCAGGTGCTTGGGAACGCCGGCTGCGAGAAGATCCGCGTCGCTGTAGGGCGTGACCGACTCAACGCCCTCGCGCAAGTTGCGCCAGAAGCTTGCGAGGTCGGGCGCGCCGGGAAACCGACCTGCCATGCCGACGATCGCGATGTCGGTCGCGAGCGCGGTCGCGGGGGCATGAAAACCGTGATGGTCGGGTGACACCGGCTATTCCTCCCCGTTCATCAGAACGCGCGCGACCGGCGGTTGGCGTCGGCCCAGTGCCGCCAGGCGCCGGAGTGCACGGTCCTGTACCCGGTCCAGCGCCGAGTCCTTTGGGGTGACGCCGTCGATATGCGCGCACAGGCTGGCGACCGTGGGAAACCGGAAGACGTCGGTGATCGATAGCGTCGGTGCCATCTCCGTGCGCAGGCGGCGATGCAACTGGACGGCGAGCAGCGAATGGCCGCCGAGATCGAAGAAATTGTCGCTTGCCCCTACTCGTGGCAGCCTGAGGATGTCGCGCCAGATCGCCGCCACCCGGGCTTCGCTTCCGTCCGCGGGAGCCGCGAACGGTACCGCCGTCGGGGCGGGCACGTCTTCGTTCACGCTAGCCGGCGCCGGCAGTGCCTTGCGATCGACCTTGCCATTGGGCGTTTGCGGAAAGCTGTCGAGCAGGGTGATGTGCGAGGGCACCATGAACTCCGGGAGTCGCGCGCGGAGGCGTTCACGCAGCGCGGCCACGTCTGCCGTCTGCCCGGGCCGCGGAAGGATATACGCACAGAGCCGTACGTCGCCCGGACCGTCCTCGCGCGCCACGACGAGCGCCTGGGCGACCTCACCCTGATCGGCGAGGGCGCTCTCGATCTCGCCGAGTTCGATCCGATGGCCGCGCACCTTGACCTGATGGTCGAGCCTGCCGAGGAACGCGATCCGGCCGTCCGGCTCGTGGCGGCCGAGATCGCCGGTACGATAGGCGCGCTCGCACTTGCACAAGGGGTGGGGGACGAACCGTTCGGCAGTCAGTTCAGGACGGTGAAGATAGCCGCGGGCGACGCCACGGCCGGCGATGACGATCTCACCCGGCATCCCCGGCGGCACCGGTGCGCCGCGGGAATCGAGAATATATATCTCCTGATTGGCGAGTGGCCGGCCAAGTCGCAATGCGTCTTCGTTGCCTGGAATGACGCCGTCGGTCGCCGACCAGATCGTGGTTTCCGTGGGACCATACATGTTGGTGATCCGCGCAGTCGTCACCGCGCCAAGATCGCGCGCCAGCGTCGGAGCGAACGCTTCGCCGCCGATCATCACGTGGCGCAAGCCGGCAAACGCTGCCGCGGCGACTCCGCTGTCGAGCATCATCCGCGCCATCGACGGCGTGCATTGGAGATGGGTGACTCCGTGGCGGCGGATCAGGCCTGCGATCGTGTCGTCGCGCGCTTGGTCGGTCGCTGCGGCGCTACGGACGCGATCGAGCCAGGGGAGGTGGTCGAGCACGACCTCCAGGGCAATGCCGAAATCGATCAGGCAGGCGATCTCGTCCACGCCGGCCTGTGCCACGCGCGCGACCATGGCGGCGCAGGTCGCCGGCGTTCCGAACAGCCCGGCGTCGGCATAATAACGTTCGAATGCATGCTCGAGGACCGAGGTGAGCTCGTCCTCGCCGAGCTCGGCGAGATCGATGTCGTTCGCCTGCACCATCCCCGGGCGACGCTTGAAGGCGGGGAACGACCAGGCATATTGCTTGATGAGACTCGCCGAACTGCGCAGATAGGCGATGAGAGGCTCGCGCACCGTTTCGCGTACGGCGTCGGCATCGGGGCCAACGAAACTGTGCAGCATCAGCGAGACATGGCCGGTTCCGGGATACCCGGCGGCTGCCCTGGCATGGCGATACGCCGCGATCTTCTCGACGAGTTCCTCGACGGTCTGGCCGAGCAGATGCGTCAGCAGGTTCGCGCCCATCGTGCCCGCCGCCACGAAGGTCTCGATGTTGCCGGCGGCGGTCAGCCAGAAGGGCAATTCGGGCTGGATCGGGCGCGGCTGCGTGCCGACGGCCACGGGCTTGCCGAGCGCGCCGTCGAACGCGACCGTCTCGCCGCGCCACAGGCGGCGGACGATATCGATCTCGCGGAGCATCACTTGTTTGGCGTCGGCGAAACTTTCGGGCCGGAGCACGAAATCATCGGGTTGCCAGCCAGCGGCGAACGAGATGCCGACGCGCCCGTTCGACAGATTGTCGACCATCGCCCAGTCCTCGGCGACGCGTACCGGATGATGCAAAGGCAAGACGACGCTGCCCGCGCGGATCTGGACATGCTCGGTCACCGCGGCGATCGCCGCGCTGGTCACGGCAGGGTTGGGATAGAGTCCGCCGAACGCGTGGAAATGCCTTTCCGGGGTCCATACCGCCGCAAAGCCGTGCGTGTCGGCGAACTTGGCGCCTTCGAGCAGCAGCCGGTATTTTCCCAGCTTGGCGTCGTTCGCCGCGCTGGAGAAATAAAACAGGCTGAAATCCATCGGGCGCTGACGCGGTGGCGCCACGGACATGGCGTCCGCGGAATCGCCGGCCTGGATCACGACCGTGAAGCCCCGCGTCAATGTCCAGCAGAGTTCGAGGACGGAGATGTCGAAGCTCAGACTCGTGACCGCGAGCAACGTACCCGGAGCGCCGATGCCGGCATCGATACCGGCGCAGAAATTGACGACGTTCCGGTGCTCAACCATCACGCCCTTGGGTCGGCCGGTCGAGCCCGACGTGTAGATGACATAGGCAAGATCGCTTGGCGCAGCGCGGGGGGCGAGGGGGGTATCGCTCTGCACTGCGACCTCGGGTGCGACCGCGTCCAGGTCGATCGCGATCGCGACGATAGCCGGAAGCTGGTCGCGCACATGCCCGGTGCACAGGACGACCGGCATGCGCGCGTCTTCGATCATGTAAGCGATCCGATCCGCCGGATAGGCAGGATCGAGCGGCACATAGGCGCCACCCGCCTTGTGGATGGCCAGCAGCGCGACGACGAGCGCGAGAGACCGCTCCATGAAGAGGCCGACGAGAACGCCCGGCGCGACACCGCGCTCGACAAGATAACGTGCGAGCTGGTTCGATTGCGCGTCGAGCGCATGATAGCTCAGCATTTCGTCGCGACAGACGAGCGCGATCGCGTCGGGCGTGCGCAGCGCCTGTTCGACGATCAGGTCGTGCAGGCAGCGATCGTCCGCCACTGGCGTCGCGGTCGCGTTCCAGTCGAACAACACGCGTTGCCGCTCCTCTGCCGTCAGCAGGGGCAGCTGCGAAACAGGACCCTCCGATTTGGCAAGCGCGGCGGCGAGCAGTCCGGCGAAGCGATCATGCATCGTCGCGATCGCGTCGGCGCTGAAGTACGTCGCATCGTAGAGCCAGCGACAGGCGTTGCCCGAGGACTCGAACGCCAGCATGAGCTGCGTTCCATCGAGGGGGCGTGCATCGTCCAGCGTATCAACCTCGACGACGGCGACCGGCATGACGTCGCGCGCGCGCATGCCCGACGGCGCGCGCAATTCGGGCGCGCGGGCGACCAGATCGGTCAGGAACCCGATATGGCGGTGCAACTCGCGGATGTCCGCGCCGGTGGCCGCGCACATGTCGTCGAAGGACCCGTCGAAGGCGATGGGTACGGCGAGCGGCACCTGTCTTGCGCATTGACCGTGGCCGCTATCGATCTGCGCCATCAGGACCGGATTGGCATAGCCCAGCACGATATCGCTGCGGTCGCAAAGACGCGCGAAGAAGCATAGCGCGGCTGCGACCTGGGCGGTGCGGGGTGCGGCCGCGCCCGTCGCCGGAAGACGACGATCGAGCGCGACCGGCGCCGCGTTGGGGGGACGCGGCGACCCGACTCCGACCGGCGATAGATCGAAGCCGACAACGGCGGCGAGACGGGCTCGCCAAAACCCCTCATGCGGTGCCATCGCGGCATCCAGCCTGCCCAACTCGGCGGCGGCGGCATCGTCGAGGACATCGAACCGTCGCCCTTCCGCCAGGCCGAAGCGTTCGACGGCCACGGGCAGGTCCAGACTGCACCGCGTCCGGTCGGCCAGCCGTTCGATGGCCAGGTCGACGGTAGTTGTCGCCACAAGGATGCGACCAGTCTCGATGCGCACGATCGTGCCGGGCGGCGAGGTGGAGGTCGCGCCGGTCGGCGTGGCGGAGAGGATGATGAGCGTCTCGCCATCAATGACCGCGCGGGCCGTCACGAGCGGATTCGCATGCGTTCCGAAGTCCAGTGCGCGGACGAGGCGTGCGATCTGGATCGCAGCGCGGTTCCAGCGGATTAGTCCTGCTGCTGGGATGCGCGCGCTTCGCCCGTAATAGGTCCGCTTTCCTGCGGACTGCGGAACCGGCTTGATCTCGCCGATCGCCACATCGTCGAGCAGAGCCTCGAAACTCTCCACGCCTGCTGCGAAACATTTGCTGTTGAGCGTGAAGGCGCTGTCATGGTCTTCGATCGGGATCGCACTTTCCCGGAGAATGGCGCCGCGGTCGATCCCCGCGGTCATGATATGCCAGCTCACGCCGTGCGACGTTTCCCCGTTGAGCAAGGCCCAGACCGGCGTGTTGAGACCGGCATAGGTCGGCAGCGGACCGTCATGATAGTTGATCGCCGCGATCCGGCACAGGTCGAGCACGGCCTGCGGAAGAACGACGAGATTGGCGATGCTGAACAGATAGTCGACGCGGGTTTTCCCCATCCTGTGCAGCAGCGTTGCAGGATCGGCGCATAGAGGCAGATCGTTTGCTCTCGCCCATGCGCTGACCGCCGGGCTACTCGAAACCACGGCGGCGATGCCCCAGCGGCGGCGCAGCAGCGTTCGCCCGCATTCTATCAGCAGCGACTCGTCTCCTACGAGAACGCACTCATGCGGTTGATCACCCCTATGCCGGGACGATGGTGCCGCGTGGGGAGAAGCACCGTTATGCGCGAACGGAGAACGGTCCAGCCGGTCCCCGCTCACGACGCCATCGCCCGATCGTCGTGGAGGCGACGGGCCTTGCGCCCGGCGATGGTGAGCAGCACGGCGAGGAGCGCGAAAGCGGCAACATCTTCGGACAGCGTGCCGTGTCGGGGTGTCATCGGTTCCAGCATGGGCGCTGGCAGTGGTCGTTGTGCCGACGCGCCAGCGGCGCTGACGTGGATGCTCGGTGCCGCCGAAGAAGGTGACGCGCCGGTGTACAGCAAGGCAGAGGCTAGCAAGGCATATCGGAAAGTCTTCATGGATCATCCCCACGTGATCTGAAGTCGGTTCTCGCAATAGAAGTGGATTGTACCGCGAGCCCGCCTCTTGGAAATCATGATGATTGGGTGCGGAAAAACCCGAGGGTATTCATTTATACTCTATGAGTTGGATGTGCCGTGCTGACCGGGGTCTGAGCCAATATTCCAGCTGCCCGACCGCGTGCGGGACTTTGCCGAGCATGATGTGGGTGGCATATAAGCCCCCGGACCTTCGGGCGACGCGGAGCCAGAGCACCGGCCACAGCGGCCAGGCGGGGGGTATCGCCCACACAATGTTGCTGAGCACATAGCGAAGCAGCCTCGGATCCTCACGCCCGCGCAATCGCCATGCCTCGGCACCCGCGAACCCGCTGCGACGATTGCGCTGCCACCATTGCTGCCAGCGGGTCATCGCTGCATCATGCACGGTCATGTCATCGGCGATCCGCTCGATCAGCCATCCGTCGCGTCGCAGCCGGTGGCATAGATCGGGCTCTTCGCCCGCGATCAGCGTTTCGCGAAAGCCGCCGACGGCGCGCAGGGCTTCGACGCGCATCGCGGAGTCGCCACCGCAACTCTGCACGAGGCCGGGCGCCCCATCCCATTCCATGTCGCACAGGCGGTTATAGACGGTCGCATCGCGGAACCGTTCGCGGCGACGGCCGAAGACGACCGCGAGATCAGGCCGTGACATGAGTGCGACGGACGCGGCGGAGATCCAGCCTGGCGCGAGTTCGCAGTCGCCGTCGATGAACTGCACGATGCCAATGTCGGGCCATCGCGCCAGCAAGCGCGCGAAGCCGGCGTTGCGCGCGCGGGCCGCGGTGAAGGGACGATTGGCATCGAGCTCGACCGTCTCGACCCCCCTTTCGCGAGCCCAGGCGACGCTCGCGTCGTTCGAGCCGGAATCGACATAGACGATCTGCTCGGTTTGATCGCGGGCAGACGCCAGCGCGCGGTGCAAACGCTCGCCTTCGTTCCGGCCGATGACGACGATCCCAACCATGCGTGAGACCCGGTCCTTGGACGCGTTCTCCGCCGGGCCGGAGGATGCAAACTGTTGCGCCAGCAGCGTCATGGCGTGGTCTTTCGAGCCGTCCGGATCCACCGGCGCTCACGGCGTCCGATCAGCCGGAGATAGATGGGCAGCTTCCAGACGATATAGGCGGGCAGCTGGAGCAGCGTGGTCGCCGGCAGCGCCCGGCGGCCGAACCGCCACCACGCCAGCAGGATCGCGACCGTCATCCAGGCGATTTCGACCCCGATGGTAACGAGAAATCCGAAGCCGCCGCCGGATAAGCCGATGCAAAGTCCCGCCAGCGCCAGCGTGTACAGAATGAGGGTCAACAGCGCGACGGGGGGGACGCAGAGATCGAGCAGTAGCAAGGCCAGCTGCGGGCGGCCGCGGACTGCCGCCAACAGGAGCCGGGCAGCAGAGCGCGTGGCTATGCCGATCGCGCCATGCTCCCACCGCGTGCGTTGCGTGGCCAGTGCGACGCCAGTCGCTGCCGCGCTACGAAAACAGGTTGATTCCGAGAACCGTATCGGAACGCCCGCGATCGCCAGTTCGATGCCGAGTTCCAGGTCTTCGACGATGTTGCCGCTGGCGAGCGGTGCTGCATCGAATATATCCCACGGAAATGCCATCCCCGTGCCCTGCAACAGGGCAGGGGCACCGAGCCTGCGCAGGCCGCGTTGGCGTACGTGGTTCTTTACTAGAAATGCGAACGTCGAAATCGCGGCATTCGGGCCGGGGTGCGGCGCATCCTCGAGCAGGTACAGGCCTTGAATGACGGCCTGATCGCGCGCCGCCGTCGCCGCGAGCGCAGGCAGCGCGCCCGGGTCGGGCAGGCAATCGGCATCCACGACGATCGCGACCGTCGGTGGCGCCGCGCGCAAGACTGCGCGGCCGGCGGCGAGTGCGAAGCCCTTGCCCAGGTCACGATCGCAGTTGCGTGTCACCAGTTCGGCGCCTGCGGCACCGGCGATCGCAGCTGTGTGGTCGGTGCAATTGTCGGCGACGACGATTACACGATCGACGGAACGCAGCTGCGCCTTGACCGCGGCGATCGTAGCCGCGACGCCCAGGGCTTCGTTGTGGGCGGGGATAATGACCGCAAAGGGTGGGGGAGCCTCGTTCGGCGCTGCGACACCGCTGCCGCCTAGTCCGGCAAGGCATTCAGTGCCGAATATCAGCGGGGGGAGAGCGGTAAGGACCGCAAGGACGGTCAGCGCATCGCTCATGCCGCTGCGGCCAGCTCGATCGGGCGACGATGACACGATGTCGAGAGAAGGTCCGCTAGCACGGCGGCGTTCGTCGCTGCATCATGCCGTTCGCGCACGCGGGCATGCCCGGCTGCGCCCCGCGCCCGAAGCATTTCGTCGGTCGCGTCCAGCACTGCGATCATCGCTTCGGCAAGCGCGTTTGCGGAGCCCGCCGGAACCAGCCAGCCGCACTGCGCGTCGACAAGTTCGGGCACACCGGCAACGAGCGTTGCGATGACCGGCCGTTCGAGCCCCAGCGCCTCCATCAGCACGACCGGCAGGCCTTCGGCAAAGCTCGGCAGGATCAACGCGCGGGCAGCGATGAGTTCGTCACGGATTGCAGCACCGCTTTTCGAGCCGAGCAGGTGAACGCGCGAGCCGAGTCCAAGCGTCGCGATCTGCGCGGCGAGTTCCAGCCGCATCGCTCCGTCGCCGATGATCCGCAGACTGACGTCGTGGGTCGCGACGACCGTCGCCACCGCGTCGAGCAGCAGCGACAAACCCTTTTGACGATCGAGCCTTGCGATGCACACGAAGGTCCGCCGCGACGGCGCGACTGTCGGGTCGGCAGGTTGCTCAAGAAACTGCGCGTCGAGCCCGCAGCGAACGACCGCGATCTTCTTCCAGTCCGTGCGCTCGCACCAGCGCATCAGCTGTCCACGCCCGTAGCTCGATATCGCCACGACGAAGCTTGCTTCCGCGATCTTGCGCGGCAGCGACAGGGCTAGCGGTGCATCGAACTCGTCGGGGCCATGGACGGTCATGCTATAGCTGATCCCGCCCAACATCTTTGCCAGGAGGGCGACCGCCGCCGGATTGGTGCCGAAATGCACATGGAGGTGCCGAATGTCGCGCAGCTCCGCCATGCGCACCAGTAGCGCCGCCTCGACGAGGTAGGCGGCATGGCGCATCCATCCCCCACCGGCGGCGCGGCGCAATAGCGTCATCGTCCGCACGGCGCGCCAGAACCGGCTCGGTCGCAGCAACGCCAGCCTCAGTGCCGCCACACACAGGGCCGTTCTGCCGGCATCGAGCAAGACGGTCGTGCGCGACTGTTCGTTCTGGTCTTTGGGGTCTGGCAGGGCACCGATGGCGCGGCGGACGGAAAAACGGGCGATCGGCAGGCCTTGGTTTTCCAGCGCGAGGATCTCTCGCCGAATGAAGCTGTGGCTGACGCTCGGATAGACATTGGTGAGGAAGCCGATCGGCCCTACCGTCATGTCGCCTGTCGCGCCGACGCCTGCGTCTGCGGGTTGCGCGACGGCCGGTTCGACAGCGTGCGACGGTGCGGCCGACAGACGCGCAAGCGTCGGTATGGAATCGATGGCCGGCTGCTCCATCTTTATACTCCCCGCTTCGCCGCCCGGCTGACGCACCCGATGGACGGGCATGCCGCGACACGTCGAACCCTATCGCGGGACCTGCCGGTACGCGCTCCTGCAACCGCAGTGGGCGAGGATATCCTCGATAAACTCCCCCCGAGAACTACGCGGGCGTTGGTCGCAATGGTGACGCGGCGCGGCCGTCCGTACAGTCCGGGGCGATCCAACCATGTCCGGGACACACTGCGTGGAACACAAGCCCGATCGTCTTGAAGATGACGCGTGTTCGACTTTGCGGGTGCTGGTCGTCGCGGAGAATATAGCGCTGCGCTTGAGTGGCGAGACGCTGGTTCCCTATTATTACTTGCGGGGGTTTGCGAACGCCGGCATCGAGACCTGGGCGATCTGCCATGAACGCGTTCGCGACCAACTCTGCGAGGATCTCGAGCCCGAGCAGTTCGACAGGATGACGTTCGTGAAGGACCGAGCGGTCCAACGCGCCCTGTTTCGGATCGGTGCGCTATTTGCGCCGCGGATTGCCGATCTCGTGTTCAACCAGCTCATCGCGATCGTTACGCAATGGTCGATGCGCGCCGCGGTACGCGACCTGATTGAAAGGCAGGCGATCGACGTGGTGTTCCAGCCGACGCCGATCGCCCCGAAGTCGCCCAGCTTCGTGTTCGGGTTCGGCGTGCCGGTGGTGATCGGACCGATGAGCGGCGCGATGGACCTGCCGGCCGCGTTTCGCGATATGGAAGGCGCCGTTGTCCGCGCAGGCATCGCAATGTCACGGTGGCTCGCGACTGGCCTCCACCAGATCATTCCGGGCAAACGCTACGCTGCCGCGTTGATCGTCGCTAACCGTCAGACCCGCGCGGCGCTCCCGCGGGCGATCAAGGGGCGGATCATCGAACTGACCGAGAGCGGGGTGGACCTCGCGCGGTGGATCCCGCGGGACTACCTATCGGAGCGCCCGCCGGGCCCGGTCCGCTTCGTGTTCTGCAGCCGGTTCGTCGACTGGAAGGGCATAGGGTTCCTGGTCGATGCTTTCATACCGCTCGCCCGTGCTGGCGGTCATGAATTGCATCTCGTCGGCGATGGCGAGCTGTTCGACGCGATCGGGCGGCAGATTGGCGAAGCTGGTATCCGTGACGCCGTGACGCTGCACGGGCGTTTGCCTTTGGCTGAGTATGCGGCCTTGTTGCGGCGCTGCGATGTCTACGTGACCCCGTCGCTGCGCGAATGCGGTGGCATGGCGATGCTCGAAGCGATGACCGTGGGGTTGCCGGTGGTCGGCGTGGATTGGGGCGGGGCGGCGCACTACACGACACCGGAGTGCGCGATACTGGTCAGTCCCAGTTCGAAAAGCGCGCTCGTTGCCGGGTTGACGCAGGCGATGCTGGACCTTGCGGCGTCATGTGATCGCCGACGTGCGATGGGCGAAGCTGCGCGACGGCATGTCATCGACGACCACATGACATGGCGTGCAAAAGCCGAGACGGTGGCGGCCATTTTGCGCGACGTCGTTGCCGCGTCGCCGACCGCGCGACCCCGTGCGACGCGGGCTCTGCCAGGCGTGTTGGGGTATCGGCCGCCTGCTTCCACGACAGCGAGCTTGTGATGCGCGACGCGACGCATGCGTGTCGGCGCACCGACCTCGCCTTCTACACGCGCAGCTTGCACAACGGCGGCGTCGACCGGGTCGTCTTCAATCTTGCGGAAGAGTATCGCGATCGGGGGATGGCGGTCGACATCGTCGTCGATATCGACAACGTCCATTCGCCGTTCCGCACGCTGCTGCCGTCCGGGGTAGAGTATGTCGTGCTCGAAGCGCGCGGGCCGATCGCCCGGTTCACCAAGCTGCGGCGCTATCTGCGTCGTGCCCGGCCGCGTGCGCTGATGTGTACCAGCTTCGGCTTTCCCAATATCTACGCCGTGGCGGTACGAAGGCTGTCGGACGTGCCGTTCCGGTTGATGCTCACCGAACATTGCTTTCCCTCGGTCGACGTGGCCGATCCTGGGCCGTTGACGTCGCGCTATTGGTTCTTCCGAATCGCGCGGTTCTTCTACCCCCATGCCGATGCGATCGTGGCCGTGTCGCAGGGAACGGCGGACGATCTGGCCGACGTGATCCGGATCGACCCGCGCACCGTACAATGTATCTACAACCCGATCGTCAGCGATGCACTGCATCGCCAGGCGGAGTCGCCGATCGACCATCGCTGGTTCACGCAATCATCGGTACCGGTCGTGATCGCGGTGGGCAGGCTAGAGCCGCAAAAGGATTTCGCGACGCTGATCCGCGCCTTTGCGCAGGTGGTCCAGACGACGCCATGCCGTCTGCTGATCCTGGGGGATGGTTCGGAGCGTGCGATGCTGTCGCGGCTGGTGGCATCGCTCAATCTGGACGACCTCGTCGAGATGCCGGGGTTCGCGCCCAATCCGCATGCCTATGTCGCGCGCGCCGCGGTGTTGGTGCTGTCGTCGCGCTTCGAGAGCCTGGCCAATGTCGTGATCGAAGCCATGGCCGTCGGCACGCCGGTCGTGGCGACCAACTGCCCGTCGGGGCCAGCGGAAGCGCTTGGCGGCGGGCGCTTCGGTACGCTGGTCACGGTGGGAGACGCGGATGAGTTGGCGGATGCGATGCTTGCGGTCCTGAAGTCGCGCCCGGCGCGCGTGCCGGCATCCTGGCTCGAACAATTCTCGACCAAATGGTCGGCCGACCGTTATCTGGAATCGCTGGGGCTGGTCGCACCATGATGACGGGTATCGCCGCACGGCTGGCCTGTGGCGGCGCGGCGGCCGCGATGGCTCTGGCGGTCGGCATGGGCGACAGCAAGCCGGGAAACGCTGCCGACGCGGTACCGGCGCAGGCCCGGCCGCGTGCTGCAACGGACCTGGGCATCAATCTGTTCGGACTGGAGACCGCCAATCGCGAGCAGGTGTTCTCCGACCTCATCTTGCAAAGCGGCTGGTTCGTCGACACCGGCCATGGCTGGACGCCGATGCCTGCGGACCGGCTCGATCGCAATGGCTGGATCAAGACGTTGCGCAAGGGCGAGGTGGCACCGCGACCCTTGGTCCTGCCGCCGTTACCGTTCGATCGCGTCGCGGTGCGCTGTACCTATACGGGGCAGGGCATACTCACCACCGGCGGCATAGCGCAGACGGTCGGGGGGGCACCGGGCGTGCTCGATCTCGAGCTTCGGTCAAACGCCGCGCCCGACGAAGGCGCGTGGATCCGGCTCGATCAATCCGATCCGGCCGATCCACTGCGCGACATCGACTGCCGGGAAAAAGGCCGGTCCCGGGCCGAGCTTTTCAACCCTGCCTTTATTCGGTCGCTGCACGGTTTTGCCGCGGTGCGCTTCCTCGACTGGCAGCTCACCAATCTCAATCGTCCGGTACATTGGAACACGCGGACGCGTCCGGAAAGTGCGAACCAGATTGGCGGCGACGGCGTCGCGATCGAGACGATGATCGCACTGGCCAATACCGCGCAGGTCGATCCATGGTTCCTGATGCCCTATACCGCGGATGCGACCTATATCGCGGGTTTCGCCAAGCTCGTGCGGGAGCGCCTGGCGCCCGACCGGACGGTCTATGTCGAACTCGGCAACGAGATGTGGAACGACATGTTCGAAGCGACCCGGCAGGCCGCGCGCGAGGGGATCGCCGCGGGGCTGGCGCCAGCGAGCGACGGCGATACAGCCAAGTCACTTCGCTACGCGCAGAAGACCCGCGCGGCGATGCGGATATGGGCGCAGGTCTATGCCGACCGGCCGAACCGGCTGGTCCGGGTGCTGTCGGTTCAGAATGTCGAGCCGGCGATGGCGCGCCTCATGCTGGCCGACAAGGAGACGGCCCGATCGATCGATGCGCTGGCGACCGCGCCGTACATCCATCTGGATATGACCGGGCTCGGCGTCGACGATGTCGATCGGATGTTTACAGCGCTCCCGGCGCAGGTCGACGCGACGATCGGCTATGCGGCGCAGACGCGCGCGCTGGCGCACGACCATGGCAAACGCTTCGTCGGCTATGAAGGCGGGCAGCATCTGGTGACCGGGGACCTCGCGCTCGCGCGGGTGGTGCAGCGCGATCCCCGGACGGAGACGATCTACCGGCAGTATCTCCGGGCATGGCAGGCCCGGATCGGAGATCGACTGATGCTGTACGCCTCGACCGCACCGATCGCGCCTTATGGGGCGTGGGGGCTGAAGGAATATGCAGGCCAACCCGAAACGGAGGCGCCCAAGCTGCGCGCCGTCCATGCCTTCATGGCAGCGTCGCGCTGACTCGACCGTCCGCCTTGCCCGCCTTGATGCTGATCGCCGGGGGGATGCTGGCGCTATGGGCCTATTTCGTGATCAAGCCGGCCCTGTTCGTCGTCATCCTGTCCGGACTCGCGCTGTCGGTATTCTACGCCTGCCTGCGCCGCGAATGGCGAAAGCAGCTCGGCTGGGCACCGGCACTGGTAGCGGTTGCGCTGCCACTGTTCGCCTGGTCGCTGCCCAATGTGTGGCTGCTCTATGCGGCGATGGCGTTGGTGATACCCGTTGCAGCGCGGCGGGATGCACAGATTGCGCCGCTCTACCTCTTCGCGCTGCTGCTGTTGCCCGGGCTCGATACCGTCATCGTGATCGGGTCACTGAAGCTGTTCGACTGTGGCGTCCACGACATGCTCGGGATCGGCGCGCTGGCCCGGCTTGCGCTCGCGGCGCGACGGACGCCGGTCGCGATGCGCTTCGACGTGCCGGCCGCGGCTCTGATCACGCTCCTCGTGTTCGCGATCGCGCGCGACACGAGCATGACCAACGCGCTGCGCGTCACGATCACCATGCTGCTGGACTGCGCGATGCCCTATTATATCCTGAGCCGCGCGGTATCGGGACCTGAGGATGTGAAACGGTGCATGGTGCACCTGGCCGCCGCCGCGGCGATCCTGGCCGTCGTTCTGCTTTACGAGGTTCGCACGTCTTGGCCGGTTTATAACGGGCTGTACAATGCGTATGGCCTGAAGCTGATCCTCCTCGTCAAGCAACGCGGCGGCTACCTCCGCAGCGGCGGCCCGTTCCTCGAATCGACCTCGATCGCGATGGTGATGGCGTGGTGCATCCTCGCCGCGTGGCTCGCGCGCTTTGCGTTTCGAACTCGGCTTTCCCACCGGGTACTGCTTGGCTTGCTGCTGGTCGGCCTCACCGCACCGCAATCGCGGGGTGCGTGGATCGGGCTTCTGCTCGGCACGATCGTCGCGGACCTCTATCGCGGTCGCATCGCTGCGATTGCGGGTAGGCTGGCGGGCGTGGTGGCGCTTGGCGTCGTCATGGTCGCGTTGGCACCGTCCATTCCGTATCTGGCGAACATGCTGGGCAAGTCGGCGGAGACGGCGTCGACCGTCGATTATCGCGCAAGATTGCTGAGCCGGGGCATGGAGGAATATTGGAAGAGCCCGCTCATCGGCTATTCGCAACCCGAGGTCTTGTCACGGCTTGCAGACATGCGGCAGGGGGAAGGGATCATCGACTTTGTGAACACTTATCTGTTCTTCGCGTTGGTATCCGGGGCGGTCGGGGTAGCCTGCTTTATCGCCGCGTTCGTATTCTACATTCGCGGCATGCTGCGGTTCAGGGGCGCGCTGGGTCGGGCGAATCGAAGCCTCGCCGTGCCGGCATTCCTGGTCGCCGGGCTCGTGATGCCGATGGAGATGCTGGTCTTCACCTCGTTCGGGGGGCGCTGCGAGGTGATGGTGTTCGTGCTGTTCGGGCTGGCGGCGGCGCAGATGGCCTTCGTGCAGCCGCCATATCGTCGGCGTCGCGCGTCCTACAGCGCGATCGCGCAGACCGCATAACCCGCCGCTATTCCCATCCCGCCTATCGCGAGGAGGCCGATCTCCTCGCCCAGATGCAACAGCCCGACGCGGTGCAACTGCACCCAGCTGTAGAGCAGGGTCGGCAATTCGAGACCGCCGACACATGCGACGAGTCCAATCGGGCCGGCGGCGAGAAACGACACAGGGCCGAACACCGCGAGCCAGACCAGTCGCGCGATATTGGCGTGGAACGTCATCTCCACCCGGCCGGACGCGGTGAGAACCTCGTTCGCGCTGTAGGTCGCCAGCGCCAGAAAGGGGGTGAAGGCGAGCAGCCTGAGATACAGCGCGGCCTGCGCGTATCGTCCGTCGTAGAGCACAGCGACGAGCAGGGGGGCGCCGCCGATCAGTCCACCCGCCGCCGCCATGTACAGCATCGAAACCGTACGGCGCTGCTGGTAGAACACGGTGCGCAACCGGTCGGGCGTCTCGCGCCACGTCTTGGCATAGGTCGGATAGAGGACGCGGTTGGCATAGCTGACGGTGAACGACATCGGCGCCAGCGCCAGGTTGGCCGCGAGCATGTACAAGCCCAGCATGTCGAGGGGCAGGATCCGCGCCAAGACGAGCTTGTCGCTTTGCATCAATACCATGCTGATGATGCTCGACCCCGTGACGAACCGGGCAAAGCGCCAGAGTTCGCGCGCATAGTCCGCGTCGTACGCCATTCTGCGGCCCGACTGCGTGAACATGACGTAGCTGAGCGTCGTTCGTACCGCGCTGGAGATCAGCATCGAGGCGACGATCGACCAATAGGTCCGCCAGACCAGCGCCAGGGCGATTGCGGCTGCGACCTGGACGCAGGAGCCTATGATGTCGAGCGCGCTCAGTCGTGCAACCTGCCGCTCGCGCAGCGCGGTCACGAGCGACAGCGAACTACAGCCGTCGATCAGGAACTGGATCGCCGATACCGCCAATGCCGGCGCGATGACGGGACGGTGAACGAGGTTTGCGATCGGTGTCGCGAGCATGACTAGGACGAGGGTCAGAACCGCCGCGCGGACCAGGCGTATGGTCCAGATCACGTCGAGAAACCGGCGCTCGGCTCCATCGCGGTGCCGGATGACGAAGGCCTGAAAACCGAGATCCGAGATCATCGACAACACGAACGCGATCGAGCTGATCAGGCCGACGGTGCCGAAGGCTTCGGGCATGAGCAGCCGGGTGAGGACGATGCTGCTGGTCATCCGCAGGACGTTGCTCGCGATGACCGTGCCGACGACGATATTGGTGTCGCGCAACAAAAGCTTGGCGATGGTCCGACGGAGATCGCGCGACGGTGTTTGCTCTACCGAAACCGGCTCGACCGAACTCGCGGTCATCGTTGCCGTCGGGCGGCTAGGACGTCGCGGTAGAAGTCGAGCATCCGCGCACCGATGGCATCGGCAGAGAATGTCGTGCTGCATTGCCGCCACGCGTTGAGCCCTGTCTGGGCGGCGGCGTCGGGGTGATCAAATACCCAGGCGATGCGCGCGGCCATCGCGGCGGGGTCGTCGATCGGTGTCAGCCAGCCGGTAAAGCCGTCTTCGATGATCTCGTCCGCGCCGGGCCACCTCGTGGAGATGAGCGGGCACCCCGCGGCCATCGCCTCGACGGCGGCATAGGGGAAGTTTTCCCAACGCGAGGCGACGACGGTGACGAACGCGCGTCGTCGCAACGCCTGGATCGCTGCCGGGGTGAGCAACCCGTGCACGGTTATCCGGGCCATGGCCTGCGGGCTGGTCCGCTCACGGATCAGGTCGAGGTAGCGGATGACAGAACCGTCCGCGCGCTGCGCACCGCCGTCGGGGCCGACCAGGATCAGCTGTGCGGTTGGCCGGATTGCCAGCAGCTGTGCGAAGGCGGCGACTAGGGTGTCCGCGCCTTTGACGAGATCGATCCGGCCTACGCACAGGATCGTCTCGGGCTCGCAGTGCCTTACGTCCCACAGCGCGTCGCGGTCGACGGCGATGACCGGGTTGGGAATGGTGCGCATCTGCGGGCAGGTGCAGCGATACCGGGTGCGTATCGCGCCCAACACCGCGGCGGTCGGCGCGGTCAGCGCGGTCGCGCGCTGGATCGCACGACCCTCGGCACGCTCGCGATGGACCTTGTGGTGGGCGGGAATGAGCGCGTCGGCACCCTTGGGCTTGAGACATTGCGGACCGTGCAGCCGGGTGACGATTGGGACATCCAGGCGCCGTTGGATACTGCCCGACCAGCCAAAACTTTCCTCCATCTCGATCAGGTCGGTGGCGACCAGCGTACTGGCGTGCCGCATTTCGCCGGCCAGCCGGCGCGCGATGAAGGGGTGGTGGCCCAACCGGCGATCGAGCCGCGAAATCAGCCGCGTCGCGAACGGACCATGGCGGCTCGGTACGTGTAACGGGCGCGTCGTGCCGTCGCTCAAATGAAGCATGCCGTCGGTCAGCACCGAGACCTGATGACCCTGTCGGAGCAGGTAATCCCGGATGACCGAGACATAGGTCACGATGCCGTTCGCGACACCCGCAGGCGGCCAGGCGGGGGAGTAATAGGTGATGTGCACCATCCGCACGCTCCAGCATTGCAATAGACTAGCCGCGGCGCTGCGGCGCGTGGTCCTAGACTTCAGCCGAAAGCGGTGCCGCGTGAATTGGCAAAACACAGGAGGGAAAGTACGTCTGGACGACCATGCCGGGGAATGGCCTAGTCTGTGCGTGCCCCGTCGTTCCCGGATGTTCGACGGCGCGTCTCTTTTGCGGAGCTGGACGATGGCGCTGTTGAACTTTGCGGACGTGCGCGGATACAGGGCACTCGACGCGCAGGCGTGTCGCGTCGCGGGATCCGCCTTGACGGAGCGTTATGCCAGTGCGTCGCCCTTTCCGCATATCGCGATCGACGACTTCGTTCCGCGCGAGATATTGCAGGAGGTTGTGACCGACTTTCCTGCTCGACGGGAGCAGACCGCATTCGACCGGCATCAGGAGCGGCTGAAATACCAGTTCTCGCCGCAGCAATGCGGGAGCGCGGTGATCCGTAACCTGTTTGCGGAGCTCAATTCGGCAGCGTTTCTCGGATTTCTCCAGGAACTCACCGGGATCGACGGGCTGATCGCGGACCCGTATTTCGCGGGGGCGGGCCTGCATGAGACGATGCCGGGCGGGCATCTCGGCATCCATGCCGATTTCAACCGGCACCGGGCGATGAACCTGGAGCGACGGCTCAACCTGCTCATCTATCTCAACGACGATTGGGACGACGACTATGGCGGTGCCCTCGAGCTTTGGGACAGCCGGATGACGGCGTGCGAACAACGGATCGCGCCAATCCTGGGCCGCGCGGTGATCTTCAACACCGACCTCGACAGCTATCATGGTCATCCCGATCCGCTCGCCTGTCCGGTCGGACGATCACGGCGATCGATCGCGACCTATTATTACACGGTGCCCAGGAACGCCGACTTCGGCATCGAGCGCGAGACCCAGTTTCGTGTCAGGCCGGTCAGCGACGACAGGCGGGATTGGAAGATGATCCTGCACCACGTCATGCAGGACTGGACGCCGCCGGCGTTGCGCAAGGGGCGTCGGGGGGCGCTGCTCCCGCGCTTATTGAGCCGCTAACGCGTCTTCGCGCGCGCCGAGCCGGGCGTCGATCACTTCGGCGACGCGCAACGCGTTGGCGATCACGGTCAGCCCGGGATTCGTACCGCCGCTGCTCGGCATGAACGAGGCATCGACGACATAGAGGTTGTCGAGGTCGTGGACCTTGCAATTGCCGTCGAGCACGCTCGTGGCGGGATCGTGCCCGGCACGACACGTGCCGCAGGCGTGGCCGAAATTGAGCTGGACGTCGGTCTGGAGAGGCACGATGCGGAGGCCGCGCAGGAACCGTCGGGTCAGTCGGCGTGCCTCCCGAGCGCGACGTCGCAGCTCGTCCGTCACGGTATAGACGACGGTGATCCGACCGGGATCGCGGGGATCGAAGACGATGCGATTGTCGGGATAGCCGAAGTCCTCGACGATCATGACGAAGATCGAGGCCTCGCCGAACAGGCGGCCGGCGACCAGCGCGACCAAACGCAGCAGGCGCCTGAGGGAGCGTAGATGTCGCAAGCGGCTGGTGTCGAACCAGTTCTGAAGAAAATGCTGCACATTGTCGACCGTGGCGCGGAGTCCGGTCGACTGGATGCTGCCCAGGCGCTGGCCGGCATGGTGGTAGAGATCGCGAAACCCGATCGTCTTGCGCGGCCCTGCCGTGCTGGCGGCGCGACGCGCCCACACCGCGAACCATTCATTGGCATGGAACATCAGGTTGCGGCCAACCTGATCCGATCCGTTGCCCAAGCCGCTCGGCCATTGTGGACTGCGCGATGCAAGGAGGATCGCGGGGCTGCGATACGCGCCTGCAGCCAGCGCCACCACGCGGCCCGTCACGCGATAGGTCGTCTCGCCCTGTCGGTACACGACGCCGGTCGCGCGTTGGTCATCGGCTTCGATCCGCTCCACCTCGGCCTCCGACACCAGCCGGGTGTCGCCATGGGCTAGCGACGGTTCGACGCAAACCAAGCGGGCGTCCCGCTTGCACCGTGCCGGGCAGACCGTGCCGCCGCACTCGCCGCATCCCGGACCATAGCCGATGCCGACATGCAATCGATAGGGATGCAGCCCGGCGCGGCGAAAGGAGTCGGTGAGGGACCGGTCGATCTCGCTCGCTGCAGGGGGCGTGAGCATCGCTGGCGAGGCGTGCTCGGCCAGAGGATCGGGCGTACCCATGACGCGGTACAGGCGCTCGGCCGCGTCATAATGCCGACACAGGTCCTCCCAGGCGAACGGCCAGCCCCCGGTCGGATGCGGCAGGCCGGGCATCGACTCGATGTCGCTGCGCGCAAACCGCTCGAGCGCTGCGGCGAAGAGCAGCGACGATCCCCCCGCGCCACAGCCGAGCGGCGGGTAGACGAGGCTTTCGCGCCCGTCGATCGTCACCGTCATCCGCTCGGGCCAGCGCCCCGCGGCCATACGCTGCTGCGGATCGTCGATCGCGTCGGCAAAGGGGATATCGTGCCGCGCGTGCTCGGGGCCGCGTTCGATGAACAACACGCTGCGACGCTGATCGGACAGCGCGTGACCCAGTGTAGCGCCGCCGAGGCCGGCCCCGATGATGACGATATCCCATACGTCGCCCTTGCGGGGGGACGGACCGTCAACCGTCACAAGCCATGCCCGTGAAACTGCCGCCAGTGATGAAACACCGAGACGATCTGTGGTCCCTCGACAAGGTATCGGCGCCACAGGCGGGCGGGGTTGGTGGCGAGACGGTACAGCCACTCGAGCGACATCTGCTGGACGAACACGGGCGCGCGCGTCTGTTCGCCGACCAGGAAGTCGAGGCTGGCCCCGATGCACAGCGCCAGTCCGGTCGCCTCGCCGGTTCGCGCGATATCATAGGCGAGCAGTTCCTGCTGCGGGGACCCTACCGCCAGAAAGACATAGCGCGCCTGTGCGGCGACCACGAAATCGACCGCGTGCGCGCGCTCGGTGCGATCATGGATGAACCCCATCGCCGGATTATGGTGGAGCAGATCCGTAAAGCTGTAGCGTTCGCGGAGCTTGGCGATCAGCGCCGGACTGCCCCCGACCACGGCGATCCGGTCCGATCGGGACATGACCGTTGCGAACATCGCCTTGGTCAGATCGCTGCCGGTCGTGATGGGCAACTGCATGCCGGCGAACGTCGCCAGTTTCGCGAGGATCCGGCTGTCGCACAGGGTCATCCAGGCGTGGCGGTATGCCGGCCAAACGTCCGAGCGCGTGCACGACAGGCGGACGATGTGATCGACGTTCGGCGTTACGACATAGGCGAAGGGCGCCGATGCGGCCCGGGCGCGGATAGCCTGCAACGCCCTCTGGTCGTCCAGGCAATCGAAATTGAGCCCCAGAAGCTCGACGGTGTCACTCTCGGTCCCCTTGGCCATGCGTTCCTCCCTTGCCTCGACGCGCTGCCTTGAAGGACGGTGACGATCTGTGGCGGCGTTCTGGTCGATGGCCGACGTTGTCGCCGCCCACGTTCGCCGCGGCCATGCGTAGTACAGCCATGCACGACTGCGTGATCCGCAATCCCCTCCGAAAAATCAGGGGGCGGATCATGGCTGTGGCATTCCCCGATACTCGTCGCGTCGGCCCGTTTGTACGCTGCCGGCATCACTCGCGCAGGAAGGTGGGATCCGATGCGACAAGGCCAGAACGACCGACAGAGTGCGCGCCGATGGTGCCGCGCCGCGGTTTATACGACGCTGTGCCTCGGCGCCTGGACTGCGCACGCCGCGGAACCGACGCGATCGGTGACTGCGCCGAGCGCGGAATACCGCGTCAATGCCGGCGACGAGCTCGATGTCTCGGTCTGGGGCGAGGAGCGGATGCAGAAGACGGTGCGGGTCTTGCCCGACGGGACGTTCGCCTTCCCGCTTGCCGGCAGGGTCTCGGCGAGCGGCAACACGCCGCGCGAGATCGCCGACACGATCACGGGCCGGATCAAGAGCAATTTCCGGGACAGCGTGCCCGAGGTCACCGTGATCGTGCGCGATCCGGCGGGGATGCGCTTTTTCGTGGTGGGCAAGGTCCGTACGCCGGGCAGCTATCCGATCAGTCGCTCGGTCAACGCACTGCAGGCGCTCAGCATGGCGGGCGGTGCCGCCGATTTTGCGGATGTCTCACACGCCGTTCTCCTGCGCCAGGGGACGAGAGGGCAGGTGGTGGAGCCGGTGGATCTGGGACAGATGCTGAAAGGGGGGCGTGCGCTGTCCCCGGGGGTCCAGACGACCGAGCTTCCCATGCTTGGCGCGGGTGACGTGCTTGTCATACCGTGACCTGCGCGTCGAACGCCTGGCGGTGCTCACCGCGCTCGCGTTGCAGACGGCTTCGCAGGGCACCGCCCAGAGCACTTCCCGCACCGTTATCGCGGTCGACGCGACGACCGAGGCGGCGTCCAATCCGCTGCTGCGAAGCGGTAAGGATAATGGAGCCGTCATGGCCGAACTGTCGATCATGCCCGACTATAAAGTGACCGACGAGCGGGGCAACACGCTCGATCTGGACGCGGTGGCGACGGTCCGCAGCTATAGCCGGCTTTATCCTACCTATGTCCTGGGGAGCGTGACCGCGGTCCGCGGATTCCGGCAAAGCGAGCGCCTGTCGGGTACCGCGACGCTTGGCGTTGTGCGTGACCTGCCCGTCGACCTGCCGACGACCGGCATCGATGCGCTCGTCGCGCCGCAGAGCATCCGGACGACGATCAACGGTGCGGCCAATCTCGAATGGCGGCCCGATAGCCGGACGACCATCACGCCTGCGATCTCGGCACTGCGCGCGACCTATGGCGGGGATACGGCGTTGCGCGCGACGCGCAGCGGACAGGCACAGCTGGCTTATGGACGGTTGGTCGCGGCGCACACGACGATCGGGTTTCGACCGCTGTTCGCAATCTCGCACACCGCGGGACAGCCGACGCTGGAGCGCTACGCCCTGGTCGGCACGGTCGAACACGGCTTGTCCTCCGTGATGCGGCTGAACTTCGATCTCGGCGCCGAATATCTGCCCGCAGTGCGGGATGCCCGACTCCAGACCGCGTCGCGTGGTGCCGCGACATATGTCGTGGGGTCGCTCCGGCTGTGCCGGGAAACGCTGCGGCTGGACGCCTGCCTCGCCGGCGAGCTCGGGTCGCAGGTCAGTGCGCTCGATGGGTTCCAGCGCGCGCGATCGCTGCACACATCGGTCTCCTACCGTCTGGACGAGCGCAAGACCCTCGCCGTGCTCCTCGACTACCAGCGCATCTCCGCGCCCAGGGGGCAGGCGGCGCTGTCGGCCGCCGGCGGTGGCAGGCTCGAGGCGGGCTCGGCGCTGGCGCGGATGAGCTGGCGGCTGACGCCAACGCTGACCGGCTCGGGCGAAGCCGGCTATATCATGCGCAGATCCGACATCGTTGGCCGCGTGCGGTCTTCGTATGTGGGCCTGCGCCTGCGTCTGGAGCCAAGACTGCGATGACCGAGCATGATGCACCGGAACGCCTCGACGGCTTCGAGCTGCGCGACCTGGTATCGATCCTGTTCCGCTGGCGTCTGTGGCTGATAGGCGGCGTCGGTATCGGCACCGTGATCGCGGCGATCGTCGCGTTCGCGACGCAGCCGGTCTACCGTGCGACGGCATCGCTGCTGATCGAATCGCAGGACATCCCGACGACGATCATAGCATCGCCGTTGAACGACGGGGTGGAGGACCGCGTCGCCAAGGTGCGCGAACAGGTGCTGAGCCGTGCCAACCTCGCGAGGCTGATCAGCCAGAATAACCTCTATGCGTCGCGGCGCGGGATCGACTCAGCCGACAAGCTGCTTGCCATGCTGCGACGGGATATCGCGGTCGACCTGGTCGGCGCGAACGAGGGGAACGTATCGCAACAGGGCAAGAACTCGACGATCGCGTTCACGCTGTCCTTCTCCAGCCCCGATCCGGCAGCCGCGCTGCGCGTCACGAACCAGCTGACGAGCATGTTCGTCAGCGAAAACGACCGTCTTCGCTCGCAGCAGGCGCGTGGTGCTGCACTGTTCCTGGTACGCCGCGCGGACGAGCTGCGCGATCGGCTGGTCGCGCTGGAAGTCAAACGGCGTTCGATCGAGGCGCGGTATAATGGCGCGCTGCCCGATCAGCTCGCGCTGAGCCAGCAATCGACGTCTGCGTTACGCGCGGAGATTTCCCGTCTCGATGCCGAAACGCAGGGCATCGCGCAACAGAACGGCCTGCTCGTCGTGCGGCAGCAACAGTCGACGCCGCCGCTCCCGTCCTCGGCGCGGACCGAACTGGCGCAGGCGGAAGCGCGGTACGACCGGCTGCGCGCGACCTATTCCGATAGTTATCCGGACGTACAGGCGGCGCGGGCAGCGTTGCTGCTGGCGAAACAGGCCGCCGATCGTGAGCCAGCGCCGCCCGATATCGGCGCGCCGATCCGCGCCGAGGTCTCCGCGGGGAACAGCCGGATCGCCGGCCTGGCGAGCCGGCGCGCGCAACTCGTATCCGCGATCGGTCATGCGGATCGCCTGATCGCGATGGCGCCGCAAGCGGGCTATGAACTGAACAACATCGAACGCGAATATGACAATCTGAAGCAGCAATATCAGACCATTCGGGAAAAGCAGCTCGATGCGCAGGTCGCGGTGAACCTCCAGGCCGAGGGGAAGGGCGAGCGTTTCTCGGTCGTGGATCGCGCCACCTACCCGATCGAACCGGTAAGTCCGCATCGGCTGAAGATCATCCTGACGGGGGCTGCGCTTGGTATCGCGGTGCCGTTCGCGCTGATGGTCCTATGGGAGCTCTCGCAGCAGCCTGTTCACGGTGCGGCCGCTATCCGCAGGCTGACCGGGGAGGATCCGATGGCAACGATCATGACGATGAAGCGAGAACCACGCCTTGGCTTTCTTGGCTGGGTCCAGTCACTCCGCAGTCGCCATGCCGCCAGTTGAGGAAACTGCCATGTCCATGTCCACCTCCATGTCCATGTTCGACACGCTTCTGCTGGCAGAGAGCGACACGATCGCCTGGGACCCGCGGGACGATCCCATCTCCTTGGTGGAGCGGGGTATCGTGCCGTTGCAGCGCGCGAACCTCGTGCGCAACGACGTCTACGCGTTCGCCATGGACGATCCGCGGAGCCAACCGTTCGCGATGTTGCGCTCGCGCGTATTGCGGCACACCGGGACTACGCAGGCCCAGCTCATAGCGGTCACTTCGGCGAAGCCGCGCGAGGGCAAGTCGTTCGTCGCGCTGAACCTGGCGGCTGCACTCAGCCATATTCATCCGACATGGCTGATCGACGCGGATCTTCGCAATCCTTCGATCGCCCGGCGGCTGGGGTTCACGCCGTTGCATGGGATCGACACGTTCCTGCACGGCGACGATGCGATCGTGCCGTTGCGATGCCGGTTGGATACGGACCTTCTGACAGTGGTCGCGATCCACGAGGCGCAGGCCGAGTCCGCCAAGTTGCTGGCGTCGCCGCGCGCGGGCAAGGCGTTTGCGACGTTGCGAACGCTTGCGGCTGGCGCGGTGTGCGTCGTCGACACCCCGCCGGTGCTGGAAGGCGACGACCTGATGATCCTCGCCCAGCATGTCGACGCGGTCCTGCTCGTGGTCGAGGAGGGGCGGACGCTGCACGCAGATCTTCGCGAGAGCCTTCGCATCCTGTCCCCCACGCCAGTGCTGGGGACGGTGCTCAACCGCACGCTCCTTCCGGTACGGGCGCAATATTACGGGCAATATCCCTATCGGTCGGCACCCTGACCGCGGCGTCCTGCGATCACACCGGTGCAGGTGGAATGATTTTGAGCAGCGGGTGCAGGCTGCGCGCCCATAGCGTCGCGTTGCGTTGGCGCGGGGGCATCCCGAGCGCGAGCGTCTCAAGCTGGCGCGGGTTGAGGCCCGAACGCTGGCAGAAGAAGGGATGCCGCGTCTGCCGCGCGAAATAGCTGTAATATAGCGCCGTGCGATCATGCGTGTGTGCCGGTTGGCCACGGTGGAAGAAGCGCGCGGTGTCGGTAAAGACGACGGTGCCCGCCGCACCGGTGCACGTCACGACGGAGTCACGATAGTCCACGCCCAGTCGCGACGTCAGTTCCTCTTCCGACCCGCCTGCATAGCGATAGCCGTTCGCGTCGGTTTGTCCGGGATCGGGCCGGCTGATGACCTGCAAGGGACCGCCGCCGGGCTCGACGTCGCAGCAATAGACTGCGACCTTGATCATCTTGCGGTCCTCGCGATCGCGATGCCATTCGCGCGCGCCCCCGCCGCGTCCGTTGGCGACGGTATAGATCAGCGCAAGGCCGTCATAGGCGACCGGTAGCCCGATATACGCCTCGGCGATGTCGAGGAGACGGCTGCTGAGCCCCCAATGGAAGATCTCGTCATGGGCGAGGATCGCCGTCGGCGGTGCGACGATGAAGTCGCGGCCTGCGTCGCTCAGTCGCCGCGCCATATCGGTACAGTCGGCCGCAACACGCTGCGCTGCCGCGAACATCGCGGCCGAGCCCGGAATGCCGAGGGCTTCGAGGCTCGTCACGTAGACGCCGGTGCGCGACAGCGTATCGACGATGTCCTGATCCGCGGGCGAGAGGATCGGTAGCGCGGGGCGATGGCTGGCCAATGCCGCGGCATAGCGCTGTTCCAGTCGGCGACGCACGGGCGCCATGTTCGTCACCCCGAATGCCAGCTTGGCTGGGCGGTCGCCTAGGCGTCGCAGGAGCTTTTGTGTTAGTTTCGCCATCGTGCGTTGCTCCGCGCGCGGCATAAGCAGGGGCCGCGACGTCGTTGACGCCTTGCTGCCGTACGGGCGTCACCCGGGCAATCCGTAGATCGACCGGGCAAATTTATGGATGGGGATCACCGGTTACGGGCGGCGCGCCCGAAAGTACGTGGGGCGTTCGCCTGATGCCACG
Organism: Sphingomonas sp. BK036; assembly: GCF_004216825.1. Classification (NCBI taxonomy): domain Bacteria; kingdom Pseudomonadati; phylum Pseudomonadota; class Alphaproteobacteria; order Sphingomonadales; family Sphingomonadaceae; genus Sphingomonas; species Sphingomonas sp. BK036. The sequence goes on along the minus strand of NZ_SGXR01000005.1, from coordinate 395,637 downwards.
CCGCGCAGGCGTTCCGTAAGACTGGCGCCGCGCGCCGCCATTCCCGGCAGTCGCAGCGACTGCGATCGGACAGGATATGAAAAGGCTGGACGGGCTGCAGGCATTGCGCGGGGTGGCCGCCGCGATGGTGGTGATCGACCACGCGATGCGCGCAGCCATCATTCAGGGACATAGCTTTGTCGCGCTGGAGGATTTCGCGGGCACGATCGGGCGCATGGGGGTGAACATCTTCTTCATCCTGAGCGGGTTCATCATGACCTATACCACCCGCGAAACGCAGCTGCTGCCGCCCCTGGTCCGCACGCGGACCTTCCTCGCGCGGCGCGTGGCGCGGCTGGTGCCGCTCTACTGGCTGGCGACAGCCGTGACGCTGGGAATCGGGATGCTGGAGGGTACGGTCTACCGCGTGGGGACACTGGTTACGTCGCTGCTGTTCCTGCCCAATTTCGCGGATAGCGGCGACTGGCGGATGCCGCCGATCGTGGGGGTCGGGTGGACGCTGAACTATGAGAGCCTGTTCTACCTGATCTTCGCCGGATCACTGTTGCTGCCGCGCAGACTGGGTCTCGCGGTATCTATCGGCGTGATCGCGCTGCTGACGGGCGGGGGGGTGATCGCCCTGCAGTATGTCGACGAGGAGCCGTGGCGGCGGATCATCACCTTCTACGCGTTTCGGAACATGGTGTTCTTCGCGATCGGCATCATGATCGCGATCGTCATGCAACGCGTGTCGGCCGCACCCTCGCAGCGCGCATTCTGGCTGGGCATCGCCCTTATTGGGGTATCGCTGTCAGGTTATCTCGTCTTCGGCATCACCGAGGGCGTCGCCGCATGGTCGGAGTTTTCGGCGGTGTCGTGCACGCTTGTCGTCATCCTGGCGGCGCGCGACGCGGCGCTTCCGGCTACTGCCCTGAACCGTGTCCTGCTGCATCTCGGCGAAGCGTCATACAGCATCTACCTGTTCCATGCGCTTCTGATGGACCGCTTGGCCGCAGGCATCGAGGGCGATTTTAGCGTCTTGCGCGGCGCGGTCTTCGCGATCGCAGCGACGCTTGCCTGCCTCATGCTCGGCTCGGTCGTCCACAGCGCGGTCGAGGTGCCGCTGGGCGCCATGCTGCGCCGGCCGTGGCGTGTCACGCCGGCGCGGCGACACTCGGTCAAGTCTGCAGCCCGGGGGGATACCCGTCAGCTCACATGATCGAGGTCCTGTTCCAGTCACCGATCATAGGCAGCTGCGATCTGCGGCGCATCGGCAGCGTGCCGTCGAGCGCGGCGGCCGCGCGCCACGCCCATTCGAGCGGGCCATAGCGGAAATGGCGTAGCCACAATGCGGCGCCTGCCGTCTGTGCGATGACGACCACGAGCGCACAGATCGCCGCGTCGACCTCGTCGATGCGCGCGTAAAGACCTGAGCCGAAGCCGTAGATCAGCGGCACGAAGATCGCCGACTGCAGGATGTAGAAGGTCAGCGCCATCTTGCCGACGGGTACGAGCCGCCGCAGGATCGCCTGCAGTCGTGTTTCCCACGCGCTGACGAAGCCCAATACCAGCACGACCGTCGCGCTGGTATTGAACAGGCAGGCGATGAGCAATCGTGCGTCCCGTACGAGCGGCGGCGTCGTGGCGCCGGGAAGCGCTATCATGCCCCACGCCAGATAGAGTGCCACTGTCGTCAGCAGCCCGCCGGCGAGGACATAGTGGTAAGTAGCGCGCCATGTTGCGGCCGTTTCGAACAGCCGCGCTCGTGCCGCCACGAGACCGAGGATCATCCAGCCGGCGAGCTCGAAGAGACGTCCGCTCAGGAGCATGAACTGCCATTTTCGCCAGAGCGCGGTCAGCAGATTGGCCTCGACGAGTTGCGTGAGCGAGCCGTGGAGCGCGAGGGCTTGCCCGAACACAATATGGTCCTCGGGCAGGGGAACATGCGCGAGCGCCGCGCCGATCCGGACCAGCAGGAGCGGCTGCATCAGACAGCAGAGCGCGACCAGCAAAAGTCGCGAGGGCGAGACGATCCGGTCGGCGGCAAGGAGGGAAAGGCCGATGACCGCCAGGACGGTCAGTATGTCGCCCGCGTAGAGCAGGCCGTGCACCACGCCGATGCCGAACAGGATAAGCAGTCGCCAGGCGTAGCGATACGCGAAGTCCGTGACCCCGACGCGCATCGTTCGCTTGATCGCGTCGAAGCTGAAGCCGAAGCACAGGGCCATGATCGAGAAGGTCTTGCCCGAGAGCAACGCAAACACCGTCGCCTGGACCGCGGAGTGCACGTGCGGCATCTCCCAATAGGCGCCGAAGAGTTCTTCCATATGGACCAGGAAGATACCGGAGATGGCAAACCCACGCAGCCCATCGACGATCGGTACGCGCGTACCGGCATTCCCTTCACCCTGCATCGTCGTGTCGTCCCCCTAGATGTCGGAACGATCTACCGGGGTTTGGACTGGTCGGTCAGGGGTGATCGACCCGGGTCGATCTAACCAATGGTTTCTTCGCCGGATCGCGCGGTACGGGAAGGGTCATGGGCAGTAATACGGAGGGCGGGGGCGGGAGTTACAGCTGTCGGCCGGGACCATAGCGTTCGACCTGGACAGTCATCACGGGGGAGATCAGCATGGGCGGGAAGAGCTTTGCCGGTAGCGCTTGGCGCAGTGTTCGCCTGCCACGGTCGACGTCTTGCACCCGCCGCGATGCCGCCATGGTGCTCGCATGACGCCGGTCTATGTGACGCAGCCCTGCATGCCGCCGCTGGCCGAGTTCATCCCCTATCTGGAGACGATCTGGCGAAACAAGTGGCTGTCCAATGCCGGACCGGTCCATGAGCAGCTGGAGGCCGAGCTGGCGCAGTATCTCGGCGTCGAGCATATCGCGCTCGTCGCCAATGGCATGATCGCGCTGACGATCGCGTTGCAGGCGCTCGAGATTGCCGGCGAGGTCATCACGACGCCGTTCTCGTTCGTCGCCACGAGCAACGCGATTCTGGCGGGGGGGCTCAAGCCGGTGTTCGCCGATGTCGATCCGATCACCTGCAACCTCGATCCCGATGCGGTCGAGGCCGCGATCACGCCGCACACCGTCGCGATTCTGCCGGTGCATTGCTTCGGCCGCCCGTGCGACACGGTGCGGCTGGCGGCGATCGCCGAGCGTCATGGGATCCCGATCCTCTACGATGCGGCCCATGCGTTTGCCGTGCGAAAGTCGGGTGCCAGCGTCTTGCGCGAGGGGGCGATGTCGACGCTGAGCTTCCATGCGACCAAGGTCTTCAGCACGTGCGAGGGCGGCGCGATCGTGTGCCGCGACAAGGCGCTCAAGGATCGGGTCACATCGCTTCGCAACTTCGGCTTTATCGACCGGGAGCGCACGGGCATGATCGGCATCAACGGCAAGATGAGCGAGGTGCACGCCGCTTTCGGGCTGTTGCAGCTCAGGCACCTGTCGGCCGCGCTCGACCGGCGCGGTGCGATCGACGACCGGTATCGCCGTGGCCTCGCGGGGATCCCGGGTCTCACGATCGTGCCGACGGGTGACGACGTCCTTGCCAACCATGGGTATTTTCCGATCCTCGTCGAGGATGCGTATCCGCTCGACCGGGATGGACTGCACCGCGTCTTGACCGCGAAGGGCATTGGCGCGCGCCGCTATTTCTATCCGCTGATCGTCGACATGCCGGCGTATCGCGGAGTGCCGGCGGCGGCCGTTTCGGTGCCCAACGCGCGCCGGATCGCCGACCGTATCCTGTGCCTGCCGATCTTTCCCGACCTGACCGACGACATCGTCGATGGCATCGTTGGAACGCTGCGCGAGCTGGTCGGCGACCGCAAGGCGGCCTGACCGCGCATGTTCGCTACATCCCGACGATCGGGATTGCGAGTTCCACCATGGCCGAGAGAGATACCACGAGGCCGCAGCAGGCGATGACGCCGCAGCTGATGCGATCGCGGATCGTGAACACGATCGGATCGTCGTGCATATGGCCCCGCCGCGCCAGCAGCCACATCCGCGCCAGCCAGTACAGCAACATCGGGCAGACCAGCCAGAGCAGCGCCGGGGTCGCGTAGAGCCGCGCGACATAGGGCTGCGCGGCATAGAGCGAGAAGACGAGCACGCTGCAAAAGCCGCTGGCGATGCCGAGCGCTGCGATCACGACCTCGTCCCCGACTGCATAGCCGCGTCCCCCTGCAGCCTGGAGGCCCCGCCGCGCGGCATCGACCAGCTCGGCGTAGCGCTTCAACATCGCCAGGCAGATGAAGAGGAACATCGAGAAGGCCAGAAGCCACATCGAGATCGTCACGCCGAGCGCGACCGCACCACCGATGACTCGCACCGTGTAGAGGCCTGCAAGCGTGAACACATCGACCAACGCCCTGCGCTTCAGCGAGAAGGAATAGGCTATCGTCGTTAGATAATAGGCCGCGAGCGTTACCGCGAAGCCGGGTGGCAGCAAGAGGCAGATTCCGGCCGCCAGGATCACCAGGGTCGGCACCAGCACGACTCCGCCGAGCAGCGGCGCTCTCCCCGATGCGAAGGGACGTTTCGATTTGCGGGGGTGCAGCCGGTCAACCGGAAGATCCACGATGTCGTTGAGCAGATAGGAACTGGAGGCGCACAGACTGAATGCGACGAACGCGAGCGCCGCCGCGAACAGCGCGTCGGGCCTGGCGATCATATGCGCGGCGAGCAGCGCGACGAAGACCAGCAGGTTCTTGAGCCATTGGTGGGGTCGCAGCGCGAGCAGCAGCGCGAACGGCTCGCGCCGGGAGTCGAAGATCCGGGCATCATGGCCGATATGGCGCCGTGCGTTGGCGCCGACTCCCATCGCTTCGCCGGCGAGCTGCCACACCGGCCGGTCGGCGCGGCTGTCACCGACATATGCGAATCCCTGCGGGCCGAACCGCTCGGCGAGATGCTCCGCTTTGGTGTTTCCCTTGAGGTTGATCGCGGCGGTGGATGCGCAGGTGTCGTCAAACACGCCCAGGTGGTGCGCCACCGCGTCTGCCCATGGTCGCGGCGAGGCGGTGACGAGGAAAGCCTGTCCCCCGGCGGCACGGTGTTCTGCGATATAGGCCAGAAGATCGCGGCGGTACGGCAGCCCTTGCGGCGCCAGCGGAAGGCACGCCGCGAGTTCTCCCTTGAGCCGACACGGGCCCTGCACGGCCCATGCGACGAGCTGCCAGCCGGAGAGCGGATGAAGGCATAGAAAGGCGATAACGGCCTCGTACAGCAGATCGGTGCGGATCAGCGTGTTGTCGAGATCGACACAGAGCGGCAATCGCGCGTCTTGGGTGGTGCGCGGCGCGGCGACGAGGCTGGTCACGCGGTGCGTCCGGCTGCGACGAGCAGGACTCCGGATACGACCAGCAACGATCCGACGATCTGCGGCAGGTTCGGCACCTCGCCCAGCCAGAGCCACGATAGCAGCAGGACCAGTACGAAGCCGAGCGCGACGAAGGGATAGGCGAGCGACAGGTCGATGCGGCCCAGCACCAGCATCCAGGCGATCGATGCCGCGGCGTATAGCAAAAACCCTGTCAGCAGATGAGGCTCGAGGATCACAGCGCGCGAGAACGGGATCGCGCCACCGTGCTGCATCGCCGCCTGCACCGCAGGCCGCTCCATGCCGAGTTTGAGCAGAACCTGCGCGAGCGAGGTACTGCCCACGCTGAACGCGATCCCCACGAGCGTCGCGGTATCGATACTCCGCACAGTCTGTTCCCCCGCTGCGGACTTTGGGCGAGTGTAGCGGGCGGAGTTTCGGCGCGTCGATACGCGCGTTCGCGCTCCGAGATCGTCGTAGGTCATACACAGGATGCCGGAGCGCGCCCGGATGAGGCATCCCGATATAAGGCAGAGTGTGGGGAGCAACCGTCGGTGGCATATGCGCGACAGCAGATAGCCCGCGTGCTGGACGCCGCCGCGCGCCACGCTGGGTTTCCCTATGCCGTGCTTGGTGTCGGGATCATGGTGCGGCTGATCTGGGCGCTGCTCGTTCCGGTGGTGCCGGTATCCGACAGCGTGTCCTATGATCTTTTTGCCGACCGGTTGTCGCGAGGGCTGGGATATACCTGGCTCGACGGCAGCGCGTCGGCGTTCTGGCCGGTTGGGACCTCGGCGATCTATGCACTGCTATACCGTCTGTTCGGCACCGGGCACGGCGTCATCGTCGGGTTCAACATCCTCCTGTTCGTGCCGATCCAGCTGCTGTCGATGCGGCTGACGGCGCGCTGGTTCGGTGCGCACGCGGCGGCGATCGCGGGCGTCATGCTGGCGCTTTGGCCGATGCAGGTCGAATTCACCACGATCCTTGCCAGCGAACTTATCTTCACCACGCTCGTGCTGATCATCGTGTCGCTATGGGACGCGGAGAGCCTTTCGCCGTTGCGCCGCGGAATCCTGTTGGGGATCGTGCTGGCCGTCGCGAGCTATGTTCGGCCGACTGCGCTGTTGCTGACCTGCGTCCTGATGCTGTCCGCCGCGGCCAGGGGGCAGGGCGCGCAGCGTCTTCCGGCCGCGGTGATCAGCGCGGTGGTTGCGGCCTTGCTCATCGCGCCCTGGGCGGTGCGCAACAGCCGGGAGTTCCATCGCCCCGTCCTGTTGTCGACGAACGGCGGCGTCACGCTGTGGATGGGCAACCATGCCAATTCCGGCGGCGGCTATGCCGAGGTGCCAGCCGAGTTTGCCGGCCTCGACGAGGCGACGCGGGATGAGCGCATGGGCGGTGTCGCCAAGGCGTATATCAGGGCGCACCCGGGGCAATTCGTCTGGAAATCGCTGCGCCGGTTGCAGGATACGTTCGGGCGGGAGACGATCGGTATCGCGTGGAACGAGCCCGGGCTCGTCCGCGCGTTCGGACCGCGCGGGCTGGTGTGGCTCAAGCTGGTGTCGCAAGCCTATTGGCTGGCGGTGCTGGCGCTCGGACTCGCGGGCTTCGTGCGCCTCGCCACGTCGCGCGGGTTGTGGAGTGCGGCGACCCATCCCGGGGCGATCACTTGGCTGTATTTCGCAGGTATTCACGCGGTGATCGTCTCGCAGGATCGCTATCACTTTCCTGTGACGCCCTACATTGCCGGCTTTGCGGGGCTGGCGCTTTGGGCGATCGTCCAAAGATCGCGACATGCCGATCCCGCGTTCGATCGCGTGACTGAGCGGCCGTCCGCTATACGGCTATCGACCGGTTCGGCACCGGGCTGAGTCGACCGTCCTGGCGGCGCTCGATCGATGCGTGCCGCAGTGCGGTCGGATAATCGTCGTTCGGATCGCCCGGTCGGACGCAGACGGATTGACGCGGATCGTGCGACCGCCGCAGCACGACAGCAGATGGCGACCGCGGCTGATCGCGCATGCCCCTGTTGCAGATTGTCAGACCGATGCGCCTTCCTCGTCTTTTCAGCCGTGCGTCCAGCGACATGGCGATCGATCTCGGTACGGTGAACACCGTCGTGTATCTGCGCGGGCAGGGCATCGTGCTCAACGAACCGTCGGTGGTCGCGATCGAGACTCGCGACGGCGTGCAGCAGGTCCGTGCTGTCGGTGCCGAGGCCAAGCTGATGATGGGCAAGACGCCCGACGGGATCGAGACCATCCGGCCGATGCGCGACGGCGTGATCGCCGATCTCGACGTCGCCGAACAGATGATCAAGTTCTTCATCGACAAGGCGCATGGCGGGCATAGCCGGATGCCGCGCTATCCCGAGATCGCGATCTGCATCCCCTCGGGCGCGACGCTGGTCGAACGCCGCGCGATCCGCCAGGCCGCGTCCAATGCGGGCGCGCGGAAAGTCTATCTGATCGAGGAGCCGATGGCCGCCGCGATCGGCGCGGGGTTGCCCGTGACCGAGCCGGTCGGCGCGATGGTCGTCGATATCGGTGGTGGGACGACCGAGGTCGCGGTGCTGTCGCTGCGCGGGCTTGCCTACAGCACCTCGGCGCGGGTGGGGGGCGACAAGATGGATGAGGCGATCGCGTCGATGATCCGCCGCAAACACAATCTGATGATCGGCGAAGCGACCGCCGAGCGGGTCAAGCTGGCGGTCGGAATGGCGCGAGTCCCCGCCGACGGGATCGGCGACACGATGCGCGTCAAGGGCCGCGACCTTCGCGCCGGCGTCCCGCGCGAGATCGAGGTCACACAGGCGGATATCGCGAGCTCGCTCGGCGACCTGATCGGCCAGATCGTCGAGACGGTGCTGACCGCGCTAGAGAAGACCGAGCCCGAACTGGCCGCGGACATCTGCGACCAGGGGATCGTGATGACCGGCGGAGGATCGTTGCTCGCGCGGCTGGACGAGGTACTTTCCGACGCTACCGGACTGCCGGTGACTGTGGCGGACAACGCGCTGACCTGCGTTGCGATCGGTGCGGGGCGGGCGATGGAAGAACCGATCTATCAGGGTGTCATGACCGAGGTTTGAGCGGGCGCGCGCCGTGCGACACGCAAAAGGGCAGCAGCCTTGACGAATTAACTTGATCACCGACTGAAGAATTTCCGTTTTAGTCATCAGGTTGCGAGACCGTATGCGATCCCGAACAATCGAGGAGAGCGCACATGCCCGATAAACGGCCGGACGGAATTACCGATTACACCGGACCCGCGGGTGGCTGGGGCGCGCTCAAGGCCGTCGCGGTTTCGCTAAAGGCGCAGCAGATTGTGGTGCGTGGCGGGCAGACGTTGCTCAAGTCGAACCAGCCCGACGGCTTCGATTGCCCGAGCTGCGCCTGGCCCGATCCCAAGCATACCTCGTCATTCGAATTCTGCGAGAATGGTGCCAAGGCGGTCGCGTGGGAGTCGACCGCAAAGACGATCGGCGCCGCGTTCTTCGCCAAGCACAGCGTGTCGGACATCTGGCAGCAGAGCGATCACTGGATCGAAGACCAGGGCCGGGTGACCGAGCCGCTCCGCTACAACGCCGCGACCGATCACTATGAGGTCGTGAGCTGGGCGGAGGCGATGCGCGGGATCGGCGCAGGCCTAGCCGCCGTGCCCGATCCGAACCAGTCCGAGTTCTACACCTCCGGGCGCTGCTCGAACGAGGCGGCGTTCCTGTTCCAGCTGTTCGTGCGGATGTACGGCACCAACAACTTCCCCGACTGTTCGAACATGTGCCACGAGGCGACTTCGGTGGGGCTGCCGAAGTCGATCGGGATCGGCAAGGGGACCGTCAGCCTCGAGGATTTCGATCACGCCGACCTGATCCTGTCGATCGGGCACAACCCGGGCACCAACCATCCGCGGATGATGGCGACTCTGCGCGAAGTCTCGAAGCGCGGCGGCAAGATCATCGTCTTCAACCCGCTCAAGGAACGCTCGCTCGAACGCTTCGAGTCGCCGCAGTCGGTGGTCGAGATGGCGACGATGTCGGCGACCCCGATCGCCAGCAGCTATTACCAGGTCAAGGTCGGCGGCGACGCGGCGGCGCTGAAGGGCATCGCCAAGGCGCTGGTCGCGCTCGATGAGGCCGCCAAGGTCTCGGGCGGCGAACCCGCGCTCGATCATGCCTTCATCGCCGAGCATACCGCCGGGCTCGACGCGTATATCGCCGATCTTACGACGACCGAATGGGCCGATATCGAGCGCTCGAGCGGGCTTTCGCGGAGCGACCTGGAAGAGGTGGCGCTCGCCTATTCGAAGTCGAAGTCGACGATCTGCTGCTACGGCATGGGCGTCACGCAGCATCGCACGGGCACGACCAACGTCCAGCAGATCGCCAACCTGCTCCTGTTGCGCGGTAATATGGGCCGCCCCGGCGCCGGCATCTGCCCCTTGCGTGGCCACAGCAACGTGCAGGGCGATCGCACCGTCGGGATCACCGAGCGGCCGATGACGATGCTGCTCGACAACATGCGCGACGTGTTCGGCTTCGAGCCGCCGCGCGAGCATGGCCATTCCGTCGTCGAGAGCATCGCCGCGATGCGCGACGGCCATGCCAAGGCGATCGTCTGTCTCGGTGGCAACCTCGCCATCGCCTCGTCCGATCCGCAGGCCTGTGCGGAGGGCTTCCGCAACCTCGATCTCGCGGTCCACATCACGACCAAGCTCAACCGCACGATGCTGTTGATGGCCAAGTCGACCTACATCCTGCCGTGCCTCGGCCGGACCGAGCTCGACATGCAGGCGACCGGCCAGCAAGCGGTGACGGTCGAGGATTCGATGTCGATGGTCCACGCCTCGCGTGGCTTCCTGATGCCGCCGGGCGAGAATGTGAAGTCGGAGATCTGGATCGTCGGCGAGATCGCCAAGGCGACGTTTGCGGCCAAGGGCCATTCGCCGGTCGAGATCGACTGGGACGCGTATGTCGGCGACTACAGCCTGATCCGCGACAAGATCGAAGCGGTGTTCCCGGCGTTCGCCGATTACAACGCGCGTATCCGCAAGCCGGGTGGGTTCCACCTGCCGAACTCCGCGGCGATGCGGCAGTGGAAGACGGATAGCGGCCGGGCCAACTTCCTCGTCACGAAGGGGGTAGAGAAGGATGAGAGCGCGGGCGATCCGAACGTGCTGCGACTGACCACGCTGCGCGCGCATGACCAGTATAACACCACCGTCTACAGCCTCGACGACCGCTATCGCGGCGTGTTCGGCCGCCGCGACATCCTGTTCATGAACGCGCGCGACATGGCGCGTCTGGGCTTTGAGGAAGGCGATGTCGTCGATATCGCGACCGCGCTCCAGTTCGCGCGGCCCGACCGCGTCGTGCAGAAGCTGATGATCGTCCGGTATGCGCTGCCCGATGGGTGTTGCGCCTCCTATTATCCCGAGACGCAGCCGCTGATCGCACTCGAGGATCATGATCCGCAGAGCTTCACCCCCTCGTACAAGTCCATTCCGGTGACCGTCCGTCCCGCCGCCGCCGACATGGGTTCGGATCGCGGCGTGGTGCGTGCCGGGATCGTCGGCCAGAAGAGCAAACAAGACGCATGAGCACCGGTTACACGTCGACGATCGACACCTATGCAAACCTGGCGGCCGTCAAGGCCGCCGCACTACGCCGGTCACCGGCGGGATTTTTCGCCGGGGCTATCCTCGCCGGAACCTATATCGGCATCGCCATGATCTTGGCGATCAGTACCGGGTCGGGGCTGGCACCGGGCGTGCGGCCGCTGGTGATGGGCGCGACCTTTGGGCTCGGGCTGATCCTCACGGTGTTCGCGGGTGCCGAGCTTTTCACCGGCTATGTGATGTATCTGGGCTTTGGCCTGGCGAAGCGGACGATCGGCGTCTCGGACGCGGTAAAGATGATCGTCGTCGTCTGGATCGGCAATCTGATCGGCGGGCTCGTCCTGTCGGCGGTGTTCGCGGCGGGCGGCGGCGGGGCGGTGTTTGCGAATGCGGACACGATGTTCCACGCCTATGTGCAGCACAAGGTGGAGGCGAGCGCGGTCGCGCTGATGGCACGCGCCATCCTGTGCAACTGGCTGGTGTGCCTGGCGATCTGGACCGCCGCCCGCATGACCGGCGACGCGGCCAAGTGCATCGCGATGGCCTGGATCCTGCTCGCCTTCGTCGCGGCCGGGTTCGAGCATTCAGTCGCCAACATGACCGCGCTCACGCTGGGCCTGCTGGTGCCCAACCCGTCGATCGACGTTGCTGGCATGGTTCGCAACCTGGCGATCGTCAGCCTTGGCAACATCATCGGCGGGCTGGTGTTCGTCGTCGGCGGTTACCTTGCCGCGTCGAAGACCGACGTCGTACCGGGAAAGGCCAACACGCGCGGCTGACGTCGCGCGCCGCTACATCGCCGCGTCGCGGATCGTCTCCATCGCAACGAAGGTGGAGGTGCTCGCGACGTGCGGCAGGCTCGATATCCGCTCGCCGAGCACCTCGCGGTAGCGACGGATATCGGGCGTGCGCACCTTGAGCAGATAGTCGAAGCTGCTGGCGATCATGTGGCATTCCTCGACCTCGCGGATCGCCAGCACCGCGCGGCGGAACGCGTCGAGCGCGGCCTCGCGCGTGTCGGACAGCTTCACCTCGGTGAACGCGATATGGTCGAGCCCGAGCATCACCGGGTCGAGCACCGCGCGGAACCCGCGGATATAGCCATCGTCGAGCAGACGTTTCATCCGGACCTGGCACGGCGTTTTCGACAAGCCGACGCGCCGTGCGAGCTCGGCCACCGACATCCTGCCATCGTCGCGCAACAGGTCGATGATACGGCGGTCGAACTGGTCGATTGCGCTATCTGGCTTAGGTTCATCGGGCATCTGACCTCTTCTACCGCTATTAATTGGCCGGTTCGGCTTCTGAAGGCGTATTGATAAGTCGGATCGCCGGGCGCGTCCATGCTACGAAAGTGGGCAGATCCCTGACGAGGCCCGCCATGCCGCATCCATCTTCGCTTACCCCGTTGTTTGCCTATTTTGCCCCTCCGGTCCGCGAACAGAGCCCACTGCGCCGGGCGATCACCGCAGCCTATCGCCGCCCCGAGACCGAATGCCTGGCGCCGCTGCTCGACCAGGCGACGCTCGACGACGCGACCGCGGCTGACGTCACGCGGACCGCGACCGCGTTGATCACCGCGCTGCGCGCCAAGCGCAAGAGCGGCGGGATCGAGGGGATCGTTCAGGAATATGCGCTGTCGAGCCAGGAGGGCGTCGCGCTGATGTGCCTGGCCGAGGCGATGCTGCGGATTCCGGATGCGGCGACCAGGGATGCGTTGATCCGTGACAAGATCGCGGGCGGCGACTGGACGTCGCATCTGGCCGAGGGACGCTCGCTGTTCGTCAATGCCGCCACCTGGGGGCTCGCGTTGACGGGCAAGCTGACGGGCAGCGTCGACGACAAAGGTCTCGGTGCGGCGCTCACGAGGCTGATCGCGCGTGCGGGCGAGCCCGTCATCCGCGGCGGCGTGGCGATGGCGATGCGGATGATGGGCGAGCAGTTCGTCTCTGGCCAGACGATCACCGAAGCGCTCAAGCACGCGGTGGCCCCGGAGAAGCAGGGCTTCCAGTATAGCTACGACATGCTCGGCGAGGCGGCGACGACCGCGGAGGACGCGCGTCGCTATCATGCCGACTATGTCACGGCTATCCATGCGATCGGCAAGGCATCGGCGGGACGCGGGATCTATGGCGGGCCCGGAATCTCGATCAAGCTCTCGGCGCTGCATCCACGCTATGCCCGCTCGCAGGCCGACCGGGTGATGGCCGAGCTCTTGCCCGACGTGAAGACGCTCGCGCTGCTGGCCAAGGGCTATGACATCGGGCTCAACATCGATGCGGAGGAGGCGGATCGCCTCGAACTGTCGCTCGATCTGCTCGAGACGCTGGCGACCGATCCCGATTTGAGCGGTTGGAACGGGCTGGGGTTCGTGGTGCAGGCCTATGGCAAGCGCTGCCCGTTCGTGCTCGACTGGATCATCGACCTGGCGCGCCGCGCGGATCGGCGGATCATGGTCCGGCTGGTCAAGGGCGCCTATTGGGATGCGGAGATCAAGCGCGCGCAAGTCGATGGGCTGAACGATTTTCCCGTCTATACGCGCAAGGTCCATACCGACGTCGCCTATATCGCCTGCGCGCGAAAGCTGCTGGCGGCGAGCGATGCGGTGTTCCCGCAGTTCGCGACGCACAATGCGCAGACGCTCGCGACCATCCACACCGTCGCGGGGTCCGATTTCGTGATCGGCGACTATGAGTTCCAGTGCCTCTACGGCATGGGCGAGCCTCTGTACGAGGAGGTGGTCGGCGGCAACCGGCTGAACCGTCCGTGCCGGATCTACGCGCCGGTCGGCACGCATGAGACCCTGCTCGCCTATCTCGTCCGCCGGCTGCTGGAGAACGGCGCGAATTCGTCGTTCGTCAACCGGATCGCGGACCCGGCGGTGCAGGTCACCGAGCTGGTTGCCGACCCGGTCGCGACGGTGCGCGCGATGCCGGTGCCGGGGGCGCCGCATCCGGCGATCCCGCTGCCACGCGACCTGTACGGAACACGGCGCAATTCCGACGGGCTAGATGCCAGCGACGAGGGCGTGCTGGCGACGGTGAGCGAGACGTTCCGCGGCGCGCTGGAGCCGGTGCGGGCGGGGACCGATGTCGGGACTGCGCGCGCCGTGTGCAATCCGGCGGACCACCGCGACCAGGTGGGCACGGTGTACGAGCTGTCGGTCGAGGCCGCGCTTTCGCTGGCACGGACGGCGACCGACGCCGCGCCGCGATGGGCCGCGGTGTCAGTGACGGAGCGCGCGGCGTGTCTCGATCACGCCGCGGACCTGATGCAGGCGCGGATGCCGGTGTTGCTGCCGCTGATCATGCGCGAGGCGGGCAAGTCGCTTGCCAACGCGGTCGCCGAGGTGCGCGAGGCGATCGACTTCCTGCGCTATTATGCGCAGCAGGCGCGGGCGATGCCGGCGGGGCAGGCCCCTTTGGGCGTGGTGACGTGCATCAGCCCGTGGAATTTCCCGCTGGCGATCTTCGCGGGACAGGTCGCCGCGGCGCTAGTGGTGGGCAATGCGGTGCTGGCGAAGCCCGCTGAGGAAACGCCGCTGATCGCCGCGCAAGGGATCGCGATACTGCATGAGGCGGGCGTTCCCGAGGACGTGCTGCATCTGGTGCCGGGTGACGGCGCGATCGGCGCGGCGCTGGTCGCGGCGCCCGCGACGATGGGCGTGATGTTCACCGGATCGACCGAGGTCGCCCGGCTGATCCAGGTGGAACTGGCCAGGCGCGTCTCGCCTGCTGGCGCGCCGATCCCGCTGGTCGCCGAGACTGGCGGCCAGAACGCGATGATCGTCGATTCCTCCGCGCTGGCCGAGCAGGTCGTGGCGGACGTGGTCGCCTCCGCGTTCGACAGCGCGGGGCAGCGGTGTTCGGCGTTGCGGATCCTGTGCCTGCAGGAGGACGTCGCGGATCGGACGCTGGCGATGCTGAAGGGCGCGCTGCAGGAATTGCGGATCGGGCGTACCGATACGCTGGCGACCGATATCGGCCCGGTGATCTCCGCCGAGGCGAAGACGACGATCGAGCGGCATATCGAGCGGATGCGCGGCCTTGGCCGGCGGGTCGAGCAGATCGCGCCGGCGGGGGACACGACGCACGGGACGTTCGTCTCGCCGACGATCATCGAGCTCGACGATTTTGCGGATCTGGAGCGTGAGGTGTTCGGGCCGGTGCTGCACGTCGTCCGCTTCCGCCGCCCCGAACTGGGGACGCTGATCGATCGGATCAACGCGACCGGCTATGGCCTGACGTTCGGGCTGCACACGCGGCTGGACGAGACGATCGCGTTCGTCACCGGGCGCGTGCAGGCGGGTAACCTGTACATCAATCGGAACGTCATCGGCGCGGTCGTCGGCGTGCAGCCGTTTGGTGGGCGGGGGCTGTCGGGGACGGGGCCGAAGGCGGGCGGGCCGCTGTATCTCGGCCGGCTGGTCACGGGGGTCGATATCGCGGCACCCGGTTCGGGCGATCCGGCGGCGCTGGCATTTGCGTCCTGGCTCGACGCGCGCGGCGAGACCGTGGCGGCGCAGACCGTACGGAGTTGTGGCACCGCATCGCCGCTGGGCGGTGTGACCGAGCTGGCGGGGCCGGTCGGCGAGACCAACGTCTATGCGATTCATCCGCGCGGCACGGTGCTGCTGCTGCCGCAAACGCGCGACGGCCTGATCGCGCAACTGGCGGCGGCACTGTCGACCGGCAATTCCATCGTCGTCGGTGCGGCGGCGGCGTTGACGATCGACCTTCCCGAGGCGGTCGCGGAGCGCGTGCGCTGGGTCGAGGATTGGGCCGCTGCCGGCCCCTATTCCGGCGCGCTGATCGAGGGCGATGCCGCGCGCGTCGCTGCGGCGAACCAGGCGATCGCCGCGCTGCCGGGGCCGATCGTGCTGACGCAGGCGGGGGCCAGCGGGTACCGGCTCGACTGGCTGGTCGAGGAAGTATCGACCTCGATCAACACGACCGCTGCTGGCGGCAATGCCAGTCTGATGGCGATGGCGTGATCGGTCGGCGCTAGGTCGAAACAACGGGTTGTTCCGGCAGGGTTTTCCGTTCACCCTGCCGGGATGAACCGTATCCTGCCCTTGCTCATGCTGCTGACCGCGGCGACCGAACCCGCCGCGCCCTTGCTGTCGCCCGACCGCATCAAGGCGGATGTCCGGACGCTCAGCGCCGACGATTTCCACGGACGCGGCCCGACGCAGATCGGCGAACCGATCACGCTCGATTTCCTCAGCCGGCGGTTCGCCGATCTCAAGCTGCAGCCGCTGACCGACGGGGGGTATCGCCAGCGCGTGCCGCTGTTGCGCTGGACGCGCAACGCGGCGCAGTTCACGCTCCGGCTCGGTGCGACGTCGGTGCCGCTGCGGCCGGGTGTCGAGATCGCGGCGTCGTCGCGGATCGTGGGCGCCACCGCGCTCGATCGCGTCCCGATCGTGTTCGTCGGCTATGGCGTCGTCGAGCCGTCGCTCGGATATGACCCGTATCGCGGCGTCGACGTGCGCGGCAAGATCGTGGTGGCGCTGGCGGGCGATCCCGATGTCGAGGCGGGACGCGATCTCGGCTTTGGCGGCCGGGTGTCGAGCCCGGCGGCGCGAACCAAGCTGACCGAGGCGCAAAAGCGCGGCGCTGCTGGCTTCCTGACGATCCACGAGACGTTCCCTGCGAGCTATCCCTGGTTGCAGATCGCCAATGGCGACGCGGTGCCGGGCTATGCGCTCGACACGGGCACGATCCCGGCGGCGTTCGGCGTGCGCGGCAATGTACGCAATGACATCGGCATACGCCTGCTCCGGCAGGGCGGGCTCGACTACAAGGCGGCGAAACTCGCGGCGCAACGCGCGGATTTCAAGGCGGTCGAGCTGAAGGGCGCGACGTTCGATGCGCGCGTCGATACCCGCCTCGACCATGTCGAGAGCCACAATATCGTCGGTATCCTACCGGGTACCGATCCGGCTGCAGGCAGCATTCTGTATGGCGCGCACTGGGACGCTTACGGCG
Organism: Sphingomonas sp. BK036; assembly: GCF_004216825.1. Lineage (NCBI taxonomy): Bacteria > Pseudomonadati > Pseudomonadota > Alphaproteobacteria > Sphingomonadales > Sphingomonadaceae > Sphingomonas > Sphingomonas sp. BK036. Next base: position 378,717 of record NZ_SGXR01000005.1, on the reverse strand, counting down.
AGAACGCGTTCGATCCGCCCGCGGACCGTATCCGCAACGGCGCGATCGACAATGGGACGGGGACCGCGACGCTGCTAGAGATCGCACGCGCATTCGCGAAGGGGCCGCGGCCGCGACGCTCGGTGGTGTTCGCCCTATGGACCGCGGAGGAGAAAGGGCTGCTGGGGGCGAGCTGGTATGCGGATCATCCCGTCCTGCCACTCGCGACGACCGCGGCGCAGTTCAATCTGGATCCGCATGTCGTGCTGGGCCGCACGCGCGATCTGGAGTTGATCGGTGTCGGCCGGACTCCGCTGGAGGCGGATCTGAAGCGGGTCGCCGGCGCGCAGGGGCTGCGGATCGTGCCCGAGGAGAATACCGAGGCGGGGTGGTATTACCGCTCGGATCATTACGCGCTGGCGCAGAAGGGCGTGCCGGGCGTGTATTTCCGCGCGGGTCGCGATCTGGTCGCAGGCGGCGCGGCGGCGGGCGAGGCGAAGCGCGATGCGTTCAATGCGCGCTGCTATCACCAGACCTGCGACGAGTTCGATGCGCGTTGGGACATGACCGGCGCGGCGCAGGAGGGCAGTGTCGCCTATGCGCTGGGGCGCGAGGTGGCGCAGGGCGCGGGTTGGCCCGGCTGGAACGCGAGCGAGCCGTTCGCGGTCGAGCGCGCGAAGACCGACGTGGCACGCCGCTAGGCGCGCGCCGCGATCGTCCGTAACGCATCGCTGGGGAGGATTCGCAGCGGTGTGCCTTCGCGGCGTAGCTCCTCCGCCTTGAGGAACGCGGCGCTGGCGCGGGTGGCGCGGCCAAAGGGTTCGCGGCCGGCGACGACCAGCATCGTCGTCGAGCTGCCGACGCCGGTCATCACGCGCGCACCGAGGCTTGCGGCGAGGTGCGCCAGCTTGCCGTCGCGCGGCTCGCCGAGGATCGCGACGCGTTCGCCGCGCAGTGGTCCGTCGGCAGCGGCGCGCGGGGCGGGGCCGGCGACGCGCGGCGGGGCGAGCCAGTCGGCGAGCGACAGCCCGGTATGGTCGATCGCCTTGACGATCACCCAGCCCGCGGCGCGCGCGTCGCTGAGTGCATCGTGGTGCCGGTGCTCGATCCCGAGATAGCGCGCGAGGACGCCGAGGCGGTGGCTTTCGAGATCGGGCCAGGCGCGCTTGGCGACGCGGACGCTGTCGAGCCACGTCGTCTCGATCATTGCGCGGTCGTGGATGCGACATGCGGCCGCCAGCGCGCCCTTGTCGAAATAGGAATGCGCGACGGTGGTGCGGCCCGACAAATGGCCGTGGACGACCGCGTGGACATCGCTGAAGCTCGGTTTGCCGACGACATGGTGCGCGGCGATGCCGTGGATCCGCGTGTTGAAGACGTTGAACTCGTCGCGTGGATCGAGCAGCGTCTCATAGTCGAAGATCTCGCGCCCGTCCTTGAAACCGACGATGCCGACCTGGCAAATGCTGCTGACGCGCGAACACGCGGTCTCGACGTCGATCACGACGAAATCGGGTGTCGTGGCCTCGGTATCGCGGTTGGTCATGGGGTCGATCATTCGCCGATCCCTGACGGGCCGGGAACGCCAAGTAAAGCGACGTGCATCCGATCGTTTACCGAAGCTGGCTGTCCTTGCTGCCGCGGCGGTTGAACAGCGCGGAGGCCGGGCGGTCGCGGCCGCTCTGGCAAGCGACGCAGGTCCGCACGCCCGGAATCGCGAGCCGGCGTCCCTCGGGAATGTCGTCGCCGCACTGCGCGCAATAGGGCTCGCTGTCGCCGGTCGGCATCCGCGCGCGGGCGGCCAGCACCGCGTCCATCACCGTGTCGTCGATCTGGTCCTGCACCGCGCCGTCGCGTGTCCAACCGCCCGCCATCATTCGCTTCCTTTGCTTCGCGTATATCGATGATATGGGCAATGTTGCTGTCGTTTCCAGTCGCGGTGCGCGGGCGTCGCATTGCGCGGCATTTCGGGGGCATTGCGGGCTTGTCGAACGCGCCCGGCGGGGCCATCCTGCGGGCTGCAATCCCGAGAGGTCGATGATGAACCGCTACGCCCGCATCCTGCTCTGTGCCGCCCCCGTTCTCGTCCTGGGGGGGATGACCGCCGCCAGCGCGCAGCGTGTGCCTGCGCCGATCGCCGCCGCGGTGGCCGCGCCGATTCGTACGCCTGCCAATGTCGCGCGCGACCGGTATCGCCATCCTGCCCAGACGCTGGCGTTCTTCGGCGTGAAGCCGACCGACACGGTGGTCGAAATCTGGCCGTCGGGCGGCTGGTATACCGAGATCCTCGCGCCGATGACCGCGCGCGGTGGAGTCTATTACGCGGCGGGACCGTGGGAGAAGGGGCTGAACGGCGTGCGCGCGTTGCAGGCGAAGACCCCGGCGACTTACGGCAAGGTCCGGCTGGCGGCGTTTCCGGCAGAAGCCGGGCAGCCGGGCGTGCCCGACGGCAGTGCCGATGTCGTGCTGACGTTCCGCAACGTCCATAACTGGCGCTTCGGCGGGGTGGATCGGGCGCGCGCCATGTTCGCGGCGATGTTCAAGATGCTCAAGCCGGGCGGCACGCTAGGCGTGGTCGAGCACCGGCTGCCCGAGGCGCGCGACATCGCGGCGGAGGAGAAGAGCGGCTATATGAAGACGAGCTCGGTCATCGGCTTTGCGACCGCGGCGGGGTTCAAGCCAGCGGGTGCGTCCGAGATCAACGCCAATCCGAAGGACAGCGCGGATTGGGCGAACGGCGTGTGGACGCTGCCGCCAAACTACGCGCTGAAGGACGTCGACCGCGCGAAATATGCCGCGATCGGCGAGAGCGACCGGATGACGCTGAAGTTCGTCAAGCCGCGATAGGGATCTGCTCAGGCGTTGCTTGCGGCGGTCGAACGCCCGGCCTAGTCCTTGTCGTAACATTCTTACGGTGGGGAATATGCCGGTGTCGATCAAACTGCTGCTCGCTGCGTGTCTTGCAACTACCGCCGCCACCGCCGCGGTCGGGCAGGCGTTGCCGCCACCCACCACGCAGGCCGGCGACAGCGTCGAGGATACCAGGCTCAAGGCGCTGTTCTATGCGAGTGACGAGGCGAGCCTGAAGCGGAACCCGGTATCGGCGATCTTCCGCGGCGACCTGCGCTACGCCGATCATCTCGGCGCCTACCTGACCGATGCATTCACCGCGGCCGAACGCGCCGCGGCGGAGGCCGATCTCGCCGCGCTCGGGCGGATCGACCGCGCGAAACTGACCGCGGTCGACCAGATCGCGTACGACGTGTTCGAGACGAATACGCGGATCACGCTGCGTGGCTATGCGCCCGACCTGCTCAAGATCCAGCGCGACCTGCCGATGGATCATTTCTCGGGCTTCCAGACCTTCTATCCCGATTTCGCGTCGGGGCAGGGCGCCGCGCCGTTCAAGACGCTGCTCGACTATGAGAACAACCTCAAGCGCAACGCCGAATATGCCGCCGTACTCGACCGCGCGATCGGGCTGTTCCGCGAGGGTATGAAGGACGGGATCGTCCAGCCGCGGCTGGTCGTCGACAACATGATCGGCCAGTTCGACAACCTCATCAAGGAAGGCGTCGAGGGTTCGACCTTCGCCGGGCCGCTCAAGACGTTCCCCGCGAGCATTTCCGCGGCGGATCAGGCGCGGTTGCGCACAGCCTATGCCACGCAGATCCGCGACGTGATCCTGCCCGCCGAACAGCGGGTGCGCGATTTCCTCGCCAACGAATACCGCGCCAAGGCCCGCGAGAGCGTCGGTGTGTCGGCGATGCCGGGCGGCGCCAAGCTTTATGCCTATCTGATCGAGCAGAACACGACGCTGCCGCTGACCGCCGACGCGGTGCATACGCTCGGACTGTCCGAGGTCGCGCGGCTGTTGAAGGACATGCGCGTGCAAAAGGACGCGGTCGGCTTCAAGGGCGATCTGCCTGCGTTCTTCACCTATCTGCGGACCGATCCGAAGTTCGCCCCCGTCTCCGCGGCAAAACTGCGCGAGGGGTATCAGGCGATCGAGGCGCGGATATACACGCGCATCCCCGAGCAGTTCTCGCTGGTGCCCAAGACCAAGCTCGAAATCCGCGCGGTGCCCGCGTTCAAGGAGAAGACCGAGGCGGGTGGTTCGTACCAGGGCGGTACGCCTGACGGGACGCGACCGGGCGTGTTCTACTACAACACCTACGACCTGCCGTCGCGCTACACCTGGGAGATGGAGACGTTGTTCCTGCACGAGGGCGTGCCGGGGCATCATTTCCAGATCAGCCTCGCGCAGGAAAACGCTGCGCTGCCCGCGTTCATGCGGTTCGGCGGGAACACCGCCTATGTCGAAGGTTGGGCGCTGTATTCGGAGAGCCTGTGGAAGGAGCTCGGCGTCGAAACCGATCCGTATCAGCGGATGGGCGGGCTGAACGACGAGATGCTGCGCGCGATGCGGCTGGTGGTCGACAGCGGCATCCATGCGAAGGGTTGGACGCGCGACCAGGCGATCGCGTACATGCTCGCCAACTCGCCGATGGCGCGGACCGATGCGACCGCCGAGGTCGAGCGCTATATCGCGATCCCGGGGCAGGCGCTGGCGTACAAGATCGGCCAGCTGACGATCTCGCGGACCAAGGCAAAGGCAAAGGCGGCGCTGGGGGCGAATTTCGATCCGCGTGGGTTCCATGCGCAGGTGCTCGATACCGGTGCGCTGCCGATGCCGGTGCTGGAAAAGAAGATCGATCGCTGGATCGCGGGTGGGGGCAAGGCCGGGTGAGCGCCGAATCGATGACGCAAGGCGATCGCGATTTGGATCAATGTCGGTGTTGACTTGCCCGTGCAGGTACGAGACCTTCGACAATACCAAAAGATGATCTTTCGCGATCACGGCGGGGAAGGGGGACGATTGAAACAGCATGGCTTAGCGGTGGCGGTGTTCCGTAAGACGGGTATGCGCGTCACCAACCATGTGCGGACCGGTGGCGGTGCTGGCCATGCCTGCATCCCGACCCCGGACCGCGTCCCGGATTGGACAGCCGCTTGAACTTTTCCGATCTCGATCCCGCGATTCACGGCGGCGTGACCGCGGACGAACGCGCGGTGCGACTGGGACCGAGCTTGTCCGGCACCAATCTGGAACGCGCCGGCGACTATAACCAGCGCGTCGTGCTGCAGGTGATCCGCCGCAATCCGGACATCACGCGCAGCGAAATCGCGACGATGACCAATCTGACTTCGCCGACGATCGCCAACATCACCGCGCGACTGTTCGATTCCGAGCTGATCGTCGACGCGGGGCGCCGGACGGGGGCGCGGGGCCAGCCGGCGGTGCGCCTGCGGATCAACCCCGATGGCTGTTTTGCGATCGGGCTGAACATCGATCGCGATCATGTCACGCTCGTCTCGCTCGATCTCGCGGGCACGATGCGATCACGCTTCACGCGCCAGATCGCGTTCGCGATGCCCGAGGATGTCGTCGAGACCGTGCGCGCGGGGATCGCCGAGATCTACAAGACCAATGTGATCCGCACCGACCGGGTTCTTGGCGTCGGGGTGGCGTTGCCCGACGATCTGGGCCGTGTCGTGTTGCCGCACCGGCCTGCGGGTTACGATCGCTGGGGGGACGTCGACCTGCAGGCGTTGCTGGCCGATGTGGTGCCGTGGTCTATCCATATCGACAATGATGCTGCGGCGGCGGCGATCGGCGAGGCGCAGTTCGGCGGCGGCCTCGACCATGCGAGCTTCTTCTACATCCTCGTCAGCGCGGGGCTGGGCGGCGGGATCGTGACCGACGGCACCTATTATCGCGGCGCGACGGGGCGCAGTGGCGAGATCGGGTTCCTGCCGCTCGCGGGCGATTCCGGGCGGGTGCTGCAGGACGTGGTCTCGCTGTCCGCGCTGACCCAGCGGCTGGAAGCGGCGGGGATGTCGGTCGCCGGACTGGATCCGACCGAGCCGTTTCCTGCGGCGTGCGCGTCGCCGCTCGCGGACTGGCTGGACGAGGCATCGACCGCGCTGGTGCCCGCGGTAACCGCGGTCAACTGCCTGCTGAATCCGGCTGCGATCCTGCTCGGCGGACGGCTTCCCGACGAGGTTCTCGACCGGCTTGCTGACGAGACACATCACAAGATGACTGCGGCGGCGGCGACCATCCCCGCGTCCGCACCGATCCGCCGCGCCACGCTGTCGCGCGATGCCCCCGCGGTCGGCGCGGCGATCCTGCCGTTCCTCGATCGCATGCTGCCGTCCGACGCGATCCTGATCAAGTCCTGAGTTCGCGTACGATCGGGGCGCCGCACACAGCCGTTCGTGCGTCCGAAACTCGCCCGGTCGCGGCATCTTTGACACCCCGCCCCCCCTCCCGAGCAAGGAGTGTCAGACGACCGCGCCACGTTGAATCACGAGTTGGTCGCGACGGTCTTGTCGTTGACCTGACACGGAATTCATTTGCACCGCGCCTGGGATGCGCGCTTGCGACGGGGGCAGAAACCGGCGTCAGGAGTAGTCATGTTCGAGGATCAGGTCGCGATCGTCACGGGGGGAGAATCGGGGATCGGTGCCGCCTGCGCCAAGGCGCTGGGCGAGGCGGGTGCACAGGTGGTCATTACCTATTTCGAGGACGTCGCGGCGGCGAACGCGGTGTGTGCGGCGATCGGCGGCCCGGATCGCGCGCTGGCGGTGCAGACCAATGTTGGCGACGAGGACGCGGTCGAGCGGCTGTTCTCGGCGGCCGAGAAGGCGTTTGGGACGGTCAGCCTGCTCGTCAATTCGGCGGGGCTGAACATGACCGGGGTTAAGCTGGTCGACATGCCGCTTGCGCAGTTCGATCGGGTGATCCGGTCCGATCTCTATGGCCCGTTCCTGACCTGCCGGCGGCTGGTGCGCGCGCTCGAGGCCAAGGACGCGCGCGGGCGGATCGTCAATATCTCGTCGATCCACGAACGTGCGCCGCGGCCCGGCGGGGTGGATTATGATTCGGCCAAGGGCGGATTGTCGCAGCTGACAGCGACGCTCGCGCTCGAACTCGCGCCGAAGGGGATCGCGGTCAACGGCGTCGCGCCGGGGATGATCCTTACGCCGATGAACCAGTCCGCGCTCGATCATCCGACCGAACTCGCGGCGAAGGAGGCGGCGATCCCGTGGAAGCGCGCGGGGCGGCCCGACGAGGTGGCCGCGCTCGTCCTGTTCCTGCTGTCGCCGGCGGCCGATTATATCACGGGGACGACCGTGACGATCGACGGCGCGCTGTCGCTGACCGTTGCGCAAGGGGCCTGAACCGATGCTGAGCTATGTCGTCGAGCAGCTCGATACCGTCACGCTCTCGGCGACGTCGCCGATCGACGGGATGGACCTGATGAGCCCGTTCGTCTGGAAGGAAGGCGCGCTGTACCGCGTGATGATCCGCGGCGTGCCGCACCCGCTCGGGCCGCATGATCCGACCGGGATCATCGCCGGCGGGGCGAGCACGGACGGCCTGCATTTCCGGATGGATGCGGGGCTGGCGGTCGTGCCGGGGCCGGGACCTGCCGATCTCGGCGGGTGCGAGGATCCGACCGTGCTGGTGACCGATCACGAGTATCTGGTCTATTACACCGGGGTCGACGCGGCGCGCGCGCAGGGATCTATGATCCTGGCGGCGGGGCGCGAGCTGAGCGCGCTGGTCAAGCAGGACCTGGTCCTGAAGGCGCCACCGGGCGAGGGCAACATCAAGGAGGCGACGCTCGCGCAGACCGCGGCGGGGGATTGGCGGCTGTTCTACGAATATGCCGCGCACGAGGCGTCGCGGATCGGCATGGCGCGCGGACCGACCGCCAAGGGACCATGGACCGTGATGCCCGATCCGTTCGGGATCCGCGAGGACAGCTGGGACAATTGGCATCTGTCGACCGGGCCGATCATCCGGATCGCGGGGCAAGACCCGGTGATGTTCTACAATGGCGCGACGCACGATGCGCGGTGGCGGATCGGCTGGATCAGCTTCGATGCCGATTTCACGCGGGTGACCGGCCGCGGGATCGAGCCGATGCTGGTGCCGCCGCCCGCGGTGAGCCGCGAGGCGACCGATATCGCGTTCGCCGCATCGACCGTGATCGAGAGCGACAGGATCGCGCTCTATTATTCGCTCGAGGACCGGATGCTGCGGCGTGCGCTGATCGGCGTCTATTCTCGCTGAGCGTCGATTTCGGTGCGGCGGGAATAAATTGTGCCGCGTAGGGAAGCGCGGCGGTATCGGGGCTGGCCGCCATCGTTCCCGGGGCATCGCCAAAGGATAGAGACGATCTTCCAGCTGATCTTTTCGCTGCCGTGCCTGTACGTGATCGGGCGCTGGCTGTGGCCGCTGTCGCTGACGGTGCCGGTCAAGCTGGTTGTCGCGGTGCTGCTGCTGCTGGCGTCGCAATATCATTCGTGGAGCCGGCTCTCGTCTGGGTCGGTGTTCGCGCCCGAATTTCCCCGCGCCGTCGTGATCGCGTTCAACTGGGCGTTCGGCGCGATCCTGTTGCTCGCCATCCTGCAGATGCTGGTTGATCTCGCGACGCTGGCGACGATGCTGGTGCGACGTGGTGCCGTCGTGCCCGACGCGGTGCGCTATGCGACCGCGGGGCTTGCGGCGGTGCTGGCGGCGATCGGCGTCGCCAACGCGATCCGCGTGCCGGCGGTCAAGGACGTCGAGGTCACGATCCGCGGCCTGCCGCCGCAGTTCGACGGATACCGCGTGCTGCAGCTGACCGACCTGCATATCAGCCGGCTGTTTCCCGCCAACTGGGCGCGTGCGGTGGTGACGCGCGCCAATGCGTCGGGCGCGGACGTGATCGTGGTGACCGGGGACTTTATCGACGGGTCGGTGGCGATGCGGCAGGCGGACGTCGCTCCGCTTCGCGACCTGCGTGCGCCGGAAGGCGTCTATGCGATCCCCGGCAACCATGAGTATTTCTTCGATTATGCGGCGTGGATGCGGTATCTGCAGGGGCTGGGCATCCGGATGCTGCCCAACGCGCATACGCTGCTCCAGCGCGGCGATGCGCGGCTGGTTCTAGCGGGCGTGACCGATCTCTCCGCGCCCGCGGTCGGGCAGGCGGGGCCGGATCTTGGCGCGGCGCTCGCCGGTGCGCCAACCGGGGTGCCGGTCCTTTTGCTCGACCACCAGCCCAAGGCGGCGCGGCAGTCGGCGGCGGGCGGGGTTGCATTGCAGCTGTCCGGGCATACGCATGGGGGCATGATCCTCGGATTCGACCGGATCTTTGCGCTCGCCAATGGCGGGTTCGTCTCGGGACGCTACGATGTCGACGGGATGACGCTGTATGTGAGCAATGGCACCGGGCTGTGGCCAGGCTTCGCGCTGCGGCTCGGTCGATGGGCGGAAATGACGCGGATCACGCTGCGGTCGAAGCGGGCCTAGCCTGGTCCGCGATGGCCGAGTGGAGGCGGTAATCAGACGTTGTGGCGGGTTGGCGGTCCATGCAAGAAGAGCGTCATCACTCCTGCCATAGAGAACCATCGATGCTGCGTTCCACCCTGCTTCGTTCCGCCGCGCTTCTGTGCTGCCTTGCCGGTGCCACCACGGTCCAGGCGGCGCGCGTCAACCCGCTGACCGTGCCCAGCACGCTGCCGTTCCAGGCGCCGCGGTTCGACCAGATCACCGACGCCGATTACCAGCCCGCGCTGGAACAGGGGATGGCCGAGCAGATCGGCGAGATGAAGGCGATCGCCGACAATCCCGCCGCACCGACCTTTGCGAACACGATCGAGGCGATGGAGCGCTCCGGCCGGACGCTCGACCGCGCGAGCCAGGCGTTCTTCGGCGTGTCGCAGGCGAACACCAACGACGTGCTCGACAAGGTCCGCAGCATCGAGGCGCCCAAGCTCGCGCAGCATAGCGATGCGATCTATCTCAACCCCAAGCTCTTCGCGCGCGTCCAGACGCTGTATGCCAAGAAGGACTCGCTGGGGCTCGATGCAGAGCAGCGCCAGGTGCTGGAAATCTATCACAGCGACTTCCTCCATGCCGGCGCGCAATTGAACGAAGCCGACAAGGCGAAGCTGCGGCTGCTCAACACGCAGATCTCGACCGCGACGACCGACTTCCAGCAGAAGCTGCTCGCGGGCACCAAGGCGGGCGCGCTGGTGGTCGACGACAAGGCAAAGCTTGCCGGCTTGAGCGATGCCGAGATCGCCGCGGCGGCTGAAGGCGCGAACGAGCGCGGGATGCCGGGCAAATATGTCCTGTCGCTGCAGAACACGACGCAGCAGCCGGCGCTTGCCTCGCTGAACGACCGTGCGACGCGCGCGGCACTGTTCGACAAGAGCTGGAACCGGTCGCAGCGCGGGGACGCCAACGACACGCGCGCGCTGATCAAGACGATCGCGCAGCTGCGCGCGCAGAAGGCGCAGTTGCTCGGCTATCCGAACTACGCCGCTTACTCGCTGTACGACCAGATGGCCAAGACGCCAGCGGCGGCCAAGGGCTTCATGACGCAGCTCGTGCCCGCGACGGCTGCCGAGCAGCGCCGCGAGGCCGCCGAACTGCAAAAGACGATCGACGCGACCGGCGCCTCGTTCCCGCTCGCGCCGTCGGATTGGGATTTCTATTCGGACAAGGTGCGCAAAGCGAAGTACGACCTCGACCAGAACGAGCTGAAGCCGTATTTCGAGATCGGCCGCGTGTTGCAGGACGGCGTGTTCTTCGCCGCCAACCAGCTTTACGGCGTCACCTTCAAGGAACGCCGCGACATTCCGACCTACCAACCGGACATCCGCGTGTTCACCGTCTACGACAAGGACGGCTCCGAGCTCGGGCTGATGTATTTCGATTACTGGAAGCGCGACAACAAATCGGGTGGCGCGTGGATGTCGAACTTCGTCGGCCAGTCGAAGCTGCTGAAAACCAAGCCGGTCGTCTACAACGTCGGCAACTTCACCAAGCCTGCGCCGGGCCAGCCCGCACTGATCACGTTCGACGACGTGACGACGATGTTCCACGAATTCGGGCATGCGCTGCACGGGTTGTTCGCGAACCAGACCTATCCTTTGGTGTCTGGCACCAACACCGCGCGCGACTGGGTCGAATTTCCGTCGCAGTTCAACGAGCATTGGGCGCTCGATCCCAAGGTGTTCGCGAACTACGCCAAGGATTACCGCACCGGCGCGGTGATGCCGCAGGCGCTGGTCACGAAGATCAAGAACGCGGCCAAGTTCAACCAGGGCTATGAGCTCGGCGAACTGGTGGCCGCAGCCACGCTCGACCAGGACTGGCATTCGCTGCCCGCCTCGGCCGGGCCGCAGGATGTCGATGCGTTCGAGACCAAGGCGCTCACCACGATGGGGCTCGACACGAAGGACGTGCCGCCGCGCTATCGCACCAGCTATTTCGCGCACATCTGGGCGGGCGGATATGCCGCGGGCTATTACGCATATCTGTGGACTCAGATGCTCGATAACGACGCCTATGCGTGGTTCATGGCGCATGGGGGCCTCACGCGCGCGAACGGTCAGCGCTTCCGTGACATGATCCTGTCGAAGGGACACACGCAGGACTACGCCCCGATGTTCAAGGCGTTCTATGGCAAGGATCCCGATATCGGCCCGATGCTCGAAGACCGGGGCCTGAAGGCGACCGCCAAGTGATGCGGCCAGTGATGATGGCGGCGCTGCTCGTCACCGCTTCGACGGCCGCGGTCGCGCAGCAGGCGCCGGTGCATCAATATGGCGCGGTGGCGATCGCTCCCAAGGGCGACCGGCTTGCCAGTATCGAATCCGCGTCGCCGACGCATGCGGCGATCGTCGTGCGGCGCGTGGCGGATGGTGGCATCGCGCAGACGATCGATCCGTGCCCGACCTGCAGCTATGGCGCACCGACCTTTGCGGCCGATGGCCGGATCGCGTTCGTCGCGCGCAAACCGGGCGAGCCGCGTGCGCTGGTGATGCTGGCGGATATACGCGGCGCTCGGCAGGTTGCGACGATCGACGGCATCGCGTCGACCCCGCGCTTCTCGCCCGATGGCAAGCGGCTGGCGCTGCTCGCCACGTTCGGCGCCGCGAAAGAAGCGGGGGCGACGCAGGCGGGCGTCCGGCAGGTCGGCGAGATCGGCGAGACTAGCGACGAACAGCGCTTGGCGATCGTCGACATCGCCGCGGGCACGGTGAGGCCGGTGTCGCCCGCCGACCGCTATATCTACGAATATGACTGGACCCCGGACGGTCGCGGTTTCGTGGTGACGAGTGCGCTCGGCAATGGCGACAACAACTGGTGGGTGGCGACGCTCGATGCGGTCGACGCGCAGACCGGGGCGGTCCGCACGATCGCCAAGCCGAAGACGCAGCTCAACATGCCGCGCGTGTCGCCCGATGGCCGGACGGTCGCGTATATCGGTGGGCTGATGAGCGATTTCGGCGCGATCGGCGGCGACGTCTGGACGGTGCCGATCGCCGGGGGCGTGCCCGTCAACCAGACCGCGGGCGCCAAGGCCACGGTCACTTCGCTCGACTGGACTCAGGGCGGCCTGCACGCGGTCCGGCTTCATGCGGACGCGGCCGAGATCGCGACGCTCGACCCAGCCGGCAAGACGATAGTCAGCTGGAGCCGCCCGGCGAGCTTTGCTGCGGGCGACGGCCGCGTAGCCTATAGCGCGGACGGCAGCATCATGGCGGCCTCGGTGCAGGATTTCACGCACGGCCCGGCGATCTTTGCAGGCCCGATTGCTGCGCCGCGTCAGATCACGCACGACAATGACGCGCTTGCGGCTGTGGCCACGGCGCGCAGCGTGACGTGGAAGAATGACGGGCTCGACGTGCAGGGTTGGCTGCTCGCGCCCAAGATCGCCGACCCTGCGCGCAAGGCGGCGATGGTGACGATCGTCCATGGCGGCCCCTCGTCCGCAAACACGCCGAGCTATATCACCAGCGGGTCGGGGCCTGCGGCGCTGCTCGAGGCGGGCTATTACGTGTTCATGCCCAATCCGCGCGGCAGCTTCGGGCAGGGCGAGGCGTTCACCGCCGCCAACCGTCGCGATTTCGGCGGTGGCGATCTGCGCGATATCCTCGCGGGGATCGATGCGGTCGAGAAGATCGCGCCCGTCGACGATGCGCGGCTCGGGCTGACCGGGGGCAGCTATGGCGGCTTCATGGCGATGTGGGCGAACACGCAGACCAACCGGTTCAAGGCGATCGTTGCCGGTGCCGGGCTGTCGAACTGGATCAGCTACTACGGCACCAACGGCATCGACCAGTGGATGATCCCGTTCTTTGGCAAATCCGCCTATGACGACCCCGAGGCCTATCGCGCGGTCTCCGCGATCAGCGTCATCAAGCGCGCGAAGACCCCGACGTTCATCTATGTCGGCGAACGCGACATCGAGGTGCCGCCGACGCAGTCGATCGAATATTGGCACGCGTTGAAGGAGCTGGGCGTCCCGACTAGCCTCGTCATCTATCCCGACGAGGGCCATGCCATCCGGGCGCCGGGCAATGCGGCGGATGTCCGCAAGCGATCGGTCGCCTGGTTCGATCGCTATCTGACGCCGCGGTAAGCGCACGGGGAGAGTTCGAGGGGACCGCGCGTTAGCACCCGCAGACAAGGAGTTTGCGATGAAGGTCATGACGCTGCGGTCCCCCGCTGGACTTGATACCCTGCGCATCGAAGAGCGCGCCGACCCGGGGAATCCCACGCCTGGCACGATACGCGTCGCGCTGCACGGCAGTTCGCTGAATTTCCACGACCTTGGCGTCGTGACGGGCAAGATGCCGAGCGCGGATGGTCGCGTGCCGCTGTCTGATGGCGCCGGGATCGTCGAGGCGGTCGGCGAGGGCGTCACCGAGTTTGCGGTGGGCGATCACGTCGTGTCGTGCTTCTTCCCCGATTGGCAGGACGGACCGCCGGTTATCGGCGACTTCAGTCGCACGCCGGGCCATGGGATCGACGGGTTCGCGCAAGGCCATGTCGTACTGCCCGCGACCGCGTTCACGCACGCCCCCAAGCTCTACGATTCCGTCGAGGCGGCGACGATCACGACCGCGGGGCTGACCGCATGGCGCGCGCTGGTCGTTGATGGCGGGCTGAAGGCGGGCGACACGGTGTTGTTGCTGGGAACGGGAGGCGTGTCGATCTGGGCGTTGCAGATCGCCAAGGCGATGGGAGCGATCGTCGCGATCACCTCGTCGTCGGACGCGAAGCTCGACCGCGCCAAGGCGCTCGGCGCGGACTTCACGCTGAACTACCGCACGTATCCGGACTGGGGCCGCAGGATCGCCGACTGGACCGGGGGCCGTGGGGTTGATCACGTGGTCGAGGTCGGCGGACCGGCGACGCTTGGCCAGTCGATCGACGCGGTGCGGATCGGCGGGCATATCTCGCTGATCGGCGTGCTAACCGGGCGCGGCGGCGAGGTGCCGACCGCGGCGTTGATGGCCAAGCAGGCCCGGCTGCAGGGCCTGATCGTCGCCAGCCGCCGCGACCAGCAGGCGTTCGTCCGCGCGCTCGAAGCGACCGGGACCCGCCCGGTGATCGACCGCCGCTTCCCGCTCGATCGCCTCGCAGACGCGTTCGCGTTCGAGATGAGTGGCGAGCATTCCGGGAAGATCGGGATCGAATGGTAACACCTCCCGTCGGGTAACGGTTTTGGGCGAAGAGGCGGCGTAGCTGGAGATGCTTAGAAGCGCATCGCGACGTCGATGCCGCCGCCGCCCGATCCCGCCCAGGGCGTGAGGCGAACGCGGTCGTCGTGGCGCGCGGTGAGCAGGAACCCGCTGGCGCCGCCGATCACCGCGCCGGCGAGGACGTCGTGGACATAATGCTTGTCGGCCCGGACTCGCGCGACGCCGACGAAGGACGCGACCAGCAGGGCGGGCAGCCCCGCTTCCCAGCCATAGCGCTTTTCGAGCGAGGCGGCCGCGGCGAACGAGACCGAGGTGTGGCCCGAGGGAAAGCTCTTGTCGTCGCTACGATCCGGGCGGCGCTCATGGATCAGTTCCTTCAGCGCGAACGTCGTCCCGCCCGCGACGAGCATGCTGCCCCCGGCCTCCAGATCGCCGCGCCAGTCGCCCTGGACCGCGGGCACGCCGAGCGCTGCGCCGACGAGAAGGTCGCGGCCGATATCGCTGGCATCGGCCCAGCCCTTTGGTGATGCCGTCGCGGGCGAGGCGCACGTGACGGGGATGGCGACGGCCAGTGCGGCAGCGGCAATTCGAAATCTCATGCTGCATTGTCCTTCGGCACGCGGGGTTTATCCAGGGTTGCGATCATGCCGGAGACGCCGAACCCGGCATCGACGGTGGCGATGGTCGCGGCCGGGCCTAGCATCGCGCGCAGGGTTGCGGGATTGAACAGCCGGTGCGTCGGGCTGCTGCCGAGCCCGATCCGTTGCAGCGAGTCCGCGGTCGTCACGTAGAGTGCGAGCCGCCCGCCTGGCCGCAACACGCGCCGGAGCTCGGTGAGCACGGCGCGATCGTCGTGCCAGAAATAGGCGACGTTGGTGGCGAGGATCCGATCGACGGACGCATCGGGCAGGGGGATCTCCGTGAAGGACGCGCAGTGGAAGATAACGTCTGCGTGGCGGCGTCGCGCCGCATCGATCATGGCCTGTGAATGATCGAGGCCGTGGACTCGGCCGCCACCAGCTGCCGCCGACAGAGCGGGGATCGCATCGCCGGTGCCGCAACCGAGGTCGAGCACCGTGTTGCCGCTATGGACGTCGAGCGCGGCGATCGCGAGCCGGGTCGGGCGGTGGTTGGCGATGCGCATTGCCTGCCCGACGAGCCGGCCGCCAATGCCGCTCGGGCGTGCGAGCTGTCGCCCGAGCGCGGCGGCGAGCGCGTTCACGCGGACTTGAGCTTGGCGTTGATCTTGACCAGCAGCGCGCGCATTTCCGCGCGCCGCCCGGCATCCCATACCGGCCGCGCCGCGTTCACCGGCGCCTGGAGGCCGCGCTGGACATATTGTTTGGCCTGGGCGGGATGGCCCTCGTCGTTGAGGAAGTCGGCATAGAAGAAGTTGTTGTCGAGGCCGTTCGGATCCTGCTTCAGTGCCGCCTCGAGCAGCGCGCGCGCCTTTGCGGTGTTGCCGAAGCCGATCGGGAAACCGGGGACACGGTAGTAGAGCACGCCAAGGCTCATCTTGACGCCGCCATCGGCGACGTTCGGGTCGATGCCTTGCGCCTTTTCCAGGATCTCCCGCGCCGACCGCGCAAAGCCCAGCTGTCGCAGCACGCTCGCGCGCGCGGCTTCCTCGCTGACGACGATGCCTTGCCACAAGAGCGGCTCGGCCCGGCCGGGATAACGCGCCGAGACCTGCGCGGCCTCGCCCGCGAGTACGTCTAGCTGGCGATATTGCTCGTTCCGGTCGGCGACCTGATAGCGGATATGCGCCCATTGGTCGTTGATGCGGCGGACCGCGGCATCCATCGCGGGATTGTTGCTGGCATTGGCCGAGCCCGCCAGCGCAAGGGCGACGAAAGCGAGAGCGTAACGGACGATCATGAAAGGGCTCCTGAGGGTTTGTCCTGGAAAAGGGTTCGGGCGGTCAGCACCTGTCCGGCGAGGCCGCGGTCGACCACGGCCGGCAGCAGCGCGTTGAGCTGCGTGAAGACGCGTTCGGGCAGGCCGATCGACACGTCGCACTCGCGCCGCTCGATCGCGCGGAAGATGCGGTCGACGACGGTGGCGGGATCGTCCGCGCTCATCTTGGTCAGCGCCATGAAGCGCTCGATCGTCGCGGTGTTGAACCCGGTCCTGACCGCGCGCGGCGCGACGTGCGTGACCGCGATGCCGCGTCCGCCGAGTTCGCGGCGCAGCGCCTGGCTGAGGCCTTTCAGCCCGGCCTTCGCGCTCGAATAGGCGGTAAAATAGGGGTAGGGGACCGCGCCCATCACCGAACCGATATTGACGATCTGGCCATCGCCGCGCGCGATCATCCGGGGGACGACGGCGCTGGCAAGGATTGCCGGCGCGACGAGGTTGACCGCATAGCCGAGCGCGATCCCTGTCGCGCCCTGCTGCTCGAACGGCCCGAAATATTGGAGGCCGGCGACGTTGGCGAGGATGTCGACGTGCCGGCCCGCGAGGTGCGCGCCGAGATCGGCGAGCGCTGCGGGATCGGCGAGGTTCGCGACGAGGTGATCGTCACAGGCGGGTGACTCGACGCGGTCGACCCCGGTGACGTGCGCGCCGCACCTGCGCAGCCGTGCCGCGAGAAGCCCGCCGATCCCGCCGGCCGCGCCGGTCAGGACGATGCGGCGACCTTCAAGCGGCGACACGCGTGGTCTCCAGCTCGATCCCGGCGAACAGCGCGCCGAACAGCCCGAACATCGCGTTCGCCATGTCGATGATCGCACGCTGGTCCTCGGGATCGTCGATCCGGTTCATCAGCTTTTCGAAGAAGACCATGTGATCCTGGTCGAGCGCGCCGTGCGAGGTGAGATAATGGAACGCGGAGTCGGGCAGCCCGAGCGCCGACTGCACCGCGCCCGCGCCATGGCTCGCCATCGCGATGCTGGTGCCCTCCAGGACATAGACCATGCCAAAGAACGCGGCCGGATTGCCCTGGCGGATCGTCTCATACGCATGTTCGACCATCGCGCGCGTCGCCGGTGCGGGCGCATGGCTGGCGACGAGGCTGTTGCCTCCGGCCGCCTCGATATCCTCGAGGATCCAGAATTCGTGGCCGGTCTCCTCCTCGATATACTCGTCGAGCGCCGCAACGAGGACGGGCCGGTGCGCGAGCCGGGCGCGCGCCTCTTCCATCAGCGGCACGGTGTGGCGGACATGGTGGAACGCCTCGGTGAGGTAGGCGATGTAGTCCGCGCGCCTGATGCGGCCGGTCATCCCGGCGACGAGTTGCGGCGTCATCGCGAAACGCGCCTGCGCCTCGCGGGTCTCGGCGACGAGACGGTCGAAAAAGGGCTGGTCCATCGAAATCTCGTGGTCGGGATAGGCGGCGTCGATCGCGGCACGGCGCAGGCGGCCGTTGCCGATCAGCAGTCCGGTTGCTGGGGTGAAGGGCGCGACGACCTGCCACCGCGCGATCCGGGCATAGGCGGGGAGCGCGAGATTGGCGGCTGCGACCGCGGCGGCGATATCGGCGCTCGGCGATGAGGGCACGATCAACGCATCGAGCGTCGCCTGTCCTTCGCCGCGCACCATCGCCTGGAAGATCGCAGGCTGGCGCGTTAGGGCGCCCTCGACCCATTCGGGCGAGACGTTGCGGCCGTGGCTGGTGACGATCAGCGCGGACTTGCGCCCCTCGATCGAGAGTCGCCCGGTGTCGTCGATCCGACCGATGTCGCCCGTCGCGAGCGGGCCGGGAGTGCGGGGTACGCCGACGGTGCCGAGGAACAGCGGCCCGTCGATCAGGATCTCGCCGTCCGCGGCCAGCCGAACG
This sequence comes from Sphingomonas sp. BK036, assembly GCF_004216825.1. Lineage (NCBI taxonomy): Bacteria > Pseudomonadati > Pseudomonadota > Alphaproteobacteria > Sphingomonadales > Sphingomonadaceae > Sphingomonas > Sphingomonas sp. BK036. The sequence continues at coordinate 360,398 of NZ_SGXR01000005.1, read as the reverse complement.
TCGTTCGCGCCGATGCTCCGCCCAACACTGCCGCGCGATGCAGGATCGCCGTCATCGAGCGCGACGACCGACGCGCATTCGGTGAGGCCATAGCCCTGGCGCACTGGCAGCCCCAGCGCGGCTGCGGCGTCGAGCAGCAGCGGATCGATCCGCGCGCCACCGACGGCGACGAGCGACAGGCGGGGGAGCCGGAAACCCGTCGCGCGCAGGGCGACGACGAGGCCCGTGAGATAGTCCGGAACGAGGATCAGCGAGGTGATCGCCTGCCGCTCGATCGTCTGCAGCAGCGCGGCGATGTCGGGGCGGAACGGATCGGCCATGCCGATCGCGGCCTGGGACAGCGCGACATAGGTGCCGCCCGCGAGGATGGTCGCGTAGAAGCCGGCGACGTTTTCGAGCAGGATGCCGGGCGACAGGATCGGCAGGTGCCGCCCGGCATGATGCACGCCGAGCGTCTCGACCACCGCCTGCGCAACCCCCAGCAGATGGTCGCGCGACAGGCAGATACCCTTGGGATCGCCGGTCGATCCCGATGTGAACGTGATGCGCGCCGTGCCGTCAGGCAGGCTGCGCGCCCGCCGGACGCGGTGATCTTCGCTGACGTGGACGGCCGGCTGCGTGTCGAGCGACAGGGTCACCGGGCCGCAGAGCCGTATTTCCGCGCCGGCCGCGTCGAGCGCGTGATCGGTCTGCGCGGGCGTGAAGAAGGAGGGCAGCGGGATCCTGACGATGCCGGCCTCGAGCAGTGCGAGGTCGAGAATGCATTCGCCGACGCCCTGATCGAGCTGGAGCGCGATCGGACGGCCGCCTGCAAAGCGCGTTGCTAGATCCTGCGCGATCGGCGGCAGCACCCGCGCCAGCGTCGCCCAGGTGACCGGGTCCGCGCCGTCGATGGCGATCGCCTCGGGCCGGGCCTCGGCATGGCGCATGGCCGCGTCGAGCAACTGCGTCATGCGCGCGCACTCCGATCGAGTAGCGTTCGGCAGGCGTCGATGTCGCCTGCACAGACGAGGGGGTCGGTCTGGTAATAGCGCCCCCAGGCCGAGCCGGCCTCGCCAAGCGCCTCAATCCGTGCCGGTGCGAGTTCGATCAGGTCGAGCCCCAGCCGCGCGAACATCGATCGCAATGGGCGTGTCAGCACCGCGACGGCGACATCCGCCTGGCCCGCGAGGGCGGCTGCGGCTTCGCGCCACAGCGTCATCGTGGCGCCGGGCCGCTGCGAGGCGTGGTCGCCGATCTCGACGATCCGCATGCGGGGGACCGGGCGGCCGAACCGCTCGGTCAGTACGGCCTCGATCGGGCGATCGAGATACGTCTCGAGAAACAGCGTGCCGGCACCGGCGAGCCGGTACCCCAGGGTCGCCTGCGGCACGTCGGGCGCACCGATCGTCAGATAGGTCGGGTAGTCGCTGGCGGGTATCGCGCCATGAACGGCGGCGTAACGGTCGTGGATCAGCGAAATCAGCGCGGCGTCGTGCATATGCATCCTCCCAGATGCAGCTTGGACGCCGCCCGAAACTCGTCACCTCAGTTCGCGGTGACGAAAATCTTTCCGGGTGCTATTTTATAGTGTGCCACGTGGGGTGATCGATGACTTTAGTCGGGCCAGTGCTGATACCGGCAAGGGTTCTGATACTGAGTATCAATAAAGGAATGTGGTCACGCTATCATAAACTTGATTTTATTCGCCGGTTGCTGGCGTGGAGATGGCAGACACCTTAGATAAGCGCCGTCGATACGGTTCGTCCGCTCCGCGACGGTCGTTGCAAGGCCATCGTTGCCGGTCTTCGCATCCGACGCCGAACCACCCCATGCCTCTCGAAAGCCTCGTTCATGATGTCGCCCCTTACGCGGTCAACCATTCCGGTGGCGCTGTCCGTGCTTCTCGCAAGCTGTGCGAGTGCGCCACGCATCGGCACGGCCAGCGCGTCGCCGCCGTTCGTCGCGGAACGCTTCTTCGCGGGACGGCTCGATGGGGTCGGTACGCTGAAGATCGTCCTGCACGCGCCAGTCACGACGCATGTCAGTAGCGTCGGCCGGCTTCGCGCCGATGGCACGCTGCTGCTCAACCAGCATATCGAACAGCAGGGCAAGCCTGCGCGCGATCGCCACTGGGGGATACGGCCGCTCGGCAATGGACGCTATACCGGAACGCTAACCGACGCGTCCGGACCGGTGGTGGGCGAGGCGGAGGGTAATCGGCTGCATCTCCGCTTTGCGACGAAGGGCGGCATGCGGGTCGATCAATGGCTGACGTTGTCGCCCGATGCGCAGGTCGCGCAGAACCATCTGATCGTCCGCAAGCTGGGCGTGACGGTCGCGACGCTCGATGAAACCATCAGGAAACTGCCGTAAGCGCGCACCGCGGGGAGCATCGCATCGCCGAGGTGGCAACGACCGGCCACCTCGTCGGCACTACGGTATGAGCATCGCTGTGCCGCTGTGAGAGCGTATTGAGGGGCAAGCCGGCTAAAGCGCTGCTTGCCCCTCGATACGCGGCGCGCTTCGGCTAGAAGCGCATGGTCCCGCCAAACGCGACCGTGCGTCCGCTCACGGTGTTGGTCATCACCCGCTTGGCGGTGCCGTCGGCATATTGGACGATCGGCTCGTTGGTGATGTTGATCACGTCGAGCGACAGCTTGAACTGCGGTGTCAGATTGACATAGGCGGACGCATCGAGGTTCGTCGTCCCCTTGATGTACTCGCCGATATTGCCGTTGCCGCCATCGCCCCAGCGATAGCGCGAGCGGGTCGCCACCGAGCCTCGCACGCCCCAGCGATCGGTATCGTAATAGAGCGTCGCGTTCGACGAGAATTTCGACAGCGTCGGCAAGGGCAGGCGCACCGGAACCCCCGCATAGAAGACGTCGGTCGATCCCTCGGCGAGGGTGACGTTGCCGAGGACGCCCAGCTTGTCGAAGGGGGCGGGGAGAAAGTCGAAGTCGCGTTTTGCGGCGATTTCGATGCCCTTGATCGATGCGCCGGGGCCGTTGATCGGACGCGTGTAGTTCACCAGCACCGAGGGGTCGACGCCGACGGGCAGCAGCGACGCCGGGTAGCCCGTCGTGTCGTACCCGACCAGCCGGGTCTCCGACGTGATGTACGAATCCATGTGCTTGTAGAACGCACCGATCGCCAGCGAACCGCGCTTGCCGTCGTAATATTCCAGCGAGGCTTCGACGGAATCTGCCTTGAACGGCGCGAGATTGGGGTTGCCCGCGGCGATGGTGCCGCCGAACGAGGCGAGGTTGAGCGTGCCGGCGGCGCGCATGTCGCTGAGGGCGGGGCGGCTCAGGTTGCGGTTGCCGCTGAGGCGGAAGACGACCGACCGGCTGAGGTCGAACGCCAGGTTCGCGGCCGGAAGAAAGCCGTGATAGCTGTTGGTCACGTTGACCGGCACCAGCGCGCTGCCGACCAGCGCGGTGCCCGATGACCCGAGGTCGGTATGGTAATAGCGCACGCCGAAATTGGCGCGCAGCCCGATCGTGCCGAGTTCAGTAGCCAGGTCATATTGCAGATAGGCGCCATAGGTGTTCTCGAGCAGGCCGTAGGCGGTGCCAGCAACGGTGTTGCCCGCGGTCAACGTCATGGGCTGGCCGAGCAGCGCATAGGTCCCGGCGACGTCGCCGATCGTGTACGGCGCAAGCGTGCTGTTAGACAGCGTCGTCGTCGGCACGTCGGGGATGCCCGGCTTGCCCTCATAGCTGGGCGCGACCTTGCGTTGCCAGCCGCTGTTGGTGAAGCGCTTGAACCCGGCCCCGGCCTTGATCGTCGAGCCTGAGCCGATGGTCCAGGCAAGCTCCGCCTTGGTGTTGTAGAACTCGCTCTTGATCCGGTCCGCGCGCGTTTCCAGACCCTGGAGATCCCATTGCGACGCGTCGGTCGTGTCGAACCCGTAGCTGGTCCGCGGGGACCCTGTGTTCAGGCCCGTAAAGGCATAGCTCTTGCCGACCGCCTCGAGATAGACCTCGGCATATCGGGAATCGAACGTTGATCGCGACCAGCCGCCGAGAAAATTGACCGTCAGATTGCTGCTCAGATCGGTGTGGCCGTTGAGCGCCGCCTGCCAGAAGGTCGTCTGGTCGTGGGTGACCTTGGATTCGGTGCGCATGTCGACATGGTCGAACGACGCGCCGACGATATCGTTGAAGTCGTCGAAGGTCACGCCGGTCAGCAGCTGCGTACCGGTGACGTTGTTGGCGGCGATGCCGTTGGTCCCCGCCGCGCCAATCACACCGGATGTGCGATCGTTGTTGAGCTTGCCGTACAGCACGTCCAGCGTCAGGTCGGTGCGATCGTCGGGATGATATTGCAGCACAGTGGTGAGCCCGAGCCGCTCGCGCTTGTTGAAGAAGGTCGCATAGGTCTGCGCGCGGCTGTTCCAGATCCTGCTGGCCCCGGTCGCATTGACCAGCAGCGCGCGGTCCGCCGCCGAGATGGCCGGGCCGACATTGGCGGCACCGAAATTGATCTGCGACCAGTTCCAGTTGCGATAGCCGTATTCGACCGTGTCCGCGGTGCTGTAAGCGACCGACGCGAGGACCCCGAAATCGCCCCAGCGTTCGGAGATCAGCCCGACGAGCCGCGGCGTGACCGTCCTGGTATATCGGTTCGTCTGCCCCTTGGCGGATGCGACCAGCGTGAGCCGGTTGAAATCGAACGGCTTGGCGGTGTGGAGCCCGACCGTCCCGCCGATCCCGCCCTCGTCCTGCTCGGCCGCGTAGGATTTCTCGACGACGACCTTGTTGAAGAGTTCGGAGGCGAAGATGCTGTAGTCGAACGCGCGCGAGCGGCTGACCGACGACCGGCTGTCCAGCCCCGACGACGTGTTGGTAAGCACCTCCATGCCGTTGAGCTGCGTGCGCGTGAAATCCGCGCCGAGGCCGCGTAGCGAGATCTGCCGCCCTTCGCCGCTGTCGCGCGTGATCGCGACGCCGGGAATGCGCTGGAGCGCTTCGGCAAGGTTCTGGTCCGGAAACGCGGCGATGTCCTGCGCCAGGATCACGTCCTGCGAGCCGGTCGCGTTCTTCTTGATCTGCTGCGCCTTGGCGACGCTCTCGCGATAGCCCGTCACGACGATGTCGCCGCCGCCGACGACCTGTGGCTCGACCGTCGATTCCGACGCCTGTAGACCCGCGCCATCGCCTGCCACGGCAGCGGCGGAGGCTGCCGCCGTGGCAAAGCGCTTGTGGCGCGCGATCGTCACCGTGCCATCGACGATCCTGCCATCCACGTCGCTATCTGCGGTAAGCCGCGCGAGCGCGTCCGCGGCGGTCATCCGCCCTTGCAGGCGCGGGCTGCGCGCGCCGTTCAACACCGCCGGCGACGACGCAAGCTGCAGCCGCGTCAGCCGCGAGAAGGCGAGCAGGGCATCGCCGAGCGCTTGCGCCGGCAGATCGAACGTGAAGGTCCGCGAGGCGGGCGGCGCTGCCTGCGCGGTGGCGGGCGTGCCGGCGATCCCGGCGAGCGAGACCGAGCTTAGCAAAAGATGCAGACGAATTTTACGCAACATGTCTTCCCCCGATTTGGTTCGAGAGCAAGACGGGCGCGCCGCGAGGAACCCGACAAACTATTTGGTTTCACATATAAGACATAATGTTTTCATCGATATAGATTTTTCGGAACGAGAGGATTTGACGAATATTATTTGATACCCACAAGGCAGGAATTGTCGGTGTGGCTCGATACGATCATCCTTATCTCGCAGTATGCTGTCCGAGATTGTCACAAATGCTGTCTAGGGCGCCGGGATCAACAGTCCGGATGTCCGATGCCAGCGGTGCTGCACCAGATCGAGAACCGCGCGGGTGATGCCCCGGCCGAGGATTGGCGCGCGATCGCCGCGACGCTGCGCCGCTACGTCCGGGGACGCACGAGCCGCACGGACGTGGTCGAGGATGTCGTGCAGGAGACGCTGTCGCGGCTGGTGCAGCAGGGTCGCGTGCAGAAACTGCTCAGCGTCTATGCACTGGGGTTCCGGATCGCCGCGAACCTGCTGATCGACCATCATCGTCGCGACAGCCGCTACGTCGCCGAGAGCGGGGAGGAGACCGCCAGCCTCGCGCCCTCGCCACATCGCGTGCTGGCGGGGCGGCAGGAGGTTGCGATCCTGAAGGAGGCGCTGGCGGCAATGCCGCCGCTGCGTCGCGACGTACTGGTTCGCCGCCGACTTCACGGGCAGAGCTGTGCGGCGATAGCGAAGGAGCTGGGGTTGAGCGCGAAGGCCGTTGAAAAGCACATCACCCGCGGCCTCGCCAACCTGCACAAGGCGATGCCCGGCGATACGGCCGGGCGCGAGGCGGTGCGATGACGCGCGACGCGCAGATCGTCGAGGAGGCCGCGGCTTGGATCGACCGGCTCAACCGGCCGGTGGTCGACGCGGCGGCGGGGCCGGCCTTCGACGCCTGGATGGCGGCCGCGCCGCGGCACCGCGAAGTCTTTGCCGAGATGCAGGCGCTCTGGCAGTCGGACGCGCTGGTCGAGGCACTCGGGCAGTCCTGCCTCGCGCCAGCCGTCGCCATCCCGGCCTCTGTGGTCACCGATCGCTCCGGTCGCCTGCGTCGTGCCGCGCCGCAGTTCGCCGCCGCGGCGTGCGCGATGCTGGTCGCGGTCATGCTGATCGTGCCGGTGCTGGTAACGAGCACCTATCGCACCACTGCGGGCAAGGGCCGGTCGGTCGTGCTCGCGGACGGGTCGCGCGTCGACATGAGCGGGGATACCGAGCTTCGCGTCCAGATATTGCCGTGGAAACGCAGCGCCGAACTGCTGCGCGGCGAGGCGTTCTTCGACGTCCGGCATGAGCGCGTCCGGATATTCCGCGTGGCCAGCGGCACCACCTCGGTGCGGGTGCTGGGCACCGCGTTCAACGTCGATCGCCAGAGCCCGACGCGGACCGCTGTCGTCGTGTATCGCGGTGCCGTCGAGGTCGGTGTCGCCGGCGAGACCGAGCTCGTCCTGAACACGGGGTATGGCGCGCGCGTCGTCGACGGCCATGTCAGCGCGCAGCGGCGGATCGCAGGCGGCGTGCCCGACTGGAAATCGGGGTGGTTCGAGGCGTCCGACGTTCCGCTGGGCGTGCTGATCGACAAGGTCCAGCGCTATTCGGCGCGGCCTATCCTGTTGCACGATCGCGCGTTGCAGGCGCTGCCGATCAGCGGACGCTTTCATGTATCCGATACCGAACGCGCGCTGCAGGCCGTGCAGGCGGCCTATCACGTCAATATCGCCTACGGTCCGAAGACGATCGCGATCCGTCCCGCGGGCGAGGCGGACGATCGATAGCGGCGACGCGGTCGGTTTATCGGTGTCGGGTTTTGCCCGGCGGCTGCGTCTTCCCGTCATAGTCCTTCGCGACGCGATGCCGGGCCCGGTCCGGCGCGTGGTCCGCGCGATGCCGTCAGGGAGTACCGCCGTGCCTCAGTTCGATCGCCGTAACATGGTCAAGGCCGGCCTTTCGCTCGCGCTGTTGGGCGGAGTCGGCGCGCCGCGGCTGCTCGCGCGCGCCAATTTCACGCGCGATCCGTTCACGCTCGGCATCGCGTCGGGTGAGCCGTGGCCCGACGGGTTCGTCATCTGGACCCGGCTCGCGCCCGAACCGCAGACGCCCGGTGGCGGCATGCCGCCGCACGATGTTCCGGTGCGCTGGGAGGTGGCCGAAGACCCCGGCTTCCGGACGATCGTGCGGACCAGCGCGGCGGTGGCGAAGGCCGACCTTGCGCATTCGGTGCATGTCGAGGTCGACGGTCTACGATCGCGGCGGCCCTATTGGTATCGCTTCCTCGTCGATGGTGCCGGATCGAGCCTGGTCGGCACTGCGCGTACCGCACCTGCGCGAGGCACGTCGCCCGAGCGGCTGCGTCTGGCGATGCTGGGATGCCAGGATTTCGAGACGGGGTTCTTCACCGCCTATGCGCATGTCGCGCGCGAGCCCGACCTCGACGCGGTCTTCCACTATGGCGACTATATCTACGAGATGGCGGCGCGGACCGAGCCCAGCCCCCGCAAGCATCTGGGGGGCCGAGACATACACGCTGGACGCCTATCGCCGCCGTTACGCGCAGTACAAGGCGGATCCCGATCTTCAGGCCGCGCACGCCGCGGTCGCGTTCGTCATGTCGTTCGACGACCATGAGATCGACGACAATTGGGCGGGCGAATTCGACAAGGATGGCAACCGGCCCGAGATCTTTGCGCTGCGCAAGGCGGCGGCGCTGCAGGCCTGGTATGAGCATGTTCCCGTCCGCCGCGCGCAGCGACCGGGCGCAGCGGATGCGCGCGCCTATCGCCGGCTCGATTACGGTACGCTCGCGCGGATGCACGTGCTCGACACCCGCTCGTTCCGCAGCGATCAGCTCTGCGAGCGTCCCGGCATCGGGCGCGTCGAACTCGATGCCTGCCGTCCTGTCGACCGGCCGGACCGGACGATGCTGGGCGCGGCGCAGGAGGGCTGGATCGATCGCGGGCTCGCCAACGACGCCCGCTGGAACTTCGTCGCGCAACAGGTGCTGCTCATGCCCTATGACGCGCGCAAGGACGGCGCGACCGCACCCGTCGTTGGCAAGGATAATTGGAACGGCTATCCGCTGTCGCGCCAGCGGCTCGTCGACAGCATCGCGCGACGCGGGCTGACGAACGTCGTGATCGGCAGTGGCGACCTGCACCAGCATGTCGTCGGGTCCGTACCACGCGACGCCGACGACGTTGGCGGCGCGGCGATTGCGACCGAGTTCCTCGCGACCTCGATCTCGTCGGGGGGGACGGGCGGGGCGCATTATCCCGGGGAAACCGGCACGCTGGCCAACAACCCGAACGTCGCGCTGCTCAACAATCAGCGGGGTTATCAGCTGTTCACGGTCACGCCGGACGCCTGGCGCGCCGAGGTGAAGGTCATGGATCAGGTCGACCGGCCCGGGGGGCAGATCTCCGCCATCGCGAGGTTTGTCGTCGACCCCCATCAGCCTGGACCGCAATCCGGTTGATAGCCTGATGCACGGTCGAGTGTGGAGTTTGATCTGAGAGGGGGCGGATGGGTTCAGGCCAATGTTGTGGCCGGCATCTCAACCGCAACGTTGCATGTCATGCGAGCGATCAGGACGCCCAAAGGCGCTGTGTCTCGTCACGATCATGCTCGTGGTCGGGGAGACAGGATTCGAACCTGCGACCCCCTGGTCCCAAACCAGGTGCGCTACCAGCCTGCGCCACTCCCCGACTGCGACGGCCCTTAGCCGCTGCTTTTGCCGGATGGCAAGCGGCATCGTGTTTCGCGCGGCGAAAGACGCCCGTCAGGCCGTGCGGCGCGCGTTAGTCGGTATGCCGCGAGAGGCGTACGGCCGCACGTGCGTCGGGCGGGACGATGCGAGGTTCCGATCGCGGCGGGTCTGTGGCAGAGCCCGCTCATGGGTGGGACATCGACAGCAACGGCGCGACTGCGCAGGATCGTTATCGGCTTGGTTGCCGCGCTGGCCGGGAGCAGCCCGGCGCTGGCGCAGGACGATGCGGGCTTTCAGGCGTATCTCGTCGCGCTGCGGCAGCAGGCGCTGGCGGACGGCGTCAGCACGCGCACGGCAGACGCGGTGTTTCCGACGCTGACGCTCAACCAGCGCGTCATTGATCTCGACCGGCAGCAGCCGGGCGCGACGAGCAGCAGTGCGGTCCCGGCGTTCGCGCCGTACCGCGCACAGCATGTCGACGCGGCGCGGATCGCGCGCGGGCGCCAGACCTATTTGGCGCAACGCTCAAGGTTGCAGCGGATCGAGCAGACGACCGGCGTGCCCGAATCGATCATGGTCGCGATCTGGGGGCATGAGACGAATTACGGCAGCTATACCGGCAATTTCGATCTGCTCCGGTCGCTCGCGAGCCTTGCCTATGAGGGGCGGCGGCGATCGCTGTTCGCGGGTGAGTTCATCGCGGGATTGAAGATGCTCGATCGCGGCGTGACGCGTGAGCAGCTCAAGGGAAGCTGGGCGGGCGCGACGGGCAATCCGCAGTTCCTGCCGTCGATCTATCTACGTCTCGCGCGCGACGGCGATGGCGACGGGCGCGCGGATATCTGGAGCAGCCCTGCGGATACGCTGGCGTCGATCGGCAATTACTTCTTCGATGCCGGCTGGCGCGCGGGCCAGCCCTGGGGTGTCGCCGTCACCGTTCCCGCGACATTCGACCGATCGCAGGTCCGCAACCGGCTCGTCTCGCCACGCTGCCCACGCGTGTTCGAGCGGCATAGCGGGTGGCGGACGATCGCCGAGTGGCGTGCGCTGGGGATCGCGCCGCAAGGCCGCAGCCTGCCCGCGGACAGCGTGATGGCGACGTTGCTCGAGCCGGACGGGCAGGGGGCGACCGCCTATCTGCTGACGAGCAACTACCGCGTGATCCTCGATTACAACTGCTCGAACTTCTACGCACTGTCGGTCGGGCTGCTGGCCGATGCGGTCGAGCGCTAGGCGAGATTTACGCGCAACGCGGGCGTGACGCGGTCGCCGGGCGCGGCTATGACCTGCATCACATCCTGCCCACGGATCGAGTTCCCTTTTGCTCACGGAATACCCCATGAAGAAGCTGATCGTCGCACCGCTCGTCGCCCTCGCGCTGGCGCATCCGTCCATCGCCGCCGCGCCGCAATTCCAGACGGCCGCGCCGATCGCGTATATGGAGGACCTGTCGTCGGGCGCAGTGCTGTTCGCGCGCGACGCCGATCGCCGCATGCCGCCGGCGTCGCTCGCCAAGATGATGACGGTGTATGTCGCGTTCGACATGGTCAAGAAGGGCGAGCTGAAGCTCGACCAGATGATGCCCGTGCGGCCCGAGACCTGGGCGAAATGGCATGGTCCGTCCGCGGGTTCGACGATGTTCCTGTCGTCGGGTGAGAATGTCAGCGTCGCCAATCTGCTCTACGGTATCGTCACGCTGTCGGGCAACGATGCCTGCATCGTACTCGCCGAGGGGATTTCGGGGTCGGAGCAGGCGTTCACCGAGCGGATGAACCGCAAGGCGGCGGAACTCGGTCTCAAGGACAGCCATTTCGGTACCGCGAACGGCTGGCCCGATAACGGCGTGACCTATGTCACCGCGCATGATCTCGCCAAGCTGGCCGCGGCGACGATCACCAACTATCCCGATCTGTACAAGCAGTTCTATTCTAAGCGCGACTTCACCTGGGGCAAGACGATGGGTGGCAGCGCCATTACTCAGGCGAACCGCGATCCGATCCTCGGCCGCGTCGCGGGCGCTGATGGCCTGAAGACCGGGCACACCGAGGAGGCCGGCTATGGCTTCACCGGCTCGGCGGTACAGAACGGCCGCCGCCTCGTGATGGTGGTCGCCGGCCTGACGAGCTCGGGACAGCGCGCCGAGGAATCGGTGCGCTTCATGGAATGGGGCTTCCGCGCGTGGCAGTCCAAGCCGATCGTCGCCAAGGGCAAGAAGGTCGAGACCGCCGCGGTCCAGCTCGGCGATGCGTCGTCGGTGGGGCTCGTCGCGCCCAAGGCGCTGACCGTGACGCTGCCCGCGGGCACCTCGCCGACGATGACGGCCAAGGTCGTGTATGACGGTCCGATCAAGGCGCCGATCAAGGCGGGACAGCATGTCGCGGATCTGGTCGTCACCACGTCCGACGGTCTTCAGCAGACGATGCCGCTGGTCGCCGAGAAGGATGTCGCCGAGGCCGGCTTCTTCGGTCGCGCATGGGCAGGGCTGACCGGCTTCTTCGGCTGATGACGCCCGCGCCGATGGTTGTGCAGGCATGACGCCGATCATCGGCAACACCGCCGCGCAGGCTGCTTTTCTGACCGCCATGCGTGGCGGGTCGTTGCATCACGCCTGGCTGATCGCCGGACCGCAGGGGGTCGGCAAGGCAAGCTTCGCGCGGTCCGCGGCGATGCGGATGCTGGCGGATGCGGCCGATCCCGATGGCGGGTCGACCGGGCTGGCGGTACCCGAGGGGAACCGGACGCGGTCGCTGATGGAGGCGGGCTCGCACCCCGACTTTCGCGTGCTTGCCCGGTTGCCCAAGGACCCCGACAAGCCCGACCAGGATCTCGCGCGCAGCATCACGATCGCGCAGGTCCGGACGTTACAGCCCTTGTTCGCCACCACGCCTTCGATGAGCCCGCGCCGCGTGGTAGTCATCGATGCGATCGACGATCTGGAGCGGGGCGGGGCGAATGCGCTGCTCAAGAATCTCGAGGAACCGCCGGCGGGGACGATCTTCCTGCTCGTCAGCCATGCGCCTGGGCGGTTGCTGCCGACGATCCGATCGCGCTGTCGCTTGTTGCGGTTCGAGGCGCTGGATGCCGACGAGGTCGCGACCGCGATCCGGACGCTGCGTCCCGAAGCGGACGAGGACGAGGTGGCGGCACTTGTGCGCGCGAGCGACGGTGCGCCCGGACGCGCGCTGCGCTATGCCGGGCTCGACATCGCAGCGATCGACGACGCCATCGCCGCGATCGCGCAGGGCGGCGACCGTGACAATGGGCTAAGGCTGAAACTGGCCAAGGCGCTGGCGTTGAAGACGGCGCAACCGCGCTATGAGGCGTTTCTCGATCGCGCGCCCGCGTTCATCGCTGACGCCGCACGGATCCGGTCGGGGCAGGCTCTGCGGTCCGCGCTCGACGCGCATGCCGCGGCACGCGATCTGGCGGGGGCCGCGATCGGCCTTTCGCTCGATGCGCAGGCGACGGTGTTCGAGATGGCGGGGATCGTCGCGACATTACGCCAGTGAGCGCCTGCACAGGCTTCACCTGATCGGGGTGATGCTCTAGGAGCGCGGCATGGCCGACCCCTTTTATATCACCACCGCAATCCACTATCCCAATGGCCGCCCGCATATCGGGCATGCGTATGAGATGATCGCCGCCGATGCGATCGCCCGCTTCCAGCGTCAGGCCGGGCGCGACGTGCTGTTCCAGACCGGCACCGACGAGCATGGCCTCAAGATGGTCCAGACCGCGCGCGAACGCGATATCCCGGTCCGTGATCTTGCCAACGAAATGTCGGGCTATTTCCATGAGATGGCCGATCGTCTTGGCATCTCTTACGACCGGTTCATCCGCACCGTCGACGAGGATCATTACGCCGCGAGCGCCGCGATCTGGCAGGCGATGGCGGATGCCGGCGACCTGTATCTCGATCGGTACGAAGGTTGGTATTCGGTTCGCGACGAGGCGTTCTACGACGAATCCGAACTGACCGGGGAGGGCGACGATCGCCGCTCGCCGCAAGGTACGCCAGTCGAATGGACCGCCGAGGAGACCTGGTTCTTCCGCCTGTCGAAATATCAGCAGCCGTTGCTCGATCTCTTCGCCGCCAATCCCGATTTCATCCGCCCCGAGAGCCGCCGCAACGAGGTGATGCGCTTCGTCGAGGGTGGTCTGAAGGATCTGTCGGTCTCGCGCACCAGCTTCGACTGGGGCGTGCCCGTACCCGGCAGCCCCGGGCACGTGATGTATGTCTGGGTCGACGCGCTCACCAACTATCTGACCGGGATCGGCTATCCCGACATGACCGGCGACAAGGCGAAATACTGGCCTGCGGATATTCATCTGATCGGCAAGGACATCGTCCGCTTCCACGCGGTCTACTGGCCGGCGTTCCTGCTGTCGGCGGGCATTCCGCTGCCCAAGAGCGTGTTCGGGCACGGTTTCCTGCTGACGCGGGGCGAGAAGATGTCGAAGTCGGTCGGCAACGTCGTCGATCCGATGGCGCTGGCGGATGCGTTCGGCGTCGACGCGCTGCGCTATTTCTTCCTGCGCGACGTCAGCTTCGGCCAGGACGGCAGCTACTCGCCCGAGGCGATCGTGACGCGCGTCAATGCCGAGCTGGCGAACAGCTTCGGCAATCTTGCGCAGCGGACTTTGTCGTTCATTGCCAAGAATTTGGGCGGTGAGTTTCCCACGGCGGGTACGGTCCACGAGGCCGATGCGATGCTGATCGAGGAGGTCGTCGTCGCCTGTGCCGGGTTCAAGTCGGGGTTCGCCGACCTTGCGTTGTCGCAGGGTATTGAGGCGTGGATGCGCGGCGTGTTTGCGTGCAACCAGTATATCGACGCGCAGGCACCCTGGGCGTTGCGCAAGACCGACCCTGAGCGGATGAACGCGGTGCTCGGCACGCTGGTCCGCGCGATCCGCATGCTCGCCATCACGATCCTTCCGGTCGTCCCGGACTCGGCGGGCAAGGTGCTCGACCAGATCGGCGCGACCGAGCGCGATCATGCGGCGATTGACGACGATGGCTGGTACGACCGCGTCGCCGCCTCCGACTTCCGGATCGCGCCGCCTGCGCCCGTGTTTCCCCGTCTCGAACTGCCTGCGGAGGCCTGATGCTCGCCGACAGCCATTGCCATCTGAACTATAAGGGCCTCGTCGAGGACCAGCAGGCGGTGCTCGCGCGTGCGCGGGCCCGCGGCGTGACGGCGATGCTCAACATCTCGACGCGGGAGAGCGAGTGGGACGATATCGTCGCCACCGCCGAGCGCGAGCCCGATGTCTGGGCGACGATCGGGATCCATCCGAACGAGGCGGACACCTATCCCGACGTCGACGCCGCCAAGCTGATCGCGCGCGCGCAGCATCCGCGCGTCGTTGGGCTTGGCGAAAGCGGTCTGGACTATTTCCGCGACACGTCGGACCGGGCACGTCAGCAGGCGAGTTTCCGCGTTCACATCGCGGCATCGCGCGAGACCGGCCTGCCGATCGTCGTCCACACGCGCGATGCCGAGGATGATACCGCGGCGATCATGGCGGAGGAGATGGCGAAGGGGGCCTATCCGGGCGTCATCCACTGCTTCACGGCAAGCGGCACGTTTGCCGACAAGGCGCTGGACATGGGGCTGTACATCTCGATCTCGGGAATCGTGACGTTCAAGAACGCGCGCGACCTGCAGGAGACCGCCGCGCGGTTGCCGATCGAGCGACTGCTGATCGAGACCGACGCGCCGTTCCTCGCGCCCGTGCCGCATCGGGGCAAGACCGGCGAGCCTGGTTTCGTCGCCGACACTGCCAAGTTCCTCGCCGACCTGCGCGGTGAAACTGTGGAGGACTTGTCGCGTCGTACCGCCGAGAATTTCCACGCGCTGTTCGCCAAGACACGGGTGTCCGGGGCGATCGCATGAAGATCACGATCCTCGGTTCGGGCACGTCCTCCGGCGTGCCGAGGATCGGCAACGACTGGGGCGACTGCGACCCGACCGAGCCGCGTAACCGACGCACGCGTGCGTCCGCGCTGGTCGAGCATGACGGCACGCGGATCCTGATCGATACGAGCCCCGACATGCGCGAACAGCTTCTCGCGGCCGATATCGACTGGGTCGATGCGGTGATCTGGACGCACGATCACGCGGATCACTGCCACGGGATCGACGACCTGCGGCAGCTATTCCATGCGAGTGGTACGCCCGTTCGCGGTTACGCGCGGTCCTTCACGCTCGCGGCTCTGGATGCGCGCTTTACGTATGCGTTTCACGGTCGGCCCGGTTACCCATCGACGATCGCGGCCGAGGTGTTGCCGGATCGGCTCACGATCGGCGGTATCGATATCCACGTGACCGACCAGCCGCACGGCAGCATCCATGCCGCTGGCCTGCGGTTCGAGGCGGCGGGTGTAGCGATCGGATATGCGACCGATTTCAACGTGATGACCGATGATATGGCCACGCTGTATCAGAATCTGGACGTCTGGGTCGTCGATGTCCTGCGCCGACGTCCGCATCCGACGCACATGGCGTTGCCGGCCATACTCGGATGGGTCGAACGCCTGACGCCCCGGCAGACTGCGTTGATCCATATGGACAATACGATGGACTATGCGACGTTGTGCGACGAGTTACCGGCCGGCGTCGAACCTGGTTATGACGGGCTCGTGCTGACCGCCTGACGGCCGCACGAGCCCGGGGCTCAGAACCCCTTTTTCAGCGAGACGAAGAACTGGCGCGGGGAGCCGGCCAGCAGCGTCTGGTTGTCGCCGCTGGCGGTGAAGCCGTTCGAGCCGATCGTCGCGATGTACTTCTTGTCGGTCAGGTTGGTGACGCTGCCCAGGATCGAGACGCCGTGCAACGCGCCGTCGCCGTCGAAGCGATAGCCGATGCTCGCATCGACCAGAACACGTCCGGGCACCGACTGATCGTTGAGATAGGTGAAGTAGCGCTTGCTCATATAGTCGGCGCCGACGCGTGCGGTGAAGCCCGACTGTTCAAGGACGACCTCGCCCTTGAGCATGTGCTCGGGACTGTCGACGGCCATCTTGCCGTCGGTCGCCACGAGTACCGCGCCGGTCGCGGACAGGACGTCGTCGGCATATTTCGATTTGTTGTAGGAGTAGCTGGCGAACAGCGACAGGGGCCGGAACACGCGGTAATTCACCGCAACCTCTGCGCCATAGGTATGGACGCTGCCGACGTTGTTGAGCGTCGCAGGGTTGCCGATGATCCCGGCGCCGTTGGCAAAGCCGAGCAGGCGGTTGGCGAAATCGATGTAATAGCCGACCGCCGACGCCTGGAACGGTCCGGTCCGGAAGCGCAGGCCGCCCTCCGCCGTCTTGGAGCGTTCGGGCTTCAAGCGGCCGCGGATCGCGTCGAACCCGGCCTGCGTGGTCGAAAACGGGCCGGTCGTCGCGGACGACACATAGGCGCGGACGTTTTCCTTATAGTCGGCGAAGAGTTCGGTCGATGGCGCGAGCTTGAACAGGATGCCCGCCTGGGGCTGGAACCAGTCCTTCGCAGTGATCCGTCCGATCGCGAGCGGCGAGGTCGTCGCGGGCAGCATGACCGCGCGGTTGACGACGTAGAAGCCTTTCCACCCGGCGTTCAGCGTCAGCCGGTCGTCGGCAAGGCGGATCGTGTCGCCGACATGATATTGCATCGTGTCGGTGCTGTACTTCCCGTCCCACTGCGTCCGGTACGGGTTCTTCTGGAATTCCAGCGTGTCACGGTTTGGCGTCGCGCTGTCGGTCATGCCGTAGAAACGGCGCGCCTGCGTGAACGTGTTGCTCTCCAGCCAGCCGCCAATTTCCAGCGTGTTTGCCGACGTCTCATACACCAGATTGCTCAGCGCCCCGCCGCGCTTCATCGCATATTCGGTTGTGCGGAAGCCGAGCGGGCTCGCCGCGGCGATGGGCGTGCCATCGGCGTTCGCGGCACCCGCCGGGGTGGGCGAGTAGGGCGTGATCCACGATCCCTGGCCCTTGTTGTCATGATAATAGCCGGTCGTGGTCAGCGACAATTCGGGCGTCAGATGCGCGTCGAAGGTGACCCCGCCCAGATAATCGCGACGCAGGCCGCCCGCATCGTAATAGGCGTCGTCGACCGTGCCGAACCCAGTCGGAAACGTCGTGCCGGCGCCAGTCCAGGGCTGCGCGGTGCCGGCGGCGACCGCGGCCTGATTCTGCGCGACCTTGGCGATCTGCAGCGCAAGCGGGTAATTGTCGGCGATGTTGTCGTTGCGCAGACCGCGCCGGTTGATGATGTCGAGGCTGAGATCCTGATAGTCCTGCTCGCGACGATCCGAGAAGTTCAGGAACGCCGACAGACTGCCGAGCGCGCCCAGATCCTTGACGATCTTGCCGTTCGCCTGGTGCTGGCGCTGGACACCGTCACCCTTCCACTTGTCGGTCGAGAGATAGCCATAGCTCAGATAGCCCTTGAGCCCGCCGCCGAGATCGCCGCTGTCGATGCGGGCGAACGCGCGATAGGTGTTGTCCGAGCCATAGGTGCCGCCGCCGGTGACGTTGACCGTATCGCGCGGCGCGTCGCTGAAGAACTCGATCGTGCCGCCGAGGTTGCTTGTCGAGGCGGTGCCGAGTGCGCCCGCGCCCTGCGCCACGTCGGTGCGCGCGACGTTCTCGGAAATGATCGCGCGGCTGATGTGCAGGCCGTTGACGTTGCCATAGCTCATGTCGCCGAGCGGTACGCCGTCGAGCGTGAAGCCGAGCTGGTTCTGGCTGAACCCGCGCAGCGAGATCCGCACCGCCCATTCATAGGCGCCGAACGGATCGGCCGCCTGGAAATTGACCCCCGGCAGCTTCTCGATCGCCTTTAACGGGCTCGAGCCGGGCGTGAGACGGTTGAGATCGGCTGCGGTGATGCTCTGGATCTGGCGGCTCTGGCCGAAGCCGAGCACGACGATGTCTTCGCCAGTGCCCTGTGCTGTGTCGGCGACTGCGCCGTCGGCCGGCAGCGGCTGGTCCGCTGGTGCCAGCGCGGGGGAGGGGGCGTTTTGCGCGACAGCGGGTGCAGCGATCGCCAGCACGGCGACGCTGGCGAAAAGGCCGGAAAGACGGTTCATGATGGTCCCCTTCGCTGCCATGGCGCAGCGTCCACCGCGCCCATCGGCGTAGCGCGTTACCGGGCGACGACGTTTCGATGACGTTTCGATGTCCGGTACGTATTTCCGCGACGCTCGTTTGCCCGGCCGAAATTTCGCGTGGCCAGCGTGACCGATCCGCAACACCAGTCACTCTCGCCGCTGCCTGGAGAAACTTGCGGCAGATTAGATCCGTGCGTGCGGAACCGATCGCGCTGGCGACACTTTGATTCAGGTGAATACCGCATGCGCCCGACGACGACCGGTCGCGGAGGACGTTGCGGGTCATCACTTGGGAACAGCACACGCAATGGCTCATACAATCGCGGATATCATGGCGCTCACGCTCGCCGATGCCGGCGTCAAGCGGATCTGGGGCGTGACCGGCGACAGCCTCAACGGCCTGAACGAGACGCTGCGCAAGCTGGGCCGGATCGACTGGATGATGACCCGCCACGAGGAGGTCGCGGCGTTCGCGGCCGGGGCGGAGGCCGCGATGACGGGCGAGCTCGCGGTTTGCGCAGGGAGTTGCGGGCCGGGCAATCTGCACCTGATCAATGGCCTGTTCGACTGTCACCGCAACCATGTGCCGGTGCTCGCGATCGCCGCGCATATCCCCTCATCCGAGATCGGGCTGGGTTATTTCCAGGAGACGCATCCGCAGGAGTTGTTCCGCGAATGCAGCCACTTCGTCGAGCTTGTTACCAACCCGGCGCAGATGCCTGAGGTGATGCACCGGGCAATGCGCGCGGCGATCGGCAAGCGCGGCGTCGCGGTGATCGTCGTACCCGGCGACGTCGCGTTGCTCGAGGCGCCCAAGGGCGCAACGGGGACGTTCCCCGCGCTGAACGCACCGCGGATCGTGCCCAACGCTGCCGATATCGATACGCTCTTCACGCTGCTCGACGACGCGAAGGCGGTAACGCTGCTTTGCGGGGCGGGATGCGCGGGACAGCATGATGCGGTCGTGGCGCTCGCCGATACTCTTGGCGCGCCGGTGGTCCATGCGCTGCGCGGCAAGGAGCATGTCGAATGGGACAATCCGTTCGATGTCGGAATGACCGGGCTGATCGGGTTCTCGTCGGGCTATCAGGCGATGGAGAATTGCGATCTGCTGTTGATGCTCGGCAGCGATTTTCCGTATCGCAACTTCTATCCAAAGGACGCGAAGATCGTTCAGGTCGATCGCGATCCGTCGCAACTCGGCAAGCGCGCGCCGCTCGAGCTAGGGATCGTCGGCGACGTCGGCGAGACGATCGCCGCGCTGCTGCCGCGTCTGGAGCGGCGCGCCGATCGCACGTTCATCGATGCCGCGCGCAAGCATTATGCGAGCGCCCGAAAGGGGCTGGACGATCTGGCCACGCCGTCCAAGCCCGGCCGCCCGATCCATCCGCAATATCTGGCGAAGGTCCTGAGCGATCTGGCGGCGGACGACGCGGTCATCTCCGCGGACGTCGGCACGCCGACTGCCTGGGCGTGCCGCTACTTCACCGTGAACGGCCGGCGGCGCTTGCTGTTTTCCGCGAACCACGGATCGATGGCGAACGCGCTCGCGCAGGCGATCGGCGTGCAGGCGGCCTGTCCCGGGCGTCAAGTCATCTCGCTGTCGGGGGATGGCGGGTTCGCGATGTCGATGGGCGATCTGCTGACGCTCAAACAGCTCGACCTGCCGGTGAAGATCGTGATCGTCGACAATGGCGAATTGGGTTTCGTCGCGCTGGAGCAAAAGGCCGGCGGGTTCCTTGATGTGAACGTCAAGCTGGAGAACCCGGATTTCGCGATGATCGCGCAGGCATCGGGGATGCTCGGCATCACCGTGACCGAGTCTGCCGACCTGGAGGAGGCGTTGCGCCGTGCGTTTGCGCATGACGGTCCGGCGCTCGTTTCGGTGAAGACGGCTTCGTATGAATTGCTGATGCCGCCGTCGATCAAGGCCGAACAGGCGAAGGGATTCAGCCTCTATATGGCCAAGGCAATCCTCAACGGTCGCGGCGACGAAGTGATCGAACTGGCAAAAACGAATCTGCGGATGGCCCTGCCTGGCCTCTGAGCGGGGCCGCATGCGAGACGGGGAAGGTCGCTAAACCTTCCCCGCATCACTATTATTCTTCGTTGCCGAGCGTCTTCTTGGCGGCGTCGAGTGCGGCCTTGCCGCTCTTGCGAACCGTCTTGCCCGCCGAGTCAACAGCCTTTTCAACCGTGCTTCCGGCCTTGCGACCGAGACCGATCGACTTTGCCATTGCGCGGCGTGCTTCCGAATAGTTCGCGGCGACCATCGGATAGTCGGCCTTCAGGTTGAAGCGCTCGCGATACTGTTCAGGCGTCAGGCCGTTGGTCGTCAGGTGGCGACGCAGCGTCTTGTACTTCTTGCCGTCGAGCATCGAGATGATGTGATCGGGCGACGCAAGCGACTTGCGCGCGGTGACCGCAGGCTCGTGGCTCTGCGAAGGCGCAGCGGCCGCTTCGGGATCGCTGCCGTCGGTGAGCTTGATGACGGCAGCATGCATCGACACGAGGAACGCCGGAACATCATCCGCCGACGTGCGCGTGTTCGGATTGGCCAGCCAAGCTGCAGTCAGTTCCGCAGCAAGCTCCACGGGGTTGATTGTATCGGTCACACTCAGTCCTTGTTTCTACTGCCCCCCGGCGGAGGGCGGACTACAACGTGTGCAACAGAATGAAAAGCCACGAAGTTATGAAATATTAGACACTATTCGAAATTGCGTGGATCAGCGAAATTCTTTCGATCACGCAAAATCACGCACTCGATACCCCATCGACGCTGATCAGATCCGGTGCGATCGCGACGCCGATTATACGCACGCGCTTCTGCACATGATCAACCGGCATTCGGCCAAGTTGCAGCGTGTAACGACCGCCTGAATCACGTTCCAATAGAAATGCTCCACCCTCGCGGATCAGCGTGCCTGTTTCGTTTATCGGTGTGCCTGTGTTCGTCATTCGCGGACAACGCACGAACCCGCATGCGGATCACTATATGATCTGCGTGGCGCATAGCGGGGTACGGCGATCGCTGCCAACGGATCGGGGCCAACTGTGCCCGTGATCGGCTCGACGGGATCGGGTAAGCCCGGTCCGATGACGCTACCGATCTTCTACAGCTTCCGCCGCTGCCCCTATGCGATGCGCGCGCGCCTGTCCTTGCTCATGCGCGGCGTGGCGGTCGAACTGCGCGAAGTCATGTTGCGTGCCAAACCCGCGGCGATGCTGGAGGTTTCGCCAAAGGCAACGGTGCCGGTGCTCGTCCTGCCGGACCAGCGGGTGCTCGATGAAAGTCTCGACATCATGCGGTGGGCCTCGGCGGAGAGCGGAGCAGCCGACTGGATGTCGCCGGACGACGCGATGCTGGTCGCCGACACTGACGGCGCCTTCAAGCATCACCTGGACCGTTACAAATATGCCGATCGCTATCCGGCGGATGCCGTCGATCACCGGGCCGAGGCAACGCGGTTTCTGCAGAGGCTGGACGGTCGGCTCGATTGTCGTCCGATGCTGGGTGGGGACCGGCTGTCGATGGCCGACATCGCGATCCTGCCGTTCGTCCGCCAGTTTGCCGAAACCGATCGCGGCTATTTCGACGCGTTGCCGCTTCCCGCGCTGCAGCACTGGCTCGCGACGTTCCTCGAAACGCCGTTGTTCGGCCGTGCGATGACCCGGTTCGCGCCGTGGCAGGACGGGGACGTGCCGGTCGTCTTCCCTGCGGATATGTCCGAACGCTGCTGACCTGGCGGAAGAGGTGGGATTCGAACCCACGGATGGGTTACCCCATCGCTGGTTTTCAAGACCAGTTCCTTAAACCACTCGGACACTCTTCCAAGCCAGTCGGTGAGCGCATCTAGGCAATGCACGCGGTGTTCGCAACACTCGCCGGAGCATAGCTTGCGGGTTGCGCGGCGGCACCGCTGACCGCATGGGAGCGCGATGGACCTTGACGCGATCTCGCACCATTTTTTCGGGACGACCGACATCGATACGCTCGACGCCACCGCGCTGGCGGCGGGGCGGGACCGGCTCTCGCTCGCGTTCGGGACCGAGCGGGAGCCGGGCCGGCGCTTTGCGTTATGGGCGGTGCTTCGGGCGACGGGCGAGACGCCCGCGCCACACCTCGCGTTCAAGGACCCGCGCGAGCAGCGCGCGGCAGAACTTTATGCGAGCGTCCTGAGACAGTCGGAGACCTCCGAGGACTAAACTGCCGAGCAGGCAGCCGGCGTCAGGCGGCGCGGCGGATTTGCAGCGCCTGGTCGATCCGGCGGATCAGGTCGGCGATCGGTGGTCGCTCAAAGGCGGAGGTGCCGACGTCGCGGTGCAGCGGTGCGCGCATGCGATTGCCGACTAGCGTGAAGATGTCCTGTTGGCGTGCCATTGGGTGCGATCCTTTCGATCGCACCACCATGCCCGCCAACCGTTAACCAAAGGTTGGCGGTCGAACGGTGTGCACCGTCAAAGGCTTAGTGCCACCGTCCGCGGGCGATGCTCGAGCGTGCGCAGGGATAAACTTTCGCCGGGGCGCGTTGAGCGGCGGTAATCCCCAGCGAAAGACCAGCCATGCATATCGACCTGACAGGCCAGGTGGCGATCGTCACCGGCGCGAGTTCCGGGCTTGGCCGTGCGTCCGCAATCGCGTTTGCCAAGGCGGGCGCGAAGGTCGCGGTGAACTACAACAGCAGCGCGGACAAGGCGCGCGCGGTCGTCGAGGAAATCGAGCAGGCCGGCGGCGAGGCGTTTGCGTGCGAAGCGGATACGTCGGACGAGGCCGCGGTGCTGAAGCTGTTCGACGAGACGGTCGCGCGGTTTGGCGGCGTCGACATCGTGTTCGCCAATGCGGGCATGCAGAAGGATGCGCCCTATGCCGAGCTGTCGCTTGAGGACTGGAAGCGGGTCATCGACGTCAATCTGACCGGGCAGTTCCTCGTCTCGCGCGAGGCAGTGCGGCGGTTTCGCGGGCAGGGCGATCGCGGCGTCAGCCGGGCGATCGGCAAGATCCTGTTCATGAGTTCGGTACACGAGGTGATCCCCTGGGCCGGGCATGCCAATTACGCCGCGTCGAAGGGTGGCAGCGGGATGCTGATGCGGACGCTGGCGCAGGAGGTTGCGGGCGACCGGATCCGCGTGAACGGCATCGCCCCCGGCGCGATCGCGACCGAGATCAACGCGGATGCCACCGCCGACCAGGACAAGCTGCTCGAACTCATTCCCTATGCCCGGATCGGCGATCCCGACGACGTCGCGCGGGCGGCACTGTTCCTCGCCTCGGATGCAGCGGACTATATCGTCGGATCGACGCTGACGATCGACGGCGGGATGAGCCTGTATCCGGGCTTCCGCGACAATGGATAAGGCCGCCATATCGATCGCGGATCACGGCGCGATCGGCAATCTGGAAACCGTCGCGCTGGTCGATACGGCGGGGACGATCGACTATCTCTGCTGGCCTTGCCTCGATAGCGCATCGGTATTCGCGCGATTGCTCGACACCGAAACGGGCGGGTATTTCGCCGCCGAGCCCAATCTGCCGGGGGCCAACATCGTCCAGATGTACCTGCCCGAAACCAACATCCTGCTCACCCGCTGGATGGCGGACGCGGCGAGCGTCGATCTGATCGACCTCATGCCGGTGGGCAACGACGCGGACGATGCGCCGTCGCGGCTGGTCCGGCGACTGACCTGCACGCGGGGATCGGCGACGGTGCGGGTGCGGTGCGCGCCGCGGTTCGACTATGGCGTCGTGGGGCGCAAGGCCTCGGTGACGACGGACGGCACAGACGTCTCGCGCGGGCGGTTCGATCATGAGAGCGGGCTTGCGCTCGCGCTGCATGGCGCAGGGTCGCTGGTTGCCGACGGGTGCGACCTGACCGCCGAGATCCATCTTGCTGAAGGCGACACCGTCTCGCTGATCCTGAGCAACCCGGACGACGTCTCGCTCGACACCGATGCGCTCGATGCGATCGTCGAACGCGACATCGCGTATTGGCGGAGCTGGAGCCGCACCTCGCGCTATCGCGGTCGCTGGCGCGAGACGGTCGAGCGGTCGGCGATGGCGCTGAAACTGCTTACCTCGCGCAAGCACGGATCGATCGCCGCCGCAGCGACCTTCGGCCTGCCCGAAGCGCCGGGCGGGGTGCGCAACTGGGACTACCGCGCGACGTGGATCCGCGACTCCTCGTTCACCGTCTATGCGCTGATCCGCCTGGGCTATCAGGAGGAGGCGGTTGGGTTCCTCCACTGGGCGATGGATCGCGCGCAGGCGTGTTCGAAGGGGCATCTCGGCGTGATGTACGCGCTCGACGGCGGCGAGATCGCCGACGAGCGCAAGCTGGACCTCCGCGGCTTCGGCGGCGCCGCACCGATCGTCGTCGGCAACGAGGCCAAGGACCAGACGCAGCACGACATTTACGGCGCGCTGCTCGACGCGACCTATCTCGGCAGCAAATATGGCGAGGCGATCGCGCATGACTCCTGGGTGGCGATCGGCCGGATCGTCGATCAGGTCTGCGATACCTGGGCCACGCCGGATTCAGGGATCTGGGAAGTCCGCGGGCCGAAGAAGCATTACCTGCATTCGCGGCTGATGAGCTGGGTGGCGATCGATCGCGCGGTGCGGCTTGCGCAGAAGCGCTCGCTCCAGGCGCCGCTGGTACGCTGGTCGGAAACGCGGACAGCGATCCATGACGATATCTGGGCGCAGTTCTGGGACGACGATCTCGGCCGCTTCGTCCGCGCGATCGGCGACGCACCCGAGGACAAGGCCGTCGACGGCGCATTGCTGATGATGCCGCTGGTCCGCTTCATCGGTGCGACCGATCCGAAGTGGCTCGCGACGCTGGAGGCGATCGGCAAGGACCTGTCCGATGATGGGCAGGTCTATCGCTACCGGATCGACGATGGCCTGCCGGGGCAGGAGGGGGCGTTCGTCGCCTGCTCGTTCTGGTATGTCGAATGTCTCGCGCGGGCAGGGCGGCTCGACGAAGCGCGGCTAAACTTCGAAAAGCTGCTCGCGCACGCCAACCATGTCGGGCTGTTTGCCGAAGAGATCGCGCAAGATGGCAGCTTCCTCGGCAATTTCCCGCAAGGCTTCAGCCATCTCGCGCTGATCAGTGCCGCCTTCTACCTCGACCGAGCGCTCGACAGCGACGGTCCGCGGGAATGGGCATGACTTTCATCACCACCACAAGGACGACAGCATGAACCTCGATATCGCAGGCAGAATCGCGCTCGTGACCGGCGCGGACAGCGGCATGGGCAAGGAAACCGCCCGGATGCTGCTGCAGGAAGGCGTACGGGTCGCGATCTCCGACCAGCCCGGCGGTGACCTCGACTCCAGCGTCGAGGACCTGAAGGCGCATGGCGAGATCATCGCGGTCGAGGCGGACCTCACCAAGCTCGACGACGTCGCGGCACTCTTCGAGAAGGTCCGCGCGCAGCTCGGCGAGCCCGACATCCTGGTCAATTGCGCAGGCGTGACGGGTGCGACCGGTGATTTCCTCGATGTCGACGATGCGGGCTGGCAGTCTACGATCGACATCAACCTGATGGGTGCGGTGCGCGTCTGCCGCGAGGCGATCCCGGCGATGCGCGCGAGCAAATGGGGTCGCATCGTGCTGATGAGCTCGGAGGATGCGGTGCAGCCTTATGTCGACGAGCTTGCCTATTGCGCATCGAAGGCGGGGATCTCCAGCCTGTCTAAGGGGCTGTCAAAGGCCTATGGCTGTGACAACGTACTGGTGAACACCGTGTCGCCCGCGTTCATCGCGACGCCGATGACCGACAAGATGATGCAGAAGCGCGCCGACGAGAAGGGAACGAGTTTCGACGAGGCGATCGAGACGTTTCTCGAAGAGGAGCGCCCGGGCATGACGCTGAAGCGCCGTGGCACCGCGGAAGAGGTCGCGTCGGCGATCGTGTTCCTGTGCTCGGAGCGGGCGAGCTTCATCAACGGCGCGGATATCCGGGTCGATTCCGGCTCGGTCATGACGGTGGCGGGCTGAGGACACTGGGCCCCCGCGGAGGCGGGGGCCCAGTATTACGGATGGTATCGCCTGAGATCCTGGGCCCCCGCCTCCGCGGGGGAACAAGAAGGCAGTAGGAAGCGAGCCTTACGCCTCGAACAGATCCTTAAACTGCCGCGGCTGCGAACGCAGATACTGGCTCGGCGCCTTGACCTTGCCGCCCAGATGCGCAGCGGCATGCCACGGCCAGCGCGGATCGTAGAGGATCGTCCGTGCGAGCGCGATCATGTCAGCATCCCCCGTACCCACGATCGCCTCGGCCTGCTCATAGTCGGTGATCAGTCCGACCGCGACGACCGGGATCGACACCGCCTGCTTCACGGCGCGTGCGAGCGGCACCTGGTAGCTCGGCCCGACGGGAATCTGCTGCGCCGGCGTCGTGCCACCGCTCGAGACGTGGATCGCGCTGCAGCCCCGCGCCTCGAGCGCCTTGGCAAACGCCACCGTCTGCTCGGAATCCCAGCCGCCCTCGGCCCAGTCGGTGCCGGACACGCGCATCGTCACCGCGCGCTCTGCCGGGAATGCCGCGCGAACCGCATCGAACACCTCGAGCGGGAACCGCATCCGGTTTTCGAGGCTGCCGCCATACTCGTCCTCGCGATGGTTCGACAGCGGCGACAGGAATTCGTGCAGCAGATAGCCATGCGCGGCGTGCAGCTGGACGGCATCGATCCCGAGCCGGGCGGCGCGCACCGTCGCGGCCACGAACGCATCGCGCACCCGTGCCAGTCCCTCGCGGTCGAGCGCGACCGGTGCATTCTCCTCGGGGAGGAACGGTACGGTCGAGGGTCCCTCGGTCTGCCAGCCATTGGGTTCGCCCGGCGCGATCTGGAGCCCGCCCTTCCACGGCACCTCACACGATGCCTTCCGGCCCGCGTGCGACAACTGGATCGCGATCGGCATGTCGGACCAGCGCCGGATGCTCTCGATCACGCCCGCCATCGCGGCCTCGGTCGCATCGTCGTACAGCCCGACATCGCCGTACGTGATCCGCCCCTCGGGCAGCACCGCGCTTGCCTCGATCGTCAGCAGCGCCGCACCCGACAGCGCGAGCTGACCGAGATGGATCCGGTGCCAGTCGTTCATGCAGCCATTGATTGCCGAATATTGGCACATCGGCGCGATGACGATACGATTGACGAGCGTCAGGTTGCCGATCGTGAGCGGTGCGAACAGTTTCGGCCCGCTCATGCGATGGTCGATCCGACGGTGAGAGAAGTGCGCATGGTCGTCCCTTGCTGATAAAAATCGCGCGGCGAAAACTCGCTGCGGAACGGGGAACATAGGAAGCGGCGGACGGGTTTCACGCCAAGCAATGCTGCACCGCGATAAAGCTGCGGTCGGCGCCACGAAAAGGGTCTTCGCCTTGCATCTACTGCCCGACACGCTCGACGCCGGTTCCGCCTATCCGCTGGGCGCGACTTTCGACGGCCTTGGCGTCAATTTCGCGGTCTACTCCGCCAACGCCGAGAAGATCGAGCTCTGCGTCTATGACGAGACCGGTCGGCGCGAGTTGAAACGCTATGCGCTGCCCGAATGGACCGATGAAGTCTGGCACGGTTACCTCCCCGACGCGCAGCCCGGCCTTGTCTATGGCTACCGCGCGCATGGTCGGTACGCACCCGAGGAAGGCCACCGGTTCAACCCGAACAAGCTGCTGCTCGATCCGTACGCCAAGCAGATGATCGGCGAACTCCGCTGGACCGACGCGATGTACGGCTATCAGGTCAAGTCGCCGCGTGCGGACCTGAGCTTCGACAAGCGCGACAGTGCGCTGACGATGCCCAAGGGCGTCGTGACGGACAGCCATTTCGACTGGTCGCGTGACGTGCGACCCAACACCCCCTGGTCCGAGACGGTGATCTACGAAGCGCACGTCAAGGGCCTGACCAAGCTGTTCGACGAGGTCCAGCCCTCCGAACGCGGCACCTTCGCGGCGCTCGGCAACCCCAAGGTGATCGATCACCTCAAGCGCCTCGGGGTGACGGCGATCGAGTTGCTGCCCATCCACACCTATATCCAGGATCGTTTCCTGCAGGAGAAGGGGCTGCGGAATTACTGGGGATACAATACCCTCAACTTCTTCACGCCCGAGCGTTCGTTCTTCGCAGCCGACAGCCATAACGAGCTGCGCCGTTCGATCCGCCGGCTGCATGCCGCCGGGATCGAGGTAATCCTCGACGTCGTGTACAACCATACCTGCGAGGGCTCGGAACAGGGGCCGACGCTGTCGTGGCGCGGGCTCGACAATGCGAGCTATTACCGGCTGGTCAAGGACGATCCGCGCTTCTCGATCAACGACACCGGCACCGGCAACACGCTGAACCTTACCAAGGCGCGCGTCATCCAGATGGTCGCGGATTCGCTGCGCTACTGGGCGACCAGCTTCGGCATCGACGGCTTCCGCTTCGATCTCGGGCTGACGCTGGGGCGGACGGATACCGGCTTCGATCCGGGTGCGGGGTTCTTCGACGTGCTGCGGCAGGACCCGGTGCTCGGCAAGCTGAAGCTGATCACCGAACCTTGGGACATTGGCCCCGGGGGCTATCAACTGGGCAACTTCCCCCCCGGTTTCGCGGAATGGAACGACAAATACCGCGATACGGTGCGGAAATTCTGGCGCGGCGATCACGCGCAGCGGGCCGATCTCGCCGCGCGCCTGACCGGGTCGGCGGATCTGTTCGACCGCCGCGCGCGCCGTCCGTGGGCGAGCGTCAACCTGCTCGGCGCGCATGATGGCTACACGCTGGCCGACACAGTCGCCTATGAGGAGCGGCACAACGAGGCGAATGGCGAGGACAATCGCGACGGCCATTCGAACAACTGCTCGCGCAACTGGGGCGTCGAGGGGCCGACCGAGGATCCGGCGATCCTCGAAACCCGCCAGCGCGTGATGCGCTCGATGCTGACGACGTTGTTCGCCTCGCTCGGCACGCCGATGCTGGTCGCGGGGGACGAGTTCGGGCGGACGCAGAACGGCAACAACAACGCCTATTGCCAGGATAACGAGATCAGCTGGCTCGATTGGGAGAAAGCGAAGTCGCCCGAGGGTGACGCACTGATCGACTTCACATCGCGGCTGATCGCGCTGCGCCGAGACTATCCGATGCTCCGCGCCGGGAACTTCCTGTACGGCGAGGATATGCCGGCCGAGGGTCTCAAGGACATCGAATGGTGGGATGAGCGCGGCCAGCAGCTCACCTCCGAGGATTGGGAGAATAGCAACGGTCGCGCACTCGTGATGCGCCGGGCGTGCGAGCGCGAGTCGGGCGAGGTGCAGGTGATCTCGCTCCTGCTCAACGCCTCGGAGGGTCCGCTGACCTTCCACATGCCGCCGCCTGAGGATGCCGAACGCATTGTCCTCATCGATAGCAGCAAGCCGGATCAGGCCGCCACGCCGATCAAGGACAGCTATGAGATCCCGCCGCAGGGTGCGGCGTTGCTGACATGGACGATCGCGGCGGCATGACCGGCTGGGGACCGACGCTCGAGGCCGATGGGACGACCTTCCGCCTCTGGGCTCCCGACCGCGATCGGGTGACGCTCGAGATAGCCGGCGGCGCGACGGTCGCCATGACCAGCGAGCCTGACGGGTGGTTCAGCGCAAAGGCTCCGGTCGGCGCAGATGAGCGCTACCGGTTCCGGCTCACGGACGACCTGACGGTCCCGGACCCGGCCTCGCGCGCGCAGTCGGGCGGCGTCCATGGCTGGAGCGTCGTCGTCGACCACGCCGCTTATGCGTGGCGCGCGACGGACTGGCGCGGGCGCGCGTGGGAGGAGATGGTCATCCAAGAGGTCCATGTCGGCGCACTGGGCGGTTTCGCGGGTGTCGCAGACCGGCTTCCGGCGATCGCCGCGCTTGGCGTGACGGCGATCGAACTCATGCCGGTCAATGCGTTTGGCGGCACGCGCAACTGGGGCTATGACGGCGTGCTGCCTTATGCTCCGGTCGAAAGCTATGGCACGCCTGAAGCGCTCAAGTCGCTGGTCGACCGGGCGCATGAACTCGACCTCGCGGTGTTCCTCGACGTCGTCTACAATCACTTCGGGCCCGACGGGAACTACCTCGGCGCCTATGCGAAGGGATTCTTTCACCCCGAAGTCGATACCCCCTGGGGCGGCGCGGTCGCGGTCGATCAGGCGCCGGTCCACCGCTATTTCGTCGATAATGCGCTGATGTGGTTGAACGACTATAAGGTCGACGGACTCCGCTTCGACGCGGTCCACGCGATCGAGAATGACGACTTCCTCGACGCGATGGCCGCCGAGCTCCGCGACAAGACCGCGGGCCGCCACGTTCATCTCGTCCTGGAGAACGAAGGCAACGACGCCGAGCGCCTCCACCCCGCGGCGTTCGATGCGCAGTGGAACGACGATTTCCACAATGTGCTGCACGTCCTGCTGACCGGCGAAACCAGTGCCTATTACGCGGACTTCGCCGACCGCCCGGCCGAACGGCTCGCGCGCTGTCTCGGCGAAGGCTTCATCTATCAGGGCGAGGGCTCGCCCAACCACGACGGCAAGCCGCGTGGCAAACCCAGCGCGCATCTGTCGCCGACCGCGTTCGTCGCATTTCTTCAGAACCATGATCAGATCGGCAACCGCGCGATGGGCGAGCGGCTGACGCTGCTCGCCGACCGGCAAAAGCTTCGGGCCGCGACCGCGCTGCTTCTGCTGGGCCCGCAGATCCCGCTGCTGTTCATGGGGGACGAGCAGGGCAGCGAGAGCCCGTTCCTGTTCTTCACCGACTTCCACGACGAGCTCGCCGATGCGGTGCGCGAAGGGCGGCGGAAGGAATTTGCCAAGTTTGCCGCTTTCGCCGATCCTGAAGCGCGCAAGGCGATCCCCGATCCCAACGCGCTTGAGACGTTCGACCAGTCGCGCGCGCATCCCGGCCCGGATGCTGCGACGTGGCAAGCGTTGTACGCCACGCTGCTCAAGATCCGCCACGAGGCGATCATCCCGCGGTTACGCGGCACGACCGCGATCGGGGCGGAACCGATCGGGGAGGGGGCTGTCGTCGCGCGCTGGCGGATGAGTGATGGCGCGATTCTCACCATCACGCTGAACTTGGGGGACGAGGCGGTAGCCTTTCCTGTCATCGAGCCCGCGCCGATCTTCGCGGATGGCGACCCCGGCCAGCCTGGCAGCATCGCGGCCTGGTTGGCGCGATGAGCGGCCTGCACACGCTCGCGACGGCCGCCGGGCTGCAGCGCGACTGGCAGGACGCTGCCGGGCGTCGCCAGACCGTATGCGACGATGCCTTGCGGACAATCCTCGATCGCCTCGGCCATGCATCGGATAGCGACACGCAAATCGCCGACAGCCTCACTGCAATCGAGCGCAGGACGGCCCATGCGCCCCGGTTCCTGTCCGTCGATTGCGGCGACCCGATTGTGCTTCCCGCGACGGCTTCGAGCAGCGCCGAACTGACGCTCGAAGACGGCACGAGGATCTCGCTGCCGGTGGAGAACGGCGCGTTGAAGCCGATCGAGCAGGTCGGGTATCACCGTCTCGCGATCGACGGCACTGAGATCGATCTGCTCGTCGCCCCGCGGCGCTGCTTTACGATCGCGGATGCGGTCCCCGGGCGCAAATGCTGGGCGCCCGCGGTTCAGATCCCCAGCCTTTGCGGGGACACTCGCAACGCTTTCGGCGACTTCGGAACGCTGGCCGATGCTGCGCGTGCCTTTGGCGGCCGCGGCGCCGATGCGCTCGCAATCAGCCCCACGCATGCGCTGTTTCCAGCCGATGCCAGCCGCTACAGCCCCTATGCGCCATCGAGCCGCCAGTTTCTCAACGGCCTGTACGGGACGCCGTCCGCCGACGCGGACGCTTTGGCTGACGTCTCCGCCGATCTGATCGATTGGCAGAACGCGATACCTGCGAAGCTTGCACAGCTTCGCAAGACTTACGCGGAAGAGGTTGCCGACATTGGCGAAAGCCTCGACGCGTTCCGACGAGACGGTGGGGAGGATCTCGAACGCCACGCCGAATTCGACGCCCTCCACGCGCATTTCTTCGCACAGATGGGTGCACGCGGCTGGCAGCAATGGCCGGCCGACTATCATGACCCTGCCAGCCCTGCCGTCCGCCGCTTCGTCGAAGATCATGCCGAGGACGTGGCCTTCTACGCGTTCCTCCAGTGGCGCGCGCGCCGTGATCTGGATGCCGCGCAGACGGCCGCCAAGGATGCGGGCATGGCGATCGGCCTCATCGCCGACCTTGCCGTCGGGATGGACCCAGGCGGCAGCCACGGCTGGAGCCGGCGCGGTGATCTGCTCACCGGTCTGTCGATCGGGGCGCCGCCGGATCCGCTGGGTCCTGACGGCCAAAGCTGGGGCATTACCGGGTTCGATCCGCAAGCGCTTCGCGATACCGGATTCGCCGCATTCATCGCGACGATCCGCGCAGCCCTCGCGCATGCCGGCGGCATCCGTATCGACCATGCCTTTGGCCTGCGCCGCCTGTGGGTCGTACCCGAGGGCGCATCGGCCGCGGACGGCGCGTATCTCGACATGCCGTTCGACGACCTGATGCGGATCGTCGCGATGGAGTCGCACCGCGCCAAGGCGATCGTCATCGGCGAGGATCTCGGCACCGTCCCCGACGGGTTCCGCGAGGCGATGGATGCGCGTGCGATGCTCGGCATGCGCGTCTTGTGGTTCGAGCGTGATGCCGATGGCTTCGTCCCTCCCGCGGAATGGTCGCCCGACGCGGTGGCGATGACCGGCACGCATGATCTGGCGACCGTCGCCGGCTGGTGGAGCGGGCGCGATATCGGCTGGACCTGGGCGCTGGGCCGCACGTCCGAGGCGGTCGACGAAGTCGCAGACCGTGCCGCCCGAGCCGAGGATCGTGACGCGCTGTGGGCCGCGTTCGACACGGGCCGCGATCAACCCGCGGAGGACGACACCGACCCGGTCGCCGACGCGGCGATCGCGCATGTCGCGAGCACGCCCTGCGCGCTCGCCATCGTGCCCGTCGAGGATCTCGCGGGGCTGGTCGAGCAGCCCAACCTGCCGGGCACGATCGACGAGCATCCCAATTGGCGCCGCCGCCTGCCTGACACGACCGAGGCGCTGCTCGACCGCTCCGACGTCACCGCCCGTATCGACGCCCTCAACGCCACGAGACCCGCATGACCCCCCGCGCGACCTACCGGTTCCAGTTCCACGAGGATTTCACCTTCGCCGATGCCGAGGCGCTGGTGCCGTATCTCGACACGCTCGGGATCAGCCATGTCTATGCCTCGCCGATCACGCGGGCGCGGCGCGGGTCGACGCATGGCTATGACGTCGCCGATCCGACCAGCATCAATCCCGAACTCGGCGGCGAGGCTGCGTTCCGGAGCTTGGTCGCGGCGCTCCGTGCGCGCGATATGGGCATCATCATCGATATCGTCCCCAACCATATGGGCGTGGCGGGCGGTGAGAATGACTGGTGGAACGACGTCCTCGCACGGGGCGAAGACAGCGCGTTCGCCCGTTATTTCGACATCGACTGGCGGGAGAAGCTCGTCCTGCCGATCCTCGGCGATCCGCTGGCCGAAACGATCGCGAGCGGCGCCCTGAAGGTCGAGCAGGTCGACGGCCGCTACGTCCTCGAAGCCTATGGCGAGCACCGTCTGCCGCTCCGCGACGAGGACCAGGCGACCGCGGCCACCGCGGATATCGCCGCGCTGGCCGACCGGCAGCATTACCGACTGGCATCCTGGCGCGTTGCCAATGACGAGCTCAACTGGCGGCGGTTCTTCACGATCAACGACCTTGCCGGCTTGCGTGTCGAGGATCCGGTCGTGTTCGACGCGACGCATGCGCTGTATTTCCGCCTCTACGGCGAGGGCCTGATCGACGGCGTCCGCGTCGATCACGTCGACGGACTTACCGACCCCGCGGGCTATTGCCGGCAGCTGCGCACGCGGCTCGACGCGATCACGCGGCCGGCCGACGCACCGCCCGGCCCGGCGTACATCGTCATCGAGAAGATCCTGGCGGACGGCGAGCCGCTCGCTACGGACTGGAGTGTCGACGGTACCAGCGGCTATGATTTCATGGAGCAGGTTGCAGCTTTGCTCCACGCGAGCGGCGGCGCCGAGCCGCTCGCCACCCTCTGGGCGGACATAAGCGGGCGATCCGCGGCGTTCGCACCCGAGGAGCTGCGCGCGCGGCAGGAATTGCTCGCCTGGCAGTTCGATGGCCAGCGCCGCGGGTGCGTCGAGGCGTTCGTGGCCTTGGCGCGCTCGACGCCGGAGTGCGACGGCCTCACGCGCGGCATGCTCGACCGGGCAATCGAGCGCATGCTGTGGGTCTTCCCGGTCTACCGCACCTATGGGACCGGCGATGCCGCCCCCGCAGCAGATGCCGCGATCCGCGAAACGGTCCGCGAGCGTATCGCTGAGTTCGTGCCCCCGGGCGAGGACGCGGTCGTCGACCGGATACTGGCATGGTTGGCGGGCGAGGGACCGGGGGACGCCGGGCTGGCGGCGGAGGCGGTCCGCAAATTCCAGCAGCTGTCCGCGCCGATCGCCGCCAAGGCGGTCGAGGATACCGCCTTCTACCGCTATGGTCGGCTGCTCTCGCGCAACGACGTCGGCTTCGACGCCGGCCGCATGTCGCTGGATATCGCAGACTTTCATGCCGCGATGATCGATCGCGCACGCGACTGGCCTGCGGCGATGCTCGCCACCGCGACGCATGACCACAAGCGTGGCGAAGACGTGCGCGCGCGGCTGGCGGTGCTTAGCGAAGTGCCCGATCTGTGGCGCACGCATGTCGAACGATGGCTGGACCTCGCGCTGCCCTTCACCGACGGGGTGGCGCTGGATGACAGCTATACGCTGCTTCAGACGCTGTTCGGCGCTTGGCCAGAGGGACTCTCTGCGTCAGACACCGGAGGGCTGTCCGACTATGCGGAGCGGATCGTGGCGTGGCAGGAAAAGGCTTTGCGCGAGGCGAAGCTGCGCTCGTCCTGGGAGGCACCGGACCCGGACTATGAAGCGCGCTGCCACGATCTGGCGCGGGCGCTTCTTGATCCCACGCGATCGCGGGTGTTTCTGGAAGACCTGACCGCCGTCGTCGCGACGTTGGCCCCCGCAGCCGAAGCAAACAGCCTCGCTCAAGTCGCGTTGCGCTACACGGTGCCCGGCGTGCCCGATCTGTATCAGGGGACCGAGGCCACCGACCTGAGCCTGGTCGATCCCGACAACCGTCGGCCGGTGGACTATTCACGTCTGCAGGCCAGTCTGGACGGCGACCCGCCGGCGAAGATGGCGCTTATCCAGCGGCTTCTGACGCTGCGGCGCGATCATCCGGCATTGTTCGCGACGGGCGGATACGAGCCCATCGCCGTTACCGGCTCTCGTGCGGATCAGGTCATCGCGTTTAGGCGGGTTAGCGACGCGGCTGTGTTGCGGTGTGTCGTGCCGCTGCGGTCTGCCGAGCGTCACCTCGGCGGGATTGGCGTGCGCGACTGGTGGGGCGATACCGCGCTGGCCTCCGGCGAACGGCTCGCCGATCTGTTCGGCGAGCGTTCTGTCTCGATCGATCTGCTGCCCGCTAACGGCTGAGCGCTCAGCGCCCTGCGAGATAGCGAGCGAGCGGGTCGATCATGTCCTCGGGGATCCGCCGAGCGATGACGGGCATCGTCGACTGCGACTTGCGTGCATCGACTACCGTATCGTCGCCGCGCCAGTTCCGCAGGCGTTGCGCGATGTAGCTCGCGCGCTGGCCGGCGAGCACGGGATAGGGCTTGCCGGCCGCGTGGCAGCTTGCGCAGGCGGGCAGCTGGACCTCGGGCAGGCCTTCGCGATCGATCCGTGCGGCCTCGACGCTGCCCGCGGGCTTGGTCACGCCGATGCCGGGCATTGCCGCGAAACGATCCGCTAGACGCGTCATCTCGGCTGGGCTCAGCGTCGCGGCGGCGTTCGACATTACCGCGCTCTGACGCTTGCCAGTCGCATAGGCCTCGAGCGCGGCTCGGAGATAGGCGGGGCTCTGGCCGCCGAGGACGGGGATGTCGGGCTGGCCGCGGCCCCGGCCGTCGGCGCCGTGACAGCCCGCGCACGTCGCGATCCTTGCGTCGGTCGGCCCTGGTACGTCGGTCAGCGCGCGGTAGGTCGCTGGCGACATTTCGGGCAGCAGCCGGACGAACGCGACCATGTGGCGGACCTCGTCGTCGCGGTCCTTCGCCGCCCAGCCGGGCATGCCGCTGAATTTCACGCCATGCTTGAGGATCCAGAAGAGCTGCTTGTCGGTCCATTCGCGCGCGTTGATCGAAAGATCGGGGGCAGGGGGCGTCGCCGCCTGCATCACCGGCAGCGGGCGCACGCCGGGGGCGCCGTGGCAGGCGGCACAGCTCGCCTTGAACAGGCCAGCCGCGCTGATGACCCCGTCGCGCGCCTTGGGATCGTCAGGCACGGTCAAGGCGGCATGCGTGCGCACCGAGTTGCGCATGGTCCAGTGGAGGAACCAGTCGGTGATCTTCCAATGCCCCGACGAGGCGGCGACGTTGAAAACCCCCGACCAGGAGAATAGCAGCCCCGCCACGATCAGCGCGACGATGGCGGCGGCCGTGCGCGCCCAGGTAATCCGGATCGTCATGCCGCAGCACTCCGTGTCTTCAAAACACCGCCGAGCATCGCGAGCCCGCCGAGAAAATAGCTCGCCGCGCCGATCATCAGCATGACGACGCCGCCAAGCTGCTGGTCCTCGAGCGGATCGAGACCGTGCGACGCCGGGTGCATCGCCATCATGGCATAGAGCGGCCGCGGCGCCAGGCCGATCAGCGCGCCGAGCAGAGTCATATGCATCGAGGTCAGCAGCATCGCCGCGACGCCCGACGCGCGCCGGTCGGTCGCCCCGCCGGCTCGCGTCCCTAGCACCGCGCTCCACAGCAGCAGACCGGCGCCGAGGAAACTCGCCTGCTCGATCAGCAACGCCAGCGGCTGCATGTCGACGCGCAGCCGCAACGCGGGCAGGTGCCACAGCCACACCACGACGAGTTCGACCAGCGACATCGCCAGCGGTGTCACCACCGCCGGCCATCGCTCGGCCGGATCGAAGCGGCTGCCCGCGATGCCGTAAGCGAGGAACGGCGCGGCGACCGCCACCGCGATCATGTGACCCGCCATGTGCCCGACCATACCGAGCGGCGCGGCGGCAAACGCCCAGCCGAGCGGGACCAGCACCGCGCCGAGCACCAAGCTCACGCGTCTCATCGGCAATCGCCGAAGACGATGACCGGCAGCGCGGTGAAGATCACCGCGACGAAGCTCAGGCCTGCGAGCAGCCGGGTCGACAGCGCGAGGAAGCGTAGACGATCGATCGCGGTGCCCTCATCATGCGGCGCAGGGTCGCCCGGCGTCTGCGACTGGACGCGCGCGATATAGCCCGCCGCGACGATCCCCAGCAGCGCGACGATCGTCGCGATCAGCGTGGCCAGCGGAAACCCGTTCAGCGCCGTCCCCGGCGTCGGCGATTTCGCACAGGTGACCGCGACCCACAGATAGCAGAACATGAAATGCACCGCCCAGATCGTCGGCGGGAGGATCAGCGTCCACAACGTGACCTTGAGGTCGCGCGCCCAGTGCTTGCGGTTGTCCTTGGGCGTAGTCATGCGAACCCCGGGAACAGGCCGATCGTGCAGAACGTCACGATACCCGTCAGTGCGAGGAAATGGTGGTACACGGTGATGTTGCGCAGGTCGGCATCATAGACCGGCGTCATCTTGCCCGCGAGGCTGCGCGCAAGCGTATAGGCCTGCATGATCACGCCGATCGCTGCGTGCACCGCGGTCCAGATCGCCAGCGTCCAGACGATCGCCGGATAGACGTGCAGCTCCGGATCCATCCCCGAATACCACGGCCCGGCTAGCCCGGCGAACAGGCTCGACAGCGTCGCTACGATCCCGACGACCAGCAGCGTGCGACCCGCAGCGACGTTGCCGCGGCGATGCACTTCGCGCGCGCCGACCGTGGCTGCCCAGCCGAACAGTGTCAGAGCCAGCGCGACCATCGGCCAGAACGCGCCCGGTCCATCCAGCCCGGCGCCCGTCGGCGGGAAATTGGTGTGGATCGTCCAGAAGAAGAAATAGCCGAAGACGAGCCCCGAAAACGCAGTCGCGTCCGCCATCATCGTGATGAACATCGCCCACCAGCCCGGCGCCGAGGGCCCCGAGGTGTAGAGCGGCACCTCGATCCCGTGGCCGATATGCTTGGTCGGCTTTTCGGGGATCTCGGCGGTCCCGGTCCACAGCCACCACAGCACGCAGGCGAGTGTCGCCACGCCGCTGAGCGCGGACAGTAGATAGAGATGGTAGGTCGTCAGGATGAACACGCCCGCCAGCGCGACCGCAGTCATCATCGGCTTCACGCTGGGCGTGCCGAGGCGGATGACCTGCAATGGTCGTGCGTCGAGCACGGTGGTGATGATCGACTCGCGCCGCATCTCTTCCGCGTCGGGCAGGAAGAAGCGGCCCTCGTCGACCTTCTGGACGAAGTTTTTCTGGTCCCAGAT
The DNA here is from genome assembly GCF_004216825.1 of Sphingomonas sp. BK036. Taxonomy (NCBI): domain Bacteria; kingdom Pseudomonadati; phylum Pseudomonadota; class Alphaproteobacteria; order Sphingomonadales; family Sphingomonadaceae; genus Sphingomonas; species Sphingomonas sp. BK036. Next base: position 321,566 of record NZ_SGXR01000005.1, on the reverse strand, counting down.
CGGATAGCGGCTCTCGATCAGCGGGACCGAGCGGATGCCCCAATCCTCGTCGTCAGGCAGCGCCAGCCATTCGAGCGTCCCCGCATTCCACGGATTGCGCGGTGCCTTGGCACGACGCGGGGACAGTGCGAGGTCGATGCACACGATAAGCACGCCGAGCGCGAACAGGTACGACCCCGCGGTAGACGCGAGATTGAGCCCGCCGATGCCAAGCTCTTCGGGGTAGGTGAACACCCGGCGCGGCATGCCGAGCAGCCCGGACAGATGCATTGGGAAGAAGGTCAGGTTCATGCCGACGAACATGATCCAGAACGCGATCCGCCCGAGCCTGTCGCTCAACTTCTTGCCGGTGACCAGCGGCCAGTAATAATACAGCCCGGCGAACAGCGGCAGCAACGTGCCGCCGATCAGCACGTAATGGAGATGCGCGACGATGAAATAGGTGTCGTGCGCCTGCCAGTCGAACGGCGCGACAGCGACCATCACGCCGGTGAGGCCACCGATCACGAATACCGCGAGGCTGCCGCTCGCATAGAGCAACGGCGTCGATTTCTTGACGTTGCCCGCCCACAAAGTCGCGATGAAGACGAAGATCTGCACACCGGTCGGGATCGCCACCGCTTCGGAGGCGGCTGCGAAGAAGGCCAGGCTGATCTTGGGCAGACCGGTCGTGAACATGTGGTGGACCCACAGCCCGAAGCTCAGGAACGCGGTGCCGACCGCGGCCAGCACGATCCATGGATAGCCGAGCAGATGGCGCTGCGCGAAGGTCGGGATCAGCATCGCGAACAGCGCGATCGACGGCAGGAAGACGATATAGACTTCGGGGTGGCCGAAGATCCAGAACAGGTGCTGCCACAGCAGCGGGTCGCCGCCATTTTCCGCGTTGAAGAACGGCCAGTTGAGCAGCCGCTCCATCTCGAACAGCACGTCGCCCGCGATCAGCGGCGGAAACGCGAACAGGATCATCACCGCGACGACGAGGATGTACCAGGCGTAGAGCGGCATGAGGTTGAGCCGCATCCCCGGCGGACGGCATTTCAGCACGCCGACGATCAGCTCGACCGCGGCCGCGACCGACGACACCTCGATGAAGCTGAGGCCCAGCATCCAGATATCTGCGCCGAGCCCGCTCAGATCGGTCCGCGTCGTCAGCGGCGGATACATGAACCAGCCGCCATCGGGCGCCGCGTCGAAGAAGATCGATCCGGAAACGAACACGCCGCCGATCAGGAAGCTCCAATAGCCAAAGCCCGACAGTCGCGGGAACGGCAGGTCGCGCGCGCCGAGCAACTGCGGCAGCAGGATGATCGAGACCGCTTCGAACATTGGCACCGCGAACAGGAACATCATCATCGAGCCGTGCAGCGTGAACAGCTGGTTGAACGTGTTCGCGGTCACGAGATCGTTGTTAGGCACCGCCAGCTGCGTTCGCATGATCAGCGCGAGCACGCCCGCGAACAGCATGAAGCCGAACGCGGTCAGCGTGTACCACACGCCGATCCGGTTGTTGTTGACGTCGGTCCAGCGGAAGAACCAGCCCGAGGGGGGCTTCCACACTTCGCGCAGGCGGTCTTCCTGGGCCTTGCGGACCGCGGGATCGTTCTGGTCCGGCGCGACATAAGGGGTGCTCTCGGTGGTCATTTGAGCCCCTGGAGATAGCTGGCGATCTGGTCGGCTTCGGCAGCCGACATTTGCGGGAAGGCGGGCATGCGCACGCCGGGCTTCGTCTTGCCGGGATCGCGGACAAAGCCGGCGATGTTGGCGTGGGTCATTGGCAGGATGCCGGCCGCGAGCGTTGCACGTGACCCGAAATGCGTCAGGTCGGGGCCGATTTTCGCGACCGGGCCGACGCCGCGGACGCTGTGACAGCCGCTACACCCATAGCTGGCGAACAGTCGCGCGCCGGGGGATGCGGTCGGCGTAGCGGGACCCGCCTGTGCGGCAAGCCAGCGCTCGAAGGCGGCGGGCTCCATCGCGACGACGTCGAACGCCATCAGCGCGTGGCCCAGGCCGCAAAACTCGGCACATACGCCGCGATACGTCCCCGCCTTGGTCGCGCGGACGACGAGGCGGTTGGTGCGGCCGGGGATCATGTCCATCTTGCCGGCAAGGCCCGGCACCCAGAAGCTGTGGATGACGTCGGCGCCGCGTAGCGACAGCTCGACGGTGCGGCCGACCGGCAGCCGCAGTTCGTTCGCAGACTCAACGAGTGATCCGCCGGGCGGTGCGTAGCGGATTCGCCACCAGAATTGTTCGCCCTCGACCCCGATCCGCAGATCGGCATTCGCGACGGGGATCGGCCGCATGGCCGGCAGTGCATAGAGCAGCAAGCCGAGCAGCAGGATCGACGGGCCGATCCCGCCGAGCCACAGCACCAGCTTCATCCCGCCCTTGTGCGTGAGCCTACCCTCGGGCGCGCGCATCGCGTGGCGCATGAGCAGCGCGAGACCGGCGGCGAGGATGACCGATCCAACGACCAGCACGATCGCGATCGAGCGCACCTTGTCCGCCTCCTCACCGAACGGGGCGAGCGTCGATTGGTGGCGGTTGCACGCGGCCAATATCGGCAGGCACATCGCCACGGGAAGAAATTTCACCTTCCGCATCATTACCTTGCCACCCTTTGAAGCTGGTCTCCTAAACGGCCGACTTGGGTGGCGGAACCCCGAAAATGACATTTCGTTCATGTTCGGTACGAAACGCTGTCGTATATCCTGGCAGCGGCACATTCGGTCGACGACCAGTGGACCGCTGCGAGGTCAGGGCCGGAGCCCGCGCTCCGGCCCGTGGATCAGGCGGCGAACTGGTTCATCGTATTGTGCACGCCACCGGCTTTCAGTGCGGCCTCGCCCGCGAAATACTCCTTGTGATCGTCGCCCAAGTCGGAGCCCGACATGTTCTGGTGCTTCACGCAGGCGATGCCCTCGCGGATTTCCTTGCGCTGGACGCCCTTCACATAGCCGAGCATCCCGGCGTCGCCGAAATACTCCTTGGCGAGATTGTCGGTCGAGAGCGCCGCAGTGTGATAGGTCGGCAGCGTGATCAGGTGATGGAAGATGCCGGCACGCTTGGCCGAATCCGCCTGGAAGGTGCGGATGCGCTCGTCCGCCTCGTCACCCAGGGGCGTGCCGTCATAGTCGACGCTCATCAGGCGTGCGCGGTCATAGGCCGAGACGTCGCGCCCCGATTCACGCCACGCGTCAAAGACTTGCTGGCGGAAGTTCAGCGTCCAGTTGAAGCTCGGCGAGTTGTTGTATACGAGCTTGGCGTTCGGGATCACCGCGCGGATGCGGTCGACCATGCCGGCGATCTGCTCGATGTGCGGCTTCTCGGTTTCGATCCAGAGCAGGTCGGCGCCGTTCTGTAGGCTCGCGATGCAATCCATCACGCAGCGATCCTCGCCCGTGCCCGCGCGGAACTGGAACAGGTTGGAGGGCAGCCGCTTCGGACGCAGCAGCTTACCGTCGCGGTTGAGGATCACGTCGCCATTCTGCGCGGTGGCGGGGTCAATCTCCTCGCAGTCGAGATACGAATTATACTGGTCGCCCAGGTCGCCCGCCGTCTTGCTGACCGCGATCTGCTTGGTGAGCCCTGCGCCGAGCGAGTCGGTGCGCGTGACGATGATCCCGTCCTCGACGCCCAGCTCGAGGAACGCGTAGCGGCATGCGCGGACCTTCGCGAGGAAGTCCTCATGCGGGACGGTGACCTTGCCGTCCTGATGGCCGCACTGCTTCTCGTCGCTCACCTGGTTCTCGATCTGCAGCGCGCAGGCTCCCGCCTCGATCATCTTCCGCGCGAGCAGGTAGGTGGCCTCTGCGTTGCCGAAGCCCGCGTCGATGTCGGCGATGATCGGCACGACGTGAGTCTGGTGGTTCTCGATCGCGTTGAGCAGGCGCTGCTCCTCGATCGCATTCCCTGCGGCGCGCGCGGTGTCGACGTCGCGGAACATCATGCCGAGCTCACGCGCATCGGCCTGGCGCAGGAAGGTATAGAGCTCCTCGATCAGTGCCGGGACGCTGGTCTTTTCGTGCATCGACTGGTCGGGCAGGGGACCGAACTCGCTGCGCATCGCGGCGACCATCCAGCCCGACAGGTAGAGGTAGCGGCGGTCGGTGGTGCCGAAATGCTTCTTGATGCTGATCATCTTCTGCTGCGCGATGAACCCGTGCCAGCAGCCGAGCGACTGGGTGTAGTTCGCCGGATCCGCATCATAGGCGGCCATGTCCTTGCGCATGATCGCGGCGGTGTAGCGCGCGATGTCGAGGCCGGTGGCGAAGCGGTTCTGGAGCCGCATCCGCGCAACCGATTCGGGCGAGATCGCGTCCCAGGTGCCGTTCTGGTCGGCGATGAGCGTCGTCATCCGGGTGATATGCGTCTGGTAGGTCATGGGCGATCCTTCGCTGCTGCGTTGATCGTCGTGTAGGGTTGTTGACATGGGCGGCGGTGAGGAATCCACGCAGCCACAGGGTGTTGATGTCACCCGAACGGTCTTACCGCTGTCGTAGTGTAAAGAAGATTACAGAGCGCGGTAGTTGAGGCGGGCCAATTAATAAGGGCGCCCGGATTGCTCCGGGCGCCCTCTTGTCAGTCAGCGTCGTGGCGAAGCCACGCCGTCGGTCGTCGCTACTTGCGACGCTGGCCGACAGCGGCTGTGCGCTTTCGCGCACCACTGCCGGCACGGCAGCTCAGCCGCTGTAGTACATGTCATACTCGACCGGGCTAGGCGTCATTTCCCAGCGTGCGACTTCGGCGCGCTTGATCTCGACATAGCTCTCGATCTGGTCCTTCGAGAACACGTCGCCCTTCAGCAGGAAGTCGTGATCGGCGAGCAGGCAGTCGAGCGCCTCGCGGAGCGAACCCGCGACGGTCGGGACCTGCGCGAGCTCTGCCGGCGGCAGGTCGTACAGGTTCTTGTCCATCGCCTCGCCCGGATGGATCTTGTTCAGGATGCCGTCCATGCCTGCCATCATCAGCGCGGCGTAAGCGAGATACGGGTTGGCCAGCGCATCGGGGAAACGCACTTCGACGCGCTTCGCCTTGGGGCCGGTGCCGTACGGAATGCGGCACGACGCCGAGCGGTTGCGCGCCGAATAGGCGAGCAGCACCGGCGCTTCGTAGCCGGGGACGAGGCGCTTGTAGCTGTTCGTCGTCGGGTTGGTGAACGCGTTGACCGCCTTGGCGTGCTTGATGATGCCGCCGATGAAATACAGGCACATGTCCGACAGGCCCGCATAGCCGTTGCCGGCGAACAGCGGGGTCTTGCCTTCCCAGATCGAGAAATGCGTATGCATCCCCGAGCCGTTATCTTCCTTGATCGGCTTGGGCATGAACGTCGCCGTCTTGCCGTATGCGTGCGCGACCTGGTGGACGACGTACTTGTAGATCTGCATGCGATCCGCGGTCTGCGTCAGCGTGCCGAAGGTCAGGCCCAGCTCATGCTGTGCGGCCGCGACTTCGTGGTGATGCTTGTCGCACGGCAGGCCCATCTCGATCATCGTCGAGACCATCTCGCCGCGGATGTCGACCGCGCTGTCGACCGGGGCGACCGGGAAATAGCCGCCCTTGGCGCGCGGACGGTGGCCGAGATTGCCGCCTTCATATTCGCGACCCGAATTGCCCGGCAGCTCGATGTCGTCGATCTTGTAGTAGCTGGTCGAATAGCTGTTCTCGAAACGGACGTCGTCGAACATGAAGAATTCGGCTTCGGGGCCGACATACACGGTGTCGCCAACGCCGGTGGTCAGCAGATACGCTTCGGCGCGCTTGGCAGTCGAGCGCGGATCGCGCGCGTACAACTCGCCGGTCGACGGATCGGCGATGTCGCAGATCAGGATCATCATCGGCGTCGCCGAGAACGGATCGACATAGACCGCGTCGAGATCGGGCTTGAGCGTCATGTCGCTCTCGTTGATCGCCTTCCAGCCCTCGATCGACGAGCCGTCGAACATCAGGCCGTCGGTCAGCTCGTCTTCGCCGATCAGGCTGGCGACCATCGTGAGGTGCTGCCACTTGCCCTTGGGATCGGTGAACCGCAGATCGACCCACTCGATCTCCTGGTCCTTGATCATATTGAGAACGTCGGAGGCCGAATTCGCCATGATGCTTGCCCTTCGTTTTGAGACTTCCACCGCGTGATGCGAGGAATCTAATTGCGGTATGGAACGCGATTTCCACACAATGTTGCGCTGCGTCAAATGACGAAGTCGTCAGTCGTCGTCAACGCCGTATGCGTGAATCTGGACTAGATTGCGTCGTCGTCGCGCTCGCCGGTGCGGATGCGGAGTGCGCTCTCGACCGGGATGACGAAGATCTTGCCGTCGCCGATCCGGCCGGTCTGCGCGGCCGCGGCGATCGCCTCGACGACGCGCTGCGCCAGACCGTCCTCGACGACCACCTCGAGCTTCACCTTCGGCAGGAAGTCGACGACATATTCCGCGCCGCGATACAGCTCGGTGTGGCCCTTCTGGCGGCCGAAACCCTTGGCCTCGGTCACGGTGATGCCGCTAACGCCGATCTCGTGCAGAGCTTCCTTCACCTCATCGAGCTTGAACGGCTTGATGATGGCTTCGATCTTTTTCACAGGTACGCCCCCGGTTGTCGTTGAAAGCCTCGCCCTTGCGGGGGAGCCGTTCGCCCTTCCGGGCGCCTTGCACCAAACGTGCCAGCCGCGGCGCCCTCGGGCAACCACGGAATATCGTTGATTTCACTGCCCGAAATTGCGGCAATCGCTGGGTACGTGCGCAATGCGAGGGCAGGGGTATCGATCACAGGATTTCGTGCAGCCGCGCGATCGGGCGGCCGAGGCGCACGCCTTTGTCGGTCTCGACCAGCGGGCGCTCGATCAGCAGCGGATCGATCATCATCGCGTCGAGGATTACCTCGGCATCGCCGTGCTTGACCGCCTTGGCGCCGTCTTCCGCCATGCGCAGTCCCTGACGCGGCGTCATGCCCGCGCGGTCGTAGAGGCGGATGAGTTCCGCGCGCGACGGGGGAGTCTTCAGATATTCGACGATCGTGACGACCGCGCCGGCATCCTGCAACAGCGTTAACGCCTCGCGGGACTTGGAGCATCGTGGGTTGTGGTAGATCGTCGCCTTCACGAATGCTCCGTCGTCATCGTTTTCGCCCGTCATCCCAGCGAAAGCTGGGATCTCCCCGTTCGCGCCGCATCGCAAACCAAGCGGGATATCCCAGCGTTCGCTGGGATGACGGGTGGGGTGGGGGCAAGCCGCTAGGCTGTTACGCCCCCTGCTTGGCGAGCCACTCTTCCAGCCACTTGATCGTGTACGCGCCTTCCTGGAACTCGGGATCGTCGAGCAGCGCGCGGTGCAGGGGAATCGTCGTCGTGACGCCTTCGATGACCATCTCCTCGAGCGCACGTCGCAACCGCCGCAGCGCGCCCTGGCGGGTCGTGCCGTAGACGATCAGCTTGGCGATCATCGAATCATAATAAGGCGGCACGCGGTAGCCGGCATACAGCCCGCTATCGACCCGGACATGCATCCCGCCGGGTGCGTGATACACCTTCACCAGCCCCGGCGACGGCGCGAAGGTACGCGGGTCCTCGGCGTTGATGCGGCATTCGATCGCGTGGCCGCGGAACTGCACGTCTTCCTGGCGCAGCGTCAGCGGATGCCCCTCGGCGACGCGGATCTGCTCGCGGACGAGGTCGAGGCCGGTGATCATCTCGGTCACCGGATGCTCGACCTGGAGCCGGGTGTTCATCTCGATGAAGTAGAATTCGCCCGCTTCCCACAGGAACTCGATCGTCCCCGCGCCGCGATAGCCCATGTCGGCCATTGCCTTGGCGACGATCCCGCCCATCCGCTCGCGCTCTTCGGCGGTGATGATCGGTGAGGGCGCTTCCTCGAGCACCTTCTGGTGACGGCGCTGCAACGAGCAGTCGCGCTCGCCGAGATGGATCGCGTTGCCGTTGCCGTCGCCGAAGATCTGGAATTCGATATGCCGCGGATTGCCGAGGTATTTTTCCATGTAGACGGTGGCATCGCCGAACGCGGCCTTCGCCTCGCTGCCGGCCTGCTGCATCTGCGTTTCGAGGTCTTCGGCGTCATTGACGACCTTCATGCCGCGACCACCACCGCCGGACGCGGCCTTGATGATCACCGGGTAGCCGATCGATTCGGCGATCGCCTTGGCTTCCGCAATGTCGCTGATCGCACCGTCGGAGCCAGGGACAAGCGGCAGACCGAGCGCGCCCGCTGTGCGCTTGGCCTCGACCTTGTCGCCCATGGTCCGGATATGTTCCGGCTTGGGGCCGACGAACAGGATGTTATGCAGCTCGACGATCTCGGCGAACTGCGCGTTCTCGCTGAGGAAGCCGTAGCCGGGATGGATCGCGTCCGCGCCCGAGATCTCGGCCGCGGAGATGATGTTGGGGATGTTCAGATAGCTGTCGGTGGCCGACGGCGGTCCGATGCAGATCGCCTCGTCCGCGAGCCGGACGTGCATCGCATCGGCGTCCGCGGTCGAATGGACCGCTACCGTCTTGATGCCCATCTCATGGCAGGCACGGTGGATCCGCAGCGCGATCTCGCCGCGGTTCGCAATGAGCAGCTTCTTGATTTGCGGCATTATTCCACCACGACCAGCGGCTGATCGAACTCGACCGGCTGGCCGTTCTCGACGAGGATCGCGGTGACCGTGCCGGCCGAGGGCGCGACGATCGTGTTCATCACCTTCATCGCTTCGATGATCAGCAGCGTGTCGCCCGCATTGACCTTCTGGCCGACCGTCGAGAACGGCTTGGCCTCAGGGTTGGCGGCGAGATAGACGGTGCCGACCATTGGCGACTTGACCGCGTTCGCGCTGGTCGCGGGGGCCGACGCGCCGACCTCGGCCTGCGGGATCGCCAGCGGGGCGGAGACGGGAGCCGCCGCGGGGGCGGGTGCGTAATGCGCGACGGGCGCGGCCTGCGCGGCCTTACGCGCGACGCGGATCCGGCGCGAGCCGTCCTCGACTTCGATCTCGGTCAGCTGCGTGGTGTCGAGCAGTTCGGCGAGCTGGCGCACCAGGGTCACGTCGACCTGCATTGCGCCGCTGTTTTCGGTTGTATCGTTCATGGCGGGGCCTCCTGTCAGAACCGTGCGACGGCTTCAAGCGCAAGCAGATACGAAAGCGCGCCGAAACCCGCGATCGTGCCCTTCGACGCCTGCCCGACCAGGCTCACATGCCTGAACGATTCGCGGGTGTGGGGATTGGAAAGATGCACTTCGATCACCGGCGTCTTCACGCCTTTGATCGCGTCATGGACCGCGACCGAGGTGTGCGTGAACGCGCCGGCGTTGAGAATCACCGCCTTCGCACCGCGTGCCTGCGCCTCGTGGATCCAATCGACGAGGTGCCCCTCGTGATTCGACTGCCGCATGTCGATCGTCAGGTCGAGTTCGCGGGCGCGGTCCTCGAGCATCCCGGCGATATCGTCGAGCGTCTCGTCGCCATAGATTTCCGGCTCGCGCGTCCCCAGCAGGTTGAGGTTGGGGCCGTTCAGGACGAATATCGTATCGGGCAAGGTCGGCCTTTCGGTTGCGGGCGCTGTAGAGCGGTCTCTATATGCGCGTCACGCCATTCCTTACAGGCCCGTCTCGCGACAAGTCGAGCGGCGCCTTCGCTGTATAGTGGATCACATATCTATGCCCCATTCCGATGGCACTGTTTCGATCACCGTCAACGGCGAGCACAAGCGCGTCACCGCCGGGCTCTCGCTGGCTGGACTCGCAACCGAACTCGGCCTCGTTCCCGAGAAGATCGCAGTCGAGCGCAACATGGAAGTGGTACCGCGCTCGACGCTGGCTGACGTCATGGTCGAGGACGGCGACGACCTCGAGATCGTGCATTTCGTGGGCGGTGGGGACCATGTGGACAGCTGGACCGTCGCGGGGCAGACGTTCACGTCGCGGCTGATCGTCGGGACCGGCAAGTACAAGGATTTCGCGCAGAACGCCGCCGCCGTCGAGGCATCGGGCGCGGAGATCGTCACCGTCGCCGTGCGCCGCGTCAATGTGTCGGATCGCAACGCGCCGATGCTGACCGACTTCATTGATCCCAAGAAGATCACGTATCTGCCCAACACGGCGGGGTGCTTCGACGCCGAATCGGCGATTCGCACGCTGCGCCTGGCGCGCGAGGCGGGCGGCTGGGAGCTGGTGAAGCTCGAAGTGCTCGGCGAGGCGAAGACGCTCTATCCCGACATGGTCGAGACGCTGCGCGCAACCGAGATCCTGGCGAACGAGGGCTTCAAGCCGATGGTCTATTGCGTCGACGATCCGATCGCCACCAAGCGGCTGGAGAATGCGGGAGCAGTCGCGATCATGCCGCTCGGCGCGCCGATCGGCTCGGGGCTGGGCATCCAGAACCGCGTTACGATCCGGCTGATCGTCGAGGGGGCAGGGGTGCCCGTGCTGGTCGATGCGGGCGTCGGCACCGCGTCGGATGCGGCGGTCGCGATGGAGCTCGGCTGCGACGGCGTGCTGATGAACACCGCGATCGCCGAGGCGAGGGATCCGCTGATGATGGCGGCGGCAATGAAGGCCGCGGTCGAATCGGGGCGGCTTGCCTATCGGGCTGGTCGAATGGGGCAGCGGCGCTATGCGGATCCGTCGAGCCCGCTGGCCGGGCTGATCTGATCGCGCCCCTGGCAAACCGGGTCATGACGCAATCGTCACGGAACCCGTGATAAAGACGGCCGTTATACCTTCACAAGTTCAGAGCGGCACGACTGGCGTGACGCGAAACAGATGGAGGCTCTGATGGGCGAATTCACCGACAAGGTCGCAGCAGCAGGCAACAAGGTCGCAGGCAACGTCAAGGAAGCCGTCGGCAAGGCAACCGATAATGACCGCCTGGTAGCCGAAGGTGAAGCGCAGCAGGCCAAGGGCACTGCGCAGAACGTCAAGGGCAGCGTCAAGGGCGCACTCGGCGACGACATCTAAACTTTGGGCTGATTTAGGAATATTGGCCGCTTCGGGTTACCGGGGCGGCCTTTTCTTTGTGCATCAGTCGGGGCGCTGGGTATCAACTAACACTGTCATCCCCGCGCAGGCGGGGATCCATAATCCATGCCCTCCCGATAGACCCGAACTGTTAGCCAGTATGGGTTCCTGCCTCCGCGGGAATGACGAACGGATGGTATGGCTTGCCCAACCCGCTAACCTCCCTCACGAGCACCCTATGACCTTCCCCACCCGTACCTACGCCGGGTTCCTGTTCGACATGGACGGGACGATTCTCACCTCGATCGCGTCGGCCGAGCGCACCTGGACCAAATGGGCGATCGCGCACGGCCTCGACGCCGCGACGTTCGTGCCGACGATCCACGGGGTGCAATCGGTTGAGACGGTAAGGCGGCTTGGCCTTCCCGGTGTCGATCCGGTCGCGGAGGCCGCGGCGATCACCGCGGCCGAGATGGAGGATGTGGGCGACATCGCGCCGATCGCAGGCGCCGCGGCGTTCCTCGCCAGCCTGCCGCCCGAGCGCTGGACGATCGTGACCTCGGCGCCGCGCGCGCTTGCCGAAGTCAGGTTGAAGGCCGCAGGTCTGCCGGTCCCCGCGACGATGATCGCCGCCGACGACATTCCGAACGGGAAGCCTGCGCCGGACTGCTTCCTGGTTGCCGCCGAGCGGCTCGGTGTCGCGGCCGGGGATTGCCTGGTGTTCGAAGACGCCGCAGCGGGGATTGCCGCGGGGGAAGCCGCGGGGGCGGACGTTCTGGTCATTACCGCCACGCACTCGCACGGGGTAGTGACGGCGCATCCGACCGTGGTCGATTATGTCGGGCTGTCGATAGCGACCGGCGAGGATGGCCTCGTCGTCACACGCGACTGACCTATCCGCCACGCGGCCTCCAACCGTCCGTCATCCTGACGAAAGTCAGGATCCAGAGTGACAGTCTGCGCCGCTCGTGGCTCTGGATCCTGACTTTCGTCAGGATGACGGAGCAAGAGGCGTCCAGGGTCTTAAAACAGCCCTTCGATCAGCCCCGCGTCGTTCAGATGAATCGCCTCGGCCGCCGGTACACGCGGCAGGCCCGGCATGGTCATGATCTCGCCGCAGATCGCGACCACGAATCCCGCCCCTGCAGCAAGCCGCACTTCGCGGACCGGCACGATGTGGCCGGTCGGCGCGCCGAGCAGCGCCGGGTCGGTCGAGAAGCTGTACTGCGTCTTGGCAAGGCACACGGGCAGGTGGCCATAGCCCGCCTCCTCCCACCGCTTGAGTTGCGCGAGCACGCTCGGATCGGCGACTGCATGCTCCGCGCGATAGATTCGCCGCGCGACCGTATCGATCTTGTCGAACAGCGACAGCTCGTCGCCATAGATCGGCGCGAACCCGCCGCCATGCGTCTCACAGATCTCGGCGACCGCGTCGGCCAGCTCGACCGCGCCCGCGCCGCCTTCGGCCCAATGCCGGCACAGGATCGCGCGCGAGCCGTGCTGTGCGGCGGCCTCGACGATCGCGGCGATCTCCGCATCGCTGTCGGTGTAGAAATGGTTGATCGCGACGATCGCGGGAACGCCGAACTGGCGGATATTCTCGATATGACGCACGAGGTTGACTGCCCCTTTGCGCACCGCCTCGACATTTTCATGCGCGAGATCGGCCTTGGCGACGCCGCCGTTCATTTTCAGCGCGCGCGCGGTAGCGACGATCACGACTGCGTCGGGCGCGAGGCCCGCCTGCCGGCATTTGATGTCGAAGAACTTCTCCGCGCCCAGATCGGCGCCGAACCCGGCCTCGGTCACGACGTACTCGCCGAGCGACAGCGCCGCGCGCGTCGCGATCACCGAGTTGCAACCATGCGCGATGTTCGCGAATGGACCACCGTGCAGGAAGGCGGGCGTGCCCTCGAGCGACTGGACGAGGTTGGGCTTGATCGCTTCCGCCAGCAGCACCGCCATCGCGCCGTCCGCCTTCAGGTCGCGCGCGGTCACCGGCTGGCGGTCGCGCGTATAGGCGACGACGATGTCGCCCAGCCTGCGCTCCATGTCGGCCAGATCGTTCGCCAGGCACAGGATCGCCATCACTTCGGATGCGACGGTGATGTCGAATCCGGATTCGCGAGGGAATCCGTTGGCGACGCCGCCGATCGACTGGACGATATCGCGCAACGCCCGGTCGTTCATGTCGAGCACGCGCCGCCACACCACGCGCCGCACGTCGATCTGGAGCGCGTTGCCCCAGTGGATATGGTTGTCGATCATCGCCGCGAGCAGATTATGCGCCGCCGTGATCGCGTGAAAATCGCCCGTGAAGTGAAGGTTGATGTCCTCCATCGGCGCGACCTGCGCGCGACCGCCACCCGTCGCGCCGCCCTTCGTCCCAAAGCAGGGCCCGAGCGAGGGCTCGCGCAGTGCCAGCACCGCCTTGCGGCCGGTATGGCGCAGCGCATCTGCGAGGCCGATCGAGGTGGTCGTCTTGCCTTCGCCCGCAGGCGTCGGGTTGATCGCGGTGACGAGGATCAACCGCCCCTTCGCGCCGCCCTGGCGCGTCTGGAGCCAGTCGAGTGCGATCTTCGCCTTGTAGCGGCCGTACGGCTCGATCGCCGCATCGGGGATGCCGAGGTCGTCCGCGACAGTGGCGATGGGGCGCAGGGCGACGCTGCGGGCGATGGCGATATCGGTGTCCATGCCGCCTGCCTAGCGAGGCTGTGCTCGGGATTCCAGACGCTAAGCTGGCAAGCATCGTCACATCACCCTAAGCGGCAGGTCAATGACCGACACCCATCGCCCGCTGCCCGCCATGACACCCGCGCTCACGACCATCTTTGCGGTCGCATGCGGCATGATGGTCGCCAACCTCTATTATGCGCAGGCGCTGATCGGCGAGATCGCCCCGGCGCTGGGGCTTCACGGCAGCACCGCGGGGCTGATCGTCACGCTGACGCAGCTCGGTTACGGGGCCGGCCTGTTGCTGATCGTGTCGCTCGCCGATCTGGTCGAGAATCGCCGGCTGATCCTGACGATGGTCGCCGGCACGACGATCGGGCTGATCGGCGTGGTGTTCTCGACAGGTGCGCTGAGCTTCCTCGTCTTCTCGTTCGTCACCGGATTCTGTTCGGTCGGCGCGCAGATTATGGTGCCGCTCGCCGCGCATCTCGCCCCCGATGCGAAGCGCGGCCAGGTGATTGGCAACATCATGGCGGGGCTGATCACGGGGATCATGCTCGCGCGGCCGCTGGCGAGCGGGCTGGCGTCGATCGCCGGCTGGCGTGCGATCTTCGCGGTGTCGGCGGTGGCCATGGTCGCGCTCGCGCTGTTGCTGGCGAAGATGCTGCCCGAACGGCGGCCGAGCCCCGGTCTGGGCTATGCGCAGATCCTCGCGTCCAGCTTCCGGCTGCTCGCGCGGACGCCTGAGATCCGGCGGCGAACCGCGTACCAGACGACGATGTTCGCGATCTTCAACCTGTTCTGGACCGCGGTCCCGCTGGTGCTGGCGACCCGGTTCGGTCTGGGACAAGCCGGCATCGCGCTGTTCGCCCTGGCAGGGGCGGGCGGTGCGCTGACGGCACCGATTGCCGGACGGCTCGGCGATCGCGGCTATATTCGAATCGGGACCGGCATTGCCCTGGGCAGCGCGATCCTGGCCTGTGTCGTCGCGGGCTGGGCGGGTGCCGCGCATATGCTGATCGTGCTCGCGGTCGCAGCGATCCTGCTCGACGCGGCGACACAGCTGAACCAGGTGCTCGGCCAGCGCGTGATCTACTCGATCGCCGCCGACGCACGCGGGCGAATCAACGCGATCTACATGACCGTCGTGTTCCTGGGCGGCGCGGCGGGATCGATGCTGGCCTCGTTCAGCCTGTACCATGGCGGTTGGACCGCGACGATGGCGGTGGGAGCCGGGCTAGCGGTGGCGGCGTTCGCGCTGTTCCTGACCGAGCCGCGCGGCGATCACATCCTCAGCGGATCCGCGTAACCCGTCAGCTCGAGATACCCGCTGCCACCGGGCGTGCGGACCGCACCCTCCCAATAGACCGGCATCCCGCTGCGCCGCGCGTCGAGCTCCTGGTCCGCGAACAGCGGGTTGAGGTCCAGCCGGCGAACCCCCTTGGGCAGGCGAATGCTGAGGCGTTGCGCGACCGGGTACACGGCGCCGGTGCGTGGCGAGCGCCAGCGCTTCAGCGCCGCGAAGCGCACGTCGCCGGGCGCGAACCGGACGACCCGGCCATCGGCGCGCCGGTACGATCCCCCCGCCCAGATCTGCCGGCCGCCCGGACCGCGGATCCGGAACGCCATCAGCGCGCCACCATCGTCGAGGTTGAGCCCGGTCCAGTCCCAGCCGACCGCACCACCGCCGAGATAATCCGACGACCATTCGCGATCCAGCCACGCCTGGCCGGTGACCGGCTGCGCCGTGCCCTTGCGGGTCAGGCTGCCCGAAACCGCCAGATGCGGCACCGAGTAATAATAGCTCGCCTGTTCGGGCAGGGGGCCCTTCTGGCTATAGCCGTCCTTGCCCTCGAGCAGCGGCGGCTGGCGCGGGGTCAAGGTCAACGCCAGCGCGAACTCAGAGGTAGAAACTCTGGCGACGAAGCGTCCGTCGGCGAGCCGGCGGATCCGCCAGTCTCGTAGCGTGACGTCGGTGTCGCCGATCCGCGCCTCGGCGAGCCCGAAGCCCGCCCGCGCGGCGCGCTCGCCGTGGAGAAGCCGGCCCACGCTAGGATCGGACAGCGCGGCATGCGCGAACAGGATCTGCTTGGGCGCGAACTTGCTCGGGTTGGCGGCATCCGTCTTGGGCGTGGTCCGGAAGAACGTGATCTGGAAGCCTAGGTCGCGCTTCTCGCGAGTCTCCAGGCGGCCGGTGACGTACCACCATTCGGTGCGGAACGCCGGGTGCGCGCCATGCTCGCGCGGGAAGACGAACCGCGCGCCGGGGCGAACGGTCGGATAGTCGGTTGCTGCGGGCATCGCGGCCGTCAGCGTCACCGCGGCGGCCGCGAGCAGGCCCGTGGACAGGCGCTTGAAACGGCGCGTGAACGGGTAGGGCATCACCAATCCTCCCTGACCATGCGGACCGCATCGGCGGCGATCGCACGGCGCCCGGCCAGCGTCGCGGTGCCGGCGGCGGCGATCACCAGCGCCCCCGCGACGCTGGCCACGATTCCCCACGGAACGCGCGTCGCCATCGTCCAATTGAACGATTGCGGGTTGATGACATGGACCAGCACCTGCGCCATGATCCCGCCAAGCGCGATCCCGGCAATGCCGCCGACCAGACCGAGCAGCGCGCCTTCGCTCGCCAGCATCGCGACGATCTGGCGTTTCGAGACGCCGATGTGCCGCAGCATCCCGAACTCGCGCGTCCGGGCGATCGTCTGCGCGGACATCGTCGCGGCGACGCCTGCGAGCCCGACCAGGACCGCGACGCCTTCCAGCAGATAGGTCACGGCAAAGCTGCGATCGAACAGCTCGAGCGCGTAGCGGCGCAGCGTGGCTGGTCGCGCGATCGAAACGAAGCGGGCAAGCGCGCGGGGCGTACGCGCCGTCAACGCGCGCTCGACTCGCACCGGGTCCGCGCCGGGTAGCAGCGTGATCGCGGCCTCGGTACGCGTGCGGTCGCCGGTCGCCTTGCCATAATCGGTCTCGCGCATCACGATCGCACCCTGCTGCCGGGCATAGTCGCGCCAGATCCCGGCAACGGCATAGCGCCCCGCTAGCGGCAGCGTGACGGACGCGCCGACCTTCCAGTCATAGAGCCGCGCGGCGGGTTCGGAGAGCCAGATCGGGATGGTCCCGGCGGGCAGGCGATTGGCCTTGTCGAGCAGGACGAACCGCGCATCGACCGGGCGCGCGATCAGCGTCACCGGTGGGCGATCCGCAGCGAGCGTCAGCGGAACCTGCCGGCTGAACGCGATGCCCCCCACGCCGGGAGTCGCGCGCAGCACCGCCTGCGCGGCGGGATCGAAGCCCGTGCTGCCCTCGACGCGCAGATACAGGTCGTCCGACAGGATCTGGCCGAGCCATTCGTCCACGGCGCCGCGGAAGCTCGTCACCATCACCGCCATCGCGATCATCAGCGCGGTGCTCGCGACGATCCCGCACAAGGCGGTGGCGGCCTGCCCGGGCGCGCCATGGAGGTGGTGGATCGCAAGATCGCTGGCGACGCTGCGGCCTGAGCGGCGGGCGAGGGGCGCCAGTACGGTCCGCGCGAGCCACGGCATCCCGGCGATCCCGCCCGCCAGGATCAACGCCATGCTCGCAAACCCGAATAGGGGAAGTCCGCCGATCGCGGGAAGCAGCGCCGCGGCACCGCCGACCGCGATCAGCGCCGCTGCGGGGGTCCACGGAACGGGCGTGCGGGGATCGATCATGTCGCCGGCGTTGCGGAGCGCCGCGGCGGGGGCGACGCGCGCGGCGATTCGTGCGGGCAGGACGCTGCCGGCAACCGCTGCAAACACGCCGAGCAGGAAGAAGCCGACCGCCGCGGCGGGCGCGAACGCCAGCCGGACGCTGCCATCGGCGAAATAGCCAGCACCGAGATCGCCCCCGAACCTGGTGAGCGCGGCATAGGCCACCGCATAGCCGAGCAGCAGGCCCAGGCTCGACCCGATCAGGCCGATCGCAAGGCCTTCGAGCGCGACAGTGGCGATGATGCCGTTGCGCGGCAGGCCAAGCGTGCGGATCAGCGCGAACGCGCGGAGCCTGCGGGCCACCGACAAGGACTGCGCGGAGAACACCAGGAAGCCGCCGGTCAACAGCGCGACCAGTGCAAGCATGTCGAGATTGACGCGATACGCGCGGGACAGCGCGTCGCTGCGCGTGGCATCGCTGGCGCTCGTTCCGATCGTCGCATCGCGCGGCAGGATCGCGGTCAGTGCTGCGGTCGAGGCGCCGTCGGCCTGCTTGACGTCGATCCGGTCGAGCCGGCCCAGCCTGTCGAACCGCCACTGCGCCGTGGCGATATCGACGACGCCGATCGCCTGGCCCTCCGCAACACCGGGCAGCGCGCCCGCAACGCGGAGCCGCGTGGCCTTGCCGTTTGCCGTCACGGTCAGCGCGTCGCCGGGTCGAACGCGAAGGACGCGCAAGGCCGCCGACGACAGGAACAGCGCTTGTCCGTCGAATGCGGCATCGGTGCGGCGGTCGACGCCGGCGGGGGCGATGCCGATCAGCGACGGCGTCACCTGCGCCGCGCGGATGACGTCGAGACCCAGCAGCGTGAAGCGCGCCGAGCCCGCGGACGCGCGCAGGACGACTACCGGGCTCGCGTCGGCGACGCCTGTCGCGGTCGCAACCCGGGCATACAGCGCCTCGTCGAAACCGAACGGGGTGGTGGCGTTGACCTGCACGTCCGCACGCCCGTTGACGCTCCGCAGCGCCCCCTCGAATGACGACAGCGCCGAACCGTTGACCAGATGGACCGCGAACCCGAGTGCTACGCCGATCGCGATTGCCACCGCGGTCAAGGCGAGGCGGGCAGGGTGCACGCGCCACTCTCCGCCGATCAGCCACCCCAGCGCAAGTCGCGCCGAAACGAGGCTCATGAACGGCGTTCCAGGCCGGTAGCCGTCAGCGTCAGGACGATGTCCGCGATCGCCGCGGCGGCTTCGGAATGCGTGACGATGATTGCAGCGACCCCGTTCTCCCGGACCGCAGTTGAGAACAAAGCAAGAATCTTGGCCGCAGTCTCCGGATCGAGATTGCCGGTCGGCTCATCGGCAAGGATGATCGCCGGGCGGTGGACGAGCGCCCGCGCGATGGCGACGCGTTGCAGCTCGCCGCCGGACAGGTCGCGTGCGTAGCCGCCACCACGCGTGCCCAAACCGACACGTTCCAGCATCGCGTCGGCGCGCGCGCTGATCGAGCGTCGGTCCGCGGAGACC
This sequence comes from Sphingomonas sp. BK036, assembly GCF_004216825.1. Taxonomy (NCBI): domain Bacteria; kingdom Pseudomonadati; phylum Pseudomonadota; class Alphaproteobacteria; order Sphingomonadales; family Sphingomonadaceae; genus Sphingomonas; species Sphingomonas sp. BK036. The sequence goes on along the minus strand of NZ_SGXR01000005.1, from coordinate 302,725 downwards.
AGCGCGAGCGGGAGCGCGATGTTCTGGCGCAAGGTGAGATACGGAAGGACATGGAACGCTTGGAAGACGAACCCGACACGCGTCGCACGGAGCCGGGTCAACGCCGCTTCGTCCAGCGTTTCAAGACTGACGCCTTCGACCGCAACCTGGCCAGCATCGGGTCGATCGAGCCCTGCAAGGATGTTGAGTAGCGTCGATTTGCCGACGCCGCTTTCACCGACGATCGCGATGAGCTGGCCGGGCCTTGCGATCAGGTCGAGACCGCGAAACAGTTCGCGACCGCCGGGGACCGACTTAGCAAGGCCGGAAACGCGGAGTAGGGCATCGTCGTGCATCGCCGGACCATGCCACGCATGGTCGTGGCATGACAGCCGCGCGGCATTGCCTCAGATTGCTTTCGAGGAAGTCTGATCGGTACCGAGCATGCGCGCTCAATTCGCGTAGGGTCGGCGCTTTCGACACGCCGTATGTTTGACAGGATAGCGGTTCCTCGTAAGGGTCCGCTCACAAAATACGATCCGTATTTTACATAATACATATTATCGATCTTATATCGGGATGAATCTCCGGGTCGTTTTTTCGAGGGCTTTCTATGATTGAACGGCTGACTTCCATCATGGCGCGGTTGCGCGATCCGGTTGCGGGTTGCGAATGGGATCGCGTCCAGACCTGGTCGACGATCGCACCGTACACGATAGAGGAAGCCTATGAGGTCGCCGATGCGATCGCGCGCGACGATGCTGCCGATCTCAAGGACGAACTCGGCGACCTCCTGCTCCAGGTCGTCTTTCACAGCCGTATCGCCGAAGAGTCCGGCGCCTTCACCCTGGCCGATGTCGTCGCCGCGATCAGCGATAAGATGGAACGCCGCCACCCGCATATCTTCGGCGAGGCCGCGACCTCGCCCGGCTGGGAAACGATCAAGGCCGGCGAGCGCGCCGAAAAGTGCGATCCCAGCGCGCTGGCCGGGGTTGCGATCGGCCTGCCCGCCTTGGCGCGTGCGGAAAAGCTGCAGAAGCGCGCCGCGCGCGTCGGCTTCGACTGGCCCGATGCCACCGGCCCACTCGCCAAAATCGTCGAAGAAATCGAAGAGGTTCGCGAGGCGGGCTCAGACACCGTGGCAGAAGAGATCGGCGACCTGCTGTTTGCGGTGACGAACTGGGCGCGGCATCTCGGCGTCGATCCCGAAGCCGCGTTGCGCGCGGGTAATGCCAAGTTCGAAACGCGCTTCCGGGCGATCGAGGCCGATGGCGGCGACGCCTTCGCCGCCATGACACTCGATCAGAAGGAAGCCCTATGGCAGGCGGTCAAGCGTCGCGGCGGATGAACCGGTCATAGTCGCTCTCGGATAGCCGCACGTCATAGGTCGTCGCCAGCGCGTCATCTTCGGTGCCGAGCACCTCGCCATGCGCGTGCAGCCATGCCGCGCCTGCCCCATCGGTCGCATCCAGCGTGATGCTGTACCGCCGATGCGCGCCGGTCAGCTTGGCCGCGACCTGCTGGATCAGCGTGTCGACCCCTTCCCCGCTCAACGCGGAAATCGCCACGACATCGTCGCGCCGTTCGGCCTCGGCCGCGATCCCCTCATGCGTATCGGCATCGAGCAGATCGAGCTTGTTCCAGACCTCGAAGCGCGGCGTATTCTCGTCGACGCCGATCTCGGCCAGCACGGTCTCGACATCGGCGCGCTGCGCCTCGCTGTCGGGATGCGCGATGTCGCGGATATGGACGAGCAAGTCGGCCGAGACGACCTCCTCCAGCGTCGCCTTGAATGCTGCCACAAGCTGCGTCGGCAGGTCCGAGACGAACCCGACGGTGTCGGACAGGATCGCCTTGTCGATGCCGGGGAGCTGAATCTGTCGCAACGTCGGATCGAGCGTCGCGAACAGCAGATCTTCCGCCATGACGTCGGCGCCGGTCAACCGGTTGAACAGCGTGGACTTTCCGGCATTGGTATAGCCGACCAGCGCGATGACCGGCCACGGCGCACGTTGGCGACGCTCCCGGTGCAGACCACGCGTCCGGCTGACCTGTTCCAGCTCGCGCTTGAGCCGCGCCATCCGATCGCGGATCAAACGGCGATCCGCCTCGATCTGCGTCTCGCCCGGGCCGCCAAGGAAGCCGAAGCCACCGCGCTGGCGCTCGAGATGCGTCCAGCTTCGGACGAGCCGGCCGGCCTGGTAATCGAGATGCGCGAGCTCGACCTGCAACCGGCCCTCGGCCGTCGCCGCACGCTCGCCGAAGATTTCGAGGATCAACCCGGTGCGGTCGATCACCTTGGTCTCCAGCGCCTTTTCGAGATTGCGCTGCTGGACCGGGCTGAGACTCGCGTCGAACACGACGAGCCCCGCCTCTTCCATCCGCACCTGCGTCGCGAGCAGTTCGACCTGCCCGCTGCCGATCAGCGTTGCCGGCTTTGGCTGGCGGACGCGGTAGGCGATCCGCTCGACGACGTCGACGCCGATCGCCGCGGCGAGCCCAGCGGTCTCCTCCAGGCGCGCGTCGACGTCCCGCGACGCGTCGCCCTGGTCGGGCAGCACGACGATCGCGCGCGTGCCACGGGTGAACTCATCCCGATCGCGTTCGAAACCGCTACTCAATCGTCATCGTCCAAGTCATCCGCGTCATCCGTATCGGTGGGTTCCTCGGCGAGGTTCAGCGGGCGCGCAGGCTGGATCGTCGAGACGGCGTGCTTGTAGACGAGCTGCGCCATGCCTTCGCGCTGGAGGAGCATGCAGAACAGGTCGAACCCGGCGATCTGACCCTGGAGCATGACTCCGTTGATCAGGAACATCGTCACGCTGTCTTCGGACTTCCGCACCGCATTCAGAAAAATATCCTGCAACAACGGGTGCTTCTTCTGGTTCTCTCCGACCGCATCGACGATCGCCGACACATCCATCGGCCCCGCCGGCATGATCGTCGAGATCGCATGCTTGTAGATCAGCTGCGACTGGCCGTCGCGACGGAGCAGAACCGAAAAATTATCGAACCATGTGACGATGCCCTGGAGCTTGACGCCCTTGACGAGGAACATGGTGACCGGCGTCTTCGAGCGCCGGAGTGCGTTCAGGAAGAGATCCTGGAGCGAGCCTGGTTTATCGGCCAATGGGATAACCCTTTGTTTTTGGCGGGACTTTGCCCGCGAGGCGCTGTTTCCCAGCGTCGGAGATGCACCCGATTACCGGGCGCAGTGTATGATCTATGATCGCCGCCCTCATAGTTCCAGAGGGCGGCAAAATTGCGGCGTGTTATTCGTCGCGTGTTTCGGTGATCCCGAGCAGCTTCAGCTTACGGTGCAGTGCCGAGCGCTCCATGCCGATGAAGCTCGCCGTCCGCGAGATATTGCCCGAGAAACGGCGGATCTGGACGCGGAGATATTCGCGTTCGAACGTCTCGCGCGCCTCGCGCAACGGCGAGCCCATGATCGCGGTGCCGCCCGCGGCGCCCATATCGCCCTGATCGCCGAGCACCTCGGCGGGCAACAGGTCGATATCGATTCGGCCGATCCGGTCGCCCGGCGCGAGAATGATCGTCCGCTCCACCACGTTGCGAAGCTGGCGGACGTTGCCGGGCCAGTCATAGGATTGCAGCGCGACCATCGCATCGGGCGCGATCTCCGGCGTCGGCACGCGGCGTTCGGACGCGTAGTGCGCGATGAAATGCTGGACCAGCGCGGGGATATCCTCGCGGCGGTCGGAGAGCGGCGGGATCGTCACAGGGACGACGTTGAGCCGATAATAGAGATCCTCGCGGAACCGCCCCTCGGAAATCTCGAACACCAGGTCGCGCGCGGTCGCCGAGACGACTCGCACGTCGACCTTAACGACGCGCGTGCCCCCGACGCGCGTAAAGCTCTGGTCGGTCAGCGCACGCAGGATTCGCGCCTGCGTCGTGATCGGCATGTCGGCGATCTCGTCGAGGAACAGCGTGCCGCCATGCGCCTGCTCGAACAGGCCGGGACGGACGAGATCGCCCGCCTCCTCGACCCCGAACAGCTCTTCATCGACACGTTCTGGCGTCATCCGCGCGGCGCTGACCACGATGAACGGCGCGTCGGTCCTCAGGCTCCAGCCATGGAGCAGCCGCGCGGCGACCTCCTTGCCGACCCCGGCACCGCCCATGACGAGCACGCGGCTGCCGGTCGCCGCGACGCGCTTGAGCGTCGCGCGGACGCCGTTGATCGCGCCCGAGCTGCCGGTCAGGTCGGTTTCGCGACCGACCGTCGCCCGCAGGGTCGCGACCTCGCGCCGCAGCCGTTCGGTCTCGGTCGCGCGCGCCACCATCAGCAGCAGTCGCTCGGCCTCGAACGGCTTTTCGATGAAATCGGACGCACCGCGCCGGATCGCGGCGACCGCGGTGTCGAGATTGCCGTGGCCCGAGATGACCAGCACCGGGATCGAGGGATCGCGTCGCTTGATCTCGTCGAGCAGTTCGAGCCCGTCGAGCCGCGAGCCCTGCAGCCAGACGTCGAGCAGCACGAGCGATGGACGCCGGGCGGCGATCGCCTCAAGCGCGGAATCGCTGTCGCCAGCGTCGCGCGTGGCATAGCCTTCGTCCTCAAGGACGCCGGCGACCAGTTCGCGAATGTCACGTTCGTCGTCCACGACGAGAATATCGAGCGCCATCAAATCATGTCCGGTTGCGAGTCATGGTGGCGAGTTGGCCGTCCCCTGCCCCCTCGGCGAGCGCCCCTCGTGAGTCGAGCCCCCCCTGGTCCAGTCCGCCTTGGTCGAGTGCGGCCAAGGCCCTGGTATCGAAGATCATCGTGACGATCGTGCCGCCACCCGGCCGATCGGAGAACCCGATCGTGCCGCAATGTTCCTCAATGATCTTCTTGACGATGGCAAGCCCGAGGCCGGTGCCGCGCGCCCGCGTCGTGACATAGGGCTCCATGATCCGATCGCGATCGGCTGGCAGGCCGACGCCCGTATCCGCCACCGCGATCGTCACGCTGCGGCCCGGCTCCTGGCTGAGCGTCATCGTCACCGAACCGCCAGGTTCGCCCTTCGTATCAATAGCTTCGACCGCGTTCTTGACGATGTTCGTCAACGCCTGACCGATCTGGCGCCGGTCGCAGACGAGTGCCAGCCCGGGGTCGTCATTGACGAGGTGGAAGCCAATCAAGGGATGCGCCACCTCGTGCAGGAAAAGCGCCTGACGGGCGGCGTCGACCAGCGATTCCTCGCGGAAGACGGGCTTGGGCATCCGCGCGAACGAGGAGAATTCATCGACCATGCGGCGCAGATCGCCGACCTGACGGATGATCGTGTCGGTCAGCCGCGAAAACGTCCCGTCCTGCATCTCGGCCTTAGCGCCATAGCGGCGTTGCAAGCGCTCGGCGGCGAGCTGGATCGGCGTCAGCGGGTTCTTGATCTCGTGCGCGATCCGTCGTGCTACGTCGGACCATGCCGCACGCCGCTGATCGAGCAGTTGCTGTGTGATGTCGTCGAAGGTGAGGATCGGTCCGGTCGCGGGGCGCGCGATACGCACCGCCAGCGTGCGGACGTCACCGCCCTGCCCGACCTCGACGATCGCCTCCCGGTCACCGCCGTCGAGCATCGCGTCGAGCTCGGGCGCCACGTCGACCAGCTTTCGCCCGACCAGTCCGCCGGCATCGGTACCGAGCAAGGTAACCGCCGAATCGTTGGCGATCGTGATCGTCCGTTCGCGCCCGGTCGCGACGACGCCGGCCGAGACACCCGCCATCACTGCCTCGATCAGCGCACGACGATTCTCGAGCTGACCGTTGGCGGTGACGAGCTCGGTATTCTGCTCTTCGAGCTGCCCGGTCATCTGGTTGAACGCGTTGGCGAGCGTGCCGACTTCGTCGCGGCTTCGCGGATCCGGGACGCGCGCGGTCAAATCCCCGCCAGCGACACGGCGTGCGGCATCAACGAGTTCGCCGACGGGCCGGACGAGCCGGTCGGCGACCGCGAGCGCGATCCAGACCGCCACGCCGACGATCAACAACGAGATAACGAGCAGCGCGGCGTTGAACCGCAACTGGAGGCTCCGCGCGCGCGCCAGCAACGAACGATAGCTCGTCAGCACTTCGTTCGCGCGGATCGTCTGGCTGGACAGGAGCTTGGTATCCTCGACCCGGCCCGCATACAGGAACAGCTCGTTCGAGCCGGGGAGCAGCGTGATCGTCTGGATCCGGTCGCCAGTAACCGCGACCACCGCCGACTTGCCCGCGCGCAACTGGGCGATCGACTGGGGCGTGACCTGCCGTGCGAAATCGATCTTGTAGGGGTCGACCACCGCGAAGGTCTGGATCTCGTTCTGCGGCGTGACCTTGAACAACGCCGCCTCGGACAGGCTGCGATAATAGACCTGCTGGAGGAAATAGCCGGAGAAATCGGGGCTCTCGAGCGACTTCTCGCGCAGATAGCCCGACATGTCGGCGGCCATCGTCACGGTCGCCTCCTCCCAGCGGCTGAGTTGGCGGGCGTAGGAAGATTGCGCGAGCGTGGTGGCGTTCTCGAGCATCCCGCGGGCCTGATCGGAATACCAGAACTGGACGCCGTACTGGAACAGTAGCGATGCAAAGATCGTCACCAGCAGCATCGGCACCGCAGCGACGATCGAAAACAGCGCGACGAGCCGGACGTGGAGCCTTCCGCCGCCTCCGACGGGCGACCGAGCGGCGCGACGCATCGCCACGCGGCGGCCGAGCAGCATCAGCAAAGCGATGCCGGGAACAAGATTGGCGACCAGCAGCAACGCGACCACGGGGGGGGGCAGCAGCCGCTGCGGCGTGTCGGCACCGGTGATGATGAAATAGCTCGCGACGCCGATCGCCACGGCGATCGCAAGCACCAGTCCCTCGACCGCAGGCGTCACCGCGAACCGGTGCGCGGGCCCGTCATCATCCATCGGTAGCGTCGCGGAAGCGATCATCGTTGCCCCGATACAACGTCAACCGTTGCCGGGAAACCACATAATGACAGAATTAGCGTCGTTCTCGTTCTTCCGCGCGATCGCCGTCTAGCGCGGTGCCGCCGATATCGATGCCCAGCGTATCCAGGCGTTTGCGCAACGTGTTGCGGTTGATCCCCATCGCGCGCGCGGCGCGAAGCTGGTTTTGGCCGTGGCGCGCTAACATCGCCTCGATCAGCGGGCGCTCGACCTCGCCGATGACGCGGTCGTAGAGCGTGCCGTCGTCGAGCGCGGCGGGATTGTCGCGCGCGATCCGTTCGATCATCGCGCGAACTGCGTGGCCGATCTCGATATCGACCGGTTCGCCTATAATCGCCTGCGTCCCGATCATCGCCCGGATGGCGTCCGCGCCGATCACCTCGTCGCGCGCGAGCACCGCCAGCCGTCGCATCAGGTTTTCGAGCTCGCGAACGTTGCCTGGCCAGTCATGCGCGCCGAGTTCGGTGAGCGCGTCGCTGCCGAGTTGCCGGCGTGGCAGCCCCTGGATCGCGGCATGGTCGAGGAAATGCCGTGCGAGCAGCGCAATGTCCTGACGCCGCTCGCGCAACGCCGGCAGCGCGATCGGGACAACGTTGAGACGGTAGAACAGGTCCTCACGAAACTGCCCGGCCGCGACCTGCGCGTTCAGATCGCGATTGGTCGCGGCGACGATGCGGACATCGACGCGGATCGTCCGCGCGCCGCCGACGCTGGTGAACTCACCCGACTGGAGCACGCGGAGCAGGCGGGTCTGTGCCTCCATCGGCATGTCGCCGATCTCGTCGAGGAACAAGGTGCCGCCCGCCGCCTGTTCGAAGCGGCCCGCGTTGCGAGTCGCCGCGCCGGTAAACGCGCCGCGCTCGTGCCCGAACAGCTCGGCTTCGATCAGTTCGCGCGGGATCGCGGCCATGTTGATCGCGACGAACGGCGCGGCATTGCGCGGCCCCAGATCGTGGATCGCGCGCGCGACGAGTTCCTTGCCGGTGCCCGATTCGCCCGAGATCAGCACGGTCAGGTCGTTCGACACGACGCGCGCGATGATCCGGTACACGTCCTGCATCGCCGCCGAGCGGCCGATCAGCGGCAGCGCCCGATCCTCGTCGGCAAGCGCATCCTCGCCCACCATCCCGCCACGTGCGAGCGCGCCGGCCACCGCACGCGTCAGCACGTCGAGGTCGAACGGCTTGGGCAGATATTCATACGCGCCGACCTCCGCCGCGCGGACCGCGGTGGTCAGCGTGTTCTGCGCGGACAGGACGATGATCGGCAGCAGCGGGAAGCGCGCGGCAACGCTGCGGACGTGATCGATCCCGTCGCCATCGGGCAGGACGACGTCCGTCACGATCACGTCGGGAAGCGAGACGGCCAAGGCGCGTTCGAGTTGCGCGATGCTGTCCGCCGAATTGACGTCATGCCCGGCACGGCGCAACGCTTGCGCGACGACGGTGCGGATCGCGGCATCGTCGTCGACGACCAGCACCGTGCTCATGATGCGGCTCGCGGGAGCAGCAGGCGCAGGACGGTCATTTCGGGCGTACCTTCTCTGGCGTATTGGACGATTCCGCCCATGTCGCGGGTGAGCTTGTCGACGAGCGCGAGGCCAAGCCCCTGCCCTTCGCGACGGCCCGATACGAACGGGTCGAACAGGTGATCGGCAATGTCGGCAGGTGCACCGGGGCCATTGTCGAAGATGCAGATCTCGATCGGCAGCGGTAGCCGTGGCTTGCCGGGCCCTGCGCTGACGGTAATGCCGTGGCGATAGGCGGTGGTCAGGACGATGCGCGGTTCGCGTTCGTTTCGAACGGCTTCGCGCGCGTTCTTGAGCAGGTTTATCACGATCTGCAGCAGCGCATCGCGGTTGATCTGCGCGGGCGGCAGCGACGGATCGAAGCGCTCCTCGATCGAGATGCCGCGCGCGAACCCGGCAAGCGCAAGCCGGCGCGCATGGCCGAGCAGCGGGTAGATGTTCTCGCTGGCGAGCGGCAGCGGCCGGGTATCGCTGAAATCCTGCATCCGGTCGATCAGCGCGGCGATCCGGTCGACCTCGGTCACGATCAGCGTCGTGAGTTCTCCGGCGCCGAGCAACTGCGCCGCCCCCCGTATGCCCGACAGCGGGTTCTTGATCTCGTGCGCGAGCATGGCCGCGGCCCCGACGGCCGCCCTCGCGCCGGCTGCGCGGTCCGCGGAGTGGCCGAGACGACGCGAGGTTGCGGCGGCGTGCAGCGTGATCGCCCGCCAGCCCGGATAATCGGCGATCTGCGTCTCGGCGAAGTCGACGCGAATCTTCACGCCGCGCGCGGTCGACATCTCGGTGTCGTACACCGCCAGGCCGTGACCGTCGCGGTTGCGCGGATCGTCGGGCGACGGGATGATCGCGTCGAGCGGCTGGCCGATCATGAGCCGCTCGGACAGGTTCAAGAGCTGCTCGGCGAGCGCATTGGCGTGCGCGACGCGGTGATCGGGATCGACGACGACGACGGCGACCGGCAGCGCGGAGAACAGTTCCGCAAAGCCAGGCCGCAGAAGAGAACGCGCGTCAGGCGGCAGCAAGATCGCGCCATGGAGCGTAGAACTCGGCCAGCATCGCCTTGACCTGCTTGGGATCGGGCATCTGGTTCACCTTGTTGCGGAACTCGGCCGAACCGGGGAGCCCCTTGGTGTACCACCCGATATGCTTGCGCGCCATGTTGACCCCGGTCTCGATCCCGTAATGCTCGAGCATTGCCTCGTAATGGCCGGCGATCGCGTCATATTGCTCGGTGATCGACGGATCCTCGATCCGCCGCCCGGTGGCGAACCATTCCATCACCTGCCCCAGCACCCAGGGCCGGCCATAGGCGCCGCGACCGATCATCAACCCGTCCGCGCCCGACTGGTCCATCGCCGCCTCGGCGTCCTCGATCGTGCAGATGTCGCCGTTCACGATCACCGGCACGCTCACCGCGTCCTTGACCTTGCGGACGAAGCCCCAGTCCGCGCTGCCCTTGTACATCTGGTTGCGCGTGCGGCCATGGACGGTGATCAGCTTGATGCCGAGGTCCTCGGCGATCCGCGCGAGATCGGGCGCGTTGAGGCTGTCGTGGCACCAGCCCATCCGCATCTTCAGCGTCACGGGGACGTCGACCGCCTTGACGGTCGCCTCGATGATCGCGCTGGCGAGCTTGGTGTCGCGCATCAGCGCCGAGCCCGCGTCGCCGTTGACGACCTTGCGCACCGGACAGCCCATGTTGATGTCGATGATCGCCGCGCCACGATCCTGGCTGAGCTTGGCGGCCTCGCCCATCTCGTACGGCGTGCAGCCAATCAGCTGCATCGACACCGGCTCCTCGAGCCGGTCCCACGCCGCCTTCTGCAGCGATTGCCGGGTCTCGCGGATCGCCGCCTGGCTCGCGACCATTTCGGTGACGTTGAGGCCCGAGCCATAGCGTCGCACCAGCGTGCGGAACGGCATGTCGGTGACACCGGTCATCGGCGCGAGCACGACGGGGCTTTCGATCCGGACGGGACCGATCTGGATGGGGGTCAAGTTACGCATGAATGTGCCTGAAAAAGAGGCATTCCCCTACCCTACCCTGCCGTGTGCCGCAAGACTGGCGAGCGTCGGGATGAACCGCTAGGTCGCGGGGATGGCACACGGACAGCGTATCGTCGCGATCATCGTCGCCGCCGGAACCGGCGTGCGCGCCGGGGGCGCGGTTCCCAAGCAATATGCACGCATCGGCGGACGACCGATGATCGCCTATTCCCATGACGCGTTCGTCGCGCACCCGGCGATCGTCGAGACGATCGTCGTGGTGGCCGCCGGACAGCAGAGAATGGCGATCGAAGCGCTCGGCTGCGATGCGACGATCATCGTCGGCGGTGCGACGCGCCGCGAGTCGGTCGCGAACGGCGTCGCAGCGGTCGGCGAGGCGACTCACGTGCTGATCCACGACGCGGCGCGCCCCTTCCTGTCGGCCGCCGTCATCGATTCGCTCGTCGCCGCCCTGAAGACCAGGGATGCGGCCATTCCCGTTCTCCCGGTGACCGACACGCTCGCGCGCGGCAACGTCCTGCTCGGCGATATCGTGCCGCGCGCGGATCTCAATCGCGTGCAGACTCCCCAGGCGTTCGCGGTCGAAGCCCTGCGCGCCGCCCATGCCGTCTGGCCTGCGGAAGAAGAGGCGACCGACGACGCGCAGATGGTGCGACGGCTTGGCGTCGGCGTCGCGTTGGTGCAGGGCTCGGCGATGCTCGAGAAAGTCACCCACCCCGAAGATTTCGCGGCCGCCGAAGCGCGTGTCGCCGCCAATACCTCGTATGAGACCCGCACCGCGATGGGCTTCGACGTCCACCGGCTCGAAACCGGCGAAGAGCTCTGGCTCGGCGGCATCCTGATTCCGCATGACAAGGGCCTGTCGGGGCATAGCGACGCCGACGTCGCGCTTCACGCGCTGACCGACGCGCTGCTCGGCACGATCGCGGCAGGCGATATCGGCACCCATTTCCCGCCTAGCGATCCGCAGTGGAAGGGCGCCGACTCGGGCCAGTTCCTCCAGCACGCGGCCAAACTGATCGCCGACAAGCGCGGCCGGATCGATTTCGTCGACCTCACGATCATGTGTGAGGCGCCCAAGATCGGCCCGCACCGCGCGGCGATGACCGCGCGGATCGCCGACCTGCTCGGGCTCACGCTCGACCGCGTCAGCGTCAAGGCGACCACGACCGAGCGGCTCGGCTTCACCGGCCGCGGCGAGGGAATCGCCGCGCAGGCGGTCGCCACCGTCCGCGTTCCCGGTGCTCCGGCATGAAGATCACCGCCGCGTTCGTCGCGATCGCGCTCCTCGCCAGCCCAGCCATGGCGCAACCGCGCTGCATAACCGGGCCCGAGGCCGAATCGCTGACGCTGGTCGCGATGCCCGACATCATTCGCGAGACAGGGCGCGTCTGTGCAGCGCAGCTCCCCTCGGCCAGTCTGATCCGGCGCCAGTCGAGCGCGCTGATCGGGCGGTACGAGACCGAAGCCGAGCGCGCATGGCCGGCGGCGCGCGCAGCGATCGTCAAGCTCAGCGACCCCGCGGTCGATGCGCTGCTTGATTCGGACTTCGCACGCCCGCTGCTGACGACGTTGCTCGTGCCGCAGATCGTCGGCCGGATCGCACTGCGCGATTGTGCGACGATCGACCGGCTCGTGACGCTGCTCGAACCGCTGCCCCCGCGCAACACGGCCGGCATTGTCGTCGAGACGCTACGCTACCTCAAATCGCAAAAGGCGCGCGGGGGTGCTATTTCGGTCGCCTCACTGCCCCTGTGCCCGGTGGAGACTCGCTGATGGATACCATCCTTCCCGCCGAACTGGTCGAAGCCGCGCGCAAGGTTATCGACCAGAACCGTGCGATCGGGCGCCGAGTCGCGGTCGCCGAGAGCTGCACCGGCGGGCTGGTCGCCGCGGCGCTCACCGAGATCCCCGGATCGTCGGACGTGTTCGAAGTCGGCTTCGTCACCTATTCGAACGCGGCCAAGCTGGGCATGCTCAAGATCAGTTCCGACGTGCTGGAAACGTTCGGTGCGGTCTCGATCGCGGTCGCCTGGAGCATGGCGCAGGCCGCGCTCAAACAGTCCGGCGCGGATATCGCCGTCGCGATCACCGGCGTCGCCGGCCCCGGTGGTGGATCGCTCAAGAAACCGGTCGGGACGGTCGTGTTCGGTCGCGCGGAAAAGGGCGGAGATCCGTCCGACGTCCACGCCGATCGCAAGGATTTCGGCGATCTCGGCCGTGGCGGTATCCGGCTTCAGGCCGCGCTGTGCGCGCTCGAACTCTTGCTGCCCGACGCTTCGACGCCGTAAAGCTCGGCGGCGCGCGTCTCGAACGCGCCGATCATCTTGCGCAGCGCAGCGCCGAACACCTGCCCGGCGATCATCTCGAACATCCGGTTCTTGAACGCGAAGTCGACGGTGAAATCGACCGCGCAGCCCTGCGGCTCGGGCCGGAAATGCCATTCGTTGCGCAGATATTTGAGTGGACCATCGACGTAGTCGACGGTGAGTTCGCTCGGCCGGACCTTCTCGACACGCGACGTGAAGGTCTCGCGTAGGCCCTTGAACCCGACGATCATGTCCGCGAGCGTCTCGGTCTCGCTGTTCGAGCGCACCCGCATCGCGCTGACCCAGGGCAGGAACTCGGCGTAGCGACCGACATCGGCCACCAGGTCGAACATCTGCTCAGGCGTATACGGCAAATGACGCGTTTCCGAATGCTTGGGCATCAGATGCGCACGACGCCCAGCTTCGCATCGCGATTGGCACGCAACTGCTCGAAATCGTCGCCCGCGTGATAGCTCGACCGGGTCAGCGGCGACGAGGCAACCAGCAGGAAGCCCTTGGCGCGCGCGATCGAGGCATAGGCATCGAACGCCTTGGGCGGCACGAACTCGGCGACCTTCGCATGACGCGGTGTCGGCTGGAGATACTGCCCCATCGTCAGGAAATCGATGTCGGCGCAGCGCATGTCGTCCATCACCTGATGGATCTCCAGACGCTCCTCGCCGAGCCCGAGCATCACGCCCGACTTAGTGAAGATCGACGGATCATGGCGCTTCACGCTCTCCAGCAGCCGCAACGACGCATAATAGCGCGCACCCGGGCGGATCGTCGGGTAGAGCCGCGGCACCGTCTCAAGATTGTGATTATAGACGTCGGGACGCGCCTCGACGATCGACTCGATCGCGGCCTGCGCCTTGTTGCGGAAGTCCGGCGTCAGGATCTCGATCGTCGTCGTCGGGTTCGACGCGCGGATCGCCTGGATGACCTTCACGAACTGCGACGCACCGCCATCGGGCAGGTCATCGCGATCGACCGAGGTGATGACGATATGGTTGAGCCCCATCTGCGCGGCCGCATCGGCAACGTTCTGCGGCTCCATCCGGTCGACCGCACGCGGCATGCCCGTCTTCACGTTGCAGAACGCACAAGCCCGCGTGCAGGTGTCACCGAGGATCATGACGGTCGCGTGCTTCTTCGACCAGCATTCACCGATGTTGGGGCATGCCGCCTCTTCGCATACGGTCGTGAGGCTTTTCGATCGCATCAGCTCGCGGGTTTTTGCGAAGCCAGCGGAGGTCGGCGCCTTGACGCGGATCCAGTCGGGCTTGCGCGCACGAACCGGCGCAGCCATCGGGGTCATGTCGTTCATGGACGCCAGATAGCCCCGCCCTGCCCTTGAGACAATGGCAGCCGATCGCGTCGTCGGCTTGGAATCACCGTTCGCCGAGGATAAAAACTTCCCCGGGAACCAGTTGCAACATGACAAGTTTGTCATGTTGCAATGCAACCGTCCATGAAAGGCTAACCGTGCCCACTCACTTTCCGGAAATGATCGAAGGCTATCACCGCTTCAAGGACGGCCCCTGGGAGCAGCAGCGCGAGCGCTGGAAGGAGCTGCAGGACGGCCAGAGCCCCAAGGTGATGATCATCGCCTGCTCGGACAGCCGTGTCGAACCCGCGCAGATCTTCGACACGCTGCCCGGCGAAGTGTTCGTCGTCCGCAACGTCGCCAATCTGGTGCCGCCCTACGAGACCGGTGGCGGCCATCACGGCGTGTCGGCGGCGATCGAGTTCGCCGTCACGCAGCTGAAGGTCGAAGAGATCGTCGTGATGGGCCATGAGAAGTGCGGTGGCTGCAAGGCCGCGCTGACGCAGGCCTTTGCCGACGCGGACCATGGTGCCGGTGGCTTCGTGTCCGATTGGGTGAGCCTGCTCGACGGCGCGCGCGAGAAAGTCATCGCCAAATATGGCGACAGCGACAAAGCCGGTCGCGAGATGGAACTCGAATCCGTCCGCACCTCGATCGCCAATCTGCGCACCTTCCCGTTCGTCAGAAGGGCCGAGGCTGCCGGTACGCTGGCACTCCGCGGTGCCTATTTCGGCATCGACTCGGGCCAGATGCTGCTGCTCAACGCGGATGACGAGTTCATCCAGGCCGAAGCAGCAGAGGCCAAATCCGCGAAAGCGTAACGGGTCAGCGAAGGCCTAACGCCTTCTCCGCCACACGCTTGACCTTCGGGTCGAGCGGTGGCGGCACCATCGATACGCCGGCTTCGAGGCGGTCCGCGATCAGCGTCAGCGCTGCGATCCGGGCCGCCTTCTTGTCGTTGCCGTCGATCACGGTCCAAGGCGCGGTGGCGGTATCGGTGCGCGCGAACATTTCCGCCATCGCCTCCAGATAGTCCTTCCGACGTGACCGGTTGTGATAATCGTCGAGCCCCGTCTTCCAGTGCTTCCACGGGTCGTCGAGCCGCGCCTTCAGGCGTCGGTCCTGTTCCTTCTGCGTCGTGTGGACGAACAGCTTGATCAGCGTCGTACCGCTCTCGACCTGTTGCGCTTCGAACGCGTTGATCTCGTCATAGCCGTGGCGCCATTCGGCTTCGCTCGCAAACCCTTCGACGCGTTCCACCAGCACACGACCATACCAGCTGCGATCGAACACCGCGATATGGCCGTCCGCCGGCAGACGGTTCCAGAAGCGCCATAGAAAGTGATGCGCCTTCTCGTCCGCGGTGGGCGCCGAGATTGGCCACACCTTGTAGTTGCGGGGGTCCCATTCGGCGGACAGGCGCTGGATGATACCGCCCTTGCCCGCCGCGTCCCAACCCTCGAACATCACGATCGCCCGCGTACCGCCGACGATATGCGCGACCTGGATATGCTCGAGACGTTTCTGGAGCGCAGCAAGGTCATGCTTGTACTTGCCGTCATACGAGTCGCCGGCTTCGTACTCGTCGAGATGTATCGTCATGCGCTACGCTCCGTCACCCGCTTCGGTTATCCTGCGTTGGGTGCGACCGTCTTGGTCGCATCCTTGGGACCATCGACGGTCAGGCGGATGTTGAGTTCCTTCAGCTGCTTGGCGCTGACCGGGCTCGGCGCGCCCATCATCAGATCCTCGGCCTTCTGGTTCATCGGGAACAGTACGACCTCGCGGATGTTCGGCTCGCCCGCGAGCAGCATGACCATCCGGTCGATGCCCGGCGCCGAGCCGCCATGCGGGGGGGCGCCGACCTTGAACGCATTGATCATGCCGGCGAAGTTCGTGTCGACATCGGCCTGCGTGTAGCCGGCGATCTCGAACGCCTTGTACATGATCTCAGGCCGGTGGTTCCGGATCGCGCCCGACGACAGTTCGACGCCGTTGCAGACGATGTCGTACTGGTACGCCAGGATATCGAGCGGGTCCTTGGTCTCCAGCGCGTCCATCTCGCCCTGCGGCATCGAGAACGGGTTGTGGCTGAAGTCGACCTTCTTGGCGTCCTCGTCATATTCGAACATCGGGAAGTCGACGATCCAGCAGAATTCGAAGCGGTTCTCGTCGATCAGGCCGAGGTCGGCGCCGATCCGCGCACGTGCCGCACCCGCGAGCTTGGCGGCGGCGAGTTCCTTGCCGGCGGCGAAGAAGATGCCGTCGTTGGGGCCGAGCCCCATCTCGGCGATGAGCTTGCGGGTCGCTTCCTCGCCGTGGTTCTTGGCGATCGGGCCGCCGAGCTCGCCGTTCTTCTGGGTGATGTAGCCGAGGCCTGCATGCCCCTCGGCGCGGGCCCAGTCGTTCATGTCGGTGAAGAACTTGCGGCTCTTCTCGGCGGTGTTCGGCGCGGGGATCGCGCGGACCACGTCACCGCCGGCGACGATCCCGGCGAACAGGCCGAAGCCCGAATCGACGAAATGATGGCCGACGTCGTGGATCAGGATCGGGTTGCGCAGATCGGGCTTGTCGCTGCCGTATTTGAGCATCGATTCGCGGTAGGGAATGCGCTTAAACGGGAGCGCAGACACCTGGCGCCCCTTGCCCTGCCAGTCGGCGAACTCCTCGAATACGCCGTGGAGGACGGGCTCGATCGCGTTGAACACGTCGTCCTGCGTGACGAAGCTCATCTCGAAATCGAGCTGGTAGAACTCGCCCGGCGAACGATCGGCGCGCGCGTCCTCGTCGCGGAAGCACGGGGCGATCTGGAAATAGCGGTCGAAGCCCGCGACCATCAGCAGCTGCTTGAACATCTGCGGTGCCTGCGGCAGCGCGTAGAACTTGCCCGGATGGACGCGGCTCGGCACCAGATAGTCGCGCGCGCCCTCGGGGCTCGACGCGGTCAGGATCGGCGTCTGGAATTCGGTGAAGCCCTGATCGTTCATGCGGTTGCGCAGCGAGGTGATGACCTTCGAGCGGAGCATGATGTTCGCGTGCAAACGCTCGCGACGCAGATCGAGATAGCGATAGCGCAGGCGGATATCCTCGGGATATTCCGCCTCGCCCGCGACGGGCATCGGCAGTTCGCCGGCCATCGACTGGACGGTCGCGGCGGTCGCGCGGACCTCGATCCCGCCGGTCGGCAGGTTCGGGTTCACCGCCTCGGGTGCGCGCGCGGTCACCTTACCGGTGATCGTGACGACGCTCTCGCTCTTCAGGCCCTCGATGACCTTGAAGACGGGGCCGGACACGTCGGTGACGATCTGCGTGATGCCGTAATGATCGCGCAGATCGATGAAGACCAGGTCGCCATGATCGCGCTTCTTGTGGACCCAGCCCGACACGCGGACCTCCTCGCCGACCTGTTCGGGACGGAGGGCGGCGCAGTTATGGGTGCGATAGGCGTGCATGTGTCTCGTCTCTCATACGTCGTCCCAGCGTAAGCCGGGATCTCGTGCGGCAAGGGTGCGCCCTGCGACGGGAGATCCCAGCTTTCGCTGGGATGACGGGAATTGGATAGCCCGCGCTTCCCTTCCCTACCCGCCTTTGTCAAGGCGCCCCTTTGTCAACATGGGGGAGCCTCGCTATGGACGATCCATGCATATCCACCCGCTTATCTCCGACAGTGCCACGCTCGCCAATCTGTGCGCGCGCATGGCCGACGCCGACTATGTGTGCGTCGACACCGAATTCATGCGCGAAAGCACCTATTACCCGGAGCTCTGCCTGATCCAGATCGCCGACGACAAGGAAGCCGCGGCGATCGACCCGATGGCTCCGGGCATCGACCTCAAGCCGCTGCTCGACCTGCTCGTCGAGAATCACGACGTGCTGAAGGTCGTCCATGCCGGCGGGCAGGATATCGAGATCGTCTACAACCTCACGGGCAAGACGCCCTTCCCGCTGTTCGACACGCAGGTCGCGGCGATGGCGCTCGGCCAGGGCGAACAGATCGGCTATTCGAACCTCGTCGACAGCTGGCTCGGCATCGCGGTCGACAAGGGCGCGCGCTTCACGGACTGGGCGCGCCGCCCGCTCGATGCGCGTCAGATCGAATATGCGATCGGTGACGTGACGCATCTGTCGAAGATCTTCCCGAAGATGCTCGAGCGGCTGCGCAAGACCGGGCGCGGCGTGTGGCTCGATCAGGAGATGGAGCGGCTTGGCGATACCGCCAATTACGCAAACGATCCCGATCTGGCGTGGAAACGCGTGCGGATCTCGGGACGCAAGCCCGAGGTGCTCGGACGACTCAAGGCACTCGCCCGGTGGCGCGAGCTCGAGGCACAGGCGAAGGACCTGCCGCGCGGCCGGATCGTCAAGGACGAGACGCTCGGCGACATGGCGGGCCATCCGCCCAAGAAGCAGGCCGATCTCGCCCGCGTGCGCGGCTTGTCGGCGAGCTGGGCGGGGAACGACATTGGCGGCCGGCTGATGGCGGCGATCGAGGGCGCGCAGCCGCTCGGCGAGGACGAATTGCCGCCACGTGACGATCGCAAGCCCGGGCTCGGCAAGGAGGGCTCGCTGGTCGCGGATCTCCTTAAGCTACTGCTGAAGATCCGCTCGCGAGATATTGATGTCGCGTCAAAATTGCTCGCGCGGACCGATGAGCTGGAGGCGCTTGCCGCTGGCGTGCGAGTCGGGTTGCCGATGCTCGAGGGCTGGCGATTCGACCAGTTCGGGCGTGACGCGCTCGATCTCGTCGAAGGCCGGCTGGCGTTTGCGGTGATCGGCGGAAAGCTCAAGATGACGCGTACGGAGGATGCCGCATGAAGATCGTTCTGGTTGCGGCCCTGCTGGCGTCCGCGGCGTGCACGCCGGTCGAGATGCGCGGTGAGACTCCCGCTGCGGCCCCCGTCGAATCCGCGTGCAATGCGGATTCGCTGGGCGATCTGGTCGGCAAGCGCGCGAGCGATGCGCGGGCGGACGTGATGCAGACGCGGTCGGGTGCACGGACGCTCCGCTGGATCGCGCCGAACACCGCGACGACGAAGGATTTCCGCGTCGACCGGCTGAACGTCTATGTCGATGCCAAGGGACGGATCGAACGCTTTACCTGCGCCTGAGGCGGCACTTTTGCATCCTCCCCCGCCGGGGGGAGGTGGCGCCGGAGGCGACGGAGGGGGAGGACACGGAACCGGCGTTCCCTGCCCGCCCCCTCCGTCAGGTGGACGCCTGCCACCTCCCCCTGGCGGGGGAGGATTACTAGGGCAATACGGTTACGCGATCGTCAGCAGCGCCTTGCGGCCCAGGGCGGTGGCTAGCGCGTTATGGCGCCGTTCGACCGCCTCGCCATATAGCCCCTTGTCCTCGGGACGCAGAGTCAGCGTCAGCGTCAAGCCGTCATCGGTCAACCGCGACCGCTGGAGCGGACCGGCGAGCCCACCGCTCATCCGCTGGCCGAGGCGCATCGCAAGTCCCCACGCCGTCGCGCTTTTTATCGCCGCGGGTGACGCAAGCCGGCCGACCGGATCGGCTGCCGCAAGATCGCCGCCAAGGCTCGCGTAGAGCGCCTGGGCCAGCATGCCCCGGCCGGGCGCATCGATCGCGACCCAGTTGCCGTGGAGCGCGACTTCGACCCCGCGTTCGGCGCGGAACTCCGGATTGGCACGCCAGCCGACATCGGCGAGCAGGCAGGCGGTGTGCCGTATCCGCGCCATCGCCGCCGGTTCGCCGACGAACAGCGGTGCGATCCAGCGATCGAGCAGATCGCCATGCTCGGGAAAACGCCCAAGCAGCCGACCCTCTTCGCGCGCTGCAACGATCAGCGGATCGAGCGTGCGGTCCGCGCGCTTCAGGTCTTCGTAGAGCAGGCCTTCACGCAGCCCGTATGCGGAGACGACCGTTGTCCGGCTGCCGAGTTGCCGCATCAGCACGCCCAGCAGGGCCGCGGCGTCGGCAAGCGTTGCCGAACGGCCCGACGACAACCCCGGAATGGCCTTCAGCCGCGGCTTGGAGAGCTGCGGGATCGTGCGACTGAGACGCGTGATCGTCGCAGCAGTCATTGAATATTGATGGATGATCGGCAGCGGATAGTCCGACAGCTCCATGTCGAGACGCGCCAGCGCACGCCACGATCCGCCGACGAGATATAGCGGAAGCCCCTGCCCGCGCGCAGTCCAGCCCGCCTCGCGAATGAGGCGGGCGACGAGCCGTTCAAGGACCTTGCCGCGTTTGGCGCGGATCGGACCTATGCGCAGCACGCCGAGCGGAAACGAGACGCGATCCTCGATCTTCCCCTGCCGGACGCGGACAAGTTCGAGACTGCCGCCGCCGAGATCGCCGACGATACCATCCGCATCGGGGATCGCGGAGAGCACGCCATAGCCCGCCGCACTGGCCTCCTGCTCGCCCGACAACGTCTCGACCTTGAGGCCAAGATGTTCAGCGGTTGCAATGAGTTCGCCGCCGTTCTTCGCATCGCGTACCGCCGCCGTTGCGACCGTGCGGAGCGTCGAGCATTCCATCTCGCGCGCCACCGCCGCAAACCGCGCCAGCGCAGTCCGCGCGGTCTTCAGCGCGGACTTCTCGATCGATCCGGTCGCAGCTAGCCCCCGACCTAGCCCGGCCAGTACCTTCTCATTAAACCGGATCGCGGGCAGCCGCGGTGGCCCCTGATACACCACCAGGCGGATCGAGTTCGATCCGATGTCGATGATCCCCGTACGCGGGTGATCATCGGTTTCGGCCTTGGGCGGCGCGTTGCCGAACAGGCGATGTGCGACGCTCATCGTTTTCGACGGAGCGACAGGGTCGGCACGGCATTGCTGGTCGCAAGCGAGGCACCACGGCCGGACAGCGACGGATTGGTCATGAAATACCGATGCAGGTTGAAGGGGCGGTTGCCGGGATCGACGCGATTATACTCGCCATCGGGTTGCAGTTCCCAGCTCTGCTCGTTGTCGATCAGGTTCGCGACCATCACCTGGTCGAGGATCTGGTCGTGGACGGTCGGGTTGAGGATTGGCAGCATATATTCAACGCGACGATCGAAGTTGCGCGGCATCCAGTCGGCGGACGAGATGAACAGCTTGGCGCCGTCGTTGGGCAGCGCCTTGCCGTTGCCGAATGCCCAGATCCGGCTGTGCTCGAGAAAGCGGCCGATCACCGACTTGACGCGGATCGTCTCGGACAAGCCGGGCACGCCGGGGCGCAGGCAGCAGATACCGCGGATGATGAGGTCGATCTCGACTCCCGCCCCGCTCGCCTCGTACAGCTTTTCGATCACCGCGGGGTCGACCAGCGAGTTCATCTTCGCCCACACGCCCGCAGGTTTCCCCGCGCGCGCATTGGCGATCTCGACGTCGATCATGTTCATCAGGTTCTGGCGAAGGTCGCGCGGCGAGAGGCTGACGCGCGCCATGTCGGTCGGTTCGACATACCCCGTGATATAGTTGAACATCTGCGCCGCATCGCGCCCCACCCCCGCGTCGGCGGTGAAGAAGCTGAGGTCGGTGTAGATCTTGGCAGTGACCGGATGATAATTGCCCGTGCCGAAATGGCAGTAGGTGCGGAATGCGGAGCCCTCGCGGCGGACGACCAGCGACACCTTGGCGTGTGTCTTCCAGTCGATGAAGCCGTACACCACCTGCACGCCCGCACGCTCCAGCGCGGAGGCCCAGACCATGTTCTGCTCCTCGTCGAAGCGCGCCTTGAGCTCGACGACCGCGGTCACCGACTTGCCGGCTTCGGCCGCGGTGATCAGTGCGTTGATGACCGCGGGCTGCTTGCCGGCGCGGTAGAGCGTCTGCTTGATCGCGACGACATCGGGGTCGTTCGCCGCCTGTTTGAGGAAGGCGAGCACTACCTCGAACGTCTCGTACGGATGGTGGACGACGATGTCCTTGGCCTTGATCGCCGCAAAGCAATCGCCACCGAATTCGCGGATCCGCTCGGGGAAGCGCGGCGTAAACGGCGGGAATTTGAGATCGGGCCGGTCCTCGTCGACCAGACCATCGAGATCGACGATGCCGAGCAGGTTGCCGCTCTCGGTGATGATCGCGTCCGCGCCGCCGAGTTCGTCCTTCAGCACAGCGGCGAGCACGTCGGGAATACCCGTCTCGAGTTCCAGCCGGATCACGCGGCCGCGGCGGCGGCGCTTGATCGCGTTGGCGAAGTAGCGGACGAGGTCCTCTGCTTCCTCCTCGATCTCCATGTCGCTGTCGCGCAGCACGCGAAAGCTCGCCGCGGCAAGCACGTCGTATCCGGGGAACAGGACGGGGGCGAAGCGCTTGAGCAACGTCTCGATCGCGATGTAGCGCGCGGGTTCGCCGGGGAGGCGGACGAAGCGCGTCATCGTGTGCGGCAGCATCACCAGTTCGCGCACCGGCTCGTTATCCGAGATCCGGACGAGGTCGAAGATGACCGAAAGCCCGCGGTTCGGGATGAACGGGAACGGATGCGCGGGATCGAGCGCCTGCGGGGTCAGGATCGGGAAGATCTGATCGCGGAAGTGCGTTTCGAGCCACTCGTCGGCTTCGCCCTCGATCGCCTCGCGGCGCAGGACGAACAGTCCCGCCTCGTCGAGCAGCACGCGCAGGTCGCCCCACACCGCCTGCTGGCTCGCCATCAATGCATCGGCCTCGCGGACGATCGCGGTCAGCTGCTGGCCTGCGGTGAGGCCGTCCGCAGATCGGCGATCGACGTCCTGCGTCTGCTGGCCCTTCAAACCCGCGACGCGAACCATGAAGAACTCGTCGAGGTTCGAGCCCGAGATCGACAGGAAGCGGAGCCGCTCGAGCAGCGGGTGTGCCGGATTGCACGCCTCTTCCAGCACGCGGCGGTTGAACGCCAGCCAGGAAAGCTCGCGGTTGAAGAACCGGTCGTTCGGCTCTGCGCCGATGGGATCGTCGTCGTCTTCCGCTTGGCGGACGATATGCGCTGGACGGTTCATCGGTCCTCTTGGGGTCTTATGGTGACGTAAAGAGCGGCAGATCCAGGGCAAGCTGTGGCCGCAGGATCAGCCCGGCCTCGGTAAGTGTCGTTCGTGCAAGAGGAATGGACAACCGCTTGCGACGTTCCATCGCCTCCTGATCGAGCGCATCGACGGTTCGCGTTACGGTAATATGACTACGCTCAATTCGGGTGGCGAGCCAGTCGACCAGATCGGGCCGCGCATCGAGGCTCCGTCGCTCGAACAGATGCGCGAGCAGCAGCCGCATGAGTTCGTCGTCGGGCGCGCCGATTGCCGCGATCGGGCTGGCGGCAAGACGCGAGCGGAGATCGGGAAGCTTCACCTTCCATTCGGGCGGCGCCGCATCGGCGACGATCAGCAGCGGCTTATGCTCCTCCTGCGCGCGGTTCCAAGCGTGGAACAGCTGCGTCTCGGGCACGCGCTCGGCATCGTCGATGATCGTGCCGCCACTCTTCGCCGCGAAGATACGCGCGAGCAGGCTGCGGCCCGATTTGCGCGGGCCGGTGAGGATGGCGGTCATGACGGGCCATGTCGCGGTATGCTCCAGCGTGTGGACGGCGCGCGAGTTGGAGGGGGTAACCAGGAAGGCGTCGTCGCGAGGGTCCGCCGGCCAACCGAGTGGCAGCGCGATTTGAGTCATCTTGGTCGCGCTCACCCTGTCGTCACGGTATCCGCGGGAAGATCCGGCGGAAGAAGTTGGGAAACCCGGCGAATCCGGATCGTCTGGCCGGAGCCGAAGACCTGATAGCCGCGCGCTTCGAGCGCGCTCTTCAGCGCGGCCGGATCGCCGTCATAGGCGACGCGCATCAACGAGACGCCACCGAGCGCGAGGCTGGTCGTCGCGGCCGAGCGGACGCCGGGAATCGCGCGGAGGGCTGCCTCGGTCGAGGACACCGCGGTCGCGGCCGGCGTGTCGAACTGGACGATGACCGAAATCCCCTCACCGCCGGTCAGCACCGCGGTATTGGCGTCTGCGGTCTCGTCGGTGGGCAGATCGTCGATCACCGCGGCCTCGGGGGCCGGTGGTGGCGACAGGCTGTAGTCGACACGCAGCGACCCGTTGCGTCGCGCCTGCTGGTACAAGTCGTCGATCCGCTTCACGCCGGTATCGAGCAGTTGCGCGATGCCATCCGACGTGCCGACGCGCAGCGTAAAGCTGCCGATCAGGTCGTTGTCGGGGCCGTGGCGCGCTTCGAACACGCCGATCACCGGACCGCCGGGCCACTGGCGATAGAGCTTCACGACGGGCATCAGCACGTCGCTCGCGCCATATTGGTCGAGGATCGTCCGCCACCAGCCGCGCCCGGGGCGCTGTGTCTGGCCGACGTTGAGCAGGAGCGCGTCGGGACCGGAGCCCGACGGGCGGACGTAATCGATGCTGCTGTTGCCGGTGCGATAGCGCGCCCACGCCTGCTGCCACGGCGTGCTCTGCTCGAACGCCTGCCCGACGCCGCCCGACCACTGGATCGGGATGACCAGCATCGGCTGCGAACGATCGGCGTAGGTCGAGATGCCGAGGACCGATCCGGCGCGGGTGCGGTCGAACAGCACGCCGAGCTTGGCGATATAGCGGTCCGGGCCGATCTGTTCGTTCTCGACGACGATCCCGGAGACGAGCGAATCGAGCGTGCCATCGGAGACGAGGCCACCACCGCCGCCCAAACGGTTCGACAATTGCACCCATGCCTTGCGCTGGGCGAGCCGCCATCCGGCATAACGCGCGGCATCGGCGGTCTTGCCCGCGACGTCGACCGTGACGCCGCTCACCTCATAGGCGCTGCCGCTGTCGACCGGCGCGGCGCCTCGGCTGCCGCCCTCGATCTGCGCAAGCACGGCTCCACCGCTCAACAGGAGGGCGGCGCCAGCGAGCGCTGTGGGAAGGGCACGAATACGGATCACGCGGGCCTTTTGGCGAAGCAGACGTGGAAATCCAAGCGCGATGTGGCTAGCAGCACCGATCATGACCGATACGCCAGACTCCGCCACCCCCGCTTCGGGCCCTTACACCTACGCCCAGGCAGGCGTTTCGATCGCCGCGGGCAACGCGCTGGTACGCGCGATCGCGCCGCTCGCGCGATCGACGCGGCGGCCGGGGGCGGACGCCGATCTCGGCGGGTTCGGCGGCATGTTCGACCTCAAGGCGGCCGGGTTCGTGGACCCTCTGCTGGTGGCGGCGAACGACGGTGTCGGCACCAAGCTGAAGCTGGCGATCGAATGGGACCGGCATGAAGGCGTCGGCGTCGACCTGGTCGCGATGTGCGTCAACGACCTGATCGTGCAGGGCGCCGAGCCGCTGTTTTTCCTCGATTATTATGCAAGCGGCAAGCTCGATGCGGCGGTCGCCGAGCGGGTCGTCGCCTCGATCGCGGAAGGCTGCAAGACCGCCGGCTGCGCGCTGATCGGCGGCGAGACCGCGGAGATGCCGGGCATGTATGCGGACGGCGATTACGATCTTGCGGGCTTCTGCGTCGGCGCGGTCGAGCGGACGAACGTGCTGACCGGACGCGAAATCGCGGCGGGCGACGTCATGCTCGGGCTCGCCTCGTCGGGGGTGCATTCGAACGGCTTCTCGCTGGTTCGCCGACTGGCTGCGGATCGCGGGTGGAAGCTCGATCGTCCGGCGTTGTTCGATCAGGACCGGTTGCTGATCGATCATCTGATGGCGCCGACTCGCATCTATGTAGCGAGCCTGCTGCCGCTGCTGCGCGATCGGCGAATCAAGGGGCTGGCGCATATCACGGGTGGCGGCCTGCTCGAGAACATCCCGCGCGTGCTTCCCGAGGGCGTGCATGCGGTGGTCGATGCTGATGCATGGGAGCAGTCGCGGCTGATGGCGTTCCTGCAGGCGCAGGGCGCGATCGAGCCGGAGGAGATGGCGCGCACGTTCAACTGCGGGATCGGCATGGTCGTGATCGTCAGCGCCGACGAGGCCGAGGCGGTGACCGCCGCGCTCGAAGCCGCGAACGAGACGGTGTTCACGATCGGCTCGATCGAGACCGGCGCGCATGGCTGCACCGTGCGCGGCTCGGCTGGCACGTGGAGCGCGCGCACCGACTGGACCGCGACGCATGGCTGACAAGACGCGCGTCGGCGTGCTCATCTCCGGGCGCGGATCGAACATGATCGCGCTCGTCGAAGCCTCGCGCGCGGCCGATTGCCCCTATGCGATCGCGCTGGTCGCCTCGGACAAGCCCGACGCGGCGGGGCTTGCCTGGGCACGGTCGCAGGATCTTGCGACGTTTGCGCTGTCGCCCAGGGGGCTCGGCAAACCTGCTTATGAGGCGGCGATCGATGCGGCGCTCCGCGAGGCGGGCGTCGAGGTAGTCGCGCTGGCGGGCTATATGCGGTTGCTGTCCGACGGTTTCGTCGCGGCGTGGCGGGACGAGATCGTCAACATCCATCCCTCGCTGCTGCCCAAGTACAAGGGGCTCGATACGCACGCGCGGGCGATCGCGGCGGGCGATGCGGTAGGCGGTTGCTCGGTTCATGTCGTGACCGAGGAACTCGACGGCGGCGTCGTGCTGGGCCAGACGGAGGTCCCGATCCTTGCCGGCGACAATGCGGATACGCTTGCGGAGCGCGTGCTGGCGGCCGAACATGCGTTGTACCCGAAGACGTTGGCGGAGTTCGTGACGCGATGACCGATATGTCCCCCCTCGACCGCGTCCGCGCGGCCGCGCTCGCGCTGCCCGAGACCGAGGAAACCGTCTCGCACGGCCAGCCGACCTTCTTCGTCGCGGGCAAGCAGTTCGCGCAGTTTCGCGACGATCATCACGGCGACGGGCTGACTATGGTGTGCGTGAAGACCGGTGGCAGCGACGAACAGGCGATGCTGATCGAGGCGAACCCCGCCGTCTATTCGCGCCCCGCCTATCTCGGCGCGTCCGGCTGGGTCGGCATGACGCTCACCGGCGATCCCGACTGGGCGCTGGTCGAGGACCGGATCGCCCGCAGCTGGGAGCTCGCCGCCCCTGCCCGCCTGCTGGAAGCCGGCGGACGATGAGCAGTGAGACTCCGACCGAACGCCGCGAGGCCGCCGCGACGCGCCGCCGCTGGGTGACGCTGGCCGAGGTCGTCGCAGTGGCGGGCGTTCTGATCGCTGCGCTGACGCTGTGGACGAACTGGTCCGAACACCGCGCCGACGAGGCCGACAAGATCGCCGCGCAGTCGACCGCGGCGCGCGAACGCTCGCGGATCGACCTGTCGGCGATTGTACAGGATGGCGGCGACACGTTGTTGCTGAAGGATGCGCGGCACGATCTTCAGGATGTGACGATCACCTTCCCACGCGCGCTCGGCGTTTCGCCGCAGCGGCCGCCGGCGGAACCGGTCATCGACGCGTCGTGGGTCTCGACACCGTTGCTGAAAGTGACGGATGGCGGTTCGGACGATCGTGCGGGGCGTCTGCCCGTGCTCGTCAGCGTGCACTATTTCGATGGTGACACGACTCGGTCGGCGAGCGGGATTTACGACGTGATCTGGAAGACAGAGGGCCGGATGCTCCGCGGCCGCGCGCTGAAGCTCGAAGGCTTGCGCGTTCGCCAGCGTGGGGGCGACCAGGCTAAACTCGACGCAATCTGGGCGCGGGAGAAGCCCGCGGCCTAAGCCGCCGCCTCTCCCCCGTGGTACCACCCCGGCGGAGGCCGGGCCCAATTGGGAAGCGACGCTAACGAAACGCAGCGGGATGTTACGATGGCCATGCCAACTGGACCCCGGCCTTCGCCGGGGTGGTGCCATTGGATAGGTCCTGGCCTTATTCAGACCGAGCGGGCGTAGACCGGGTCTTCGTGTAGCGTGGCGCCGACCATGAACTGCCGAGCGCCGATTACCGCGAAGCCATAACGCTCGTAAAAAGCACGAGCGCGCAGGTTGCCCTCCCACACGCCGAGCAGGACGCGGTTGCGGCCAGCGGCGGCGGCATCCTCCAGCGCCCGCGTCATCAGCGCGGCGCCAAGCCCCGTGCCCTGCGACTGCGACATCAGGTAGATGCGGCGGAGTTCGATATCGCCTGGGCCGATGGAAATCGGAAAGTCCGGCGCGGTGAGCACTGTGTAGCCGATCGGCGCATGGCCGGGCTCATACTCCGCGATCGTCACGATCGTAGCGGGATCATCGAGCCACGCTGCGAACGTGGCGATGCTGTTCTTCGTCGTGCAGTGGGCGACGATGTCGGCCCCGGTCAGCACGGTCGCATAGGTATCGAGAAACGCGGCGGATGCGACGAGCGACAGCGCGGGCGCATCGCCCGGCCCCGCCCGCCGCATCCGCCAGGTCATCAGCCGACGATCTCTTCGGGCTTGAAGAAGTACGCGATCTCGATTTCGGCATTCTCGTCCGAATCCGACCCGTGGACCGAGTTGGCTTCGATCGACTCGGCCAGTTCCTTGCGGATCGTGCCGGCGTCCGCGTTGGCGGGGTTGGTGGCGCCCATGATGTCGCGGTTACGCTGCATCGCGTTCTCGCCTTCGAGAACCTGGACCACGACCGGCCCCGAGATCATGAAGGAGACGAGCTCGCCGAAGAACGGACGCTCCTTGTGGACCGCGTAGAAGCCCTCGGCCTGCTCGCGGGTCATCTGGATGCGCTTCGAAGCGACGACGCGCAGGCCGGCTTCCTCGAGCATCTTGGTGACCGCACCGGTCAGGTTGCGGCGGGTTGCGTCGGGCTTGATGATCGAAAAGGTACGGTTCGCGGCCATGATGGTCACGGGCTCCTGTGTTGACGGTAATAGGATGCGCGGCGCTTAGGCGCGGATCGGTCCTAAAGCAACCTATGCGGCCTGTTCCCACTTCCCGGACTCGGTCTGCTTCCAGTAGCGGCGCTCGACGCCGTCGCGGTCGGCGAGCGCTTTCCAGGCGAGGCGGGCCTCGCGGATCGCCTCGTCGTCGAAGAAGTGGAATGCGCGGTCGAAGGTTAGCGCATAGTCGCGCCATTGTCCGTCGACGATCGCGACGTTGCGCGCTGCGTTGGCAGGCGTGATGTCGGCGGCGATGAGGATCGGCTGGACGGAGTCGTCGCCCGCGCCGGCCTGCGCATGGGGCAGGAAGCTTTCGGGCGCGTAGGACCAGAGCAGCCGATCGAGCGTGGTGCGCTGGACTTCGGGCTCGGCGACGATCAGCAGCCGACCACCGGTCGTGACGACTCGCTCGGCGATCCGCGGGAGGACTCGGTCGAGCGGGCTGGTGAGGTGGTAGAAATCGACCTGCATAGTTTCGACTGATCCTGCCGTTCTCCGTCATCCTGACGAAAGTCAGGATCCAGAGTAGCAAACGATGCGCCCCGTGGCTCTGGATCCTGACTTTCGTCAGGATGACGGGAGGGGGTGAGAGTGCCCCTCCTAGTCCCCCGTCCTAGCCTCAGCCCTCGAAATTATCCGCGACGAACTGGTCGAGCAAACGCACGCCGTAACCGGTCGCACCCTTGTCGTGGTTCGTACCCGGCTTGTCGGACCAGACCATCCCGGCGATGTCGAGATGCGCCCACTTCACGCCCTCGTCGACGAAGCGCTTGATGAACTGGGCCGCGGTAATCGATCCCGCGCCACGCGGCCCGACATTCTTCATGTCGGCGATCGGCGAGTCGATCAGCTTGTCATAGGCTGGCGACAGCGGGAAACGCCACAGCGTGTCGCCCGTGGCCCTGCCCGCCGCGATCAACTGGTCGGCGAGCGCATCGTCATTGGCAAAGATGCCGCCGTTCTCGGTGCCAAGCGCAACGATCATCGCGCCGGTCAGCGTCGCGAGATCGACGATCGTCGTCGGCTTGTGCGCCTGCTGCACCCAGGTGACGCAGTCGCACAGCACGAGCCGCCCCTCGGCGTCGGTGTTGAGCACCTCGATCGTCTGCCCCGACATCGACGTGATGACGTCGCTCGGACGAAGCGCGGCACCGTCGGGCATGTTCTCGACCAGCCCCATCACGCCGACGACGTTCGCCTTGGCCTTGCGCGACGCAATCGCCTTCATCGCGCCAGCGACCGCACCGGCGCCGCCCATGTCCCACTTCATGTCTTCCATGCCCGCGCCGGGCTTGATCGAGATGCCGCCCGAATCGAACGTCACCCCCTTGCCGACGAACGCCAGCGTCGGCGCATCGGCCCCTGCCCCGTTCCACTTGAGCGCGAGAATGCGCGCCTCACGCCGCGAACCCTGGCTGACGCCGAGCAGCGAGCCCATGCCGAGTTCGGTCATCTGCGCTTCGTCGAGCACGGTGATCTCGAGCCCTAGGCCCTCGACCTCCTTCGTCACCTTCTCCACGAAGCTCTCGGGATAAACGACGTTCGGCGGCGACGTGACGAGCCAACGCGTCAGGTCGAGCCCACCGGTAACCGCGGCCTGCTCGGCCCAGACGGCATCGGTGCCCTCGGGTGCGCCCGCGATGGTGATCTCGGTCAGCGTCGGCTTCGACTTGCCAGCGAGCTTTGTGCGGTACGTATCATACCGCCATGCGCGCTGCGCGGCCGCGGCTGCGAGGCGCGCGGCGACTTCGGCGGTCGGCGTAGCGCCGACATACAGGTCCACCGTGACGGCGGTCGCGCCCGAAGTCAGCAGGCGTGCGGTGACCGCACCCCCGGCCTTCTCCCAGTCGGCATTCTCCCCCCCACCGACGCCGACGAGCAGCACCTGCCGAACCGCGCCCTCGACGGGAACGAACAGCTCGACGACCGAGCCCGCTTCGCCTGCGAAGCGCGCCGCACCGGCCGCCCTCGTCGCGATCGCCTCGACGTCGCCACCGATCGCGCTCCACGTCACCTGCGACACGCCG
The DNA here is from genome assembly GCF_004216825.1 of Sphingomonas sp. BK036. NCBI lineage: Bacteria > Pseudomonadati > Pseudomonadota > Alphaproteobacteria > Sphingomonadales > Sphingomonadaceae > Sphingomonas > Sphingomonas sp. BK036. Next base: position 271,913 of record NZ_SGXR01000005.1, on the reverse strand, counting down.
TCCTTCGCGACCGGTATGGCGAGGATCGGTGCATTGGCGGGGACGGTGGAGGCGAAGACGATCTGCATGAAGAACCCTCGGGAAGCGTTTGAACGGATACAGCCCTTAAGTTGATGACGCAGGGCCCGCAAAGCAAGGTGGCGCCGGTACACGGTCGGTCAACGCACGGTGATTGCAGCGAAGCCCCGGTGATGCGATAGGCGGCCCATATGGCGGCAAACGGCCGCTCGATGCCAAAGGGGTTGGTTCGGATCGTGTTGCGTATCGACCTTTTGACGGGTTGCGCCTTTTCGCTCGCGCTGGCGACCGGACTGGCTGCGACCCCGGCTCAGTCCCAGGATTTCCAGAACCGTCCGGTCGCGCCACCGGTGCCCGACGCGCCCGTCGCCAACGCGCCGACCGCGGCTCCTGCCGAGGATCAGGTGCAGTTCAGCGCCAACGGCCTCGAATACGACACCAATACCGAGGTTGTGACCGCCACCGGCGAAGTCCGGATGTTCCGCGAGGGCGATCGCCTGCGCGCCGACAAGGTCGTGTGGAACCGCAAGACCGGCAAGGTGCTCGCGACCGGCAACATCGCGGTCACGAACCCGCAGGGCGACATCGCCTATGGCGACGAGATCAACCTGACCGATTCGCTCAAGGACGGCGTGGTCGACAACATGCTTGTCGTGCTCGAGCAGGGCGGCCGGCTGGCGGCCAAGCAGGGCACGCGTGAGGCCGACGGCACGGTGAACCTCAAGAGCGCGGCCTACACGCCTTGCGGCGTCACGAATTCGGCGGGCTGCCCCAAGGAGCCGACGTGGAAGATCACCGCGGTCCGCGTCACCTACCGCCCCGAACGCAAGCGCATCTATTATTCGGGCGCGCGGCTGCATCTGTTCGGGCTGCCAAGCCTCCCGCTGCCCAAATTCTCCAATCCCGTCGGCGGCGGCAGCGACAGCGGCCTGCTCTCGCCGAACGGTGGCTATAGCCGGGTCAACGGCCTCGAAGTCAGCGTCCCCTATTACTGGAAGCTTGCTCCCAACCAGGGGCTGGTCATCACCCCGCACATCTACAGCAGCGTGCTGCCGATGGCGCAGGTGGATTATTCCGCGCTGAACTCGAAGGGCGCGTTCAGCGTCCGTGCCTATGCCACCGAAAGCCGCCGCAGCGACGACCTGACCACCGCGGTCTCGACCGATACCAGCATGGCATTCCGCGGTTATATCGACGGGATGGCGCGCTACCAGTTGTCGCCCAACTGGAGCGCGAGCGGTTCGCTCCGCCTGACGACCGACCGCACCTTCCTCCGCCGCTACGACATCTCGCGCGACGACCGGCTGCGCACCACCGCCAGCCTCGAGCGGATCGACAACACCAGCTATCTTTCGATCAGCGGCTGGTATGCGCAGACGTTGCGCGTCAACGACAGCCAGGGCCAGCAGCCGATCGCGCTGCCCGAAATCGACTATCGCAAGCGGTTCGACGACGGCCTTGTCGGCGGCCGGTTCCAGCTCCAGCTCAACACGCTCGCACTCACCCGGACCGACGGGCAGGATACGCAGCGCGCGTTCGCCAGCCTGCAATGGGACCTGCGCCGCTTCACCAACTGGGGCCAGGAAGTCACATTCACCGCGTTTGCGCGTGGCGACCTGTACAACACCAACGATACACTCGCGACGACCAACATCAGCTATCGCGGACTCGAGGGCTTCCACCAGCGCGTCATCGGTGCAGCCGCGGTCGACGTGAAATGGCCGTTCATCGGCACGTTCCTCGGCGGCACGCAGCGCTTCACGCCGCGCGTCCAGTTCGTCGCCGCGCCGAAGGTCGCCAACCTCTCGCTACCCAACGAGGATTCGCGCGCGGTCGATCTCGACGACACCAACCTGTTCTCACTGAACCGGTTCGCCGGCTATGACCGGTTCGAGGATTCGTCGCGCGTCACCTATGGCGGAGAATGGGCGCTCGACCTGCCGGGCATCGCCTTCACGACCAATGTCGGCCAGAGCTACCGCGTCGACAAGCGGCCGACGATCCTGCCCGACGGCACCGGCCTCAGCGACCGGTTCTCCGACATCGTCGGGCGCAGCGAACTGCGCTTCCGCGACTTCGTCTCGATCGTTCACCGGTACCGGCTCGACAAGGACGGCTTTGCGATCCGCCGCAACGAACTCGACGCGACGATCGGCTCGCGCGCGACCTATGTGCTGGTCGGCTACCTCAAGCTCAACCGCAACATCGACGCGTCGATCGAGGATCTTCGCGATCGCGAGGAGGTCCGCCTTGCCGGCCGCGTACAGTTTGCGCGGTTCTGGTCGGCATTCGGCTCGGGCGTGGTCGATCTGACCAATACGGCCGAGGATCCGCTCTCGCGCAGCGACGGCTTCACGCCGATCCGCCACCGGCTGGGCATCCAGTATGAGGATGATTGCCTGCGGCTCGGCGGAACGTGGCGGCGCACCTACAACGACACCGGCGACGCGCGGAAGGGCAACAGCTTCCTGTTGACGCTGGCCTTCACCAATCTCGGCCGCTAAGCCCGCGTTCAGCTACTCTGGGGCAACCCACGCAGGATATGTGCGGTCGCAGCAACGATCGCACGGATCTGGCGTGTGATGATGGGATACCGACACTTGAAGCATGATGTTCGACTGGCGGCGCGTGGCGGCCGTGTGATCGGGGCGGTTGTTCTGGCCGCGCTGACGGCAAGTGCAATCGCCCAGTCCGCCCCCCCGCCGCAGAGCCCAGCCCCGCAAGGCGGTCAGGCCGGAAGCGGGCAGACGGTCCAGGATCAGAGCCTGCCCGACAATACCGGTCTCGATATCCCGACCAATCTCCAGATCTTCGGCAAGCTCGACCCCAACGTCCGCAAGCCGACCGCGATCGTCAACGATACGGTGATCACGGGCACCGACGTCGACCAGCGCGTGGCGCTGGTGGCGATGGCGAACGAGGCCAAGCTGTCGGCGGAGGACCGCGAGCGGCTCAAGCTGCAGGTACTGCGCCAGCTGATCGACGAGACTCTCCAGATCCAGGAGGCCAAGACCGCCGACATCACGATCACGCCCGCCGAGCTCACGCAGAGCTATGACGCCGTGTCGAAGCGCTTCAACCGCACGCCCGTCGCGATGCGCACCTATCTGCGCGAGTCGGGCTCGTCCGAGCGGTCGCTCAAGCGCCAGATCGAGGGCGAACTCGCCTGGCAGCGCTATCTGCGTCGTCGCGTCGAGCCGTTCGTCAATGTCGGCGACGAGGAGGTCAAGTCGATCATCGACCGTCTCCAGGCGGCCAAGGGCACCGACGAGTTCAACCTCAAGGAAATCTACCTCGCGGCGACGCCGGCGAACAGCCAGCAGGTCTATACCAACGCCAAGCAGATCCTGCAAGAGATCCAGAAGGGCGCGCAACCGTTCGAATATTATGCGCGCCAGTTCTCCGAAGCGTCGACGCGCGCCGTCGGCGGCGATCTCGGCTGGATCCGCGCCGCCACGCTGCCGGGCCCGCTGTCCGAGGCTGCGACGACAATGCAGGTCGGCCAGGTCGCCGGCCCGATCGAAGTCGCGGGTGGCTATTCGATCCTGTATCTGACCGACAAGCGCCAGGTGCTCACCGCGGATCCGCGCGACGCCAAGCTCAGCCTCAAGCAGCTCACGCTCCGCTTCCCGCCGAACACCAACCAGGCGCAGGCCTCGGCGCGCGCTCAGGCGTTCGCCAAGGCCACGCAGGAGCTGCGCGGCTGCGGCACCGTCGAGAAGGTCGCGGCCGGGATCGGCGCGGACGTGGTCGACAACGACACGGTCCGGATCCGCGATCTGCCGCCGCAGCTCCAGGAAGTCATGCTGAAGCTCCAGGTCGGCGAATCCAGCCCGCCGTTCGGCTCCGCCGAGCAGGGCGTCCGTGCGCTGGTGCTATGCGGTCGCGACGAAGCCGCTGGCGGCTCGCTGCCAAATTCGGAGCAGATCCAGGGTCAGCTCGAACAGCAGCGCGTCAACCTGCGCGCCCAGCAGAAGCTGCGCGATCTGCGGCGCGACGCCGTCGTCGAATATCGGTGATCCGATCATGACGCGCGCACAGCCGCTGGCGGTATCGATGGGCGACCCTGCGGGGATCGGGCCCGAGATCATCGCCAAGGCCTGGGATGCGCGCGTCACGCATCGCCTGCCGCCGTTCGTCGCGATCGGCGATGCCCGCGCGATCGAACGGGTCTGGCAGGGACCGATCGCGCGTATCGCGGACATGAGCGCGGCGGCCGGTGCGTTCGCCACCGCGCTGCCGGTGCTGACCGTGGGCGATGCCGGGGCGATCGTCCCCGGCGCGCCCGACGCGGATGGCGCGCGCTGTGCGCTGCACGCGCTGGAGCTGGCGGTCGGCTTGGTCCGCACCGGCGCTGCACGCGCGCTGGTGACCGGCCCCGTCTCGAAGTCGCAGCTGTATGCGATCGGCTTCACCCACCCCGGCCAGACCGAATTCGTCGCCGAACGCTACGGCGTCGCCGGTGCCAATGCGGTCATGATGCTGGCCGGGCCGTCGTTGAAGGTGGTGCCGATCACGACGCACGTGCCGTTGAAGGATGTCTCCGCGCTGCTGACGGTCGATCTGATCGTCGCCAAGGCCCGCGCGACCGCACGGGGGCTGCTTCGGAACTTCGGGATCGAAAAGCCGCGGCTCGCCTTTGCGGGGTTAAACCCGCATGCGGGCGAGCAAGGCGCGCTCGGCCGTGAAGAGATCGACGTCATCGCGCCCGCGATCGCGATCCTGCGCGACGAGGGTATCGACGCGACCGGTCCGTTCGCGGCCGACACGATGTTCCACCCCCGCGCCCGCGCGACCTATGACGTCGTCATGTGCTGCTATCACGACCAGGCACTGGTGCCGCTCAAGACGATCCATTTCGACGAGGGCGTCAACATGACGCTCGGGCTGCCGATCGTGCGGACCTCGCCCGATCACGGCACCGCGTTCGCGATCGCGGGCAAGAACCTTGCCGAACCCGGCGCGATGATCGCCGCGATCGCGATGGCGGGTGAAGCCGCCGACCGGCGTGCGCTGGCCGCCGCGCAGGCCTGACAGGACAAGCATGACGGACCTTCCCCCGCTGCGCGAGGTGATCGCGCGCTATGGCCTGAACGCGAGCAAGGCGCTCGGGCAGAACTTCCTGTTCGACGGGCAGTTGCTCAAGCGCATCGCCGCGGTTCCGGGCGATCTCAACGATGCCGAGGTGCTCGAAGTCGGACCCGGCCCCGGCGGCCTGACGCGCGCGCTGCTCGCCGCCGGCGCGCGGGTCACCGCGATCGAACGCGACCGTCGCTGCATCCCGGCACTCGCCGAACTAAGCGAGGCCTATCCGGGACAGTTGCGCGTCATCGAGGGCGACGCGATGGAGATCGACGCGCGCACGCTGTTCGAGGGCAAGCCGCACATCGTGTCGAACCTGCCGTATAATATCGGCACGGCGTTGCTGGTCGGCTGGCTGTCGACGTCGTGGCTGCCCTGGTGGCAGTCGTGCACGCTGATGTTCCAGAAGGAAGTCGCCGAGCGGATCGTCGCCAAGACCAACGACGATCATTACGGGCGGCTCGCGGTCCTCGCGCAGTGGCGCTCCACCGCGCGCATCGCGATGCCGGTGCACCGCTCCGCGTTCACGCCGCCCCCCAAGGTCATGTCAGCGGTCGTCCACCTGACGCCGGTCGAGGCGCCGGAGGCGGTGAACTTCGCGGTCTTGGAGCGATTGACGGGAGCGGCGTTCGGCCAACGGCGCAAGATGTTGCGACAGAGCCTGAAGGGCGTGCCCGGCGCCCTCGACGCGCTGGAGCGGATCGGCGTCGAGGCTACGCGCCGCGCGGAGACGCTGTCCGTGGCGGATTTCACGGCGCTGGCAAAGGCAGTCGGTTCGTCCGCTACGTCCTAACCGGGACCCGAGTCTAAAACTTGAGCGCGGTCCACCCCGGCGAAGGCCGGGGCCCAATTGGCAAGGTCTCAGTAATCTGGAGCTGACCGCAGTTAGCGCCGTTTCCCAATTGGACCCCGGCCTCCGCCGGGGTGGTAGAAAGAGGACGGGGTTTCGAACCTCAGTCCTTGGCCGCCACCGGCGTCTTCTCAACCTGCGCCGTCGCGACCGGCGGCCCCTTCGCGATCACCGCCGCCAGCTGAGTCGCCTCAGGGCACGCGCCCTTGCAGAGCGTGCGGATCTTGACGAGGTTGTCCTTCGCGCGGACCACCGCCCCCTTGGCCACAAGCGCCTCGCCCTGCCCCTTCAGCGCCGCGACGTCGTTGGGCTCGAGCAGCAGCGCCTCACGGTACAGCCGGATCGCCTTGCCGGGCAGGTCGCGCGATTCCGCCACCTGCGCGAGCAGCAGGAACGCACCCCGATTGCGCGGATCGACCGCGACCGAGGTCTCCAGCGCGTCGGTCGCGCCGTCGAGATTGCCCGCCGCAACCAGCGACCGCCCCTGCGCCAGAAGCTGCATCGAGCGCGCGTCGATCTGGCTGTCGGGGCGCTGCCCGCTCAGCGAGGTCGATACGCACACGACGGTCAGCGCGGCGGCAACGGCAACGGACGAAAAACGCATGATCGTCTCCAGGCGGGTCATTGATCGGCTGGCTAGCACGCAGCCCGAAGGCGCGCGACAAAAAAGCCGTCGGTGCCGTCGCGACCCGGTTCCAGGCGTACGCCGTGGCCGTGCTTTGCGCCAGCGGGCAGCGACAAGGCCTCGATGGTCCAGCCGGGATGCGCGTTCAGGAACCAGCTGACCTGATCGGTCCCCTCGGCGTCGAGCAGCGAGCAGACGATATAGACGAGCGCGCCGCCGGGCTTGACCAAAGTCGCCGCGACCGACAGCACCTGTTGCTGCGTCGATTGCAGGCGGGACACGCGATCGGGCGTCAGCCGCCACCGCGCCTCGGGATTGCGCCGCCACGTGCCGGTGCCCGAGCACGGCGCATCGACCAGCACGCCATCGGCGCGCCCTGCCCATTCGCTCAGCGCCTCGATCTCGCGAGTCGGGTTGAGCAGGCGGCTCTCGACGATCGTCGCGCCGGCGCGGGTCGCGCGCGGATCAAGACGCGACAGTCGGTTGCGATCGGTGTCGCAGGCCAGGATCACGCCCTGGTTCTCCATCGTCGCGGCAAGCGCGAGCGTCTTCCCGCCCGCGCCCGCGCAGAGATCGACGATCCGCTCGCCGGGCTTGGCCTGCATCGCGAGACCGACGATCTGGCTCCCCTCGTCTTGCACTTCCAGTGCGCCCTCGTTGAAGAGCGGCAGCGCCTCGACATTGGTGCCGGTCGGCAGGCGGATGCCGTCGGGGGCATGCGGCGTCGCCTCAGCCTCGGGCAACGCCGCGAGCACGGTCGCGCGGTCGGAGGTCAGCGTGTTGACGCGAAGGTCGAGCGTCGCCCGGCCGGCAAGATCGGTCAGCGCCGCCCCGTCGAGCCCCGATGCGCGCAACGCCTTGCTCAGCCACTGCGGCGCGACACCCGCGCGCGCGCGCGGTTCGTCCTTGCCGATAGGTGCCGGCGCATGCGTCGATCCGTCGAAAGTCGCGGCAACGTCAGCGTCGGCATCGGCAACGAGCAACATCGCGGCACGGCCGGTCTCCGGCCGGTCACCCGCCTTCCGGATCGCGGCATAAACAAGCTCGCGCACCGCGCGGCGATCCTTCGACCCGGCATACCGCCGAGTCTGGAAATAGCGCGCGATCAGCGTGTCGGCGGCAGCGCCGGACTCGCGCGCTGCGGCGATGATCTGGTCGAGGAGTTCGATCGCGGCCTGGGTGCGGGCGGGAGGAGTCACTTGCGGCCTCCCGCGGTCGGGGAATGGCCGGGGGAGGCTTGGTACGGGGAATGCGTCATCATGCCCTCCCCTAGCCTCTCCCGCGCACTGGCGGGGAATAATTTCGGGGGAAGGCTATTCCCCCCGTCTTCCGTCATCCCGGCGAACGCCGGGACCCATCGTTGCCGTCCGGGTGATGACTGCTCGCAACCGCCGAGTCCGCCGTGTCCATGGGTCCCGGCGTTCGTCGGGATGACGGAGGGGGCGTACCAGGATGACGGAGGGGGAGCGGGTCCGTCCCGCCTGCCCCCCTTGCCTCATCCCCGCGTCGGGTAGTTCGGCGCTTCCCGCGTGATCGTCACGTCGTGGACATGGCTTTCCATGAGCCCCGCGCCGGTGATCTGCACGAACTCCGCCCGCGCCTGGAGATCCGGGATCGTCGCCGAGCCGGTATAGCCCATCGCCGCCTTGATCCCGCCGACGAGCTGATGGATCACGTCCTTCGCCGGGCCCTTATACGCGACCTGCCCCTCGATACCCTCGGGCACGAGTTTCAGCTGGTCCTTGATATCGCCCTGAAAATACCGATCCGCCGAGCCGCGGCCCATCGCCCCGACCGAGCCCATACCGCGATACGACTTGTACGCACGCCCCTGGTACAGGAACGTTTCGCCCGGCGCCTCGTCGGTCCCGGCGAGCAGCGAGCCGATCATCACGGTCGATGCGCCGGCGGCTAGCGCCTTGGCCATGTCGCCCGAGGTACGGATGCCGCCGTCGGCGATCACCGGTACACCCGCCTTGTGGCCCGCTTCGGCGCAATCCATCACCGCGGTGAGCTGCGGCACACCGACGCCGGCGACGACGCGGGTGGTGCAGATCGAGCCCGGCCCGATGCCGACCTTGATCCCGTCCGCGCCCGCACCGATCAGCGCGCGCGTGGCCTCGCCTGTGGCAACGTTGCCCGCGACGACCTGGACCGAGTTCGACAGCTTCTTCACGCGCTCGACCGCACGGCCAACGTCGCGGTTATGACCGTGCGCGGTGTCGATCACGATCAGGTCGCAGCCCGCGTCGACGAGCTGTTCGGTCCGGTCGAAGCCCTTGTCGCCGACCGTGGTCGCCGCCGCCACGCGCAGGCGACCCGCCTCGTCCTTGGTCGCATCGGGGAACATCACCGCCTTCTCGATGTCCTTGACCGTGATCAGCCCGACGCAGCGATACTGCGCGTCGACGACCAACAGCTTCTCGATGCGACGCGCGTGGAGCAGGCGACGCGCCTCTTCCTTGCCGACCTCGGTCGAGACGGTGGCGAGGTTCTCGTGCGTCATCAGCTCGCTGACCGGCTGTTGCGGGTTGCCCGCAAAGCGCACGTCGCGGTTCGTCAGGATACCGACGAGCTTGCCGTCCGCCTCCACCACGGGGATGCCGCTGATCCGGTGGCCCGACATCAGCGCCTGCGCTTCGCCGAGCGTGGCGGTCGGCTTGATCGTGATCGGGTTGACCACCATCCCCGATTCGAAGCGCTTGACCTGGCGCACCGCGACGACCTGCTCCTCGATCGTCAGGTTGCGATGGAGCACGCCGATGCCGCCGAGCTGCGCCATGACGATCGCCATGTCGGCTTCGGTGACGGTATCCATCGCCGACGACAGGATCGGGATGTTGAGCGCGATGCCGCGCGTCACCTGCGTCCGGGTATCGGCCTGGCTGGGCAGCACGTCCGATTCCCCCGGATACAGGAGGACGTCGTCGAAGGTGAGGCCGAGGCGGATATCCATGAGAGCTGCCGTTCCTGGGTGTGGGGTGGCGCGCCATGTAACCAAAGCGGGCGCGTCCGGCTAGGCCCTGTCGCGCACGGCGTGCTATAGCCCGGCGATACACATATGGGGGATGGACGAATGGGCCTGATCGTTGCCGCGCTCGCACTGGCGCTGGTGCTGCTGTATCTCTTCACCAGCATCAAGATCGTCCACCAGGGCTATCACTACACGATCGAGCATTTCGGCCGATTCACGACGGTCGCCCGCCCCGGCTTCAACTTCTACCCCGCCTTCTTCTACCGCGTGGGACGCAAGGTAAACATGATGGAGCAGGTGATCGACATCCCCGGCCAGGAGATCATCACCAAGGACAATGCGATGATCTCGACCGACGGGGTCGTGTTCTTTCAGGTGCTCGACTCGGCCAAAGCGGCGTACGAGGTGTCCGACCTGTATCAGGCGCTGCTGCAGCTCACGACCACCAACCTGCGCACCGTCATGGGATCGATGGACCTCGACGAGACGCTGTCGAAGCGCGACGAGATCAACGCTCGGCTGCTCAACGTCGTCGATCATGCGACGACCCCGTGGGGCGTGAAGATCACACGAGTCGAGATCAAGGACATCCGCCCACCCGCCGACATCGTCAACGCGATGGGCCGGCAGATGAAGGCCGAACGCGAAAAGCGCGCGAACATCCTCGATGCGGAAGGGTCGCGCGCGTCGGAGATCCTGCGCGCCGAGGGGCAGAAGCAGGCGCGCATCCTCGAGTCGGAGGGACGCAAGGAATCGGCGTTCCGCGATGCCGAAGCGCGCGAGCGTGCGGCGCTTGCCGAGGCGTCCGCCACGCGCGCAGTGTCGCAGGCGATCGAGGAGGGTGGCGCTCAGGCGATCAACTACTTCATCGCGCAAAAATATGTCGAGGCGATCGGCAAGTTCGCGACCTCGCCGAACGCGAAGACGATCCTGTTCCCGGTCGAGGCCACGCAGCTGATGGGAACGCTCGGCGGGATCGGCGAGCTCGCGAAGGATGCGTTGCGCGACACGGTCGCGTCACCGCCTGCCCCGAAGCCGACACCGCGCGGGCCGTTCGAGTTGTCGAAGTCGACCGAGGTCCCGAAAGGCTGATGGACGTGATCAGCGCGGCCGGTGCGTGGCTGATCGCCGCGCTGGTGCTGGGAATTGCCGAACTGGCAGTCCCGGGGGTGTTCCTGGTGTTCCTCGCGATCGCGGCCGCCGTGACCGGGGCGGCGGTGTTCGTCTTGCCGGACCTGCCAGAGGCCGCGCAACTCGGGGCGTTCGCGGTGTGGAGCGCCGTTACGGTGCTGATCGGCAAGCGCTGGTACCGCGACTATCCGGTCGAGGGTGGCGATCCGATGCTGAACGATCGCTCGGCGCGGCTGGTTGGCCAGGTGGTGGTGGTCGAGACCGCGCTGGTTGGCGGGCACGGCCGCGTGCTGGTCGGCGACGGCAGCTGGCCTGCGCGCGGCGATGATGCGGCGGTTGGGACGCAAGTCCGGATTACTGCCGTGGTCGACGGCGCAGTGGTGGTCGAACCCGTTTAAAGCCCTCTCCCTCCGGGAGAGGGAAAGCCGCGCAGCGGCGCGGGTGAGGGCACGCCAAGCCAAGCAGGACCGTGCCCTCACCTTCCCACCCGGCTGCGCCGTGCGGGCCCCTTCCTCTCCCCCAAGGGGAGAGGAGTTTACGCCGGCTCGCCAACCTTGGGCGCAGCCTGCCGGACACCCTCGTCAACATGCTCGGCGAACTGCGCGAAATTCTCCACGAACAGATCGACCAGCTTCGCCGCCGTCGCATCATACGCGTCCGTATCCGCCCAGGTCGCCCGCGGGTCGAGGATCGCGCTGTCGACGCCCGGCACACTCACCGGGACCTTGAACCCGAAATTCGGATCGGTCCGGAACTCGGCATCGTTCAGGCTGCCATCGAGCGCCGCGTTGAGCAACGCCCGCGTCGCCTTGATCGGCATGCGGTTGCCGACCCCGTATTTGCCGCCGGTCCAGCCGGTATTGACCAGCCAGCAATCCACCCCGCCCTTGGCGATCCGCGCCTTCAGCAAATTGCCATAGACCGACGGATGGCGCGGCATGAACGGCGCGCCGAAACAGGTCGAGAAGGTCGCGTCGGGCTCGGTCACGCCGATCTCGGTGCCCGCGACGCGCGCGGTATAGCCCGAGAGGAAGTGATACATCGCCTGGTCGGGCGTCAGCTTGGCGATCGGCGGCAGTACGCCATACGCGTCCGCGGTCAGCATCACGATGTTGCGCGGCACCGGCCCCATATTCTCGGCCGAGGCATTGGGGATGAAGTCGATCGGATACGCGCCGCGGCTGTTCTCGGCGAGCGTGTGGTCGTTCAGATCGAGCCGCCGTGTCTCCGGATCCATCACGACGTTCTCGAGCACCGTCCCGAACCGCTTGGTCGTCGCAAAGATCTCGGGTTCGGCATCCTCGGACAGCCGGATCATCTTCGCATAGCAGCCCCCCTCGAAATTGAAGACCGCTGTGTCGGACCAGCCATGCTCGTCATCGCCGATCAGCGTCCGGCTCGCATCGGCCGACAGCGTCGTCTTGCCCGTGCCCGACAGCCCGAAGAACACCGCGGTATCGCCGTTCGCGCCCATGTTCGCCGAGCAGTGCATCGGCATCACCCCGGTCGGCGGCAGCAGATAGTTGAGCAGGCCGAACACCGATTTCTTCATCTCGCCGGCATATTTGGTGCCGCCGATCAGGATCAGCTTGTCGGTGAAGTTTACCGCGATCACCGTCTCGCTGCGGCAGCCATGGCGCGCGGGATCGGCGCGGAAGCTTGGCAGGTCGACGATCGTATAGTCCGCGACGAAGTCCTTCAGCGCCGCTTCTTCCGGCCGCACCAGCATCGTCCGGATGAACAGATTGTGCCACGCCAGTTCGGTGACGACGCGGACAGTGACACGGTGATCGGCCTGCGATCCGCCGTACAGGTCCTGCACGAACAGCTCGTCCTTCGCGGCCAGCGCGGCGAAGAAGTCCTCCTTCAGCGCGGCAAAATGCGCCGGCTCCATCGCCTTGTTGCTCTTGCCCCACCACACCGTCGCCTCGGTCTCGGCGTCGCGGACGATGAACTTGTCCTGCGCGGATCGCCCGGTATGCGCGCCCGTCTCGACGACCAGCGGGCCGTCCGCGGACAGGCTGCCCTCGCCGCGTTCGAGTGCCGCCTCGACGAGCTGCGCGGTGACCAGGTTCCAGTGGAGCGCGGCACCGGTTTCGATTCCCTGCGCGGCAAGGCCACCAGACGGAATACGGGCGTTGGATACGGGGGTGTTGGGCAAGGCATCTCTCCAGATGATTTTTCGCATACGTATGTATGTCGTTGATCGGGGATGTAGGCGGCGGCCCAGCACGGGTCAAATGCACCGCTGGAACGCTGTCCCGAAGCGGCCCCAGTTGAGTGCCGCCGCGGTTTGCCCTACCCCGTCTCACCAACGACCGAGGCAGGCGACCCAGAGAATGACGGCCCGAACATGACGGCAACGATCGCGCTGGTCGACGACGACCGCAACATCCTCACCTCCGTGTCGATCGCGCTCCAGACCGAAGGCTTCGTCACGCGAGTCTATTCGGATGGCGAGACCGCGCTCAAGGCGCTGACCGACAACCCGCCCGATCTTGCGATCTTCGATATCAAGATGCCGCGCATGGACGGCCTCGAACTGCTCCGCCGCCTGCGAGAGAAGAGCCAGATCCCCGTGATCTTCCTGACCAGCAAGGACGACGAGCTCGACGAGGCGCTGGGCCTCGCGATGGGCGCGGACGACTACATCGCCAAGCCCTTCTCGCAGCGGCTGCTGATTGCCCGCATCCGCGCGATCCTGCGCCGGACCGAGCTCGCGCACTCGCCGGGCACAGAGACCGAGGCGGAGGCCGCAGGGCCGCTCGATCGCGGTCGGTTGAGCATGGACCCCGCGCGGCATCGTACGCTGTGGGGCGGCGAGCCGGTCACGCTGACGGTCACCGAATTCATGATCCTGGAGACACTCGCGCAGCGTCCGGGTATCGTCAAGACGCGCAACCAGCTGATGGACGCGGCGTATCAGGACGATATCTATGTCGACGACCGGACCATCGACAGCCACATAAAACGACTGCGCCGCAAATTCAGGCAGGTCGATCCCGCGTTCGACGCTATCGAGACTTTATATGGTGCCGGGTATCGATTTTCTGAGGAATGAGCTTGGCGACGATGGTCGCGATCTCACGCTGCGCTGGTCGGGACAGATCTCGCTCACGCGGCGCATCCTGGCGGTCAACATCTTCGCGTTGCTGCTGCTCGCGGGCGGGTTCTTCTACCTCGATTCCTATCGCAGCCGGATCGTCGACAGCCGGGTCGCGCAGACCGCACGCGAGGCGCGGCTGATCGGCGAGGCGATCGCGGCGGTCGACCCGGCGCTGCGTAATCCGTTGGTGGTACGGCTCGCGTCGGACACCGGGTCGCGGATCCGGTTGTTCGACGCGCGCGGCGGCACGATGGTCGACAGCCGCGCGCTCGGCCTGCGCAATTTCGTGCTGCAAGACCCCGACAAGGAAGACCGTGACCAGGTGATCGCGCGATTCCTCGACGCGGCGATCGACATCGTCGTGATGGCGCCGCGCCCGCCGCTCTACCGCGAGCGCGCCGACGGCCAGCAATGGCCCGACGTCGCTGCCGCGCGTGCGCAGGGCGTCGTCGCGACCACGGTGTGGCGCGCGCCAGATCGGACGCCGGTGATTACCGCCGCAGCGCCGCTCCGCGCGGGCGGCGTGGTGATGACGACGGTCAACGCGCGCGACATCACCAAGACGGTGCGGATCGAGCGCTTCCGGCTCAGCATGGTGCTGCTCGGCGTGTCGATCGTCTCGATCCTGCTCTCGCTATTCCTGGCACGGACGATCGTACGCCCACTCCGCCGCCTCGCCCGCGCTGCGGTCCGCGTCCGCTTGGGACGCGCGCGCGAGGTCGTGGTGCCGCGGCTGCCCTCGCGCCGCGATGAGCTCGGCATGCTCGCACGCGCGCTCTCCGACATGAGCCTGGCGCTCAGGGCGCGGATCGATGCGACCGAGGCCTTTGCCGCCGACGTCACGCACGAAATGAAGAACCCCCTCGCCTCGCTCCGGTCCGCGGTCGAGGGGTTGTCGCGCGTGCAGGACCCCGCGCTCCAGGCGCAGCTGCTCGCGATCGTCCGCGACGATGTCCACCGGCTCGATCGCCTGCTGTCCGACATATCCGAAGCCTCGCGGCTCGACGCACAGCTCAGCCGCGCCAAGTTCGAGCCCGTCGATATCGCGGCGATGCTCCAAGGGCTGGTCGCACAGCGCGACGCGCGCGGGGTCGAGCGCGGCATCCGGTTGCGGTTCGACCGCAACCCCGACGACCGCATGATTGTGCTCGGCGAAGGCGCACGCCTCGAACGCGTGTTCGAGAACCTGATCGACAACGCGCTGTCCTTCTCCCCCGAATCGGGCGTGATCGCGATCTCCGCGAACAGTCAGGGCGATGACCTCGTTATCCGCGTCGAGGACGAAGGCCCCGGCGTTCCCGAGGATGCGCGCGAAGACGTATTCAAGCGGTTCCACTCGGTGCGCCCGGACAGCGAGACGTTCGGTCAGCATTCCGGGCTGGGCCTCGCGATCGCGCGGACGATCGTCGACGGACACCAGGGCGCGATCTTCGTCGAATCGCGCGAGGACCGGATCGATGGCGCGCGCTTCGTCGTCCGACTACCGCTCGCCGATCTCCCGTTGTAAGGACCGTACGTGGCCATCCCCTCCTCTGATAGGCTCCACGCGACCACGGTCGCGATCGACGGGCTCGCCGTGTTGATCGAAGGCCGATCGGGATCGGGCAAGTCCGACCTCGCGTTGCGCCTCATCGATCGCGGTGCCACGCTCGTCAGCGACGATCAGACGCTGGTCATGCGCGCGGGCAAGACGCTGCGCGCACGGGCGCCGGCGACGATCGCGGGGCGGCTCGAGGTGCGCGGGATCGGCATTCTCGGCTTTGCGCATGTCGACGACGTGCCGGTTGGCCTGCTAGTCTGCGTCGACGGTGCGGTGGAGCGGATGCCCGAACGCCGCGCGCGAAAAATCGCCGGGATCGACGTCCGCCAGTTCGCGGTCGACCCGTTCGAAGCCTCCGCACCGATCAAGGTCGAACTCGCATTGCGTAATCCGGAGCCACTGGAATGACCCGTCCCAAGGACATCTTGCTCGTCACCGGCATGTCGGGTGCCGGCAAGTCGACCGTGTTGAAGACGCTCGAGGATCTCGGCTGGGAGGTTGTCGACAACCTGCCGCTGCTGCTGCTCGACCGGCTGCTCGATGCACCGCTGCCGGAAGGATCGACAGGTGATTCGCAGCCTCTGGCGATCGGCATCGGCGCCCGGACCCGCGACTTCGACCCGGAGCGCATCGTCCGCCGCATCCGCGATTTGCGCGACCGCCACGGGCTCGAGATCGGGATGTTGTTCCTCGATTGCTCGGGCGCCGAACTCGAACGGCGCTATTCAGAAACGCGCCGACGCCATCCGCTCGCGCTCGATCGTCCGGCGAACGACGGCATCGGCCGTGAGCGCGAACTGCTTGCCCCGCTTCGGGATTGGGCGAACCGGCTGATCGACACCACCGACATGGCGGCGAACGAGCTGGCGCAACAGATCCGCGCGAGCTTTGCCGGTGGCGAATTGGGCGAACCGACCTTGTCGATCCGCTCGTTCGGTTTCGCGCGCGGCCTGCCGCGCAACGCGGACCTCGTGTTCGACATGCGGTTCCTGCGCAACCCGCACTGGGACGCCGCGCTGCGCCCCGGCACCGGGCTCGATGCCGATGTGTCTGCCTATATCATGGACGACCCGGCCTATGAGGCGGCGGTCAGCCGGATCGAGGAGCTGCTGATGCTGCTGCTCCCGCGCTACCGTGCGGAAGGCAAGTCGTATGTGACGGTGGCGTTCGGGTGTACCGGAGGGAGACACCGGTCTGTCCACGTCGCCGAACGGGTGGCGCGGCGGTTGCACGACGCGGGATTTTCCCCCACTATTGCACACCGCGACCTGGGGGCCGCTCCGCAAGATGCTCTCGAAGGGTCACCGGTCGTCTTATGAGTATGAAACGCTGACATGATCGGCCTTGTTCTGGTAACGCACGGTCGATTGGCCGAAGAATTTGTTCGCGCGATGATCCACGTCGTCGGCCCGCAGGAACGCGTGGCCCCGATCGCGATCGGTCCCGATGACGACATGGAGGAGCGCCGCGCGGACATCGCGGCCGCGATCAAGGATGTCGATGTCGGGAACGGCGTGATCGTGCTGACCGACCTGTTCGGCGGTACCCCCTCCAATCTCGCGATTTCGCTGATGGAGCGCGGCCGGATCGAGGTCATCGCGGGCATGAACCTCCCCATGCTGATCCGACTCGGCTCGGCGCGCAAATCGATGACCGTCGTCGCAGCCGTCGCGGCGGCACGTGAGGCGGGTCGCAAATATATTTCGGTGGCGTCCGAGGTTCTCGGCGAGGCGGCGGCATGAGCGAGGTGACGCGCACCGTCCAGATCACCAATCGCCGCGGGCTCCATGCCCGTGCCAGCGCCAAGTTCGTCACGCTCGCATCGTCGCATCCGGTCGAGGTCCGCGTGACGAAGGACGGGTCGGATCACGTGACCGGCACGTCGATCATGGGGCTGATGATGCTGGGCGCGGCGATGGGCGACGCGATCACGATCAGCGCGAACGGCGATGGTGCCGAGCATACGGTCACCGCCCTTGCCGAACTGGTCGAGGCGAAGTTCGGCGAGGATTGAACGTCATGCGCCGCTGCCGCTTGCGGGCGGGAGCGCGTAAGGGCATGAGCGACCGCGTGCTTACAAAACCAAATGCCACGCGGACGCAGGCCTAGATGCCGCGCGAGATAACCGCCTTTTCGAACCCGCTGATCAAATATGTCCGCGACCTGCGCGACAAGCGGCATCGGCGCACCGCCAGGCAGTTCCTCGCCGAGGGCCTCCGTATCCTGACAGAGGCGCGCGAGACCGGCCGCCTCCCCCGCACGCTGTTCTACGCCGCGGCCAGCGCAAACCACCCGCTCGTCCACGCGCTGTCGATGGACGTCGAGGACGCCGGCGGCGAGTCGATCCAGACCACGCCCGACATTCTCTCCAAACTGTCGGGCAAGGATAACCCCCAGGCGGTGGTCGGCGTGTTCGACGAATTCGACGCGACGCTCGAGGATCTCGATCGTGCCAGCGCTGGCATCTGGCTCGTCGCCGAACGGCTTCGCGATCCCGGCAATCTCGGCACGATCCTGCGCACCGGCGATGCGGTCGGCGCGGGCGGCCTCATCCTGATCGGCGAGTCGGTCGATCCCTTCTCGGTCGAAGCGGTCCGCGCGAGCATGGGCGCGCTCTTCACGATCCCGGTCGTGAAGACCGAGTGGGAACCGTTCCAGAGCTGGCTGCGCGCCGGCCCCGGCCAGTTGGTCGGCCTGAGCCTCGACACCGATACCGATTACCGCGCCGCCACCTATACCGGCCCGACCTTCCTGCTCACGGGCAACGAAGCGCAGGGCATGCCGCCCGAGATGGCTGAGGCGTGCGACGTGCTCGTCAAGATCCCGATGCTCGGCAAGGCGGACAGCCTGAACGCCGCCGTCGCGACGGCGGTGATGGCCTATGAAGTGCTGGCCCGGCAGGAAAAATCAACCGCGTCGGCCTGAACCAACGAAATGGGCCCGATTGGCGATGCTTAGCGACTCCGGTTCAGCTAAGGGAGAGCTGCGACGTGCAATAGCGTCGGCGAGTTACGGTAAGACAGGATGAGTATGGCGCGCGGTTTGGACGATGGACGAGTGAAGACCGGCATGATCCGGTCGGCGATCGCGGCTGCCGCGACGCCACTGCTGATGGCGACGCCGGTGTTCGCACAACAGGTCACCCCGCCGGTGGTGACGCCGACCGTGCCCATGGCTGTGCCGACGCTTGCGCCGCCGGTCATCACCGTGCCGCCGCTGAGCGATGCACAGGCAACGCTGCTCGACAAGCTGCTCAACGGCGACATCGTCGCGCAGGGCCTCAAGTCCGCCGCGACCGCGTCGACCACCGCGCCGACCAAGCAGGAACTCGTTCGCGCCGCGCTCGACCATGCGCGCGCTGTCCATGCGGGTCGTCTCAGCGAGAGTGATTTCCAGAAGGATTGGGGCCTGCGCCCGCCGACCTACGATCCGACCCCGGCGTTCGCCGACGCGGTCCGCCTCGATCGCATCGCGGCGTGGTTCGCATCGTTGCCGCCCCCCTATGCGGGCTATGATGGCCTGCGAAAGGGTCTTCAGACCTACCGCTCGATCGCGGCTGCGGGGGGCTGGTCGCCACTCGCCTCGGGTCCCGATTTCACGATCGGCGCGAGCGGCGCGCGCGTGCTCGCGCTGCGCAAGCGTCTCTCTGCCGAGGACAAGGACGTCTCGACCAGCGGTGACACGTTCGACACCGCGCTGCTCGATGCGGTCCGTCGTGCGCAGCGCCGCTACGGGCTCAACCCGAGCGGCATCGTCTCGACGCAGACGCTCGCCGCGCTCAACGTCTCGGCGACCGATCGCGTGCGGCAGATCATGGCGAACATGGAGCGCTGGCGCTGGCTGCCGCAGGACCTGCCGCGCGACCGTATCCAGGTGAACATCGCCGCGGCTGTGCTTACCGTGTTCGACGGCGACACGCCCGTCCAGTCGATGCGCGCAGTCACCGGGCGGCCTGGCGACGAAACGCCAATGCTGTCGTCGACGATCCACAGCATCGTCATCAATCCGCCCTGGAACGTGCCGACCTCGATCGCGACAAAGGAATTGTGGCCCAAGGAGAAGGCGAACCCCGGCTATCTGAAGCGCAACGGCTTCAAGGTGATCGACGGGACGCGGCTCCAGCAACAGGCCGGCGACCAGAGCGCGCTCGGCCGCTTCAAGTTCGATTTCGCCAACGACTATTCGGTGTATCTCCACGACACGCCGAGCCGCGCCAAGTTCGCCAGCTTCAGCCGGCTTTCGAGCCATGGCTGCGTACGCCTTGAAAAGCCGGGCGAACTTGCCGACCTGCTGCTCAAGGGCGATCCCGCTTGGACACCCGAGCTGGTCGACGCCGCGGTCGCCAAGGGCGACACGGTCCGTGCCCGCCTGACCAAACCGGTGTCGGTCTATCTGCTCTACTGGACCGCCTTTGCCAGCGGCAACGGCCAGATGAACTTCCGCGCCGATCCCTATGACTGGGACGGCATCCTCGCGTCCAAGATCGAGGCGCGCACCGCACGCCAGACGCTCGCCGCTCGTTGAGAGTATCCGACATGACGATTTCCACCCGTACCCGTACTGCCATCGCCGGCGGCCTGCTCGCCGCAATGGCACTGGCAGGCTGCTCGCGCTCGGAGCCCGAACAGCCGCCAACGGACGTCAACATGGTCGAGGATACCGGCGTGACCGAAACCGAGGCGGCCCCTGCCCCGGTCGAGGCAGCGCCGGTCGAGACGCCACCGCCTGCACCAGCGGTGGTCGAGCCGCCGCGCGAAAAGCCGGTCGCGCCGGACGAGCAGATGCTCGACGATGCCGATGCAACGGGCATGACCGCGCGCGTAACGCGGGACGAGGCACCCGCCGAGAACGAAGCCGAAGCCGAGCCGCAGCAGTAAGGCGAACGGTTGCTATCCTCCCCCGCCAGGGGGAGGTGGCGCGGAGTGTCGGAGGGGGCGGTACGGGAACCTGCGTTCCGTGTCCTCCCCCCTCCGTCACCTCCCCCTGGCGGGGGAGGATCGAAGTTTACGCTGCCATCGCTGCCATCACCCGGTCGCGAAGTTCGACCGGGCAGATCAGCAAATCGGGCATGTAGACATCCCGACAATTATACACGAGCGGCGACCCGTCGATCCGGCTGCAATGCAGTCCGAATGCCGCCGCGACCGCGACCGGCGCGGCGGAATCCCACTCATATTGCCCGCCCGAGTGCAGGTAGATATCCGCCTCGCCGCGCACCACCGCCATCGCCTTCGCGCCCGCCGACCCCATCGGGATCAACTTTGCGCCTAGTGCCCCGGCGACCTTCACCGCCTCGGGCGCAGGGCGGGTCCGGCTGACGACCATCCGCAGCGGATCAGCCGGCGGTGGCACTGGTGCGGGCTGGTCGGAACGCAGCACTAACCCCAACCCCGGCAACGCAACCGCGCCGACTGTCGCGACACCGTCGATCGCGAGCGCGACATGCACCGCCCAGTCGTCGCGCGCCTCGCCATATTCGCGCGTGCCGTCGACCGGATCGACGATCCACACGCGCGACATCTCGGTTCGCGTCCCGTCGCACCGACGCTCCTCGGAAAGCAGCCCGTCCGCCGGCCGTGCCTCCTGCAGCGCATGGACGAGAAACGCGTTGGCCGTCTCGTCACCCGCCTTGCCAAGCGCACCGGGCGAGAACACGCCCGACCGCCGCACTTCGAGCAGCAACCGCCCTGCCGTCTCCGCCAGATGCGCGGCGAGTTCGCCGTCCGTCATCGCGCTCATGGAATTAGCATCGCGACGATCGCATCGGCTGCTTCGTCGGGGGTCATACCCGTCGTATCGATCCGGATCTCCGGGTTCGCCGGCGCCTCATAGGGGGAGTCGATCCCGGTGAAGTTGGCGAGCTTGCCCGCGCGCGCCTTGGCATACAGCCCCTTCACGTCGCGCCGTTCGGCCTCCGCCAGCGGCGTATCGATATGCACCTCGATGAACTCGCCGGGGGCCATCATCTGCCGGACCATCT
This sequence comes from Sphingomonas sp. BK036, assembly GCF_004216825.1. NCBI lineage: Bacteria > Pseudomonadati > Pseudomonadota > Alphaproteobacteria > Sphingomonadales > Sphingomonadaceae > Sphingomonas > Sphingomonas sp. BK036. The sequence goes on along the minus strand of NZ_SGXR01000005.1, from coordinate 250,607 downwards.
CGCGTTCGGCGCGGAACGGCGAGATGAACGCGGTGATCACGATCAGCCCGGCATCGGTCATCAGCTTGGCGACCTCACCCACGCGGCGGATATTCTCCACGCGGTCGGCATCGGTAAAGCCCAGGTCGCGGTTCAGCCCGTGGCGGACATTATCGCCGTCGAGCAGGAACGTATGCCGGTTCATCCGCGCGAGCTTCATCTCGACCCTGTTGGCGATCGTCGACTTGCCCGCGCCCGACAGCCCGGTGAACCACAGCACCGCCGCCTTCTGGTTCTTCAGGCTGGCATGCGCCTCGCGGCCGATATCGGTCGCCTGCCAATGGACGTTCTGCGCGCGCCGGAGCGAGAAGTGCAGCATCCCTGCCGCGACCGTCGCATTGGTGATCTTGTCGACGAGGATGAAGCCGCCGAGCTGACGGTTGTCGGCATAGGGCTCGAACACCAGCGGCCGGTCGGTCGAGAGGTTGCCGACACCGATCGCGTTCAGTTCGAGCGTCTTGGCAGCAAGCCGCTCCATCGTGTTGACATTGATCTGGTATTTCGGCTGCTGAACGGTCGCCGTCACGGTCTGCGTCGCGAGCTTCAGCCAATAGGGACGCCCTGGCAGCATGGCGTCATCGGCCATCCATACGATCGTCGCCTCGAACTGATCGGCCGCCTCGGGCGGCGAGTCCGCGGCGACGATCACGTCGCCGCGCGAACAGTCGATCTCGTCCGCCAGCGTCACCGTCACCGATTGCCCCGCCACCGCGCGCGGCAGGTCGCCACCGAACGCGACGACGCGCGCGATCGTCGACGTACGGCCGCCCGGCAGCACGCGGACCGCATCGCCCGGCGCGATCGATCCGCTCGCGACCAGCCCCGAGAATCCGCGGAAGTCGAGATTGGGGCGGTTCACCCACTGGACGGGCATCCGTAACGCGCCCGCCTGATCCTCGCTGACGTCGAGCGTCACCGTGTCGAGATGGTCGATCAACGTCGGCCCGTCATACCAGGGCGTCTGCGCGCTCGACGTCGTGATGTTGTCGCCCTTGAACCCGGAGATCGGCATCGGCGTGAACGCCGCGATCCCGATCGACTCCGCAAACCCCGCATAGTCCGCAACAATCCGGTCGTAGGTTGCCTGATCGTAGCCGATAAGGTCCATCTTGTTCACCGCGAGCACGAGGTGCCGGATGCCGATCAGATGCGCGAGATAGCTGTGCCGCTTCGTTTGCGTCAGGATGCCCTTACGCGCATCGACCAGGATCACCGCGAGGTCCGCGGTCGACGCGCCGGTGATCATGTTGCGCGTATATTGCTCATGCCCCGGCGTATCGGCGACGATGAACTTGCGCTTCTCGGTCGAGAAATAGCGGTAGGCGACGTCGATCGTGATGCCCTGCTCGCGCTCGGCGGCAAGCCCGTCGACCAGCAGCGCAAAGTCGATCTCGCCGCCTTGCGTGCCGACCTTCTTGGAATCGCTCTCTAGCGCGGCGAGCTGATCCTCGAAGATCATCTTAGAATCGTACAGCAACCGCCCAATAAGCGTCGATTTTCCGTCGTCTACCGATCCGCAGGTGATGAACCGCAACAGGCTCTTGTGCTGATGCTGGAGCAGATAGGCGTCGATATCCTCGGCGATGATGTCCTGCACCTGATAGGCGGACTCGTGCGCGCGCGTTGCCATCAGAAATAGCCCTCCTGCTTCTTCTTCTCCATGCTCGCCGAACCCGCATCGCGGTCGATCGCGCGACCCTGGCGTTCGCTGGTGGTGGTCAGCAGCATCTCCTGGATCACCGAAGACAGGCTTGCGGCTTCGCTCTCGACCGCGCCCGTCAGCGGGTAGCAGCCGAGCGTGCGGAAGCGGATCGAGCGTTCGACCGGCACCTCGCCCGGCTCAAGCCGGAAGCGATCGTCGTCGACCATCAGCAGCATCCCGTCGCGCTCGACGGTCGGTCGCGGCGCCGCGAAATAGAGCGGGACGATTGGGATGTCCTCGAGCTGGATATATTGCCAGACGTCGAGCTCGGTCCAGTTCGAGATCGGGAACACGCGGATGCTCTCGCCCTTCGCCTTGCGCGCATTGTAGAGGTTCCACAATTCGGGGCGCTGCTGCTTGGGATCCCAGCGGTGATGCGCGGCGCGGAACGAGAAGACGCGTTCCTTCGCGCGGCTCTTCTCCTCGTCGCGGCGCGCACCGCCGAACGCCGCATCGAACCCGTGCAGGTCGAGCGCCTGCTTCAGCCCCTCGGTCTTCCACATATCAGTGTGCAGCGCGCCGTGATCGAACGGATTGATCCCGCGCGCCTCGGCCTCCGGGTTCTTGTAGACGAGCAGCTCCATGCCGCTCTCCGCCGCCATCCGGTCACGCAAGTCGTACATCGCCTTGAACTTCCACGTCGTATCGACGTGGAGCAGCGGGAATGGCGGCGGCGACGGGTAGAAGGCCTTGCGCGCGAGATGCAGCATCACCGCGGAGTCCTTGCCGACGCTGTACAGCATCACCGGCCGCTCGCACTCGGCGACCACCTCGCGCAGGATATGGATGCTCTCCGCCTCGAGCCGCTGGAGATGCGTGAGCGACACGGGCGGCGTTTGTGAAGAATTCGTCATCCCCTTGAACGTAGGGGGTCGGGGCGGCGCGTACAGCATCGTATTTCTCGCCCGCCCCCAAGATCGGGCATCACCCCTCCGCCGGATCCATCATCAGCGGGGCATGCCGATCAACCAGCGTCGTACTGGCGGCATTGAGGCCGATCACCTCGACCTCGCGGCCATGGCGGCGCAGCTTGGCGACCACGTCCTGCAATGCCGCCACTGCGGTGACGTCCCAGAGATGCGCGGCGGTCAGGTCGATCCGGACGGCGCGCGCGGTCTCGCGCAGGTCGAAGCGATCGGCGAAGATATCGGCGCTGGCAAAGAAGATCTGGCCGCTTACCCGGTAGATACGCGTGTCGCTTGCCACGTCATGGTCGATCTCGACGTTCATCAGCCGCGTGACCTTCCACGCGAAGAACACGCCGCTGAGCAAGACGCCGACGCCGACGCCGAGCGACAGATCGTGCGTCGCGACGGTGACGACGACGGTGGCGACCATTACCACGCTCGACATCTTCGGGTGCCGCGCAAGATCGCGCAGCGAGCCCCAGGAGAAGGTGCTGATCGACACCATGATCATGATCGCGACAAGCGCTGCGACGGGCACCTGCGCGACCCACGGCCGCAGCGGCACCATGACGACGAGCAGGAACACGCCCGCGACCATCGTCGAGATTCGCCCGGTGCCGCCATAGCGGACGTTGCCGACCGTCTGGCCGATCATCCCGCACCCGGCGATCCCGCCGAACGCGCCCGCCGCGATGTTGGCAAGGCCCAGCCCGGTGCATTCGCGCGCCTTAGAACTGGTTGTTTCGGTCAGTTCGTCGACCACGCTCGCGGTCATCATCGATTCGAGCAGCCCGACCGCTGCCATCGCGAAGGCATAGGGCGCGACGATCCGCAGCGTGTCCCACGACAGCGGGACGTCGGGCAGGCCGAACGACGGCAGCGAATCCGGCAATCGGCCAAGATCGCCGACCGTCTTGAGCGGCATCGGGAACCACATCGCGATCGCGGTCAGCACGACGATGCAGATCAGCGGCGACGGGATCGCGCTGGAGATGCGCGGCATGAGATAGATGATCGCGAGACCGCCGGCGATCATCGCATAGGCCTGCCAGCTGACGCCGACCATCTGCGGCACCTGCGCCGAGAAGATCAGGATCGCGAGCGCGTTGACGAAGCCGGCATGGACCGACTTCGAGACGAACCGCATTAGCACGTCGAGCTTGCCGAGCCCGAACGCGATCTGGAGGACGCCCGCGAGCATCGTCGCGACGAGCAGATATTGCAGCCCGTGTGCGTGAACGAGCGCGGCGGCGACGAGCGCGACCGAGCCGGCCGCGCCGGAGATCATAGCCGGGCGTCCGCCGGCAAAGGCGATGACGATGCCGATCACGAAGGAGGCGAACAGGCCGACCTCGGGATCGATTCCGGCGACGAAGGAGAAGGCGATGACTTCGGGAATCAACGCGAACGTGCCCACCATGCCGGCGAGAACGTCACGGCGCGCAGCCGTCGGGCCGCTGAACCATTCGGCCCGATAACGAGAAAGTGATGTCATATGTGTATCCGCAAAGGACGCGAGAACCGCGGCGAATGCGCGGGCGGTTCTGTAGTAAAGGCGTCGGTGCGTTGTCCGGCGGATCGGCGGCCGGAATAGCCACCCGGAATTGCACCGGGTCCAAGCGAGTACGCACTACTTAGCGCCGCTAGTGCTGCATTGCAACATCGCTTGGAGCCTCTTCCAGCCCTACGTCATCCTGACGCAAGTCTGGACCCAGGGTTACAGGACATGCCGCTCCTGCCTCTGTATCCTGACTTTCGTCAGGATGACGGAAGGGGAGCGCGACTCGCTGAACCCATCCACAACCTCGGCGCCCTCACCCACCACCTGCATCAGCGACGTCTTTTCATCGTAGGGGAAGCCTCGTCCAACCGTCCGTCATCCTGACGAAAGTCAGGATCCAGAGTTACGGGACGCGTCGCTCTTGGCTCTGGGTCCTGACGTTCGTCAGGATGACGGGAGGTGGGTAGGCTCACGTGAACAAATCCACGACCTCGGCCCCCTCGCCCACCGCCTGCAGCAACAACGTCCGGTGGCAGTGGCACGGATCGCGCTCATAGCAGAGCAACGCACTCGGCTTCTCCGCGGCGAGCCCCAGCATGATCGCCGCCTGCGCCTGTGCCTCGGGGAGTTCTAGCTGTTCGTCGTATACCGCAGTCAAGGTCGCGACGTCGCCTTTCTTCGCTGCATCGCGCCCGCGCTTCGGCGTACCCAGCGCCTTGAGATGCGCGTAATCGATCCCCGCCTCCCGCAGAGACGCCGCAAGCGAGGTCTTAGAGAACCCCGGCCGCCGCGACAAAGGGAGCGCGCGGACGTCGATCACGCGCTCCACCCCGGCCCGCGTCAGCGCCGCGAGAAAGTCCGTCATCGTGGTGGCTTCATAGCCGATCGTGAAGATCTTCATGCCATGCGAAGTGGGATTGCGGGCCTGACAGGACAAGCGTCCCGCGCTATCTGACCGGAATGACCCACGATATCCATGTTATCGGCGGCGGCCTCGCCGGTTCCGAAGCCGCCTGGCAGCTTGCCGAGGCCGGCCTCAAGGTGCGCCTCTCCGAAATGCGCGGCAGCGGTGAAGCCACGCCCGCGCACCAGACCGACGGCCTTGCCGAACTTGTCTGCTCGAACAGCTTCCGCTCGGACGATGCCGAGAGTAACGCGGTCGGCCTGCTCCACCAGGAACTGCGGACGCTCGGCTCGTTGATCATGCGCCAGGCGGACATCCACCGCGTCCCCGCCGGCTCCGCGCTCGCGGTCGATCGCGACAATTTCTCGAACAGCGTGACCGAGGCGATCGACCGGCACCCGAACATCACGCTGGTCCGCGAACGCATCGACGCGCTGCCCGACGGCCCGACGATCGTCGCCACGGGCCCGCTCACCGCCGCCTCGCTCGCCGCCGGCATCGGCGCGGAGACCGGGCGCGAGGCGCTCGCCTTTTTCGACGCGCTCGCGCCGATCGTGCACCGCGACTCGATCGACATGGACACGGCGTGGTTCGCCTCGCGCTGGGACAAGGGCGAGGGCAAGGACTACATCAACTGCCCGATGGACAAGGACCAGTATCTCGCCTTCCACCAGGGTCTGGTCGATGGCGAGAAGACCCCGTTCAAGGACTGGGAGAAGGACACGCCCTATTTCGACGGCTGCATGCCGATCGAGGTGATGGCGGAACGCGGCGTCGACACGCTGCGCTACGGCCCGATGAAGCCGGTCGGGCTCGACAACCCCAAGACCGGGCGCTGGCCGCACGCGGTCGTCCAGCTTCGGCAGGACAATGCGCAGGGCACGCTCTGGAACATCGTCGGCTTCCAGACCAAGCTCAAGCACGCCGACCAGGTCCGCCTGTTCCGCACCATCCCCGGCCTGGAGAACGCCGAGTTCGCGCGGCTGGGTGGGCTGCACCGCAACACGTTCATTCGCTCGCCGGAGTTGCTCGACGAGACGCTGCGGTTGAAGTCGCGCCCGAACATCCGTTTCGCTGGCCAGATCACCGGCTGCGAGGGCTATATCGAAAGCTGCGGGATCGGCATGCTCGCAGGGTTGTTCGCCGCGGCCGAACTGACCGGCAAGACGCTGACGCCGCCACCCTATGCGACCGCGCTCGGCGCGTTGCTCGGCCACATCACCGGCGGTGCGGAGGCCGAGACCTATCAGCCGATGAACGTCAATTTCGGGCTGTTCCCGCCGATCCCCGGCCGGACCAAGAAGACCGACCGAAAGAAGATGTACACCGATCGCGGTCGCGCAGCGCTCGTACAGTGGCTCAACTCTCCTCAGCAACAGCCTGAGCCTGCGGACATTTCGCCCGAAATGGCCCCTTCCGCTTGATCGCCGTCGTGGCAAATTCCGGGGCGGTCATCGCGCCGGATTTGTCGCGATCCGCATCGGCGAACTTGGTCGTCGCCTTCACCGCCCATTCGTCGAACGACAGCGTCCCGTCGCCATTCACGTCGAGCCGGGCATAGGCCTTGCGCCGCTGCAGGAGATATTCCTCGCGCGTGATCTTGGCATCGCGGTCCTTGTCGTAGCGATCGAAGCGCTTCTGCTCACGCGTCTTGTCGGTCGCTTCGGGGGCCGCATCGGGCAGCGGATCGCTGGCGATCGCCGCGCCCCCGATCTGCGCTACGGGTTGCGCCGGCAGCAACGGCCCCGGCCGTGCTTTCCCGCTGAAGATCATGAACCCCGCAACGATCAACGCGATCACCGCCGTGCCGCCCGCCAGATATCGCCACATTGAAGCCGCCCCCCGCCTGCCAAGCTCACCTGCCAAGCGCACACGCTAGACCTCCGACGCGACGATCCCCATCCGATTGGTCAGTATCCGGTCAATCTGTGCCATGCCAACCGCCCGACCCGCTTCGGGCTGCCTGGCAGCGTTGGCGACGCCGAAAGGTCGAACCGCGCCGACAGCGCCAACGCCCCCAGCACCCGAGCGCCGCTCGGCCACCGGCCGCGCACCGCCGCGTCGAGCGCCTCGATCGCCCGCGTGCGCGCCAGCGACCGGCCAGGTGCGTCGCTCAGCCGCTGCGACAGATCGGCCAGCGCCCAGCCCTCGCCCGCCAGCCCGATCCGCGGATCCTGCACCGACAGAAGCGTGCCGGCCAACTCGAACAACCGCCGCCCCCTGTCACGCGCAAACCGGTCCATGGCCGCAGCGTCGAGCGCCGGCTCCAGCAAAGCGTCCCACCCATCGGTCAACGCGGAGAGCATCGCCCCCGATACGCCCGCCGGCAGCACGAGGGCTTGCAGCGCGGTCAACACCGGCTCCGCGGGCGCCGGCGCGCCATCGAGCCGCCCCAGCGCCTCGTACCACCATGTCAGCCGCATCTGCCCGACCAGCGGCTCGCGCGTCGTGCGCAGGATCTTCCCCAGCGTTTCGTCGAGCGCGAACAGTGCCTCGAGCGCGGGGCGAACCGCAGGCGGCGCATAGGTGATGGCGAGGGCAAAGTCGGCAGGGTCGCGGGTCATCACCTGCGGATAGCCGAGCCTGGCGTCGAGGATAACCCGTATCCTCGGCCGCAAGTGTTACCAGGCACGTAACCATCTTTCTTGATCCAGGCTTACGGGGTCATCGTCCATGGCCACGCGGTGGATCATCACATGGTCGATACGGGAACCCAGGATGCGAAGTAGTTTGGCGACCGCAGGCGGACTATTGGGGCGCCTGCGTCGCGACACGAAGGGGAACACGCTCGCGATCATGGCCGCGGCGATGATCCCTCTCTGCGCGATCGCCGGTTCCGCGATCGACATGGCGCGATTGTACGTGGTCAAGAGCCGCATGCAGCAGGCGTGCGACGCGGGCGTGCTTGCCGGTCGCAAGTTCATGACCGACAGCACGAACACCACACTTGATGCGAACGCCACCACCCAAGCCAAGGTTTTCTTTGCGAACAACCTCCGCACTGGCTGGATGGGGACGGTCAGTGCGAACTTTACGCCGGTGAAGACGACCGAGAACCGGGTCGCAGGCACCGCCGTCGTCGTCGTGCCGATGACGATCATGAAGATCTTTGCCGCGCCGAACGTCACGCTCAACGTTGCATGCGAGGCGCGCTACGACGTCGCGGATACCGATGTACTGTTCGTGCTCGATACGACGGGATCGATGGCCTGTCTGCCGTCCGACAGCGACAGCGCTTGCAGCAGCTATGTGGGGTCGGCCGGCAACAACAGCTATACGCGACCGTCCAAACAGGCGGCGGACAGTTCATCGGGCTATGCGGGTCTGGATCAGGTTGCGGGCTATGCCGGCACGACGGGCTATTCGGTACCCGAGAAAAACGGATCGCGGATAGCCGCGTTGCGCAAGGCTGTCGTCGACTTCTACGACACCATGGCGTCGAACATCCAGTCGACGACGCATGTCCGCTACGGTTTCGTGACCTACAGTTCCAGCGTCAACGCCGGTGCGGCCGTACAGGCCAAATCGACCGGCTATTTGCTCGGCGGGCCCGGGGCGGCGTCCGTCTGGACGTATCAGTCCCGCAAGGTGACCGCCGACAACAACGAGGGCAATCCCGTCGTGACGACGGACAACACGAACGCGAAAAACTGTCCAACGGCCGCGAACCCGACGGTCACGCGCACCCCGGCGGGTACGACGAGCCAGCCCTACGCCTATGATCCCGGCACGCGTCGCGCGTCGGTGGCGACGCGATACTGGAATTCCGGCACGTCGAGATGCACGACGTCGACGCAGTCGGTCAGTGCGGTCTGGACCTATCAGGCCTATCCGATGGATGTCACCGGCTATGTCGCCGGCGGAACGGTCACGGATCCTACCGATATCAACGGTTCGACCACCGCGTGGCTGGGATGCATCGAAGAACGCGTCACGACCCCGAAGACGATGACGTTCAACACCAGCAGCCTGCCCGCCGATCTCGATCCGGATCTCGTCCCCAGCAACGACGACACGCGCTGGCGTCCGCTCTGGCCCGATGTCGAGTATGAACGGTTCTCGAGCTATAGATACTGGAACACGACCTATTACAATTACACCACCAATTCGATCACGGTAAACGACAATGGCGGCGACACTGGTCTTTGGGAGAAGATGAACTCGCAGGCCAAGCAGAAAGGGGGGTGGGTTGCGTGCGGCAAACCCGTCCAGCGACTGACGACGATGACCAAGTCTCAAGTCCAAGGCTATGTCAACGCAACGGATTTCGTCCCACTCGGCGGCACCTATCACGATGCCGGGATGATCTGGGGAACGCGGATGCTCTCGACGAAGGGAATCTTCGCTTCAGATAATGCGCCATGGCCGGGACGCGGCGCGACGAACAAGGTGCTCGTCTTCCTCACCGATGGTGACATGTCGCCGTCGCCCAATTCCTACGGCATGTATGCAATGGAATATTACGACAATCGGGTCACCGGCGGCGATCTCAGCAATCAGAAGGCGTATCATAATGCCCGCCTCCTCGCGGAATGCGCGAAGGCACAGGATATGCAGATCGACGTCTGGACGGTCTCGATCGCCCCCGCAGCCACCGCGGAAATGAAGCAATGCGCGACGACCTCGGATCAGGCGCTGGCGACGACCGATGGCGACGATCTGTCTGCGGCGTTCGTCCGGATTGCGCAGCAGGTTGCCCGATTGCGTCTGTCGAAATGACCCGCCCCCGCCATCGCCGCAGTGCGTTCGCCCGGATCCGCGGCGATCGGCGCGGGGCGACGATCATCGAATTCGCGATCGTCGTGCCCGTCCTGATGGTCCTGCTGATGGGCGCGTTCGACCTGCTGCACCAGATCTACGCCCAATCGATCCTCGATGGCGCGTTGCAAAAGGCCGCCCGTGATTCCGCCATCGAGGGTGGCGCCGCGAACGCCGCGACGTTCGATCAGCAGGTCTGGGCGATGGTCAAGATCGTCGCACCGGACGCCACCTACCAGGCCAGCCGCAAAAGCTACTCCACCTTTCAATCGATAAAGCCCGAAGAGTTCGTCGACAAGAACGCGGACAATATCTGCAACAACGGCGAGAATTTTACCGACATCAACGGCAATGGCACATGGGATCTCGATCCCGGCGTGACAGGCCAAGGCGGTGCCGAGGATGTGACGCAATATACGATGACGGTCACCTATCCGCGCCTATTCCCGGTCGCCAGGCTGATGGGATGGCCTTCGACGATGAGCATCGCGTCGACCACGTTGCTGAAAAACCAGCCCTACGACTCGCAAAAGGTGCAGGTAAGCGCGAACGGAAGTTGCAAGTGATGACGAAGGCCCCCTTCCCGATCGCGGCCGTCGCTTCGGTCTCGCGCGCCATGTCGCGTACGACGCGTCGATTGCGGTCCGACCGTAGCGGACTGGCCCTGATGGAGTTCGCGCTCGGGCTCCCGCTCGTGCTGTCGCTCGGCCTGTTCGGCGTGGAAACCGCCAACCTTGCGCTGGCGAACCTGCGTGTCAGCCAGATCGCACTCAACCTTGCCGACAATGCATCGCGCGTCGGGATCGCGTCGACGCTGAGCACCATGCAATTGCGCGAGGTCGACATGAACGACGTGCTGCAGGCCTCGCGGTTGCAGGGCAACAGAATCAATCTGTCAAAATATGGCCGCGTCATCGTTTCCAGCCTTGAGAACGCATCGGGCACGCAGCGCATCCACTGGCAGCGCTGCTTTGGTCTGATGAAGGGGGCCGGCTATGATTCGAGTTACGGCACCACGAAGGCAACGGACGGCACCGACGCTCTTCCTGCGAACCAGGGCACCGATGTCAGTACGGGCAAGGGCGCGGATGCCGGGATGGGTGACACCGGCGCGAAAGTGACGTCGCCGCTCAATTCGGGCGTGATGTTCGTCGAGGTGAACTATCAGTATCAGCCGATCGCGCCGAACTGGCTGACCGGGCCGAAGCGTCTGCATTACATCGCGTCGTTCATCGTCCGCGACAGCCGGGATTTTACGCAGATCCGGAATCCGGGTAACGCAACCCGGTCTACGTGCGACAAATATACGGCCTGACGGGGGCCCGGCACCGTCGCCGAGCCCCCTTGGCGCCTTAGTTCTTGTACGTAACCTTCTTCGCCGCCTCGACGACCTTTGCGGCGTTCACCAGCATCAGCTTTTCAAGGTTGGCCGCATAGGGCATCGGCACGTCCTCGTTGGCGACGCGCAGTACCGGCGCGTCGAGGTCGTCGAAGCCGTGCTCCATCACCACCGAGACGATCTCCGACGCGATCGAGCAGGTCGCCCAATTCTCTTCGACGACGATCATCCGGTTGGTTTTGGCGAGGCTCTTCAGCACCGTCTCGGTGTCGAGCGGGCGCAGCGTGCGCAAGTCGATCACCTCGGCATCGATCCCCTCGGCCGCCAGCGTCTCGGCGGCTTCGAGGCTGATGCCCACGCCGATCGAGTAGCTGACGATCGTGACGTCCTTGCCCTCGCGCATGATCCGCGCCTTGCCGATCGGCAGGACGTGGTCGTCGAGCTTGGGCACGTCGAAGCTACGACCGTACATCAGCTCGTTCTCGAGGAACACGACCGGATCCTCGGTACGGATCGCCGCCTTGAGGAGACCCTTGGCATCCGCCGCGTCATAGGGCGCGATCACGATCAGGCCCGGAACGCTCGCATACCAGGCCGCGAAGTTGTGCGAGTGCTGTGCACCCACGCGCGACGCGGCGCCATTGGGACCGCGGAACACGATCGGGCAGCGCATCTGGCCGCCCGACATGTAGTTGGTCTTGGCGGCGGAGTTGATGATGTGGTCGATCGCCTGCAACGCGAAGTTGAAGGTCATGAACTCGACGATCGGGCGGAGGCCGCCCATCGCCGCGCCCGCACCGATGCCGGCAAAGCCGTATTCGGTGATCGGCGTGTCGATCACGCGACGCTCGCCAAACTCCTCGAGCAGACCCTGCGTTACCTTGTACGCGCCCTGGTACTGCGCGACTTCCTCGCCCATCACGAAGACGCGATCGTCCTCGCGCATTTCCTCGGCCATCGCGTCGCGCAGCGCCTCGCGGACGGTCGTCTTGACCATCTCGGTGCCCTCGGGGATCGCCGGGTCGGAGATGCCGACCTTCTCGGCCGACGCGACGAGCTGTTGCGTGCCGCTCTCGGCCTTGGCAGGCGACGCGCCCTCGGGAACCGGTGGCGCCTTGTCGTCCGACGGCGTCTCCTTCGGTGCGGCGTTGGCCGCATCGCCCGCGCGTGCTTCCGTAGGCTTGGCGTCGCTCGCGCTTTCGCCGTCCTCGAGGATCGTCGCGATGACGGTGCCGACCTTCACATTGTCGGTACCCTCGGCAACGCTGATTGAGCCGATCGTACCTTCGTCGATCGCCTCGAATTCCATCGTCGCCTTGTCGGTCTCGATCTCGGCGAGGATATCGCCCGACTTGACGCTATCGCCTTCCTTGACGAGCCACTTGGCCAGCGTGCCCTCTTCCATCGTCGGGGAGAGCGCGGGCATCTTGATCTCGATCGCCATCAGTAGGACTCCACCAGGACGTCGGTATAGAGATCGGCGGCATCCGGCTCGGGCGTCTGTTCGGCGAAATCGGCGGCTTCGTTCACGATTTTCCTGATGTCCTGTTCGAGGGTCTTGAGGTCCGCCTCGGTCACGCCCTGCGCGTCGAGCAGCTTCTTGACGTGGTCGATCGGGTCGGACTTGTCGCGCACGGCCTGGACTTCGTCACGCGTGCGATACTTCGCCGGATCCGACATCGAGTGGCCACGATAGCGATAGGTCTTCATCTCGAGGATGACCGGACCCTTGCCCGCGCGGACCCAGGCGATCGCCTCTTCGGCAGCGCCGCGGCACGCCAGCACGTCCATGCCGTCGACCTGGATACCGGGAATGCGGAAGCTCTCGCCGCGGCGATACAGCTGGTCCTCGGCCGAAGCGCGATTGACGCTCGTGCCCATGGCGTACTGGTTGTTCTCGATCACGAAGATGATCGGGAGCTTCCACAGCTCGGCCATGTTGAAGCTCTCATACACCTGGCCCTGGTTCGCGGCGCCGTCGCCGAAATAGGCCATGCAGATGCCGCCGTCGTTCGAATATTTGTGCTTGAACGCCAGGCCGGTGCCCAGCGACACCTGCGCGCCGACGATGCCGTGGCCGCCGTAGAATTTATGCTCGGTCGAGAACATGTGCATCGACCCGCCCTTGCCCTTCGAGATGCCCGAGCCACGCCCGGTCAGCTCGGCCATGATCACCTTCGGGTCGATCCCGTAGGCGAGCATGTGGCCATGATCGCGATAGCCGGTGATGACCGAATCGGTCTCGCCGTCGAGCGCGGACTGCAGGCCGACGGCCACGGCTTCCTGGCCGATATACAGATGGCAGAAGCCGCCGATCAGGCCCAAGCCATAGAGCTGGCCGGCTTTTTCCTCGAAACGACGGATCAGCAGCATCTGCCGATACATTTCGAGCAATTCGTCCTTCGACGGCTCGTACGGCTTGGGTTCTGCCGGCCGTTCACGGTTGGTGATCGGCGGTTCGGCGATGGCGCGTACTGGTGGGGGGGTCTTGGCCACGATGTGGGAAACCTCGTTTTCCGTAGGGGAGTTGAGGGAGCCTATAGGCGCGGACGGGGCGGAACATCAATTCCCGTCTGGGGTATGCTCGACCTAAGCCCCGTCATCCTGACGAAAGTCAGGATCCAGAGTAGCAAAATGCGGTCCTCCGTGGCTCTGGATCCTGACTTTCGTCAGGATGACGGCGGGAGCCACTATCCCCACCCCAAGCAAAGCTCCGGTTGCCCTCCCCGTTCGCCGCAGCCTAAAGCCGCAGGGGATGGCTCCCACGACAGACCCGCACCAGCATCCCTTACGGATCGCCAATTTCCGCGCCTATTGGCTATCCCGCTTCACCGGCACGATCGCGGTCAGCGCGATGTCGATCGTGATCGGATGGCAGGTCTACAACATCGCCCGCGAGACGATGGACATCCGCGAGGCGGCCTTCATGCTCGGCATGATCGGGTTCGCGCAGTTCGTGCCGCTGTTCCTGCTGACGCCGATCACCGGGCTGGTCGCGGACAGCTTCGATCGGCGCTGGATCGTGCGGGGCACGACCACGCTGCTCGTGCTCACGGCGGCGACGCTGTGGTTGCTGACCTGGACCGGACACCTCACGCTCGGCGTGCTTTTCGTCGCTGCGGTCGCGTTCGGCGTCGCGCGCGCTTTCTCGGGGCCCGCTTATTCCGCGCTCGCTCCCAACCTGGTCCCCCGCGCCGTTTTGCCGACCGCGATCGCGATCAGCTCGATCGCGTGGCAGGTCGGCACGATCGCCGGCCCCAGCGTCGGCGGGCTCCTCTACGCGATCCACCCCGAGGTCGCCTACGGGGTCGCGACGATCCTCTTCCTCGTCGCGCTCGTCTTCATGTTCCTCATCGGCCCGGTGCCTCAGCCCGCCGCGCAGACCGATCACCGCCCGCTCGCCCGCATCATCGAGGGCTTCACCTATGTCCGCCGCAACCGCCTCGTCCTCGCGACGATCACGCTGGACCTGTTCGCGGTGCTGCTCGCCGGCGCAACCTCGCTGCTCCCGGTCTATTCGCGCGACATCCTGCATGTCGGCTCACAAGGCCTGGGCGTGCTGGCGGCCGGCATGGGCATCGGTGCCGCGGTCACGGCCGTGTGGTTCTCGATCCGTCCGATGAGCACCAATGTCGGCGTGAAGATGCTGATCGCAGTCGTCGTCTTCGGCCTCGCGATCCTCACCTTCGGCGTCGCGACCCCGATCGTAAATCTGCTCGGCCTGACGCCAGGCACGATCGTCGGCATTCCGGTCCAGCCCGCCTTTGTCCTCAGCCTCGTCGCGCTGATCGTGGCCGGCGGCGCGGACATGATCTCGGTCTATGTCCGTCAGTCGCTGATCCAGCTCCACACCCCCGACGCGATGCGCGGCCGCGTCAGCGCGGTATCGCAGCTCACCATCTCCGCCTCGAACGAACTCGGCGAATTCGAGAGCGGGGTCATGGCATCGCTGCTCGGGCCGGTCGGCGCAGTGGTGTTCGGCGGCGTCGGTGCTATTGCGATCACGATCGGCTGGGCGCGCCTGTTCCCGGAACTAGGGCGCGCGAAAACCTTTGACCCGCCAGAGATACTAGAGACCGAACCTCAGCACGGAGAAGCCAAGCCATGAAGGTCAACTCGATCCTCGACACGATCGGCAACACGCCCCACGTCCGCCTGTCGAAGCTGTTCCCCGATTCAGAAGTCTGGGTGAAGTCCGAGCGCTCGAACCCGGGCGGTTCGATCAAGGACCGCATCGCGCTCGCGATGATCGAGGCGGCGGAAAAGGACGGCCACCTCAAGCCAGGCGGCACGATCATCGAACCGACCAGCGGCAACACCGGCATCGGCCTTGCACTCGTCGCCGCGGTCAAGGGCTACAAGATCGTCCTCGTCATGCCCGAGAGCATGTCGATCGAACGCCGCCGCCTGATGCTGGCCTATGGCGCCACGTTCGACCTGACCCCGCGCGAGAAGGGCATGAAGGGCGCGATCGAGCGTGCCAAGGAACTCGTCGAGCAGACGCCCGGCTCCTGGATGCCGCAGCAGTTCGAAAACCCTGCGAACATCGCCGTGCATGTCGCTACGACCGCACAGGAAATTCTCGCCGACTTCCGTGACACGCCGATCGACGTGATCATCACCGGTGTTGGCACCGGTGGCCACATCACCGGCGTCGCCGAGGCGCTGAAGGCGGAATGGCCGTCGCTTAAGGTCTACGCGGTCGAGCCAGCCGCCTCGCCCGTGATCGCCGGCGGCCAGCCCGGCCCGCACCCGATCCAGGGCATCGGCGCGGGCTTCATCCCGGTGAACCTGCATACCCAGGCACTCGACGGCGTGATCGAAGTCGACGCCGCGGTGGCCAAGGACATGGCGCGTCGTTCGGCTACCGAGGAGGGCATGCTGGTCGGCATCAGCTCGGGCGCGACGCTGGCCGCGATCCTGCAGAAGCTCCCCGACCTGCCCGACGACGTCCGAGTCCTGGGCTTCAACTACGACACCGGCGAGCGTTATCTGTCGGTGCCGGACTTCCTGCCCGAACAGTGACGACCGCTCTTTCCGCGCGCGGCACCTGGGTGCTGCGCGCCAGCCTCATCGGCATTTCCGGTCTGGCGATCGTCGGGCCCGCGCTCGTCGTCGCCAACGCGCCCGTCATCGTCCAGGCCCCCAAGCGGGTAAAGCTCCCGCCAGGCCGGGTCGTGCCACAAGCCGAAGTCCCCGAGGTCGAACCCGTCAAGTTCGTCGATCTCACCCCCGACGACGCGCGTGCGTTCAATGCGACCGTGCCCTTCTCGACCGATCCAAACCCGGCCGCACGACCGTTCCGCTTTGCTGGCGGTCCTGAGGATCTGGCGCGCGCGACCGACTGCATGGCGGCCGGCATTCTGTACGAGGCCGGCGACGACACGCTTGGCGAGCGTGCGGTCGCGCAGGTCGTGCTCAACCGACTGCATCACCCGGCATTCCCGAAGACGGTGTGCGGCGTGGTGTTCGAAGGGCAGGATCGTTCGACCGGTTGCCAGTTCAGCTTCAGCTGCGACGGCGCGATCACCCGCTGGCACCCGACAGACGATGCATGGCGTCGCGCGCGTGAGGTCGCCGCGGCCGCGCTTAGCGGCGCGGTGTTCAAGCAAGTCGGCTATGCCACGCACTACCATACCGACTGGGTGGTGCCCTATTGGCAGTCGAGCCTCGACAAGATCACCGCGGTGAATACGCACCTGTTCTTCCGCTGGTCCGGCTGGTGGGGCACGCCCCCAGCCTTTGACCGCCACCCCGAAACCGTCGAGCCGGTCATCGCGCAACTCGCCGACATCTCCGACGCGCACAAGACCGGCGCCGCGCTAGCCGAGGTGGACGCTGCGCTGGCCGAGGCATCGGCTGCGATGGGATTCGCCGCGGCCGCCGACTCGACCGCAGCGCCGACCGGGCCGATCGAGGGCGATACGATCCTCGTGACGCTCCCGCGCGGCCAGAGCGCCGACGGCCTGCCCGCGATGGCGGCGCAGGCGTGCGGCGACAAGCCGTTCTGCCGTTACATGGCGTGGACCGACGGGACCAAGGCGGCGACCGCGATCCCGCTCGATCTCGCGCAGATGGCGGCGCTGAGCTTCAGCTATATGCGCGATCGGGCGAGCGACTATGAACGCCCGCTCTGGAATTGCCGCCAGTTCAAACGCGCAGATACGAGCCAGTGCATGGCGACGCGCGCGACGATGACGGCCGTGCCGTCACCGGCCACTGTCGCACCGGCTGCGCCTACCGCGACGGCCGACCTCAACGGGGTCCGGCGGAAATCGGCTACAGCAGCGCCTGTACCGACGACCCAGCCCGCCCCCGCCGCGGTGGTCGCCAAATAGGCGCCCTCCACCCTTCCCCGGAGAGGAAGGGGCGAAAACAGTCGGGGCGGATCGCATCAGCAATCCGCCCCGTCTCCTCAGGCTGCCATGAACATTTCGGGCGGCAGCGCCATCAGCGACTCGGCGCCACCCTCGATCTTGCGACGCAGCGCGCCGGCATCCGGCAGGATCCGCTCGGCATAGAAACGCGCGGTCACCAGCTTGGCGTCGAGGAACGCGGTCTCGCCCTCGCCCGCCGCCTTCAGCGTGCTCGCGGCAACCGCCATCCGCAGCCACATCACGCCGACCGCGACGATGCCCATCAGGTGCATGTAGCTGACCGCGCCCGCGCCGACATTCTCGGGGTTCTTCATGCCGTTCGCCATGAACCACATCGTCGCCGCCTGAAGCTGGCCGTTCGCCTTCTCCAACGCCTCGGCGAACGCTGCCGTTGCCGGATCCGCCTTTGCCGCCGCGACGTCGTCCGCGACCAGCTTGAAGAACGCCTGGATCCCGCGCCCGCCATTCTGCGCCAGCTTGCGGCCGACCAAGTCCATCGCCTGCACCCCGTTGGTGCCCTCGTAGATCATCGCGATCCGCGCATCGCGGACATACTGCTCCATGCCCCATTCGGCGATGTACCCATGGCCGCCATAGACCTGCTGCGCGTTGGTCGCGATCGCATAGCCCATGTCGGTGCCATAGCCCTTGATGACCGGGGTCAGCAGGCTGATGATGTCACCGGCCAGCTGGCGCTCTTCCTCGGTCTCGGCGCTATGCTCGAGATCGGCCTGAAGCGCGGTCCACAGGATCAGCGCGCGCAGGCCCTCGGTCAGCGACTTGCCCTCCATCAGCATGCGGCGGATGTCGGGATGGACGAACAGCGTGTCCGCCTTCTCCTGCGGCTCCTTCGGACCGGTCAGCGCACGGCCCTGGCGACGGTCCTGCGCGTACTGCACGGCGTTCTGGTAGGCGACCTCGGCTACGCCGAGGCCCTGGAGCCCCACGCCAAGCCGCGCGGCGTTCATCATGATGAACATCGCGGCGAGACCCTTCATCTCCTCGCCAACGAGCCAGCCGGTCGCCGAATCATAGTTCATGACGCAGGTCGAGTTCGCATGGATGCCCATCTTGTGCTCGATCGAGCCACAGGTGACGCCGTTGCGCGCGCCGAGCGAGCCATCCTCATTCACCAGCATCTTCGGCACCACGAACAGCGAAATGCCCTTCGAGCTGTCCGGCGCGCCGGGGGTCTTCGCCAGCACGAGATGGATGATGTTCTCGGTCAGGTCGTGCTCGCCTGACGAGATGAAGATCTTCGTGCCGGTGATCGCGTACGACCCATCCGCCTGCGGCTCGGCCTTGGTGCGGATCAGCCCGAGATCGGTGCCGCACTGCGGCTCGGTCAGGTTCATCGTCCCACCCCATTCGCCCGACACCATCTTGGGCACGTACATCGCCTTCTGCGCGTCCGATCCCTTGGCGATCAGCGCGGCGATCGCGCCGTGCGTCAGGCCGGGATACATCGCGAACGCCATGTTCGACGAGATCATATACTCCTGGAACGCGGTCGACACGACGTGCGGCATCCCCTGCCCGCCATATTCGGGCTGATTGCCGAGCGTCGCCCAGCCGCTCTCGACATACTGCTTATACGCTTCCTTGAAGCCGTCGGGCGTCGTGACCGAACCGTCCTCATGCCGCGTGCAGCCCTGCTGGTCGCCCGACAGGTTCAGCGGGAACAGCACTTCGGCGACGAACTTGCCGCCCTCTTCCAGCACCGCATCGACGACGTCGGGCGAGGCGGCATCGAAGCCGGGCAGATTGGAATAGCGGGGTAGGCCGACGACATGCTCGAGGACGAAACGCGTGTCACGGACGGGGGGCGTATACTGGGGCATGGTTTATCCTTGGTTGTCCTGGGCGCGGCTCACTTCGAGAAGGGCCACGAAACTGGTGAGTTCGTCGATGGCGAGATCGATGTCGCGCTTCTGCGCGGTCAGCAGCGCGATCCGGGCCTGGCTGCGTTCGATCACGACCTGGCGCTGCGCACGCCGGCCGTCGCCGAGATCGTAGAGATCGATCATCTCGCGGATCTCGCCGAGGCTGAACCCAACGCGCTTGCCGCGCAGAATCCAGGCGAGCCGCGCGCGGTCGCGATGCGAATAGATACGCTGCGTACCGCGCCGCTCGGGCCCGATCAGCCCCTCGTCCTCGTAGAATCGCAGCGCGCGCGCGGTCACGTCGAACTCGGCCGACAAGTCGGAAATCGTGAAGCTCTCACGATCATGCCGCGGCTCGATCACCGCGTAGGATTCAGGAGAGACCTTTGAGTGTGGAGATGCTCGTGTCGCCATCCCCAAATACGTAACTCTCGTTTACGTCAACGTCAATTGCCGCAGAGCAACTTTCCAGCGGATGACCGTAGCGTCGCAGCCTCCGATCGCGATTCGCTCAAGCGGTCGACGGTCACCGCCGCCAGCGAAGCGCGCCCGGTGCACAGCGACTCGCACGCCTCGGGCACGTCGGCGGGAAACACGATGCGATCGCCGTCGAACCGCGCGTCGAACGTGCAAGCGCCAAAGGCGAGCTTGAGCACATCGCCCGACCGCGAGACGGTCCCCGACGCCGCGCACGTCTGGTCCTCGCCATAATCGACGCTGACGCCCACCCGGCTCGTCTTGCCGGTGCCGACGACGCAGACGCGGTCGGTATCGCGCGCCCAGGATCCCTGTAGCGACGCGTTCGGATCGGGCACGATCCCCGCCGTCTCAGCAGCCGCCTCTAGCCGGGCCCCTGGGCTGTCCGCGATCGCGTTCGACGGCTCCGTCCCACAGCCGCCCAGTGCAAGGGCGAGCAGCAGCGCACGCCTCATTCGGCGGGCACCAGCCTGTCGCCCTCGATCCGCCGGAAGAAGCAGGTGCGCTCGCCGGTATGGCAGGCCGGACCCGCCGCATCCGCGATCACCCACACCGCGTCCTGGTCGCAATCGATCCGCAACTCGGCGACGCGCAGCACGTTCCCCGACGTCTCGCCCTTCTTCCAGAGCGTTTCCCGGCTCCGCGACCAGAAGTGCGCCTCGCCGGTCGCCTGCGTCTCCGCCAGTGCCTCGGCGTTCATATGCGCGACCATGAGCACGTCGCCCGATACGCGATCGGTGACGACCGCGGTCAAAAGCCCGGCGGAATCGAATTTGGGATCGAGCGTGAGGCCCGTGTCGCGGCTGTGTGTCATGGCGCGAATATACCCGAAACCGGCGCCGATGCGACCGTTCCGCGCGAAACGATCCGCGCACGCTTATTACAAACAGGCGACAAACGCGGGAAGCGCTCGTATAGGGCAGCCTCCGCACGACGTGAGATCCGGCATGCTGACGACAAACCCTTATGACGACGACAAACTTCGCGAAGAGTGCGGGGTGTTTGGCGTCTCGGCCACCGAGGGGGCGGCCGCGCTCGTCGCGCTCGGCCTGCACGCTTTGCAACATCGTGGGCAGGAAGCTGCCGGGATAACCACCTTCGACGGGGCCAATTTCCACACGCACCGCGCAATGGGGCATGTCGCGGGCAATTTCGATCGCGACGACGTGATCCGCGCGCTCCCCGGCACCGTTGCCTGCGGCCATGTCCGCTATTCGACGACCGGCGAGACCGCGTTGCGCAACGTCCAGCCGCTTTATGCCGAGCTGTCGACCGGCGGTTTCGCGATCGCGCATAACGGCAATATTTCCAACGCGATGCGGCTGCGTCGCGAGCTCGTCCGCCGCGGTTCGATCTTCCAGTCGACCAGCGATACCGAGACGATCATCCACCTCGTCGCGACGTCGAACTACCGCACGCTGCTCGATCGCTTCATCGATGCGCTCAAGCAGATCGAGGGTGCGTATTCGCTGATCGTGATGACGCCGGAGGGCATGATCGCCTGCCGCGATCCGCTCGGCATCCGTCCGCTCGTCATGGGCAAGCTCGGCGACGCGGTGATCTTCGCGTCCGAGACAGTCGCGCTCGACGTCGTCGGCGCCACCTTCGTCCGCGCGATCGAGCCGGGCGAGCTGGTCATCGTCCAGGGCGCGGAGATCCGCTCGATCCGCCCGTTCGCGCCGATGGCGGCACGGCCCTGCATCTTCGAATGGGTGTATTTCTCGCGGCCCGATTCGATCGTCGGCGATCACTCGATCTATTCGGTGCGCAAGGCGATCGGTGCGCAGCTCGCGATCGAATCGCCGGTCGAGGCTGACCTGGTCATCCCGGTCCCCGATTCGGGAACGCCTGCGGCGATCGGTTATGCGCAGCAATCGGGCATCCCGTTCGAGCTCGGCATCATCCGCTCGCATTATGTCGGCCGCACCTTCATTTCGCCGGGCGACAAGGTTCGCCATCTTGGCGTGAAGCTCAAGCACAACGCCAACCGCGCGCTGATCAAGGGCAAGCGCGTCATCCTCGTCGACGACTCGATCGTCCGCGGTACGACGTCGCTCAAGATCGTCGAGATGATGCGCGAGGCGGGTGCCGCCGAAGTCCATATGCGGATCGCCAGCCCGCCGACGCGGCATTCGTGCTTCTACGGCGTCGACACGCCCGAACGCGAGAAGCTGCTCGCGGCCAAGCTCGATCTCGGCGGGATGACCGGCTTCATCCACGCCGACAGCCTCAACTTCATCTCGATCGACGGCCTCTACAAGGCGCTCGGCGAGGCGAAGCGCGCGGATGTCCGCCCCAAATATTGCGATGCATGCTTCACGGGCGATTACCCGACCACGCTGACCGATCATGACGAGGGCGCCGAAGTCGACCAGTTCGCGATGCTCGCCGAACGCGTCATCTGATACTTCCGGAGTGATAATGACGGACAAGCCTCTCGAAGGCCGGCTGGCGCTGGTCACCGGTGCCAGCCGCGGTATAGGCGCCGCGACCGCGATCGCGCTCGCGGCAAAGGGCGCGCACGTCGTCCTGACCGCGCGCACGCCCGGCGGCCTCGAAGAGGTCGAGGCGACGATCCACGCGGCCGGCGGCTCGGCTACTATCGCCCCGCTGGATCTGGCGGAAAGCGAAGCGATCGCACGTCTCGCAACGGCGATCGGCGACAGATGGGATGCGCTCGACATTCTGGTCCTGAATGCCGGCATGCTCGGCTCGCTGTCATCGGTCCCGGCGATCGATCCCAAGGAAATGGCGCAGGTCCTGACGCTCAACGTCAGCGCGCAGGCCGCGCTGATCGCGGCGTTCGATCCGATGTTGAAAAAGGCCAAGTCGGCCAGGGTCATCGGCGTAACGTCCAGCGTAGGCCGCAAGCCACGCGCCTACTGGGGCCTCTACGGCGCCTCGAAAGCCGCGTTCGAGACCCTGCTAGGCGCCTATGGCGACGAGATGGCCGAGATCAGCGCGATCCGTACCGCGATCGTCGACCCGGGCGCCACGCGCACCAAGATGCGCGCGCGCGCGTATCCGGGTGAAGATCCGAACTCGGTCAAGGAGCCGACGGTCGTGGCAGACCGGATCGTGGCGCTGGCAATCGAAGGTTTCGAGCCCGGCCACTTCGAGCGGGTCGCTTAAGCCCCCTCCGTCATTCCCGCGGAGGCGGGAACCCATACTGGCTAGCGTCTCCGTTCAATCGCCAAGGTTCGCCAATCCGCATCCCCGCCTTTGCGGGGATGATGGCCTGCAAACGGCAAACGCTACCGCTTCACCAAAGTGACCTGCGCGACATCGATCCCGCCACCGAGGAACCCGCCCTCGCAATACATCAGATAGTAGCGCCACAACGCCACGAACCGCGCGTCGAACCGCGCCGGCAACCGTCCCTCGGCAACCGCGGCGTCGAACGCCACCCGCCACCGCCGCAGCGTCTCGGCATAGTGCAGCCCGAACCCGCGCCGGTCCTCCCATACCAACCCCCGCGCCTCCGCCAGAGCGCGGAACCGCGGCTCGGACAGCAGCATCCCGCCCGGAAAGACATAGCGCTGGATGAAATCGACGCTGCGCAAATAGGAGTCGAAGATCGCATCGTCGATCGAGATATATTGCAGCGCGGCGCGCCCCCCCGGCTTCAACGCACGCGCGATCGCGTCGAGATAGACCGGCCAATATTCCTCGCCAACCGCCTCGACCATCTCGATGCTCGCGACCGCGTCGTACGTCCCGGTAACGTGGCGATAGTCGGTCAGCGCGACGCGAACGCCGTCGAGCCCCGCCGCCGCGATCCGGTCGTCGACCTGCCGCTTTTGCTCGGTCGACAGCGTCAGCGCATGCACGCCAACCCCTGCGCGCGCCGCCATCTCCGCGAACGATCCCCAGCCGCAGCCGATCTCCAGGATCGTATCGCCGGCCCGTGCGCCCGTCCGGTCGAGGATCGCGCGCAGCTTGGTCGCCTGCGCGGCCTCGTGCGGCTCGGCATCGTCGATCGGTTCGGCGAAGATCGCGCTCGAATAGGTCAGGCTGGGATCGAGCCACGTCTCGTAGAAATCATTGCCGAGGTCGTAATGCGCCGCGATGTTCCGGCGCGAGCCGGTCGGATCGTTGCGCCGCATCCGGTGCCAGGCGCGCGCCGCCAGCCGCACCACGCCGCCCGACCGCGCGGAGCTCCCGAGCGTATGCCGGTTGCGCATGAACAGGTCGAATAGCGGCACCGGATCGGGGCTCGACCAGTCGCCGGCGGCCCAGCCCTCGTACCAGCCGACCGACCCCGCCGTCGCGAGCCGCACCAGCGCGCGCCACCGGTGCACGATCACCACCGGCAGCGGCCCGGGCGCGCGGCCGCCGATCAGCCGACGCGTGCCATCGGGCAGTCGCGCGTCGATCCCGCCGCTCGCGAGCCTCGCGTCGATCCGGTCGAGCAACCGGTGAAAGACCGGCGCGACGAGGCGCGCCACCGGGGACACCTGCGCGGCAGGACAATCGTCGAAAGCGGGAACGGCAGTCATCGCGGCGCTTCATGCAACACGGGCGCGAGCGAGGAAAGAGGCCGGCGTCAAACAGCCGATGATGGAGGTCGATCGACGACCGCCCCCCCCCCAATCGTCATCCTGACGAAAGTCAGGACCCAGGGAAACGGGGGCTGACGTCCTTGGCTCTGCGTCCTGACTTTCGTCAGGATGACGGAAGGGCGTTTAGCAGTCGATCAACGCGCGTGCCGCCCCGCCTCAAGTGCGCGCTCGCGGCCTTCGCGGTGCCCGACGATCTTCGCCGGATAGTCGCACGGTCGACACCCGGCCTCGTCCGGATCATGGATCGCCTCGCCCGACACCTTCGCCAGTTCGGGCACCCATTGCCGGATATAGTCGCCCGCATCGAACTTCTCCGACTGCGACAACGGCGCCATGATCCGCCCGAACATATTCGAATCCACTCCGGTCCCGGCGACCCATTGCCAGTTCACCGAATTATTCCCGTAATCCGCATCGACCAGGCAATCCCAGAACCAGCGCTCCCCCGCGCGCCAGTCGATCAGCAGATGCTTCACCAGAAAGCTCGCGGTGATCATCCGGACGCGGTTGTGCATCCACCCGGTCGCCCACAGCTGGCGCATCCCGGCATCGACGATCGGATAGCCCGTCCTGCCCGTCTGCCAGGCCTTTAGATCGGCCTCCGCCGCCTTCCCGGTCCGCCACGGCAGGGCATCGAATTTCGGCCGCCCATTGGTCTTGCCGTAATCAGGCATCGTCAGCACAACGCCATCGGTGAAATCGCGCCACGCCAGTTCCTTGCGGAAGGTCGTCGCATCGCCGTGCCCGTCGACCGCATGCCACACCGTTCGTGCCGAGATTTCGCCGAAATGCAGATGCGGCGACAGGCGCGAGGTCCCCTCGATCGACGGCATGTTGCGATCGATGTCGTAGGCCTCGACGATCGGCGCCATCGCCTTCGCATTCTTGAGCGCCTGCGCCTCGCCCGGCGTCCAGTCGTCGAACCCGGCCGACCAATCCGGCTTGGTCGGCAACAGGTCCCAGTCGGCAAGCTTTTCACTCTTTGGCCAGTGCGCCGGCGCCGGGATCGTCCGCGGCACGGGCTCAGGGTCACCGGGCGGCATCATCTGGTTGAGCGCCTTCCAGAACGACGAATACACCTTGAACTGCCCGCCCGAGCCGGTCGTGACATCCTCGATCCGCGCCAGGTGATTGCCGTCGTGCAGGCATAGCCGATCGCCCAGCGCCGCTTCGGCCTTGCGCCACCACGGCTCGTAATGCCGGATCGCGTGGATACGCTCGGCCCCTGTTTCCTCCATCAGCGCCGTCAGCACCTCGACCGCGTCGCCGCGCCGCAGGATCAGGCGCGAGTGCTTTTTCTCCAGCGACTCGCCAAACGCCTCAAGCGTATGATGCAGCCACCACCGCTGTGCTCCGCCCATCGCCCAGTCCCCCGGCGCATCATCATCGAGCACATAGACCGGGATTACCGGCCCCGCATGCGCAGCGGCAATCAACGCGGGCTGGTCGTGAAGGCGGAGGTCCTGGCGCAGCCAGAGGAGGGAAGGTGTCGTCATCCTGCGCCCAACGCAGCAATCCGCGATCCAGCGTCAGCCGCCGCGGCAAAAGTTTCGCCCAGCGTCATGATTGCCGCGACGTGGCGCTCGGCGATCGCGAGCGCATCCTCGCCATAGCCGCCGCCGACCGTGCTCGCGATCGGCACGCCGCGCGCGATCGCCAGCCCGGCGACGAGCCGCTCCCTGCGCATCAACCCGTCCAGCGTCAACGACAACCGCCCCAGCCGATCGCCGGCAAACGGATCGACTCCCGCCTGATAGAGGATCAACGCCGGCCGGAACTCGTCGAGCAACGGCACCAACGTCACCTCCAGCGTCGCCAGATATGCCGCATCGTCGATCCCGTCCGCCAACGGGACGTCGACCGTCGAGCGCGCCTTGCGCACCGGGAAATTCTTCTCCGCATGGATCGAGTAGGTCGCGATCTCGGGCCGCCCCGCCAGCAGCGCCGCGGTCCCGTCGCCCTGATGCACGTCGCAATCGACGATCAGCACGCGCGCCACGCGGCGCTCGTCGATCAACCGCGCCGCCGCGACCGCGAGATCGTTGAACACGCAAAACCCTGCCCCGGTATTCGCGAGCGCATGATGGCTCCCGCCCGCGGTGTTCGCCGCAAACCCGTGCTCGAGCGCGAGGCACGCCGCCAGCCACGTGCCGTGCGGCACGATCGCCGCGCGCGACGCCACCGCCGCCGTCACCGGAAACCCGATCCGCCGCTCCTTCTCCCTGGGCACGCGTGCTTCGAGCACCTCGGCGACATAATCCTCGTCATGCACCGCCTCCAGCCACGCGGTCGGCGTCTGTTCGGCGCGGTGCCACGTCACGGCCTCGCCGCGCTCGAGCAGCAGGTCGCGGATCAGCCCGTTCTTGTTCCAGCGATAGGTCGACCGCGCAGGGGCCGGGGTGACATAGTCGGGATGGTGGACGACATGGATCATGCTCCGTAGGTAGGAGACCGCTGCCCGCAGCCCAAGCACCTGTGTTCCGGAGAGTTTCGTGTCCGACCCAAAGTCCCTTCCCTATCGTCCCTGCGCCGGGATCATGCTGGTCAACGCCGAGGGCAAGGTCTTTGTCGGCCAGCGCAACGATTCGTCGCTTGAGGCGTGGCAGATGCCTCAGGGCGGGATCGATCCGGGCGAGGACGCCGAAGCCGCCGCGCTGCGCGAGCTCGGCGAGGAAACCGGCGTGATGCCCGACAAGGTCGAGCTGATCGCGGAGGCCCCCGGCACTTTCGTCTACGATCTGCCCCCCGAACTGCTAGGCAAGGTCTGGAAGGGCAAATGGCGCGGGCAGACGCAGCGCTGGTTCCTGTACCGGTTCCTCGGCACCGACGCCGATATCGACATCGCCACCGAGCATGAGGAGTTCCGCGCGTGGCGCTGGAGCGATCCGGCCGACCTCCCCCGGCTGATCGTGCCGTTCAAGAAGGCGCTCTACGAACAGGTACTCGCCGCCTTCGCGCCACATCTCGGCGCAACCCCGCCCCGTTGAGCAGTTCCCAAGCCGCAACGCTGCCGTTACGGAACCCTGGTGCGCCGCTTATCGCTTCTCCTCCCCCTCCTCGTCGCGGCTCCGCTGTTGCTGGCGAATGCGCCCGATCCGCAATCGGTGATGATCCCCGAGACGATCCGGGCGATGCTCGACGCCGCACTCGAGGCGGGGAACGAAGCGGACGTCAACACCATCGCCAAATACGCGCGCGCCGCCGATCCGCTGAGCGGCGACGCGGTGCTCGCGATCGCGGAGAAGTGGAAGGCCGACCGCGCCGAACAGCGCACGCAGGTCATCCGCCAGGCCAGCTTCCTCGATCTCTGGAGCGGCAAGGCGGAAATCGGCGGATATCTGACGACCGGCAACTCCGACACCGCCGGCGGCACCGCGGTGCTCGATCTCAACCGCGAAGGTCTTCGCTGGCGCCAGAAATTCCATGCGCAGGCGGACTACCAGTCGAACCTCAACGTCACGACGCGCGAGCATTACCTCGCCTCGTACGAACCCAATTACAAGATCGACGACCGCGCCTATGTCTACGGCGTCGCGCAATATGAAAGCGACCGGTTCCTCGGCTATTACAACCGCTACTCGACCTCGGTCGGGGCAGGCTACAGCGTGCTGAAGACCGCCGGCACCAAGCTCGATCTTGAGCTGGGGCCGGCCTATCGGCACACGGAATTCACCGACGATACCGTGCAGAGTAGCCTGGCCGCGCGCGGGACTGCGAACTTCAGCGTTCGCATTCTCAGCGGGCTGTCGGTCAGCCAGGTCGCGTCCGCCTATGTCCAACGCTACAACAGCACGCTCAGCGGAACGACCTCGCTCAACGCCAAGCTGATCGGGCCGCTCTCCGCCGCGTTGTCGTATAGCGTCCAGTATGAAAGCGAACCGCCGGTCGGGTCGGTCTCGACCGACACCACCAGCCGCGCGTCGCTCGTGTACAGCTTCTGACCCGGTTCCCTCGCGCGCGCATCCTCGCTAGGGTTGCGCGATGAGGGGACTATCCACGATCGAACGCGATGCCGTCGACAAGGCGCACGCGGCACCGATGCTGGCCGAGGTCGAGGCCTGGGCCGCGGTCAACAGCGGGACACGCAACCTGACCGGGCTCGCGACGATGGCCGGGCTATTGGGCGATGCGTTCGCAAGCCTGCCGGGCAAGATCACGCTGGTCGATCCTGAGCCGGTGGACAGCGTCGGATCGGACGGCGTCGTATCCCCGATCGAGCACGGCAAGCATCTCCATCTCGTCGTTCGCCCGGACGCGCCGGTACGGATGCTGTTTACCGGGCACATGGACACGGTCTATCCGGTCGACCACCCGTTCCAGTCGCTCCGCTGGCAGGACGACGGCAACCTCAACGGCCCCGGCGTCGCCGACATGAAGGGCGGCCTGTCGGTGATGCTCGCAGCGCTGCGTGCGGTCGAGGCAAGCCCGCTCGCGGCGCGGATCGGGTATGACGTCGTGATCAATTCGGACGAGGAAACCGGCTCCTTCTCCTCCGCACCGCTGCTCGCCCGCGCTGCGCAGGGCAAGGTTGCGGCGCTCACCTACGAACCCGCGCTTTCGGACGGAACGCTCGCTGGCGCGCGCGGCGGCACCGGCAATTTCTCGATCATCGTCCACGGTCGAAGTGCGCATGCAGGCCGCAATCCTGACGACGGCCGCAACGCGATCGTCGCCGCTGCCGATATTGCGGTGCAGCTGTCGAAGGTCCGCGGTCCGACGCTCGCCGTGAACCCCGCGCGGATCGAAGGCGGCGGTCCCAACAACGTCGTTCCCGACCTCGCCATCCTCCGCATCAACTTCCGCCCCGCCACGCTCGACGAGATCGCGCGCGCGCAAGCGCATATCGATTCCGTCGTCGCGGCGGTCGCCGTGGCGCATGACGTCCGGATCGAGGTCCATGGCCGCTTCAACCGGCCACCCAAGCCGATCGACGCGGGCGCAGCGCGCCTGTTCGCTCTGGTGAAAGCATCCGGCGGCGATCTCGGCCTCGACATCGCCTGGAAGGCGACCGGCGGCGTATGCGACGGCAACAACATCGCCGCCGCCGGCGTGCCCGTCGTCGACACGATGGGGGTCCGTGGCGGCGCGATCCATTCGACCGACGAATTCATGATCCCCGACAGCCTGCCCGAGCGCGCCGCGCTGTCGGCCGTCACCATATTGCGTATCGCGGAGGGCCGCTTGTGAGCTTCAGGATCCGGGCCGCGGTCGACGCCGACCTCCAGCACCTCTACGAGATGGCCAAGCTCACCGGCGGTGGCTTCACCAACCTGCCGCCCGATCGCCGCGCGCTGACCGCCAAGCTCGAACGCAGCCACGCCGCCTTCGCGCGCACCGACGGCCCGGTTCAGGATGAGCTGTTCGTGCTGATCCTCGAAAACGTCGAGACGCAGGAGGTTCGCGGCACCTGCCAGATCTTCACGCAGGTCGGCCAGAGCTATCCGTTCTACAGCTACCGGATCGGCCAGCTGACCCAGCACAGCCGCGAGCTGAACCGCACCTTCCGCGCGGACATGCTATCGCTCGCCACCGATCTCGAAGGCGCGAGCGAGGTCGGCGGGCTGTTCCTCCACCCCGGCGAGCGCGCCGGCGGCCTCGGCCTGCTGCTCGCGCGCAGCCGCTATCTGTTCATCAAGATGCACCGTGCACGCTTCGCCGACCGCATCCTCGCCGAACTGCGCGGCGTGATCGACGAGGCCGGCGGATCGCCCTTCTGGGACGGTCTTGCCGGACGCTTCTTCGGGATGAATTTCCAGGACGCGGATCAGTTCAACGCGATCAACGGTCACCAGTTCATCGCCGACCTGATGCCCAAGCATCCGATTTATACCGCGATGCTGACCGAAACCGCGCGTGCCGCGATCGGCCTCCCGCATCCCTCGGGTCGCGCGGCGATGCGGATGCTCGAGAACGAGGGCTTTGCGTTCGAGAATTACGTCGACATCTTCGACGGCGGCCCGACGATGACCGCGCGGACCGACCAGGTCCGCTCGATCGCCGAGGCACGCAACGACCGTGTCGTTGAGATCGACGCGGATGGCGACGGCGGCAAGGACGCGCTCGTCGCGACCGGCACCCTCGCGGCGTTCCGCGCGACGTTCGGCCGGATCCGCGCGCTGGACGGCGGTATCGCATTGTCGCGGGACGCCGCGCAGGCGCTCGGCGTTGCCAGCGACGACCATGTGACGCACGTGCCACGGATATGACGATGGTCGAGATCAACTTCGACGGACTGATCGGTCCGAGCCATAATTTCGCCGGTCTCAGCCCCGGCAACCTAGCCGCGACCCGCCACGCCGGGCAGGTCGCGCGGCCGCGCGCCGCCGCACTCCAGGGCATCGCCAAGATGCGCGCAAACCTCGACCTGGGCCTGACCCAAGGCATCTTCTACCCGCTCGCGCGGCCGGATCATCGCTGGCTCGAAACGCTGTCGACGAGTTATGACAGCGCGGCCCCGCACCTTCAGGCGCGCGCGCTCTCGGCATCCGCGATGTGGGCGGCGAACGCAGCGACCGTGTCCCCTGCCCCCGACACGCGCGATGGCCGCTGCCACCTGACGGTCGCCAACCTCGTGACGATGCCGCATCGCAGCCATGAGCCGCACGGCACGCTGGCACAGCTGCGAACCGCGTTCGGGCACCCCGCCTTCGCCGTCCACCCGCCCATCCCCGCACCGTTCGGCGACGAGGGCGCGGCGAACCATATGCGGTTGTGTTCAGGCCATGATGCGCCCGGCATCGAAATCTTCGTCTACGGTCTGCCCGGCGGCCCGTTTCCCGCCCGCCAGCACCGTGACGCCAGCGAGGCGATCGCGCGCGCGCATGGGCTTGCCCCCGTGCGGACGCTGTTCGTCCAGCAATCCGCCGCCGCCATCGCCGCGGGTGCGTTCCATAATGACGTGGTCGCGGTCGCCAACGAACGCGTCCTGTTCGCGCACGAACTCGCCTTTGCCGACAAGGACCAGGTCTATGCGGATCTCCGCCGCCTGATGCCCGAAGTCGAGATCGTCGAAGTCCCGGCCGCCCGAGTCAGCGTGGCCGATGCGATCGCCTCCTATCTGTTCAACGCGCAACTCGTGTCGCTCGACGACGGGATGGCGCTGGTGCTTCCCGAGGAAGCGCGCGCCAATGTCGCGGTCTGGTCGTGGCTGCAGGACCATGTCGCGGGCAACGGGCCGATCCGGCATCTGCACGTCGTCGATGTCCGCGAATCGATGAGCAATGGCGGCGGCCCCGCCTGCCTCCGCCTGCGCGTCGTCGCGGATCCCGCGACGGTCGATCCGCGCTTTCTCGTCGACAACGCCCGGCTCGACCGGATCGCGTCGATCGTCGAGGCATGCTGGCCACAGACGATCGACCCCGCGTCGATCGGCGATCCCGCCCTGATCGCCCGGATCGAAACCGCCCGCGCCACGCTCCTGACAGCGGTCGATCTCGTTGAACTCATCGCGACATGACGATCGCGGGCCTTCTGCAGCTATGCCTGTCGCATAGCGGCCACCCGCGAGGAAATGCAGTTGGCCGCGTCTCTGCGTGAGGCCAACGCATTGTGGCGCACGGTCGCCTAGACTGCGACGATCGCGTCCTGCACGGCGGCACGATACCGGGGGGCCGGAGTTGAAGATCGTGCTGAAAACCATGTGGAATATGCCCGCAGAGCTCTTGCGGACGGGCGCAACCGACGACGACGTGGCGCCGGTTGATGAAAAGCTCGCTGCCGGATCGCTCGAACAGATGATCGAGGCATTCGGCAAGCTCGACGACGAAGAGGCTGAAGCCGCATTGATCAAATGTGCTGGCCGTGATCGGCCGATCACGTCGCAGGAGATACGCGACCTGCGGCGGGATCGGATCACGACCGACACGGCCTGACCGCGCTTATCGGAATCGCCTCGATGGCGACGCTAAGTCGTAGGGCCAGCCTTGCGTCGCTGCATCGCCGCCCAGGCCTCTTCGCGCTCGCGGCGCCTTTCGAGGCGTCGTGCAAGCCGCCGCTTTTGCTGAACTGACCGGTTCGCAAAGAAGCCAGCAACCCCAACGCTTGCCGCTCCGGCCGCAACCATGACAACCAACCCGCTCATCATTCCTCCGGTACGTCCGACTCGTCCCGGATAAATAACATCCATTTTGGCTCTAACTAGATCACAAACTCACAACGGAGTCCCGTTTGTGTACTATCCTGCATCCGCCCGGCAGGCATGCGGCCGCCGTCCTTGTCGGGTTAATTGACACTTAACCATGTTTCGCAGGCAGGAATGGCCAATTTCAGCCACTGGCATCCTTCTTGCTGCGACCCGATCATGTGGACCCGCTTCAGCCGCCTCTTCATCATCAAGACCAAGTTCGAGGCCTTCCTCGTCATCTACGGTCTCGGCCTTGGCGCGGTGGAGCGCGGCATGCACTATCTCCAGCAATATCCAGGTTATGGGGGCTGGATGCTGTTTGCCGCCTGCCCGATCGCGGTGTTCATGGCGGGCGGGCGCATCATCGATTCGGTGGATCACGCGCGCAATCGGTAACCCGTCACGATGCCTGTTGCATGAGATGCAGATAGCGGCTCGAAAAATCGGCCAGCTCGCGCAGTGCCTCCCAGCGCGGAAAGCTGATCCGACGGCGATTGCGCGAGATGAACCCATCCGCTTCGAGCGACTTGATCGTCCGGTTGACGTGCACCGCCGTGAGCCCCAGCGCATCGCCCAGCTGTTCCTGGCTCATCGGCAACTCATACCCGCTGGCGTTGACCACCCCCTGCATGTCGAGCCGGATCGCGAATTCGCACAGGAAATGCGCCAGCCGCGACCGTGCATCGCGCCGCCCGATATTGAGGATCCACTCGCGGAAGATCGATGCCTCGACCAGCGTGTTGACGAAGATCGCATGGCCGATCGACGCCCGCGACCGGGCGAGCTCACGCAGCGCCACGCGCGAGATCGTCGCGACCTCGGCGCGAGTCAGCGTCTGTACGTTATGGTCCGCGACGTCCAGGAACAGGTGCTGGAAGTCGAGCGGCTCACCGGGGATGTGCAACGACACGATCTGCCGCATCCCCGATCCGGTCTGCTTCTGGCGATACGCGAAGCCCGACAGCAGCACGGCGCATTGCTCGGGCGCGTCACCCTCGCGCACGAGGTAGGATGACGGTTCGTAAACGCGCAATGTATACGGCAACGCCATCAATGCACGGCGATCATCCTCGCTGAGGGCCGCATGCGTTTCGAGTTTCCGCACCATCAAAGCGAGGGGGCCCAAAGGGGAAACCACGGCAGCGTGGTCCGTCAGACTAACGTTCAAACGCGTTTCCCCGGAGAAGCCTGAGCGAAATCACCTATCTCTCCCAGCCGTCAGCGCCCATTGATCGGCTGCCGGTAGGTCGCGATAACATATTCCCGGAACGTCGACCGTAACATTTGATCCGCTAGGCAGATATACTTAAGTTAATAAGTAGTATTTCGGACCCTACTCAACCTATTTCAGCGACTGCCGTAGCGTAAAGCAAGACCGGCCATGTCCGCAATTACGTTTGAAATGAAAGCAATTTTCCTTCCGCAGTGTCAATGTTGCGGTTTGACCGACGACGTGCCGATAATGTCATCGAGCGCGGTCTGAAGACAATCGATACAGTCGCTCAGCTTGGCGCCGAACAGCGGATTGTCGCCCTCATCTGCGATACGCAAGGCCTCCTCGATGAGGAAGACCATGGATTTCAGACGAGCGATTGCCTGCGGTCCGCTGTGCATTCTAACCTCCCTTGACGCACCGTCGTCAACTTGACCAGATCGATGCGCTCGACTGCGGTTAATCAGTCCCGATGGCCGCAGGCAAGGTGGCAAATAGGATCGGACCGCGCCACGCCGTCGACGCCTGCGGTTCCGCTCAAGCCGGCCGCTTCCAGTGTTGGACGAGGCCCGCCATCACCCCATCAACCGAATCGACCTGCGCGGCGAGCCGTTGATGCAGCCGCCCTGCGGCGTCGCGAAACTGGCGCGCGAGCGCGTTGTCGGGGACGATGCCGAGGCCGACCTCGTTCGAGACGAGAATGATCCGTACCTCGAGGCCGGCGAGCGTCGCCAGCAGGTCGTCGACTTCTCGCTCGATATCGGCCTCGCCGAGGATCAGGTTGGAAAGCCACAAGGTGAGGCAGTCGACGAGCACGACCGTGTCCGCGCCATCCACGGCGCGCAACGCGGCGGCGAGATCGATGGGCGCCTCGACGGTCTGCCACCGCGTGTCGCGATCATCCTGGTGCCGCACGATCCGGTCGCGCATCTCCTCGTCGAACGCCTGTGCGGTGGCGATATAGACCAGTGGCCCCGCAGAGGTCGCGGCGGCGGCCTCAGCGACCGCCTGCGCATGACAGCTCTTGCCCGAGCGCGCGCCGCCGAGCACGAACAGGCTCTTCCCAAACGACGGGCTGGTTTTCACAGACGGCATGGTCTCTCCTTCGCACTTGCAGCGCGCGCCCGGAATGACGATGAGCGGCGCAAGATCAAGCGAAAGGGTGAAATGACCGGGTTGCGCGTGCATGGCGGGAGGATCGATCTCGCCGCCACCCTGTACCCGGATGCGCCCACCCCATGGCTTGACCTGTCGACCGGGATCAATCCCGTCGCGTGGCGGTCCGATCCGTTGCCGTCCGTCGATCTCACATCGCTGCCCTCGCCCGCCGCCATCGCCGCGCTCGAAGCCGCGGCGGCGGCGGTCTTCGGAACCGAGCCCGCGCGGGTCGTCGCGTTGCCGGGCAGCGAGATCGGACTCCGCCTGCTGGCCAGTCTCGATCTGCCGCACCCTCGGCGTGTCGTGACGCCGAGCTATGCGACGCACGCAGCCGTCTTCGCCGACACCGTAACGGTCCCCCGGTCGGCGATCGACACGATCGAGGACGGCACGCTCTTGCTCGCCAACCCGAACAATCCGGACGGCCTGCTCGACCCACCCGAGCGGCTGCTCGCCATCGCACGCGCAGGTGCGTGGCTGGTCGTCGACGAGGCCTTTGTCGATCTGCATCCCGCGCACAGTGTCGTCCCGTATCTCCGAGTATCCGACCGCGTCATCGTCTTCCGCTCGTTCGGCAAGACGTTCGGCCTGCCGGGCGTCCGGCTCGGTTTCATGATCGCCCCGCCGGCGCAGGTGGCCGCTGTTCGCGAGCGGTTGGGAAGCTGGCCAGTCTCGGCCTGCGCGGTGGCCTATGGATTGGCGGCATACCGCGATACCCGCTGGCTTGAGGCGACCCGCCTCGCCAGCATCGACCGGGCAGCGCGGCTCGATGCGATGCTGGCGCGGCACGGACTCAACGCACGTGGCGCCTGCCCATTGTTCCGGCTGGTCGAGACCGACGATGCGACCGCGCTGTTCGACCGGCTGGCGCATGCCGGGATCCTGACGCGCGCGTTCGATCATGCGCCACGCTGGCTGCGCATGGGCCTGCCGCGCGACGACACCGCGTTCGAGCGGCTGGACCGGGCGCTCGCGCATGGCTGAGCCGGTCGCGGTGGTCGCGCTGATGATCGACGCCGCGATCGGCTGGCCTGCCGCACTCTATGCCCGGATCGGGCACCCGGTTGGCGGGTTCGCGCGACTGATCGGCGCCGCCGACACGCGCTGGAACGATCCGCGGTGGTCGTTCGCGGCGCGCCGGGCGATGGGAGTGCTGACGATGCTGCTGCTCGTCGGTATCGCGGTCGGCGTCGCGTTCGTGCTCGACGCGGTTCTTCGCAGCCTGTTCGGATCGGCCGCCTGGATCGCGATCGGCCTTGTCGCTGCGCCCGGCCTCGCCCTGCGCAGCCTGCACGATCATGTCACGCCCGTCGCCAACGCGCTCGACGCGGGGGATCTCGCGCTCGCACGGACGCGAGTCGGGATGATCGTCGGGCGGGACGTCGCGCAGCTCGACGAGTCCGGCGTCGCGCGCGCGGCGATCGAGAGCCTGGCCGAGAGCGTATGTGACGGCGTCGTCGCGCCGCTGTTCTGGCTGCTCGCCGCCGGGCTGCCCGGGCTGTGGGCGTACAAGGCGATCAACACCGCGGACAGCCTGATCGGGCACCGCGAGGATCGCTGGCGCGCGTTCGGCTGGGCGGCGGCGCGGACCGACGACATCGCCAATCTCCTCCCCGCGCGGCTGAGCGGCGTGCTGCTCTGCCTCGTCGGTGGCGGCTGGCGGACGATGCTGCGCGACGCGGGCAACCACGCCTCGCCCAACGCCGGATGGCCCGAAGCGGCGATGGCCGGCGCGCTCGACCTGCGGCTTGCAGGGCCGATCGCCTATGACGGGGTAACGCTCGCCAAACCCTATATCGGCGATGGCCGCACCGACGCCACCGCAGCCGATCTTCGCGCGGCGCTGGTCGTCTATCGACGCGCGTGTGTGTTGTTGATCGTCATCGCCGGAGGAACCGCATGCGTGCTCTGATGCTCCAGGGGACCGGCTCGGACGTCGGCAAGTCGGTGCTCGTCGCGGGTCTGTGCCGCGCGTTCGCCAATCGCGGCCTGTCGGTGCGCCCGTTCAAGCCGCAGAACATGTCGAACAACGCCGCCGTCACCGCCGACGGAGGCGAGATCGGCCGCGCGCAGGCGACCCAGGCGATCGCGTGTCGCGTCGCGCCCAGCGTCGACATGAACCCGGTCCTGCTCAAGCCGCAGGGCGATCGTACGTCGCAGCTCATCGTCCGCGGCCAGGTACGCGGCACGCTCGCCGCCGCGCGCTGGCGCGAGGGGCGCGACGGGTTGCTGGCAGACGTACTCGACAGTTTCGAACGGCTGTCCGCCGGCTGCGACCTCGTCGTCGTCGAAGGCGCGGGCAGTCCGGCGGAAATCAACCTGCGCGCGGGCGACATCGCCAATATGGGCTTCGCGCGCGCCACCGACGTCCCCGTGATCCTGGTCGGCGATATCGATCGCGGCGGCGTCATCGCAGCGGTCGTCGGCACGCGCGCGGTGATCGACCCCGCCGATGCTGCGATGATCCACGGCTTCCTGATCAACAAGTTCCGTGGCGATCCCGCGCTGTTCGACGACGGCTATCGCGCGATCGAGGCGCGGAGCGGATGGCGCGGCTACGGTGTCGTGCCGTGGCTGGCCGACGCAGTGCGGCTTCCCAGCGAGGATGCGGTGATCCTCGAACGCCCCGCCGCCAATGCGCACCGCCAGGTCACGATCGCCTGCCCGATCACGCCGCGGATCGCCAATTTCGACGACCTCGACCCGCTCCGGCTGGAACCCGGCGTCGCGCTGGTGATGGTACCGCCCGGCACGCCGATCCCCGACGCCGACATGATCGTGCTCGCCGGATCGAAGGCGACGATTCCCGACCTCGCCTTCGTCCGCGCGCAAGGCTGGGACATCGACATCCGCGCGCACCACCGCCGCGGCAAGCCGGTGCTGGGGCTCTGCGGCGGCTACCAGATGCTCGGCCGCAGCATCGCCGACCCCGACGGGATCGAGGGCCCCGCATGCCGTGTCGAGGGGCTCGGCCTGCTCGACGTCGAGACCACCCTCGCCGGCCGCAAGACGCTCGACCGGGTCTCCGGCCAAGCCCGAGGCGCGGCCTTTGACGGCTATGAGATGCACATGGGCATGACGACCGGCCCGGCGACCGCCCGCCCCGTCGGCCACCGCGCCGATGGCAGTGCGGAAGGCGCGACGAGTGCGGACGGGCTAGTGTCGGGAAGCTATGTCCACGGCCTGCTCGCGCTCGCCGAGCAACGCGCGGCGTGGCTGGCGCGGCTCGGCGTCGCGGCAAGCGGCCCCGATCACGGCGCGTCGATCGACGCCGCGCTCGATGCGATCGCGGCCAAGCTCGAACGTCACGTCGATCTCGATGCGATGCTGGCGTTAAGCGAGCGCGCCGGCCACCGCGATCGCGGCTAGCAGCCCGGTCTCGACGATCTCGATCCCGGCGCCATGCGCATCGCCAGTCACGCCGCCCAGCGTCCGCCGCAACCATGCAGCAACGCCGAGCACGAGCAACGGCAGCACGACGAGCGCGGGCACCGCCACCGCCGCGAGCGCGAGCACCAGCCCCCATCCCAGCAGGTCGCGGTTGCGCACCGCGCCGGCCACCGCCGCGCCAAGACCACCGGGACGCACTGGCGGCAACAGCCTCGCCCAGGCGAGCGGCCCCATCCGTGCCGCGAACGGTACGAGGATCAGTGCCCACCAGCCCGCCCGCCCCGCGGCGTGCAGCAGCACGAGCTTGGCGATCATCTGGCCCGCAATCGCGACGACGCCGAAGCTGCCGATATGCGGATCGGCCATCACCGCGAGCAGCCGCGTCCGATCGCCATGCGCCGCGCCGAGCCCGTCCGCCAGATCGGCGAGCCCGTCGAGATGCAGCGCCCCCGTCACCGCGATCCAGGCCAGCAGCGCGGCACACGCGCCGGTCCACGGGTCGACCTGCGCGCCGATCCAGCCTGCCAACGCGACAAACACGCCGATCGCGAGCCCGACCAACGGATAAACCCGGATCGCCGCGGCGAAATCGTCCGCCCCGACCGCGACGCGCGGCATCGGCAACCGTGTCAGGAAACCGAACGCGACGATCAACCGCGTCATGTCGCCAGCCCGACGATTTGCACGGTCCGCGTCGGTCCCGGCCACACGCGCAGCGACACCAGCGCGGCATAGGGCAGGTCGAACGCCCAGATCTGCCGAGCATCGAACCCACACAAGTCCGCAAGTGCCGCCCGGATCGCGCCGCCATGCGTCACGACCAGCGTCGAGACCGGTGGCATCGCCGCCAGCACGGCCCCGACACGATCGTGCAGCGCGGACCAGCGTTCGCCCCCCGGCGGCGGCGCGGCGTCCGGATCGTCATAAAAGGCGCCCAGCGCAGCGGGATCGATCGCCGCCGGGGCCAACCCGTCCCACGCGCCGAAATCGAGCTCGCGCCAGCGTGGCTCCACCATAACCGGCAAACCGCGCGGACGACCGATCGCGTCCGCACACGCCCGCGCGCGAATCAGGTCGGACGCCTCGATCCGCGCGACGTCGAGCCCGGCGGCCCGCGCGGCGCAGGCGGCGATCCCCGCCTCGGTCGCCGGATCGTCGGTCCGCCCGAGCAACCGCCCCGCCACCGCGGGCGCACCATGCCGCATCAGATACAGCATGGACGCGCTCACGCCGCCGAGACGCCCGCCTCGGCGAACGTCGCCATCTCGGCATGCGCGGCCAGCGCCGCCCGCACGAGCAACGTCGCCGTCGCCGCGCCGCTCGCCTCGCCCAGCCGCATCCCGAGCGACAGCAACGGATCGAGTTCGATCCGCGCCAGCAGAGCGGCGTGCCCCGACTCGGCCGAGACATGCCCCGCGAGGCAGTGTGCGACGATGTCGGGGCACGCGGCCGCCAGCGGTGCGACCGCCGCGCAACAGATGAACCCGTCGAGCATCACCGGGACGCCCGCCAACCGCGCCGCAACCACCGCACCCGCGATTCCCGCCAGTTCGAGACCGCCAAGCCGCCGCAGAATCTCGAACGGCGTGGTCAGCGCATCGCGGTGCAGCGCGAACCCGGCCTCGACGACCGCGATCTTGCGCGCAATGCCGTCGCTATCGACCCCGGTGCCCGGCCCAACCCAGTCGCGTGCCGATCCACCGAAGCTCGCCAGACACAGTGCCGCCGCGCTCGTCGTATTGCCGATCCCCATCTCGCCCAGCACGATCAGGTTCGGCGCATCCGCGACTGCCGCTGCGCCCGCGTTGATCGCGTCCAGGCATTCCTCCTCCGTCATCGCCGGTGCCTGTGTGAAATCCGCGGTCGGCCGATCGAGATCGAGCGATACGATCTTGAGGTCGAGGCCCGCGGCGCGCGACAGCGCGTTGATCGCGGCCCCACCGGCCTCGAAATTGGCGACCATCTGCGCAGTGACAGATGCCGGGAACGC
This sequence comes from Sphingomonas sp. BK036, assembly GCF_004216825.1. Classification (NCBI taxonomy): domain Bacteria; kingdom Pseudomonadati; phylum Pseudomonadota; class Alphaproteobacteria; order Sphingomonadales; family Sphingomonadaceae; genus Sphingomonas; species Sphingomonas sp. BK036. The sequence continues at coordinate 210,284 of NZ_SGXR01000005.1, read as the reverse complement.
ACTCACGCCGCGCGCTACGACGCCGTGATTACCCGCGAACACGACCGCACTGCCGCGATCGAGCCGGGGCAGCGGGTTGCCCTGCCAGCCCGCCATGAAAACCGCGATGTCCTCCAGCCGCCCGAGCGACTTTGGTGGCTTGGTCAACTCGGCTTGCCGCGCGACCGCCGCGGATCGTGCGGCCGCGTCGGGCTGCGGCAACCCGCGCAAGGCCGCCAGAAACGCGGCGGGCGTCGCGAACGCCGTCATTCGACGACGAACCCGGCGGGCGGGGTGCGCGTGATGAAATGCCCCTTCACGCCCTGCGGCCATTGCTTGAACGGCACCTGCCCGAACGCGCTCTCGCCATAGAGCTTGGCGTAATCGAGGATCGCGCGCGCCGCGTCCTCGGTCGGCTCGAACCGGCCGAGCACATAGCCGACCTTGGCGGGCGCGCGCAGGTGGATCGTGCAGAAATCCTGGCATGCGAACAGGCACGGCATCTCCTGCACCGCGACGTCGGCATAAGCGGGATCGCTCGCCTGCACCGCCTTCAGCGCGCTGGCGAGCCGCGCCCCGCCGCGCTGCCCCTCGGCATCGTCGCGCGCATCGGCGGAATGGCGGCAGGTGGTGCACGCGACGACCGCGACGCCGTCATCGACCGGCTTCAACATGCGGAAGCCTGGGCGTGCGGATACGAAAAACGATAAAATGCAGGCATGGTTACCCCTTCGGACAGTCGATCCCGCCCCGCGCGAGGGCCGAGGGCGCACGCCTCCAGCCTCCGCGCGACGCGAAGCGATGTCGTCGCTCGGGGTGTTACCCGTCCGTTCGGCGCACCCTGGCCGGACGAAAGACGACCGCGACGGGCAGGTCTCCTGGCTCGCGGGTCAACGCCGTCCGCGCCGCCTTCTCGGGACGATCCCAATGGCATGAGGCACGGTGGCTCGCCGCGTACAGTTGCAGGGGCAGCCGGGTGTTTCCCGTTCCCATTTTCATCCCCCTCGGCGCTAGCGTCGGGGGAACCTGTCGCAGGTCGAGCGATACGCGGGCGACGAGGGTGACGCAAGACAGCGCAGCATCCGTAGGACACGCGCCAGCAGCCCCCCCCTCCCGTCATCCTGACGAAAGTCAGGATCCAGGGTAACGAGCGCTACCCTCCTTGGCTCTGGATCCTGACTTTCGTCAGGATGACGGAGGGACGTTGGATGTGGCGCGCGCCCCTAGAACTCCACCCCCAGCTGCGCCTTCACACCCGACCGGAACGGATGCTTCACCTGAGTCATGTCGGTCACCAGATCCGCTACCTCGATCAACGCCTCGGGCGCGTTCCGCCCGGTGATAACGACATGCGTCATCTCAGGCTTCCCAGCCAACGCCGCGAGAACCTCGTCGACCGGCAGATAGTCATAGCGCAGCACGATGTTGAGCTCGTCGGCGACCACCATCGCATAGGACGGATCGGCGATCATCCGCTTCACCTCGTCCCACGCCTCGCGTGCGACCGCGATGTCTCGCGCGCGGTCCTGCGTGTCCCAGGTGAACCCCTCGCCCATCGGCTTGAATTCGCACAGCGCGGGGAACGCGTCGAAGACCGCCTTTTCGCCGGTCGCCATCGCGCCCTTGACGAACTGGACGACGCCGACTTTCCGCCCGTGCCCGATCATCCGCACCGCCATCCCGAACGCAGCGGTCGACTTGCCCTTGCCCTTGCCGGTGTGGACGATGATCAGCCCCTTCTCGATCGACTTGGTCGCAACGATCCGGTCATGGACCTCCTTGCGCTTGGCGCTCTTGGCATTCTGCTCGTCATCGGTCCGCATGATCATGTCCTCTCCCGCTCCCGATGGCGGATCGCGCCGCGCGGCGCTAGAGCGTGCCTCATGCTCCGTATCACCGACCTCAAGCTGCCGCTCAACCACGCCGACGAGGCGCTCCCCGCCGCGATCCGCGACCGGCTGCGCGTGACGCCGCGCGACCTGATCCGCTACACGATCGCGCGGCGGGCGCACGACGCACGCGACAAGATGGACATCCAGCTCGTCTATTCGGTCGACGTCACGCTGAAGAACGAGGACACCGTCCTCACCCGCTTCCGCAAGGACCGCCACGTCCAGCGCACCCCCGACACCGGCTATCGCTTCGTCACCAAGGGCGGCCCGAGCTATACCGGCCCACGCCCGGTGGTCGTCGGCGCGGGCCCGTGTGGCCTCTTCGCAGGCCTGATCCTCGCGCAGATGGGGTTCCGACCGATCATCCTCGACCGTGGCAAGGTCGTCCGCGAGCGTACCAAGGACACCTGGGGCCTCTGGCGCAAGAGCGTCCTCAACCCGGAATCCAACGTCCAGTTCGGCGAAGGCGGCGCGGGCACCTTCTCCGACGGCAAGCTATGGAGCCAGATCAAGGACCCGCGCCATCTCGGCCGCAAGGTCCTGACCGAGTTCGTCAAAGCCGGCGCGCCGCCCGAAATCCTCACCGAAGCACACCCGCATATCGGCACGTTCCGCCTCGTGACGATGGTCGAGAGCATGCGCGAGACGATCGAGGCGCTCGGCGGCGAATACCGCTTCTCGACCCGCGTCGACGGCCTCGATGTCGTCGAGGAGGCCGCCGCCCGCCAGCTCCGCGGCCTCCACCTCAGCACCGGCGACTATCTCGAAGCCAACCATGTCGTCTTCGCGGTCGGCCACAGCGCGCGCGACACGTTCGAGATGCTTCACGCCACGGGCGTCCATGTCGAGGCCAAACCGTTCTCGATCGGCGTCCGCATCGAGCATCCGCAATCGTGGATCGACGAAGCCCGCTTCGGCCCCTGTGCTGGCCACCCCGATCTCGGTGCCGCGGCGTACAGCCTGTCGCATCACTGCAGGAACGACCGCACCGTCTACAGCTTCTGCATGTGCCCCGGCGGCACCGTCGTCGCCGCGACCTCCGAGGAGGGCCGCGTCGCCACCAACGGCATGAGCCAATATTCGCGCAACGAACGCAACGCGAACTCCGGGATCGTGATCGGCATCGATCCCGCGCGCGACTATCCCGGCCACCCGCTCGCGGGAATCGCACTGCAGCGCCACTGGGAATCGCGCGCCTATGTCGCGGGCGGCTCGAACTACAAGGCGCCCGCGCAACGCATCGGCGATCTGCTCGCGGGCCGTCCCTCGACCGCGCTCGGCGCGGTGATCCCGTCGTACAAGCCGGGCGTCCACATGACCGACCTGGCCGAATGCCTGCCCGACTTCGCGATCACCGCGTTGCGCGAGGCGTTGCCCGCGTTCGGCCGCGAGATCCCCGGCTATGATCATCCCGACGCGGTGCTGACGGGGGTCGAGACGCGCACCTCGTCGCCCGTCCGGATCACGCGCGGCGACAATTTCGTCAGCCTCAACACCGCCGGGCTGTTCCCGGCGGGCGAAGGTGCCGGCTATGCGGGCGGCATCCTCTCGGCGGCGGTTGACGGGATCAAGGTCGCGGAGGCGGTCGCACTCAGCCTGACGGCCTGATCGCCACGAGCAGGCCCTCGGACTTCACTTCTTCCGATCGGGACCCGTCTTGATCAGCCACGCGCGCGGCAGTCCGGTCGGCTTTGCCACGCCGTCGAGCCGCCGCGCGCTGACCAGCGCTACGCGCTTGAGGATCATCTGATCCTTGAACGCATCCATCCCGCCACCGGTCGGCTTGGCGAGGATACGCTTGATCACGTCCATCCCCGCGACGACGTGCCCGAAGGCCGCATAGCCGGGATAGCCCGGCCGCGCGTCCATCGCCGGCGCGGGGCCCACGGTAATGAAGAAATTGCCGCCCGCCGACGCCGGCGTCATGCCGCGCGCCATCGATATCGTCCCGTCGAGATGCTTGATCCCGGTCTTCGCGGTTGTCTCGAGCGGAAACGGCGGCAGGATCCGCCGCGCGTCGGTACGGATCCCGCCCTGGACGAACCCGAGCTTCGGCGCCGACTTCTGCCGGCTCGCGCGATAAAAGTCGGTTCCGTCGAACCGCCCGTCATCGACATATTCGAGGAAATTCTCGGTCGTCTTGGGCGCGCGGCGTGCGTCGAGTGCCAGCACGATCGGGCCCTCCGACGTGACGAAGCGGACCCGAACAAGGCCAAGCCCTGCGCGGTTGGCCCGCTGCGCCGACCCCGCCGTGGCGAGCGTCGCAACGGCCAACAGCCCCATCATCACATGCCGCATCGTCGAATACTCACGCTTTTACCGATCGGGCTCGGCTAGCGGTCGGGGTAGGACGACGCAAGCGAGCGTGATCGCGCAGGCGGTCGGTATGCGCCAGTTTGATTCTCCCGAACGCCGCTTCCCGCTATCCTATTCAGGACGCCGAGCGTTCGGCGGCGTCGGCGAGCGCGACATGGACTTGTGCGACCACAGCTGCGCCCTCGCCCACCGCCGCGGCGACGCGCTTGGTCGAGCCCGCCCGCACGTCGCCGATCGCGAAGACGCGCGCGCGGCTCGTCTGCAGCGTCAGCGCCGCCTTGCCGGTGACGATGAACCCCTTCTCGTCGGTCTCGACACAGCCGTGCAGCCAGCCCGCATTGGGATCGGCGTCGATGAACAGGAACAGGTGCCGGATCGCGCAGCGGAGCGTGCCCCCGTCGCGCTGGTTGCGGAATATCGCCGCGGTCAGCCCGGTCGCGCGGTCACCTTCCAGCCCGACGATTTCAACTCCGACATGCAGCGTCACGTTGGGCAGCGCGGCAATCCGGTCGATCAGGTATCTGGACATCGTCGCGGCAAGGTCGCGCCGGACGACGAGGTGCAGATGCTTCACGCGCGGCGCCAGGAACGCCACCGCCTGTCCCGCTGAATTGCCGCCGCCGACCAGCGCGATCTCCTCGCCCTCGCACAACCGCGCCTCGATCGGCGATGCCCAATAAGAAACGCCCGCCCCCTCGAAACGCGCGAGGTCGGGGATATCGGGCCGGCGATAGCGCGCGCCCGAGGCGACGATCACCGTCCGCGATCGCACCTGTCGATCACCCGGCAGCGCAAGCACCAGCGGCTCGTCGTCGTCGACCTGGTCATCGCAGACCAGCCGCGCCACTTCCAGCGGCACCGCGATCTCCGCCCCGAACTTCAGCGCCTGGTTGAACGCGCGCCCCGCCAGCGCCTGCCCCGATATCCCGGTCGGGAAGCCCAGGTAATTTTCGATACGCGCCGATGCGCCCGCCTGGCCGCCGATCGCGCGCTCGTCGAGCACGATCGCCGACAGCCCCTCCGATGCCGCATACACCGCCGCCGCCAGTCCCGCCGGTCCCGCACCCACGATCGCGACGTCGTACACCACCGCCGGATCAAGGTCGGGCGTGATGCCAAGACAGGCCGCGACCTCGACATCGGATGGCCGTTTCAGGATCGTCCCATTCGGACAGACAACGACCGGCAGGTCGCTGCGCAGCACGCCGATCCGCTCGATCAGCGCCCGACCCTCCTCGTCCGACGCGGCGTCGAGAACGATGTTGGGATAGCCCGACCGGGTCAGGAACCCCTGCAACCGGACGATGTCGGGGCTGCCCGGCACGCCGACGATCACCGTCCCGGCGCCGCCATCCTCGATCAGCCCCACGCGGCGCAGGATCAGCGCGCGCATCACGATTTCGCCGACATCGGCCGATCCCACCATCAGCGCCCGCAGATGCGCGGGGTCGAACGGCAACGCGGTGCACCCGTCGGGGCCCGCCCTGCCCGCCGCGATCGATGGCCGACCCGCGAGCTGGTTCACCTCCCCGGTGAACTGGCCGACCCCGTGCGCGGTGATCGGCGCGTCGTGGTTGAGACCATCGCGACGCCTGACCTTGATCGACCCTGCCAGCACCAGCCAAGCGGGCGCGCCCTGCTCGCCGATCGCATAGACCGGCTCACCAGGCGCAAAGGTCCGCGCCGGGCCGCTCGCAAACCGTTTCGCGGTCTCGCGCTGATCGGGGTCGAGGACCGGGAACATCTGGTGGTCGCGTGATCCGGTCGGGCTCATGTCCGCACCACCGGCTCGAGCCCGAGCAAGACCGTCGGGATCAGTTCGGAAACCGTCGGGTGGATCGGCACCGCCCAGCGCAGCGCCGCCACGCCCTGGTCGGCGTTCATCATGTCGAGGATCCCGTGAATCGCCTCGTCGCCCCCCACACCAAGGATTGCCGCGCCCAGGATTCGCTGCGTCTCGGCGTCCGCAACGATCTTGATGAACCCCTTGGTCTCGCCCCTTTCCACCGCCCGCCCGACCCGCGTCATCGGCCTCGACGAGACCAGGATCGGTCGCCCGGACGCCTCGGCCTGCGCCTGGGTCATCCCGATCCGGCCCAGCGGCGGATCGGTATAGAGCGCATAGCCGACCAGCCGCTGGCTCAGCGTCCGGTCGTCGCCATCGAGCAGGTTCGCCGCGACGATCTCATAGTCGTTATACGCGGTGTGCGTGAACGCGCTGCGCCCGTTGCAATCACCAAGCGCCCAGATCGCCGGGACGTTGGTCTGCAACAAATCGTCGACGATCACATAGCCCTTCGCATCGGTCGCGATCCCTGCATGCTCCAGTCCGAGATCGTCCGTATTTGGCCGCCGACCGACCGCGAGCAGCACATGGCTGCCGATCACCACCGGCTCGCCCGCATCGCAATCGACCGACACCGCGACGCCGTCCTCGTGCCGCGCGAAGGCGATGCAGTTCGCGCCCGTCCGTATCGCGATGCCCTCGTCTTCGAGGATGTCGCGCACCGCGTCCGACACGTCCGCGTCCTCGTGCGCGATCAGCCGTTCGCCGCGTTCGACGACCGTCACCGCCGCGCCGAACCGCCGATACATCTGCGCGAATTCGAGCCCCACATAGCTTCCGCCGACGACGACGAGATGCGCGGGCACCGCCTCGAGCGCCACCATGTCGGTATTGTCGAGATGCGGCACGTCGCCGACGCCCGGCATGTCGGGCACGCTCGCGCGTCCGCCGACGTTGAGGAAGATGCGCGGCGCGGTCAGGATCTCGTTATCGACCGCGATCGTCGTCGGCCCCGTGAAGCGCGCATGGCCGCGCAGCAGCGTCAGCCCGGTCATGCCCGCCAGCCATGCCTCGTTGCCCTCGCGCGCGTCGCTCACGACGGTCCGCGCGCGCGCCGCCACCGCGCGCATGTCGATCCCGACATCGCCGGTCCGCACGCCGAACTCCGCGGCGCGCCGGGCGAGGTGCGCGGCATAGGCGCTGGCGACGAGCGTCTTGGTCGGCATGCACCCCGTATTGACGCACGTCCCGCCGACCAGCTTGCGCTCGATCAGCGCGACCGTCATCCCCGCCGCGGTCAATCGCCCGGCGAGCGGTGGCCCCGCCTGCCCGGCGCCGACGATGATCGCATCGAACCGCTTTATCATAGCGATGCGACCACCATCACGCTGAGCCCGATCGCCAGCGCATCCTCGACCAGCGCGGCAGGCCGATCGCTGCCGAACGTCGCCGCGAGCAAGGCTCGCAATCGCGCGCCGCCCACCGTCCCGAGGATCGCGCCGATCACGCCCAGCACCAGCCCGAGGATCGGCGAGCCCGTCGCATAGCCGACCGCTGCGCCCGACACGCCACCCGTGACGATCCGCGCGATGAACGGTGCGGGGGTCATCCGGCTCGGCGTCGAGGGCAGCTGGTCGCCGACGAGTTCGCCGGCCGCCAGGATCGTGAACACCCAGGGCGTGAACCGCCACCCGAGAAAGGCCAGCCCCGATCCTTGCAACGGCACCAGGCCGGTCGATGCGGCCCAAGCGATCGCCGCCGGAGCCATCATCGCCCGCAATCCCGCGACAAAGCCGATGATCAGAGCGAGAACCAGCACGGGCGTCTCCTGCAATTTCACACAACCCGACGCTTTCACGCCCGCTCCAGCCGGTCAATCAGCGATCGGGTCCAGCATCGGCGTCGTACCCGCCCGTGCCGAGGGCAAAGGCAGAAGACCCATGCACCGAAGTGGTTGCGACGGCGGCACAAACCTGACCTCCGGCCTGGTAGCCGCTACTCCGGAACGGCCGGCAACGTCCGCACAGATGATCGATCCATTTCGGGTACGTAATGAATTGTCACGACGCCGACCGAATCATCTAGCGCCGATCACGACGCTATCAGGCGTCCAGCGCGAGCAGGGCGAACGTCGCCAGCCAGTGTTCGCCCATATAATCATCGGCAAGATGCGGCAGCGCCGCGGCGAGGTGCGCGTCGGCGATGCTGCGCACCCGCGCCGGGTCGGGCAAAGCCTCGGCGATCGATCGCCACCCCCAGGCGCGCGACAGGTTCACGCCGTCGAGATGCGCAAGCCGGCCGTCCGACCGATCGCTGACGAGCGCTGGCGCCTGCAGGCACGTCGTCGCCGCCCCGCACGGGTCCGGCAGGAACGCGCTCAACCACTCCTCGAACGAAGCCCCCAGCACGTCGCGCATCAGCACCGCCTCGCACAAGGTCGCCGACAGGAAATCCTCGCCGCTCGGCTCCCATGGCCGGCAATCCCGATCCGCCCCGAACCAGTCGCGCGCGCGCGCCTCGATCAGCGTCGCCAGCGCGGTGTCGTGCGTCCGCGCCCAGCGCAGGGCATGGACCAGCGCGAACGCGGTACAGTCATGCTTGCCGCTCCGGACCGGATAGACGAGCTTGGGGAGATAGTCCGCGAACCGCGCCGCGAATGCACGCGCGAGCGGCTCGATCGCCGCCGCCCAAGGCCGATCGGGTCGTAACGCCAGTTCGTCGTGCAGCGCCAGCAGCCAGCCCCACCCATAAGGCCGCTCGAAGCTCCCCGTCGTCGGCCGCGCCAGATAGGCGAGCTCGCCCGCCGCGCGCTCCGCCACTAGCATACAGTCCGCCAGCGCCTCGACCGCGGCCGCCTCGGGCATGGCAGGAAACAGCCGGGCCAGCCGCATTACCTGCCACCAGCCATGCACGCAGCTATGCCAGTCATAGCTGCCGTGGAAGATCGGATGCAGCGTCTTCGGCAATGCAAGATCGTCCGGCCCGCCCAGCGTCTGGTCGAGCTTGTACGGCCACTCTCGCGTGAGATGCCCCAGCGTCAGCGCGGCAAACCGCCCTGCGGTCGCCTGGTCCAGTGCGTGCGTCATTCGACTCTCCCAAACCCGCCGCCGCCGGGCGTCTCGATCACGAATACGTCGCCCGCGTGCATGTCGACGCGGGCCGTCGAGCCGAGCGGCTCCACACTGCCATCCGCCCGCGCGACGCTCGCCGAGCCGAGCCCGCCGCTCTCGCCGCCCGCCATCCCGAACGGCGCCAGGCGGCGGCGATTGGCGAGAATGCAGGCGGTCATGTCGCCGAGGAACCGCACGCGGCGCGTCCCGCCATCGCCGCCATGGTGCTGGCCCGCCCCGCCCGAGCCCCGCCGGATCGAGAATTCCTCGAGCAGCACGGGGAAGCGCGTCTCGAAGATCTCGGGGTCGGTCAGCCGGCTGTTGGTCATGTGCGTCTGGATCACCGCCGCGCCGTCGAAGCCGGGGCCCGCGCCTGCACCGCCCGCGATCGTCTCGTAATATTGGTGCGCGTCGTTGCCGAAGGTGAAGTTGTTCATCGTCCCCTGGCTCGCCGCCATCGCGCCGAGCGCGCCGAACAGCGCGTCGGTGACGACCTGGCTCGTCTCGACATTGCCGGCGACGACCGCAGCGGGATAGCGCGGGTTGAGCATCGAGCCCTCGGGGACGCGGATCGTGACACCACGCAGGCAACCGTCGTTGAGCGGTACCGCCTGGTCGATCAGCGCGCGGACGACGTAGAGCACCGCGGCGCGGACGATCGAGACGGGGGCGTTGAAGTTGCTCGGGCGCTGGTCGCTGGTGCCGGCGAAGTCGACCTCCATCGTCGCGGCCGCGCGATCGACGCGGACGGCCACGCGGACGACCGCGCCGTCATCCATCTCGTACGCGAAGTCGCCGTCATCGAGCGTCACGATCAGACGGCGGACGGCGGCGTCGGCATTGGCCTGGACATGCTCCATATACGCCGCGACGACGTCGGTGCCGTATTCGTCGGCCAGCCGCGCGAGCCCTGTCGCGCCGCGCGTGCAGGCGGCGAGTTGGGCGGACAGGTCGGCGATGTTCTGGTCGATGTTGCGGGCGGGATACGTGCCAGACGCAAACACGGCGCGGAGTTCGCTTTCGAGGAAGCGCCCTTCGTCGACCACCAGCACGTCGTCGAGCAGCACGCCTTCTTCCTCGACCGAGCGGCTTTCGGGCGGCATCGATCCGGGGGTTATGCCGCCGACGTCTGCGTGATGGCCGCGCGCGGCGACGAAGAACGCGGGCGCGTCGCCGTCATCCGCGAACACCGGCATGATGACGGTGATGTCGGGCAGATGCGTGCCGCCGCGATAGGGCGCGTTGAGCGCGTAGGCGTCGCCGCGACGGATACCACGCCCGTCCGCGCCGCCGCCGCGCGCGTCGATGATCGTGCGGATGCTCTCGCCCATCGAGCCGAGATGGACCGGGATATGCGGCGCGTTGGCGACGAGGTTGCCCTGCGCGTCGAACAGCGCGCAGCTGAAGTCGAGCCGTTCGCGGATGTTGACCGAGGCGGCGGAGCGCTGGAGCGCGGCGCCCATCTCCTCGGCGATGCTCATGAACAGCCCGGCGAAGATCGCGAGGCGGACTGGATCGGATTCGGTGCCGACGCTCGCGCCGACACGGGGGGCGATACGGTCGAGGATGAGGGTGCCGATCGGATCGACGCGCGCGCGCCAGCTGGGCTCGACGATGGTGGTCGAGACGCTGTCGAGGATCAGCGCGGGGCCGTCGACGCCGTGCCCGACGGGGAGGCCTTCGCGCGCCAGCACCGGCGTGTCGTGCCACGCGCCCGCCATGTAGACGGGCGCGGTCGCCAGAGGGGCCGCCGGTGCGTCCGGGAACGTGACCAGCGCTGCGTCGATCGGCGGGCTCTCGGCGATAGCTTCTGCAACGATCCGGTCGGCGATCAGCGGCGCGTCGCTGGCGAACCCGAACTGCGCGACGTGCGCGGCATCGAACGCGGCGATCATCGCGGCGGGGTCGTCGAGATCGAGCTCGATCGTGTGATCGGTCTGGCCGCGGCGCAGATGCACGCGGCGCTCGATCCGCACGTCGTCCGCCGGAACGCCCTGCGCCATCAGCGCGTCGCGCGCCGCGTCTGCCAGACCGTCCAGCGCCTGCGTGATCGCGGCATAGTCCGCAAACGCCGCACCAGACGTCGCCTCGCGCAGGACGCGGCGGTCGGCGAGCCCCATGCCGTATGCCGACAGCACCCCGGCCAGCGGGTGGATCATCACCCGGTCCATCGCCAGCGCATCGGCAACGAGGCACGCATGCTGCCCCCCGGCCCCGCCGAAGCACGCCAGCGTGTAGCGCGTCACGTCATGCCCACGCGCGACAGAGATCGTGCGGATCGCGTTCGCCATGTTCGCGACCGCGACCGCAACGAACCCTTCCGCCGCGACCTGCAGATCGAGCGGCAGTTCCGCGAACCGCGCGGCCACCGCGTCCGCATCGAGCGGGGCGTTGCCTGTTGGTCCGAACAGCGCGGGGAAGAATTCGGGGCGCACCTTGCCCAGCATCACATTGCAGTCGGTCACCGTCAGCGGCCCGCCGCGGCGATAGCAGGCGGGCCCCGGCACCGCGCCCGCGCTCTCCGGACCGACGATCAGCCTTTCCCCGTCGAAGCGGCAGATCGAGCCGCCGCCCGCCGCCACCGTATGGATCCGCAGCATCGGCGCGCGGATGCGGGCGCCCGCGATCAGCGTCTCGGTGTCGCGCTCATAGGTGCCGGCATAGTGCGACACGTCGGTCGAGGTGCCACCCATGTCGAAGCCGATGACGTGGTCGAACCCGGCCTCGCGCGCGGTCGCGGCCATGCCGACGATGCCGCCCGCGGGCCCCGACAGGATCGCGTCCTTCCCGCGAAAGCCCGCGCCGTCGACCAGCCCGCCCGAAGACTGCATGAACAGCGCGCCCTGCCCCAGCGCCGCGCTGAGCCCCGCGACATAGCGATCGACGACCGGCGACAGATACGCATCGACGACGGTCGTGTCGCCGCGCCCGATGAGCTTGATCAGCGGCGCAACGCGGTGGCTGACCGAGACCTGCGTGAAGCCGATCTCTGCGGCGATCTCGGCGAGCGCTTCCTCGTGCGCGGTGAAGCGATACCCGTGCATGAGGACGATCGCGATGGCGCGCAGCCCGCTATCGAACGCCGCCTGCAATCCCGCTCGAGCCGCGTCCGCATCGAGCGGACGGAGCACATCGCCCTCCGCCCCGACCCGCTCGTCGATCTCGACGACGTGCGCGAACAGCGGCGGCGGGCGGTTCACGTCGCGCGCGAAGATATCGGACCGTTCCTGGTGCCCGATCAGCAGCGCATCGCCGAAGCCGCGCGTGATTGCGAGGACGGTCGGCTCGCCCTTGCGCTCGAGCAGCGCATTGGTCGCGACCGTCGTCCCGATCCGCAATTCGAGGGGCACGTCGGCGCCATCGGTCAACCGCCGGATCGCCTCCACCGCCGCATCGTCATAGCGTTCGGGATCTTCGGACAGCAGCTTGGCAGTGACGATCCGCCCGTCCGGTTGCCGCGCGACGACGTCGGTGAACGTGCCGCCGCGATCGATCCAGAACTGCCATGCGGTCATCGGTTTATCAGCCCAGAAAAGCGGTCATCCGTGCGGCGGCATCGGTCCACGCCACCTGACGCTCGTCGAGCCACGCATTGTCGTAATAGGTGCAGCCATAGCGGTCGCCGCCGTCGCACAGCAACGTGACGATGCTCCCCGTCTCGCCCGCGGCCGCCATTTCCGCGATCAGCTGCGCACACGCCCACAGGTTGGTGCCGGTAGACCCGCCGACCCGCCGCCCGAGCCGGTCCGACAGCGCGCGCATCGCACCGATGCTGTCGGCATCCTCGACCGCGATCATCCGGTCAATCACCGAGGGGACGAAGCTCGGCTCGACGCGCGGCCGCCCGATCCCCTCGATCCGCGACGCGCACCCCTCGGGCAGCGCGGTGACCGAACGATCCTCGAAATGCTTGTGGAACACCGAATGCACCGGGTCCGCGACGCACAACCGCGTGTCGTGCCGGCAATAGCGGATGAACCGCCCGATCGTCGCCGACGTCCCCCCGGTGCCTGCGCCGCAGACGATCCAGGACGGGCACGGATGCTCCTCCTCGCCCATCTGTGCGAAGATGCTCTCGGCGATGTTGTTGTTGCCGCGCCAGTCGGTCGCGCGCTCGGCATAGGTGAACTGGTCGAGGTAATGCCCGCCGGTCTCCGCGGCGAGGCGGTGCGAGACCGCGTAGACGGTGCGCGGATCGTCGACCATGTGGATCTCGCCGCCGTGGAAGCGGATCGCGTCGAGCTTCGGCGCCGCGGTCGTCGCGGGCACCACCGCGATGAAGCGCAGGCCCAGCATCCTGGCGAAATACGCCTCCGACACCGCGGTCGAGCCCGACGAGGATTCGATCACTGTCGTCTCGGGTCCGATCCACTCGTTGCACAGCGCGTACAGGAACAGCGACCGCGCGAGCCGGTGCTTGAGGCTGCCGGTCGGGTGCGAACTCTCGTCCTTCAGGTACAGGACGATGCCGGGATATCGCGGCAGATCGACGCGGATCAGATGCGTGTCGGCGGACCGGTTATAGTCCGCCTCGATCCGCCGCACCGCGTCCGACAACCAGCGCCGGTCGACGCGCTTCGGCATTATTGGAGCCCGTGCCGGATCAGCATCGCGGTCGGCTCGGGGTCGCGCCCGCGGAACGCGCGGAAGCTGTCCGCCGCGGGCCGCGTCGCGCCGCGCGCGAGCACTTCCTCGCGGAACCGGTCGCCGGTCGCGCGATCGACGAGCCCCGCCTCGGCAAACGCCTCGAACCCGTCGGCGGCGAGCAACTCAGCATAGAGATAGCTGTAGTATCCCGACGCATAGCCGCCAGCGAAAATGTGGCTGAACGCGTGCGGGAAGCGGTGCCAGGCGGGCGGGCGGATCACCGCGACCTCGTCGCGCACCGCCTCGATCACCTCGATCGGATCGCTGCCCATCGTGCCGAGATGGAGCAACAGGTCGAACAGCGCGAATTCGACCTGGCGCAGGATGAACATCCCCGCCTGGAAATGCCGCGCCTTCACCATCCGCTCGAACAGATCGGCCGGAAGCGTCTCACCCGTCTTGTAATGCCCCGACATGCCGGTCAGCACATCCTTGTCCCAGGCGAAATCCTCCATCAGCTGGCTCGGCAGCTCGATCGCATCCCATTCGAAGCCGTTGGTGCCCGCGATGCTCGGCCGGTTCACCTTGGTGAAGAGCAAATGGATGCAGTGGCCGGTCTCATGGAGCAGCGTCGTCACGTCGTTATGGCTGAGCAGCGACGGCGTCTCGCCGCCATCCGGCGCGAAGTTGCAGACGAGATACGCGACCGGTACCGCGATCGTGTTGCCGTCCTGCAGCCGCGGCCGCGCCTGCGCCATCCACGCGCCGCCGCGCTTGCCGGTGCGCGCGTGGAGGTCGAGATAGAGCCCGGCGAACACCGCCCCGCTCTCGTCCACCACGTCGAAGAACCGCGCATCGTCGTGGTACAGCGACACATCGTCGCGCTCGACGAGCCTGATGCCGAACAGCCGCTCCATCAGCGTCTGCCAGCCCTCCATCACGCGTTCGACGGGGAAATACGCCTTCACCACCTGCGCATCGACCGCATAGCGATCCTGCCGCAGCCGGTTCGAGACGAACCCCGCATCCCAGGGCTCGAAATCGGCGATCCCGAGCTGCTCGGCGGCAAACGCCTTGAGCTCGGCAAGATCGCGCTCCGCCGCGGGCTTCGCGCGCCGCGCGAGGTCGCGCAGGAACGCGATCACCTCGGCGCCGTTGGGGGCCATCTTGGTTTCGAGCGACCATGCGACCGGGTCCGCGAACCCGAGCAGCTTCGCGCCCTCATGCCGCAGCTCGAGGATGCGCGCGATCCGGGCGCTGTTGTCGAACTCGCCCGCGTTCGGCCCCTGGTCCGACGCGCGCGTCGCGAACGCGCGGTACATCCGCGCGCGCAAGTTCCGGTTCTCGGCAAAGGTGAGCACCGCGTTGACGCTCGGCTGTTGCAGCGTGACCAGCCAGCCCGCCTGCCCCTTCGCCTTGGCGGCCTCCGCGAACATCGCCTTGTCCGCGTCCGAAATCCCGGCAAGATCCGCCTCGTCGGTCACCAGTTCGGACCACGCGTCGGTCGCATCGAGCACCGCGCTGCCGAACTCGTTCGACAGGCCCGACAGCTCGACCGAAATCGCGCTGAACCGATCGCGTGCCTCGGGCTCAAGCGCGACGCCCGACAGCGTGAAATCGCGGATTGCATGCTCGACCGCGACGCGGTCCGCATCCGGCAGGCTCGCGAACGCGGGCGAGACGCTGAGCGCGACGAACACCTCGTACAGATCGCGATTCTGCCCCACCTTCATGTCATTCTCGACGAGCCGCTTCTGCCCCTCCGAATAGGCCGCGCGCAGCTCGGGCGTGTCCGCCACGCCGTGCAGATGCGACACCGCCGACCAGATTGCGCCGATCTCGGTATTCGCGCGCTCATAGGGCAGCCAGGCGCCCGCGAAATCGGGCGGCCGCGCGTTCGTCAGCGCCTCGACCATCGCCTCGTGCCGCGCGATGGCCTCGTCGAGCGCAGGGGCGATCTGGTCGGGGGCAAGGTCGGCGAAGCGTGGCAGCGACAGCGTATCGAGAAGCGGGTTCATTGGAATTTCCTTCAGCATTCGACGACGTTGACGGCCAGGCCACCAAGCGACGTCTCCTTATATTGCGAGCGCATGTCCTCACCGGTCTGGCGCATCGTCTCAATCACCGCATCGAGGCTGACGATATGGCGACCGTCCCCGCGCAGCGCCAGATACGCCGCGTTGATCGCCTTGATCGCGCCCATCGTGTTGCGCTCGATGCACGGGATCTGGACCAGCCCGCCGATCGGATCGCAGGTGAGGCCGAGGTTGTGCTCCATGCCGATCTCGGCCGCATTCTCGATCTGTTCGTTGGTCCCGCCGAGCGCCGCGACCAGCGCCCCCGCCGCCATCGAGCACGCCACGCCGACCTCACCCTGGCACCCCATCTCGGCCGCCGAGATCGACGCGCGCTTCTTGTAGAGAAACCCGATCGCCGCTGCGGTCAGCAGGAAATCATGCGCGCCCTTGGGCGTCGGGTCCTTGGTGAACGTCTCGTAGAAGCGCAGCACCGCGGGCAGCACGCCCGCTGCGCCATTGGTCGGCGCGGTCACGACACGGCCGCCTGCGGCATTCTCCTCGTTCACCGCCAGCGCGTACAGGCTCACCCATTCGAACACCGCGGAGGGATCCGCCGCGGTATCGCGCGCCTGCAACCCCTCGAACAGCGCCTTCGCCCGCCGCGGCACCTTGAGGCCGCCCGGGAGGATACCCCCCTGCCGACACCCACGATCGATCGACGCGAACATCGCGACGCGCACCGCGTCGAGGAATGCGTCGGTCTCGCTGTCGGGCCGCCACGCGATCTCGTTCTCGCGGACGATCTCGGCGATCGTCATGCCGGTGGCCTCGCCCGTCGCAAGCAGCTCCGCCCCCGACGAGAACGGCCGCGGCAACAGGATGTTAGCCTTGACCGGCCCCGACCCCGCCTCGACGATCGCACCGCCGCCGATCGAGAAATAGGTCCGCTCGACGCTGCGCCCGTCGCCGAACGTCGCGGTAAACGTCACCGCATTGGGATGCCCCGGCAGGAAGGTCTGCGCATGGAACAGCAGATGCTGGCTTTCCTCGAAGCCGATCTCGACCCGCTCGGCGAGCATCAGCCGCCCGCTCGACCGGATCGCCGCCAGCCTTACCGGGATCAGGTCGGGATCGATCGTCTCGGGCTGCGCACCGCTGAGCCCCAGCATCACCGCGCTATCGGTCGCATGCCCCCGCCCGGTCAGCGCGAGCGACCCGTAAAGATCGACTCGCACCGCGACGGGCGCATCGTCCGCGACCAGGTCCGCGAACAGCCACGCCGCGCGCATCGGGCCGACCGTGTGCGAACTCGACGGCCCGATACCGATCGTGAAGAGATCGAGGATCGAGATCGCCTGGTGGCAATCCGGGCGTGCGCGGGTCTGCTCGTCTTGGCGATCGCGAATGAGTGGCTCCATGCATCGGCCCCTATCGCCTTGACCGGACGCTGGAAAGCGCGGACGTCGACCGCATCGACGTGGAACGCTGTCCGGCCCTGCACCACGCGGGTTGGCGCGCGCGTTTCACGGACCGCACCGATCCGATTGCACCCCCCGCACCCTTCGCCTATAGGCGCGGCCTATTCCGGCCTCGGCTTCGCGACGCATGTCGCGTAGGCTGGGGCCGCTCGATTTTCACCGCTTGATTTTCAGGGGACCGCGCATGGCTCGCCGCCGCCAGATCTACGAAGGCAAGGCCAAGATCCTCTACGAGGGTCCCGAGCCCGGCACGCTGATCCAGTATTTCAAGGACGACGCGACCGCGTTCAATGCCCAGAAGAAGGGCACGATCAACGGCAAGGGCGTGCTCAACAACCGGATTTCCGAGCACATCTTCACGCTGCTCGATCATATCGGCGTGCCGACGCACTTCATCCGCCGGCTCAACATGCGCGAGCAGTTGATCCGCCAGGTCGAGATCGTCCCGATCGAGGTCGTCGTGCGCAACGTCGCCGCGGGCTCGATCTCGACGCGTCTCGGGATCGAGGAGGGCACCAAGCTGCCCCGCACGATCATCGAATATTACTATAAGGACGATGCGCTCGGCGATCCGATGATCTCCGACGAACATATCGCCGCGTTCGGCTGGGCGAGCCAGGAGGAGATGCACGACATCGCCGACCTCGCGATCCGCGTGAACGATTTCCTGTGCGGGCTGTTCGCCGGCGTCGGCATCCGCCTGGTCGACTTCAAGCTCGAATTCGGCCGCATCTTCGACAACGACTTTGGCCGCATCATCCTCGCCGACGAGATCAGCCCCGATGGCTGCCGTCTGTGGGACATGGAAACCAACGAGAAGATGGACAAGGACCGCTTCCGTCGTGATCTCGGCGGTGAAGTCGAGGCCTATCAGGAGGTTGCGCGCCGTCTTGGCCTGTTGCCAGAAGGTGGCGACAATTCGGTCCTCGACCTCGAAAAGCATCGCAAGAACCGGGGCAAGTAAATGAAACTGAAGGTTTTCGTGACTCTCAAGCCCGGCGTGCTCGATCCGCAAGGCCGGGCGATCCATCACGCGCTCGGCAGCCTCGGCTTCGACGGCGTGCAGGACGTCCGCCAGGGCAAGCTGATCGAGTTGGAGGTCGCCGACGATACCGACGACGCGACGATCGACGGCATGTGCCGCAAGCTCCTCGCCAACACGGTGATCGAGAACTACCGGGTCGAGAAGGCATGAAGACCGCGGTCATTGTGTTCCCCGGCTCCAACTGCGACCGTGACATCGCCGTCGCGCTGGAGGCGGTGACCGGCGTCAAACCGCTCATGGTCTGGCACGGCGACGCCGATCTGCCCGCGGATGTCGGACTGGTCGCGGTGCCCGGTGGTTTCTCCTACGGCGATTACCTGCGCTCGGGCGCGATCGCCGCACGCTCGCCGATCATGCGCGCGGTCGTCGAGCAGGCGGGCAAGGGCCTGCCCGTGCTCGGCATCTGCAACGGGTTCCAGGTCCTGACCGAAGCAGGGCTTCTCCCCGGCGCGCTGATGCGTAACGAGGGTCTCAACTTCGTCTGCCGCGACGTCGCGCTGACCGTCGAGACATCGAGTTCGACCTTCACCTCGGGCTACAAGGCGGGCGAACGCGTGTCCTTCCCGGTCGCGCATCACGACGGCAATTATTTCGCCGACACCGAGACGCTCGACCGCCTCGAAGGCGAAGGCCGCGTCGCGTTCCGCTATGCCGAGAGCGTCAACGGTTCCGCGCGCAACATCGCCGGCCTGCTCAACGACAAGGGCAACGTGCTCGGCATGATGCCCCACCCCGAACGCCGCATCGAAGCCGCGCACGGCGGCACGGATGGCCGGCGCCTGTTCGAAGGCCTGATGGAAGCCGTCAGCGCCTAAATCGTCATCCTGGGCTCGACCCAGGATCCAGGGCCAAGAGCGCAATGGCCCTTGGCTCTGGATCCCAGCCTTCGCTGGGATGACCGGGGCTCAAACCCGCGTCCGGAACGGCGAGAAGTCCGTCCCCTCGTCATACACGTCGACGCCCTCGGCGCGCTTGAGCCACCCCACGACCAGATAGGTCAGCGGCGTCAGCAGCACCTCCCACGACACCTTCAGCAGGAACTGGCTGACCATCACCATCAGCATCGCATCGACCGGCCAGTCGGGCGCGCCGTAAAAGGCGAGCGGATAGAAGATCAGGCTGTCGAACGCCTGCCCCACCACCGTGCTGCCGATCGTCCGCGTCCACAGCATGCGGCCCCTGGTCCAGATCTTCATCCGCGCCAGCACGAAGCTGTTGGCGAACTCGCCCACCCAGAACGCGCAGATCGACGCGAGGACGATCCGCGGGACCTGCCCGAACACGGACTCATATGCTGCCTGGCCCGTCCAGCCCTGGTCGGGCGGCAACGCGACGACGACCGCGGACATGAACACCATGAACAGCATCGCGCCGAACCCCGCCCAGATGCAGCGTCGCGCGCGTGCATAGCCATATACCTCGGTCAGGATGTCGCCGATCACATAGCTGACCGGAAAGAACAGGATCCCCGCACCGAACGGCCACACGCCGATGAACGGCAGGTCGATCACCGCGCGCTTGCCCGCGCCGATCACGTTCGACAGCAGCAGGATCGTGACGAACGCCGCCATCACGAAGTCGAAATAGCGAAACTGCTCTGCGCGCACCGCACTCGCGGTGACCGGTTCGAGCCCCTGACGCTGATCCGTTCCGATTTTCATCCGTGCGTTATGATCGAGGTTCCAAGCCCGCACAATCCGCGCTAGTCCTCGCCGCAGCGCGCGCCCGTAGCTCAGCTGGATAGAGCAAGGAGCTTCTACCTCCTCGGTCGGGGGTTCGAACCCCTCCGGGCGCGCCAATCGCCGCACCCCGCCGCTGCAGATTCTACCGCGCCAGCTGGTCTTTCTCGATCACGCGCGCGCCCCGCGTCCGTCTTATGCACAGCGCCATTAACCAGAGGGCGATGCATGACAAACGCAGAAACGGCCTGGCCGCAGGCTTCGGAGCGGGACGAGGACAAGCGCTATTTCGCGACCCGCGCGCGCTGGCACGAGGAGCGCGCCGAGGTCGCCATCGATTCGAGCACCCGGACGCTGCATCTGCGTTTCGCCAGAATGTACCATACACGCGCACAGTAGCATTCTGGTACATTCCGCTCAGGAATTTCGTTATAAATACCAGGAACCTAGCAGCCTTGATGGGGTTTATGCGTCCAGATCGGACATAGGCATGCGGGCGTTCTGACGGGCACACCAACCCTCAAGCGCTCTCCGATGCGAGAACTCCAGCGAAGGTGACGACCATGAACAAGGACGAATTCCAGGGCGGCGCACGCTACGTCGGCGGCAAGGTCGAAAAGGGCGCGGGCGACGTCGTCGGCAGCCGCGACTGGCAGGTCGACGGCGTCGTGGATCAGGTCGCAGGCGGCGCGCAGAACCTGTACGGTCGCGCCAAGTCGGCGGTCGAGGATCTCGTCGACGGCGCCCCCGAACTCGCCGACAAGGTCAGCCAGGACGCACGTGACGTCGCCGAGCGTACCGCCGACGCGGCACGCCGCGGCGCGAAGACCGCGCAGGACTCCGCCAAGGATGCCCCCCTGCTCTGGGCGCTCGGTGCCGCCGCGATCGGCTACGGCCTCGCCTGGCTCGTCCACGGGTCGCGCGACTAATCCCTTGGCGACGCGGACCGCCCTGAAATCGCTGCGAGACTCGGCTGATTTGATGCACCTGCGTCAGATCATCGCCGGGCTCGACGAAGGCGTCATCCTGATCGATCCCGATCAGAGCATCCTGTGGGCGAACAAGGCCGCCCTGGGCATGCATGGCGTCGACTCGATCGAGGACCTCGGCGAGACAGTCGACGAGTATCGCGACCGGTTCCAGCTGCGATACCGCAACAACCACCGGCTTGATTCCGCCGATTATCCGATCGAGCGCGTCATGACCGGCGAGGCCTTCTCCGAGGTCGTCGTCGAGGTTGCAGTCAAGGGCGAGGACCAGCCGCGCTGGGTTCATCAGGTCCGCAGCCTCGTCCTCACCGACGACAAGGACGAACCCGAATGCCTGGTGATGATCATCCAGGACGTCTCTGCCCAGTTCGAGGCCGAGGATCGGTTCGAACAATCGTTCAACGCCAACCCCGCGCCCGCAGTCATCTGCCGGCTGTGCGACCTGCGCTTCGTGAAGGTGAACCAAGGGTTCGTCGCCATGACCGGTCACGATCGCGACGCGATCCTTGCACGGACGCTGTACGACATCGACGTGCTAGACCACGCGGAACAGCGCAAGCTCGCCAAGGATCGCCTCGCCGAGGGTAAAACCATCCCGCAGATGGAGGCCGAGCTTGCGCTGCCCGACGGCACGACCAAGCTCGTCATCCTCGCTGGCCAGCCGATCGACATGGGCGAGCAGCCCTGCATGTTGTTCACCTTCGCCGACCTCGAACCGCGTCGCAAGGCCGAGACTGCGCTGCGACATAGCGAGGAACGCTTCATGCGCACCTTCTCGCTCGCGCCCGTCGCGCTCGCGATCGGCACGCTCGACGGCCACCGCCTGTGCGACGTCAACGAGGCGTTCACCGATCTCACCGGCTATGCCGCGGCGGAAATCACCGACCGGCCACTGGGCGACATCGACCTGTGGGAAACCGCCGCCCTGCGTCACGATCTCGAGGAAGAGATCGAAGCCGGCCACCCGATCCGCGACCGCGAGGTCCGGATCAGGCTGAAGGATGGCGGCGTGCTCGACTGCATCGTGTCGACCGAACCGATCACGCTCGGCAACGATGCGTGCGTCCTTTGGGCGATGCGCGACATCACGACGCGCAAGACGTCCGAGCGCGAGCTCGTCAACGCGATCGAGGCGGTGATGCAGGACACGAGCTGGCTCAGCCGGTCGATCATGGAAAAGCTCGCGCGGATCCGCACGCCGCAGTCCGAACCGACCGGCGTCGGGCTCGGCGAACTCACGCAACGCGAACGCGAGGTGCTCGCGCTGATCTGCCGCGGTCTCGACGACAAGTCGATCGCGCGGACGCTCGACGTATCCGCCAACACGGTGCGCAACCATGTCGCGCGGATCTACTCGAAGATTGGCGTGAACCGCCGCAACGCCGCCGCGGCCTGGGCGCGCGCGCGCGGCTTCGATGGTGACTCGGTCGTCATCGGCACGCCGAACAGGGAGATCGCCGCATGACGCGCAAGACCGACGGCCGCGCCCGCGAAGCGAAGGGCTCCGTGCAGGAAGCGATCGGCAAGCTGATCGGCGACGTGCTCGTCGAGCAGCGTGGCGCGAGCGAGAGCAAGGCCGGCGCGCGCGACTCCGCCGCCGCCGCCAACACGAATTCCGACCCCGCACGCGCCCCGGAACCGGGTCCGGCCGCGGACGATGTCGGGCGCAAGGACGGCGCAGACTGACGCCGTTCGACTACCTACCGTACCAACAGGAGGAACTATGACCACCAACGTAACCCCCGGCTACGTGCCGGCCGACGACGCGCGCTTTGCAAAGACCGTCACCCGCGTCTCGTGGGGCGCGATCTTTGCCGGCGTCGTGATCGCGATCGCCGTCCAGCTCGTGCTCGGCATCCTGGGCACCGGCATCGGCCTCAGCCTCGTCGACCCGGTCGAGGGCACCACGCCCGGCGCAGCCGGCTTCGGTATCGGCGCAGGCATCTACTGGCTGATCACCACCGTGATCGCTCTCGGCGCCGGCGGCTACGCAGCGGCACGCGTCGCGGGCGTGCATGACCGCTTCGACGGCCTCGTCCACGGCCTCGTCGTGTGGGGCGTGACGCTGATCCTGACGCTCTATCTGCTGACCTCGGCAGTCGGCGGCATCATCGGCGGCGCCTTCCGTACCGTCGGTTCGGTCGCATCCGCCGCAGGGACCGGCATCGGCGCCGCAGCCCCCAAGGTTGCCGACGTTGCCGGGGTCGACGTGACCGACGTGCGCGACGAGGCTGCCCAGTATCTGGCGACCGCACCGTCCAATCCGGCGCAGATGACGCCCGAGCAGGCGCAGAAGGAAATCGCGCAGGAACTGCCCGCGCTCGCAAAGGGCGGCCAGGACGGCGCACAGGCTGAGAGCCGCATCGTCGACATCGTCGCCGCACAGCGCCAGATCAGCCGTCCGGAAGCACAGGCCCAGGTAACGCGCGCCAAGGCTCGCTTCGTCCAGACGAAGAACAACGCCGTGGCGACCGCGAAGACCGCCACCGACAAGGCCGCTGGTGCCGCTGCCGGTACGTCGTTCACGCTCGTGATCGCACTGATCATCGGCGCCGCCGCCGCTGCCTTCGGTGCAAGCGCAGCAACGCGCCGCCGCGTCTAAGACAAAACGTGTCGCGGCTGTCCGACAGCCGCGACCGTCACGAAAAAGGGCTCTGCCGGTTCGACCGGCAGAGCCCTTTTTTTTACACCTGTCTCAAACGCGTGCACCGCGCCGTTACCAGGCGGCGGAAGCTTGCAGCCTACAGCGCCAGGTCGGGGCTGCGATCCACCTTCACCCGCGTCGCCGCCGGCTTCGGCTGCGTGGACACCTGCACCGCAGGCGACGGCACCGTCAGCTGCAACGTCTCGGCGGTCGATGCCCAGGTCTGCGCGATCGCCTCCGGATTGTCGTTGAGCAACGTGCCATAGCTCGGCACGATCTCGCGGATCTTCGCCTGCCACGCCGGCGTCGCGAGATGGTTCGCGAACACCTTCTTCAGCAGGTCGAGCATGATGGACGGCGCGGTCGATGCGCCCGGCGACGCGCCGAGCAGCGCGGCGATCGAGCCGTCCTTCGACGCGACGATCTCGGTCCCCAGCTTCAGCACGCCACCCTTCTTCGGATCGCGCTTGATGATCTGCACGCGCTGGCCAGCCTGCCACAACCGCCAGTCGCCATCCTTGGCGCCGGGGAAATACTCACGCAGCGCCGTCATCCGGTCCGCGTCGGACATGATCAGCTGCCCGGCCAGATATTCGACCAGGTCGAAATCGTCCCAGCCGACCGCGATCATCGGCCGGAAATTGTCGAGCGTCACCGACGCCGGCAGATCGAAATACGAGCCTTCCTTCAGGAACTTGGTCGAGAAGGTCGCGAACGGCCCGAACAGCAGCGCCTGCTTGCCGTCCAGATAGCGCGTGTCGAGATGCGGCACCGACATCGGCGGCGATCCGACCGCCGCCTTGCCGTAAACCTTGGCGAGATGCGCCGTGGCGACCGAGGGCTTGTCGGTGACCAGGAACGAACCGCCGACCGGGAAGCCCGCATAATCATCGGCTTCGGGGATCCCCGACTTCTGCAGGATCGGCAACGCGCCGCCGCCTGCGCCGGCGAACACGAAGCGCGCGTTGATGATCTGCTTCTCGTCGCTCTTCATGTCGCGCGCGGTCACCCGCCAGCGCTTGTCGGGGCTCCGCTCCAGCGACCGCACCTCATGCCCCGTCGTCAGTTTGAAACCGGGCTGCTTGGCCATCGTCGCGATATACTGGCGGGTGACTTCACCCCAGTTGCAGTCGGTGCCCAGCGGCGAGCGCGTCGCGGCAAGCTTCATCTTGGGGTCGCGACCCTGCATCATCAGTGGAACCCACTGCGTGATCTGCGCCGGGTCGGTCGAGAATTCCATGCCCGAGAACAACGGGCTCGCCTGCAGCGCGGCATGGCGCTTGCGCAGGAATGCGACGTTTTCGTCCCCCCAGACCAGGTTCATATGCGGCGTCGAATTGATGAACGACCGCGGGTTGGCGAGCATCCCCGCCTTGACCTGATGGCTCAGGAACTGGCGCGTGACCTGGAACTGCTCGTTGATCTCGATCGCCTTCTTGATCTCGACGAGCCCGTCGGCGCTGTTCACCGGCGTATAGTTGAGTTCGCACAGCGCCGAATGACCGGTGCCCGCGTTGTTCCAGCCGTTCGAGCTTTCCTCGGCGACCTTGTCGAGCCGCTCGACCAGTTCGATCGTCCAGCTCGGCTCGAGCTGGTGCAGCAGCACCGCGAGCGTCGCGCTCATGATGCCGCCGCCGACCAGCAGCACGTCGACGTTGCGCTCGGTCGTCGCGGCATCGGCCTGCGCCATCGGCAGCATCGATGCGCCACCCACCACGCCTGCGCCGATCGCGGAGCCGAGCAGGTTCCGCCGGGTCACGCCACCGGCCTTTGCCGCGGTCGTGGAGGTCATGCCCGTCTCGGCACCAATCTTACTGTCGTTCATGTCGCGCGCCACCGTCCTACCTTCTCGTTGCGGTCTGGCCTCGCAAACAGTCCGCCGGCGAGCGGCGAAAAGGCGATGATCCATCACCGGATTATCGTCAGGAGCGCAGGCGAACGGACCCGACACCAGGATGCTGTCGACCGAGCACGATTGCTGCTCCGAGTCCTCGCCTAATCCGTCATTCGGGATTTTTGGGTGTCGCCATGTCTTGGATAAGCGGCGACTATCCGTGCCGGATATGGCATCCCTGACCGCGTCGCGCAAGTTTGCGCCCCGCGACGGCGATCGTCGCAGGTCATCCGGGGGCGGTTGGCGACCGCCCCGCCCGAGTAAAGGTCGCCCCCCGATCGCCCGGCTGCGCTGCTATTTGACGCCGTTATTTATACGTGCCCATGGTCACCTTCAGGACGGTCGGCGTGACCAGCGTGATCCCGTAATCGGTCTGGTCGCCATTCCAGATGCGGCTCATCACCCAGCGTCCGTCGGCCATCCGTCCCTCCTCGACGCGGAAGACCGAGCCGTTTTTCGGGCCATCCTTCGCCGTTCCGAAGGTCAGCCGGACATGATCGCCGACCAGCAGGAATTCGTTCGGTGACAGATGCGCGACCGCGACGCCGCCGACCGGCTCCTTCGCCCATACGGGCGGCTCGGACTTGATCCACGTCCAGTCCTTCTGCCCGAACTGCCATTCGCCATAGCTCGTGGCGATCGTCCAGTTGCCCATCGTGGTCGACTGGGCGGGCGTCGACTGGGCGGGCGCCCCCTGCCCCGCGACGTCGTCCGGCTTGACCGCGCCCCAGGTCGGATGCTCGTACGCGATCTTCGCCCAGTCGCGCCCCATCGTCGACAGCGCCGCATATTTCAGCCCGATCGAATCGAGCGTCTCGTCGTCCAGCGCCTTCGCCCCGAGCGGGTAGTTGAAATACCCCGTGTCATCCATGCCGAACGGCGCATAGCCGATCGCGCCGCGCCCGATCGCTGCGTAGAAGAACCGCGCAAACTCCTTCGCGTTGCCGATCTCGGGCACCATCAGCGCATTGTCGGGCCGGGCATACGCATCCAGGTACAGCGCGACATGGCCCGCATCGCGGTCGTAAATGTCGGGTGCCTGGAAATCGAGCGCGGGCGCGGCCGCCTTCCAGATGTCGAGCACGTCCTGCTGCGGCCCGCCGCTTGCGACCCCGGTCGGATCGGGCACGTTCGACGGCCCCGCGAGCGATGCGTTGACGTACATCGGCAGGGGCTTGATCGCCTTGCCGGCCGCGGCGATCTCGTCGACGAAGCGCGCGGTGTGCCACGTATTGAACGCACGATCCGCCTGCTTCCCGAACATCTGCGTCCAGCTTCCGCCCGGCTTCTTCAGCGCGCGGGCAAGCTCGGCGGGCACGGGCTTGGCGAACACCGCCTCGGCCTGCGCGCCATAGTCGCGCGGCGAGCGATAGCTGCCGACCTCGTTCTCGGGCTGTACCATGATCACCGTGTTCTGCAGATCATGCGCCTTGAGGTATTTCATGACCTCGACGAACGCGCGCTTGTCCGCCTCCAGCGTCGCGCGGAACATCGGCGAATGGACGTAATGGTCGGTGCCGTCCTTCAGCTTCATCCGCGGGAACCGGCGATTGTCGGCCTTGAACCAGTCGGGGGTATAGCCAGGCGCGGTGTTCTTCCACGTCCCGAACCACAGCAGCACGACCCGCTTGTCATGCACCCGCGCCTGCTCGAGCAGCGTCTGCAGGAACGTCATGTCGAACCGCCCCTCGACCGGCTCGACCTGCT
Organism: Sphingomonas sp. BK036; assembly: GCF_004216825.1. Classification (NCBI taxonomy): domain Bacteria; kingdom Pseudomonadati; phylum Pseudomonadota; class Alphaproteobacteria; order Sphingomonadales; family Sphingomonadaceae; genus Sphingomonas; species Sphingomonas sp. BK036. Next base: position 183,160 of record NZ_SGXR01000005.1, on the reverse strand, counting down.
GCCACGCGATCGGAATCTCGACCGTATTCGCATGAATCCGGTCCAGGACCGGCCAAACCTGCGCCAACGCGGACGGATAGTTGCTGCTATTGTTGACCTGCGCCCCAAGCATCAAAAACGGCGAACCATCGACCATCAGCGCATGCCGGCCGCCCTTGGAGACGATCCGCGGAACCTCGGTCGACGTTTGTGCGGATGCCATGCCCGCGATCAGCGACACGGACAGGGCCATCCCGGCGACCATCTTCTTCATGCGAACCATGGTTCATTCCTTCATTGCGGAAGCAACGTCTTCGCAGCCCCCCTTACCAGTCGGTGCGGACGGTGTTCTGACCCGTGCGAATGCAGACCCGCCGCCGATGCGCGCATCGATAGCCTACAGCCATCAGAAGGTGATGCGGGCAACCCCGCTGATCTGGCGGTCGCTCATGATCAGGTCGCGTGGGCGGCTGGTGATACCGTAATAGGTCGACCGCACCGTGTTGGTCAGGTTGGTCCCGTTCAGCGTCAGCGACAGATGCGGCGTGATGTTCGCGGTGATCGATGCGTCAAGCTGCCCCGACGCCTTCTGGAACTGCGGCAGGTTGCCTGTGCCGTTTGCCGAGGTCGTCACGAGGAACTCGCTGCGCCAGTTATACGCCACGCGGGCCGAGATCAGGCCACGCTCGTAGATGCCGATCAAATTATAGTTATACTTGGAGAGCCCCTCCAGCGACAATTGCGTCACCGGACCGTCGCTCGCCGGGCTCGGCGCCTGCGAATCGACATAGGTGAAGTTTGCCTGGACACCCAGGCCACCCAGCGCGCCGGGGAGGAAATCGAAGAACTGCTGATACGCGACTTCCGCGCCCTTCACCTTCGCCTTGCTGGCGTTGTTGTAGGTGGTGACGTCGTAGGTCGCGGTCACGCCATCGGTGAAGGTGACGTTACGCGGCGTAATGACCGTCTGGATATAGTTGGAGATATCCTTGTAGAATCCGGCGACCGTCAGCGATCCGCTCTTGGCGAAATACCATTCGAGAGAGGCGTCGAAATTCGTCGACTTCATCGGCTTCAGATACGGATTGCCGGTCGACGTGACATGCTGCTGGTCGATCTGCGCGGTGCCCGGCTCGGTGATCGTCAGGCTCGGGTTGAGCTGGTTGAAGTCCGGCCGCGAGATGTTCTTCGACGCGGCGAACCGCAGCTGGAGCCGGTCAGTCAGGCGGCCGCGCACGTTGAGGCTCGGCAGCACCGACGTGTAGGTATTTGCCTCGTTCACCTCGGTAAAGGTGGGCGCGGCGGTCGACTGCGTCCCGTCGGGTGCGGTGATCAGGTCCACCTGCTGATAGAAGCCCGATACCGCGACCTTGCTCTGGACCACGCGCACGCCGAGGTTGCCGTCGATCGGTACCGGCAGGTCGTCCGCCTTGAAGACGGCCGCGGCATAGCCGGAATAGGTCTTTTGCGCCTGCGTGTTGGTGCCGCTCGGCACGTAGCCGGGCGTCGAGGTGATGCCGAGCGACTGGCGCGTGTCGTCGTAGCTGAGGACCGTCGGCAGCGAGAACGCCTGGATGTCGCCGAAGAGATCCGCCTGCCCGCGGAAGAAGCCGCTGAGATCGACATAGCGCAGGTTGGTCGCTGCCCCCGTCAGCCCGGTATAGCGATAGCCGGTATCGCTAGTCCGGTTGCGACGATCCGCGAACCGGAACCCGGCCTTGATCGAGCTGAGGATCCCCCCGTCGAACCGATATTCGCCGTCGAGGCGGCCGACCTTGTCGGTGCCCTTCGAGTTGTTGAGGTTATCGAGGTAGAAGCCCTTGCTGTACGTCGCCGGGTTCGCCAGGCCGTTGGCGGACGTGATCTGGAACGCGGGGACTTCACCCGAGATATCCTGGGTCAGCGTGGTGGCGACGCCGCTCAAGCCGACGATGGAATTCAGGTTGTCGGTCTTGGAATCGACATATTGGAGATCGCCGGTGATCGTCAGGTTTGCGGTCGGCTTCCATTTGCCGTTGAGCGAGTAATCGGTCGTGACCGAATGGCGCGATCCGATCGAGGTGTTGTTGCCGATCGGAACGTCGGTGAACGTCCCGCTCTGGAAATCGCCGTTCGGCGCATAGGTGAACACCGCCCCCGGCTGCGGCGTGATCGACGCGCCGCTGGTGTACGCGAAATAGCTGTAGCCATAGGATCGCAGCTTGTAATCGTTGCGGAACACCTCGCCGGTGAATTCCAGCGTGTCGGTTGGCCGCCACTGCAGCGACACGTCGATACCGAGACGACGACGGTCGCCGAACACTTCGCCGATGCCGGTGCCGTGCGGCAGCGTGGTGGTCTGGCCATTACGCCCAAGCGCGGCCAGCGTCGCGGCGTCGTTGGCGTTGCTCGGGTCGAGCGTGTAGAACGGCTCGGTCGAGATCGTGTCCTGACGGAAACTGGTCTTTTGATACGAGGCGCTTGCGAGGATGCCGATCTCGCCAATGCCGGTGTCCCAGCGATCGCTGACCAGCAACGACGCCGATGGCTTGCTCTTCTTGACGAGGTCGTAATAGGTGTTCGTCGCCGCACCCGAGACCTTGAAGCCGTCAAAGTCGAACGGCTTGCGCGTGCGGAAGTTGATCGTGCCGCTGAGCTGCCCCTCGATCAGGTCCGCCGACGGGTTCTTGTAGACATCGATCCCGGCGAGCAGCTCGGAGGGGACGTCCTCCAGGCTCAGCGCGTTGCTCGAATTGTTGGCAGTGAAGATGTCGCGCCCGTTCAATTCGGTCCGGACCTGCGTCAGCCCGCGGATCGCGACCGAACTGCCTTCGCCGAAATTGCGCTGGATCTGGATACCCGAGATGCGCTGCAGAGCCTCGGCGATGTTGCGGTCGGGCAGCTTGCCGATGTCCTCGGCGACGATCGAATCGACGATCTGCACCGAATTCCGCTTGATGTTCTGCGCGGACTGAAGGCTCGCGCGGACGCCGGTGACGACGATATCGCCGGGTGCGGCTGCGTCGGCAGCGGGTGCGGTATCGGCGACCTGGCCCGGATCGGCGCTCGGCGCGACAGTGCCGCTGGCCTGTTGCGCGTTTGAGGGGGCGGTGGTGGCGGGGGCGTCCTCCTGGGGCGCCGCAGTCTGCGCCTGGGCTACCGAACCCACCATCACCAGCGCCAGCAGCGACACGGTCGTGCTGAGGCCCTGGATGCTGCCGATGCGAATCTTGGAACGCTTCATCACACTCTCCTCCGGCAGGTCTGGGCCTTGCGGGCCGCCTGCGGTTCACTCTTGGATATCGTGTGCGGCGGCGCCGCTACCGTATCGACCGCGGCGCCTAGCGAATGATCTCGACAAATTATATGCTAATTGCGTTTACGCGGACAAAAAATGAGAATTGATGATAAATATGTCTCACTAGAATCTCAGGGGCAGTTGCAGTCAGGCAGCTATATGCTCCGGTAACCGCCTCAAAATGATGGTTGCGAGACAAGGGGCAGATCGTTCGAGCGCATCACACACCATACCGGCAATTTTCATTTGTAGGACTTGTTCATCAGCCATAGTATGTGCTGCTTATACGTCCGACTGACGATGACGCAGCGCGGCCCACCGTATCTGGGGAGAGGATCTTGGTGACGTTCAGCAAACGCGAGCTGCTAGGGGCACCGTTGGGTGCAGCACTTGGCGTCGGCGCACGGTCGCGTGCCGCCGCATCGACCCAGGGACGACCGCCAGCGCTGTTCGACCGGGCGATCACACCCGGTCGGTTCGAGTCCACCGCGCAGTCGCTTGCCGGCTACCGCGCGCCGGACTGGTTTCGCGACGCCAAGTTCGGGATCTGGGCGCATTGGGGACCGCAGGCGGTTCCTGGCCAGGGCGACTGGTATGCGCGCTTCATGTACGTGCCCGGGCACCCGCATTACGATCATCACCTCAAAACCTACGGCCACCCGTCGACATCGGGGTACAAGGACATCATCCCGCTGTGGCGCGCGGAAAACTTCGATCCTGATGCGCTCGCCGCGCGCTATGCCGCCGCGGGCGCACGCTACCTCGTGTCGATGGGCGTCCATCACGATAATTTCGACCTTTGGCGGTCGAAGCATCAGCGCTGGAACGCCGTCGCGATGGGACCGAAGCGCGACATCGTCGGCGCGTGGAAGGCGGCGGCGGTCCGCCGCGGACTTCGCTTCGGCGTGTCCGAACATCTCGGCGCGAGCTATTCCTGGTGGTATCCCAATCATCTCTACGATCAGTTCTGGCCAAAGCTGGGAGTCGCATATGACGGCGCCGATCCGCGCTATGCCGATCTCTACCACAGCAACCGCGACGAGCCGTTCCTCAACACGCCGGCGAGCTGGTACACGACCAACCCGACCTATCACGCGCTGTGGTTCGACCGGATCCGCGACCTGATCGACAGTTACCAGCCCGACCTGCTCTATTCGGACGGCGGCCTGCCGTTCGGCGCGGTCGGCCGCTCGCTCCTCGCGCATTTCTACAACAGCAGCATGGCGCGCAACGGCAAGCTGGAGGCCGTCTATAACTGCAAGGATACGGGCTCGGGCGCGTTCAGCACGGACTGGGCGGTGCAGGACGTCGAGCGCGGGGTCCTCAAGGGGATCAATCCGCATCCCTGGCAGACCGACACTTCGAACGGCGACTGGTTCTTCGACCGGAACGGCACGTACAAGACCACCGACGAGGTGGTCGCGATGCTGGCCGATGTCGTCAGCAAGAACGGCAACCTGTTGCTGAACGTCGTGATGCACGCCGATGGCAGCCTGCCGGCAGAGTCCGATCGGTTGCTGAGCGATCTGGCGCCATGGATGGCCGCCAACGGCGAGGCCATCCACGGTACCCGCCCCTGGACCATCTATGGCGAAGGACCCACCACCGCCGCCGCGGGGGCGTTTGCGGAAAAGACCAGCTACACGCCACGCGACATCCGGTTCACGACCAAGGGTGACACGCTGTATGCGATCACGCTCGGCATGCCGCAGGGGCAGACGGTGATCACGTCGCTGGCCCAGCCCAATCCGCACGAACGCCGCCGCGTCCGTTCGGTCCGCCTGCTTGGCCGGCCCGGCGGGATCGCGTTTCGTCAGACCGGACAGGCGCTGGTCATCGATCTGCCGGCGGTCCTGCCGACGCGTCACGCAAGCGCGTTCGCGATCGCGTTCGCCTGACATAGTATAGGCTTGGAGAGGCTTTTTGACGCATTCGATTATCCGCGGGCTGCGGTTTGCCCTGCTCGCCGCGGCGACGCTGTCGGTACCGCTGGCCGGCATCGGTCCGGCGATCGCACAAAGTGCCGCCGGGCATCCCGACTGGCCGGGCCGCGGCGATCTGTTCGTCGGCGCCTGTTATCAGCCGATCGACCGGTCGCCCGAACAGATCCGCCAGGATATCGCGATCATGAAGGCGGCCGGGTTCACCATGGTCCGGATGGGCGATCTGTCTTGGGATTCGTTCGAGCCGCAGGACGGGCATTTCACGTTTGAATGGTTCGACGCGATCCTCGACCAGATGCACGCCGCGGGGATCAAGGTGCTGCTCGACATTCCCGGTCAGCCCGCGCCGACCTGGCTGCACAAACGCTATCCCGGCGTCGACCTCGTCACGCAGGACGGCGTCCGGCGCAACGCGGCGACCCGCTATTGGGACAATATTAGCGATCCCGACTATCGCCGGCTCGTCCGGCGGCTCGCCGAGCAGATGCTCAAGCGCTACGCGCATAATCCTGCGGTGATCGCGATCGGCTACACCAACGAGATCGGCAACGGCCAGATGTCGTATTCGCCGGCGGACCGGCAACGCTTCGTCGGCTGGCTGCAGAAGAAATACGGGACGATCGCGGCGCTCAATACCGCCTGGGCGACGCAGCGCTGGTCGCGCCGGATCAACAGCTGGGACGAGGTCGACCTGCCCTATGGCAACGGACCCGGACCGAACGAGCGCAATCTCGACCTTCGCCGTTTCTGGTCGGACGATACGATCGGCGCGCTCACCGAGCTTGAGGCTGTCCGCAAGGAGCATGCCCCCAACCTGCCCGTCGCATCCAATTTCTGGCCCGACGCATGGACCAAGGGGTTCGACTATCTGCGGTCGTGGGACAAGGTCTCGACCTATGGCGGACAGGGCTTCTATCCGGGCGAGCCGCTCGGCGCGGCGCTGGACGTCTCGCGAAACCGCGCCGCGCACGACACGCCGATGTGGCTGAACGAGTTCACCGCCGGCGGTGGCGGCTATTACGGGACGCCGGGCCGGTCGCGGATGTGGGCCTATTTCGGGCTGATCTATTACGCGCAGACCTTCCTCGCCTGGACGTTCAACTCGCATAGCGGCGGCGAGGAACAGGGGCTGTTCGGCTTGGTCGACCATGACGGCCGCGCGTCGTGGAAGGTCGGCGAGTTCGGCCAGATCGCGAGCGAGTTCGCCAAGCTGAAGACGATGGGCTTCCCCCGTTACCGCAAGCCCGAGGTCGCGATCGCCTATTCGTTCCAGACCAACTGGCTGACCTCGCCCCCGCCCGGGCCCAACACGATGCAGGAATATTTCAAGACCAGCTATCCCGACCAGGCGAAGGCCGCGCTCGAACCGCTGTTCGTAGACAACATCGATACCGCCGTGATCGACATCGGCCACGACCCGATCGATCGCTACAAGCTCGTCATCCTGCCGAGCGCGTACATGATCGACAAGGAAACCGCGGACGCGGTGCGGCGCTATGTCTCGAACGGCGGTACGGTCATCATGACCGGCTATTCCGCCAAGGTGGACGAGACGGGCAAGTGGTTCGAGACGCCGCTGCCCGGCCGACTGACCGATGTGTTCGGCGTGCGGACGAACGAGTTCTACCGTGCCGAACAGCCGCTGAAGGTGACGTTCGAGGGCAAGGAGCAAACCGGCAGCGATCCCTATTACGAAGTGCTCGAACCCAGCACGGCCAAACCGTTGGCGATGTTTACCAACACCCCCCGGCCGAGCCCTGCGATCACCGTCAACCGCTTCGGCAAGGGTCGGGCGATCTATCTCGCCACTGCCGCGCAGCCCGCCTTTCTCGATCCGCTGGTCCGGTCGCTTTATGCCGAACTCGGGATCGAGCGCGGCCCCGTCACGCCGCCGGGCGTGGTCGCCCGGGTCGTCGAGGGGCGCACGTTGTACGTCAACACCAGCAACGCGCCCGTGCGCGTCGCGCTCGCCGGCCAGAAGCAGGATACGCTGACGGGCAAGACGCAGACCGGCTCGCTCGATCTTGCGCCCTACGGGGTGGCGCTCCTGCGGTAAGGCCGGTCGACCGCCCCTGCCCGGCACACGCAGCCCCCGTCGTCCGGGATCTTCGGTGGCTGGCCGGGCAGAGTCGGAACGCCTGATCATAGGCATCCGGCCGTCGACGAGAAATCTGGTTGATCTGCATCCCGTTTCTGCAATTATCCGACAAAATTTCACTCGTGCTATGATAGCGCTACCCAAAGGGCACAGGCCCATGGAGAGGATTTCGATGTACATTTCCCCAGCGCGTGCGCTCACGCCATCGTCCGAGCCATCTCTCCACACGACGCGCGTAGGATGGTCGTCGCGACTGGTGGCACGCTTGGCGATCGGGGCCTCGCTCGCGACGCTGGGGACGGCCGCGATCGCCGCGCCAATCGCGACGGTCGATCGCAACGGCAGCCTGGTCTCGGTCGAGGCCTATGCGCCCAACATCGTCCGCGTGACGATCGCGACCGATCGCGGTCAGGTCGACGCGCCCCCTGGCGATGGCCCCAACGCCAAGCCCAACGCTGCCGGCTGGACGCATCAGACCACGAATAGCGCCGACGTGTTCGCCTCCAGCGCGCTGTCACTGTCGGTCGATGCGAAGCCCTGGCCCAAGGCGCCGTCGCAGATGGAGCGCTATTTCGCACCATCGCTGCCGCCGGTCTCGGTGACGATCCGCAAGCCCGACGGCACGATGCTGACGCAGATGACCGGCTGGGAAATGGCCCCGCACACCGTCAACGGCGAGAAGACGTTCCGGGTCGGCGCAAGCTTCGCCTCGCCCGCCGACGAGCATTATTACGGGCTGGGCCAGAACCAGGAGGGCAAGCTCGACCTGCGCGGCCGCACGATCGACTGCCGCCACAATTACGATGCGCCCGCGGGCGAGACGGTCTGCGTGCCGTTCATGGTCACCAACAAGGGCTATGGCATCGTCTGGGACAATCCGTCCGCGACGATCGTCTCCCCCGGTCTGCACAGTTCGACGCACTGGCAGTCCGAGGTCGGCGAGCGGGTGTCGTTCTTCGTGATCACGGGCGCCACGACCGACGAGATCTATGCCGGCTATGCCACGCTGACCGGGACGACGCCGCTGCCGCCAAAGGCTGCGTTCGGGCTTATCCAGAGCAAGGCGCGGTACGAGACGCAGAAGGAACTGCTCGGCATCGCCGACGGCTATCGCAGCCGCGGCCTGCCGCTCGACATCATGGTGCTCGACTGGTTCTACTGGTCGCGCATGGGTCAACTCGACATCGACCGTACCTATTTCCCCGACCCCAAGGGCATGAACGACACGCTCAAGTCGATGGGGATGCATTCGATCATCAGCGTCTGGCCGCGCTTCGAGAAGGAATCGCGCTATTTCGACCTGCTGTCGACCAAGGGCTGGTTCCTGAAGGACAAGGACGGCAACGTCGTCGACGGGCTGCCGATCCGTTCCGACCGGGCCGGCGCGTTGATCGACAGCACCAACCCCGATGCGCGCCACTGGTTCTGGGAGCGGATCCGCGACAACATCGCCAGCCAGGGCTTCGACTGGTTCTGGCTGGATGAGACCGAGCCCGACCTGGTTCCCGACGGCAGCTTCTATTCGATCGGCTCGGGCGACCGCTATCACAACGTCTTCCCGCTGCTCCACACGACGGGCGTGGCGGAGGGGTCGGCGAAGGACCGCCCCACGATGCGCAACCTGATCCTGTCGCGCGCCGCCTATCTGGGCGCACAGCGCAATGGCGGGCTGTTCTGGTCGTCGGACATCAAGTCGACCTGGGAGGCGCTGCATCGCCAGGTGCCCGCCGGGCTTGGCTTCACCGCAAGCGGCATGGCCTATTGGGGCAGCGACATCGGCGGCTGGCAATGGCCGAGCGGGCCGAAGGCGACCCGTCCTGTGCTGGTCGATCCGGCAGGCGCAAAGGCGATGGCACCCGACTATGCGGATTACCCAGAGCTGTTCACGCGCTGGTTCGCCTATAGCGTGTTCACGCCGACGTTGCGGATCCACGGCCAGCGCCCTGCCACCGCAATCTGGGAATATGGCGCCGCGGCCGAGCCGATCCTCGCGACCTTCCTGAAGCTCCGCTACACGCTGATGCCCTACATCTATTCGCTCGGGCGCCAGACCTACGAGAGCAACGCGCCGATGATGCGCGCGCTGTTCATGGATTTCCCGAACGATCCCGCGGTCGCCGACATGGGCGACGAATATATGTTCGGCCCCGCCTTCCTGGTCGCGCCCGTCACCGAACAGGGCAGGACCAGCCGCCAGGTCTATCTGCCCGCGGGTGCCGACTGGTATGACTACTGGACCAACCAGCGGTTCACCGGCGGCCAGACCGTCACCGCGAACGCGCCGATCGACAAGATTCCACTGTTCGTACGCGCCGGGTCGATCATCCCGATGGGCGTCCAGGTGCCGAGTACCGCGACGGCGCAGGCGCTGGAGAGCATCCGCATCTATCCCGGCGCCGATGCCAGCTTCGCGCTGTACGACGATGACGGCGTGACCAACGCGTACCAGACCAAGGGCGGTCGCAAGGCCATGCTGCGCTGGGACGACAAGACCGCACGGCTCACCGCGTCGGGCAAGCTGCCGACCGGCCAGAATGCCGCATCGCTGGTCCAGATCGTGGGTGCCAAGTGAAGCGGGGCATGTTGGTCGTCGCACTCTCGCTGGCTGCGGTGCCCGCGATCGCGCAGACCGTGTCGCCCGGCGATCCCTATGCCGGCGACCCAGTCGGGATCGTCGCGGACCCCTGCCCCGCGCACCCCGCGCCGACCGACGGCGCGGGGTGGGAGGCTTGGAAGCGGCACATGATGACGCGCGACTATGGTCAGCTGTGCCGGTACCGCGCGCAGAACGATCAGCTGAAGGCGTCGCGCACGCCCGTCCGCATGGTCTTCATGGGGGATTCGATCACCGACAACTGGATCGGCGCAGATGCCGCGCTGTTCACCGGCGGCGTCGTCGATCGCGGGATCAGCGGCCAGACCACGCCGCAGATGCTGGTGCGGTTCCGCGAGGACGTGATCGCGCTCAAGCCGCGCGCGGTGCAGATCATGGCGGGCACCAACGACATTGCGGGCAACACCGGCGCCTCGACGATGGAGATCGTCCAGGGCAACATCGCCAGCATGGCCGACCTCGCGCGCGCAAACGGTATCAAGGTGATCATCGCCTCGATCCCGCCAGCCGCCGCCTTCCCGTGGAGCAAGGACAAGCAGCCGGTGCCGCAGATCCGCGCGTTGAACGGCTGGTTGAAAACCTATGCTGCGAAGAACGGCTTTACCTATGTCGACTATTACACCGCGCTCGCCACGCCCCAGGGCGCGATGAAGCCGGGGCTGGCGAGTGACGGCGTCCACCCGACGCCCGCCGGCTATGCGGTGATGCGGCCGCTCGCGCTCGCCGCGATCCGCCGGGTATCCGGGGCCAAGTGAGCGTCGATCTCAGCCGCCGGTCGGTGCTAGCAGGGATCGCAGCACTCGGTCCCGCGACGCACGCGCTGGCGCAGAGCCCGATGGGGTTGGCGCGTGGTCCGGTGCAACCGACCTGGCAGTCGCTGGTCAATCACTATCGCTACCCCGACTGGTTTCGCGATGCGAAGCTCGGGCTGTGGTCGCATTGGGGGCCGCAATCGGTGCCCGAGCAGGGCGACTGGTACGGCCGCCTGATGTACCTGCAGGGGCACCCCGCGTACGACCACCACCTCAAAACCTATGGCCATCCGACCTGGTCGGGGATGATGGAGGTGATGAACCGCTGGACCGCGGACCGCTGGGATCCCGATGCGCTGATCGCGCGCTATGCCAAGGCGGGCGCGAAATATTTCGTCTCGCTCGCCAACCATCACGACAATCTGGACTGCTACGACAGTCGCTATCACGCGTGGAACTCGCTGCGCGTCGGGCCTAAACGCGACGTGGTTGGGACCTGGGCGAAGGCGGCGCGGCAGGCCGGGCTGAAGTTCGGCGTGTCGAACCATGCCGCGCACAGCTGGCACTGGTATCAGACCGCTTATGGCTATGACCCGATCGGGCCGTTGAAGGGGCAACGCTACGACGCCTTCACGCTGCGCGCCGCCGACGGCCGCGGAAAATGGTGGGACGGGCTCGACCCGCAACAGCTTTATACCGGCGCGCACGCGGTTCTGCCCAACGGGATCGACACGATCGCGGCGATGGCCGCCTGGCATGAGGCGAACGACGGCCAATGGATCGAAACGCCGCCGCCGAACGATCCGGGCTATGCCGCCAAATGGCTGCTCCGCCAGACCGACCTGATCGACACATACAAACCCGACTTCTGCTATTTCGACGACTACGAACTGCCGTTCGGGCCGATCGGGTTGCAGGCGGCGGCGGACTATTACAACCGATCGATCGCGTGGCACGGCACGATCGACGTCGTGCTGACCGCCAAGCAATTGAAGCCCTATGCGCGCTTCGGGCTGGTGCAGGACGTCGAGCGCGGCTTCACCGACCATCTGTGGGACGAGCCGTGGCAGACCGACACGTGCATCGGCGACTGGTTCTACAATGTCGCGCGCCTGACCGACAAAAGCTACAAGACTGCCGAACAGGTGATCCAGCGGCTTGCCGACGTGGTGTCGAAGAACGGCAATTTGCTCCTGTCGATCCCGCAACCGGGCGACGGCTCGATCGACGGCGAGGAGGAGAAGATCCTTGATGGCATGAGCCGCTGGATCGCGGTCAACGACGCGGCGATCTTCGGCTCGCGGCCGTGGCGGATCTATGGCGAGGGCCCGACCAAGCTACAGGCGGGCATGCAGAACGAGCAGTCGTTAGGGGTGTTCACGCCGCGCGACGTGCGGTTCACCACCAACAAGGGCGCGCTCTACGCCCTGTTCCTGGGCTGGCCACAAGGCGAGGTCACGATCGAGGCGCTGGGCCGCCACCGCTTTGCCGAGGGTGCCGTCGAGCGCGTGACATTGCTCGGCGGTGCGACGATCGCGCACCGCCGGGATGCGCGCGGGTTGCACCTGACGATGCCCGCGAACCCTGGCGGCGGGTTCGTCCCCGTCCTCAAGATCGAAGGGCGCGGGCTGGTATAGGCGTTCGCGTCAGCCGAGCACGGCTGCCCCGCGATCGACCACCGCGCCTTCGCTCTCGGCCTGGCGGATGAGGATCATGACGTCCTCGATGATCGACCGGATCGTCGCGCTGGCGGAACCTGCGTCGCGCGCGGCGATCGCCTCGAGCACGGCCTTGTGCGCGGGCAGGCTGGCGCTGCGGCCCTTGAAGCGGTTGGTGAACCGGATCGAGGTGCGCAAGGCGGTCGACACCAGATCCTCGAACTGCGCGAAGAAAGGATTGTCGCACGCGCGCAGGATCGCGACGTGGAACGCAATATCAGCATCGAGCGCATCGTCATCGCCGCGCTCGGCCGCCTCCATCCGCGCATAGCCTGCCGCGATCATCGCGACGCCCGCCGACGTCGCGTGCATCGCCGCAAGCTGCGCCGCCATCGGCTCGACCGCGAGGCGAAGCTCGTTGAAGCTGCGCAGCAGCGGCAGCGTGAACTGGCGTTCGAGCAGCCAGCGCAGCACATCGGTGTCGAACAGGTTCCAGGCGGTGTTCGGCTGGATGATCGTGCCCTGCCGTGGACGCGCGGACAGCAACCCCTTCGCGGTCAGCATCTTGACGGCCTCGCGCGTGACCGACCGGCTGACGCCGTGCTCGGTCGCCAGTTCCGCCTCTGTCGGAAAGCGTTTTCCGTCATAATGGCCGGTGACGATCGCACGGCCCACCGTATCGAGCATTCCGTAGGTGAGGTTGCGGCCCAATGCCGTGCGGACCTTGGTAGGCTTGGGTTCGATCATGCGGCTTGGTCGCCCAAAATCGGGGTGGCGACAAGTGGTCCTTTCCATATCGTCCGGGTGACGCGGTCGCGGGGGACGCTACGTGTTTCCCGACGCTGCGGCGGCGGTCGCCTTGCGGGTAGGTACGGCGTGCGCCGCCGATCGCGGTGGCCAATCGCAAAGGACATCACGATGGTCGAACTCGTCAGCGAGCGCGCAGACGCCGGAGCAACACTCCCGGTCGTGTCGTGGAGCGCGGATATCGCGACGCGGACGGGCTATGTCTTCCACGTTCGCCCCGCCTGCCCCGCCGACGAGGCTGCGCTCGGCACGTTCTTCGAACATGTCGACGTCGAGGATCTGCGGTTTCGCTTCCTCAGCGCGATCCACACGGTTGGCCGCGAGCAGCTCCGCGCGCTCGTCACGGTCGATCACCAGCGTACCGAGAATTTCCTCGCCTTCGATCCAGCGACCAACGCGATCGTCGCGACCGCGATGCTGGCGGCGGACGAAAACCTCGTGCGCGCGGAAGTCGCACTGGCGATCCGCAGCGATTTCAAGCGTCGCGGCATCAGCTGGAGCATGCTCGATCATGTCGCCGCATTTGCGCGCGCCAGGGGGATCACGACGCTCGAATCGATCGAGAGCCGCGACAACCATCAGGCGATCGAACTGGAACGCGAACGCGGCTGGATTGCCGCACCATGCCCCGGCGATTCAGCCTCAATGATCCTGCGGATGACCCTGTCGAGGTAACGCCTGCCGCTCCGTCGACGGTTGCGCCCTGCGACGGCGTCACTACGAGCCGGTGCGACGGGACCGGCGCGGAGAGGTGACAGTGGAGAAGATCGGCTTTGGCGGCGGCTGCCACTGGTGCACGGAGGGGGTCTTCCAAGCGTTGCGCGGCGTCGTTCAGGTCGATCAGGGGTTCCTCCAGTCCGAGCCGCCGTGGGAGGCCTGGGCGGAAGGCGTAATCGTGACCTTCGATCCCGCGATCATACAGCTCGGCATTTTGGCGGAGGTCCACCTCCGGACGCATTCGGCGAGCGGCATCTATTCGCCGGGAGGGCGGTATCGCAGCGCGGTGTATGTCTTTGACGATCAGCAGCACGACGAAGCCGCGCGCACGATCGCGCGGTTCGCCAGCGACACGGGCGAGCCAGCCAGGACCGCGGTGCTCGCGTTCGTCGGGTTCCGCGAGTCCGACGAACGCTACCGCAATTACTACCAGACCGACCCCGGCAGGCCGTTCTGCCGCCGCTATATCGACCCCAAGCTGGCATATATCCGGCAGCACTTCGCCGACATCGCGCTGCCCTGACTCTCATATCGTCCGGGGGCAGGCGCGAGGCCGTAGACGCCGAAGGAAGATGTACGGCATAGCCGCCACGACACACCGGCAACGCAAGAGACGAACAATGACCGCAACGATCATCACCCCCAGCGGGCCGGGCGCAATGGAAGCTGGCCTCGTCCTCGACGAGGAAGGCGGCCGCTTTGTCGTGCTGACCTTCAAGGAGCCCAACGGCGAACCGACGCTCGTCACCTTCACCGTGCCGGTCTTCCAGAATTATGTCGAGCATCTGGTGCGCACCGCCAAGGCCGCCGGCGAGGAGGCGAACTGGGGTATTCCCGGCTGAAGGTCAGGCCGGGGCCGTCCCCGGCTTACGCGTGCAACGACGCCAATATGCCGGAGACCTTCGCGCGAAGCTCGGGCTCGCGCGTGATCTCCAGCATCGCGCTGAGGCTCCCGCGCGCGGCGCCGATGTCGCCGCTGGTCAGTTCGAGACGCGCGCGTTCCCACCAGGCATGGCCCGAGTCGGGCGCGACGAGTGTCATGCGGTGATAGAGAATGAGCGCGCGTCGGCCGTCCCCCGCCGCTTCGGCGCGTGTCGCCGCGTTCATCAGCAGGCGCAGGAGGATCGCGCGGTTCGGCATCGTCGCGACATGGTTTGCCGCCGCGACCCGGCCGGGATCCACCGCGTGGAGCAGCGCGACGAGCTGGTCGCGATCGACCGGCTCGCCGCCGCGAAACGGGTCGATCATCACCGGAACCGCCTCTTCGCCGACCAGCACGAGCACATGCCCCGGCACGTCGAGGATGTTCGCCGTCCAGCCCAGCCGCCGCGCCGCCGCGACATACAGGATCGACAGGCTGACCGGCAGTCCGCGGCGACGCTCGATGACTCGGATCATGTCGGTGTTGGCGGGATCGTCATAGGTCGCGGAATCGCCGACGAAGCCGAACTCGTCGCCGATGACGATCGCGAGCAATTCGGCCTGCGACCGCGCGTCGAGCCCCTCGCTGCCGGCCGCTTCCAGCCGGTCGGCGATCGCCTGGAAGACGCCCTGAAACGCCTCGCGGTTCGCCTGAGGATGATCGGGCAGCGCCAGGGCGAGTGCGGCCTCGTCGAGAACGACGTCGGCGTCGTCGATTAGGCCAAGGTGGATGAGATCATCATGCATCCCGCCAAGATGGGAGCGCCGCGATCTTCCGCAACGCCTTGCGCCGGGCCGCCGCAAGCGAAACATCCCGACCTTGCGCTTGCGTGTTACCGCTCCCACCAATAGTGCATGCGCAACGCTGGCCAACGCAGTCGCGACGATACGGCCTGCACCGTTTGACCTGGAGAACTGACATGGACGGCACCTTCCCGATCGGCGCACGCGCCGTAAGCAGCGACGTTACCTTCCTGGCGATCGACCCATCGACCGACGCGAAGATCGAGCCCGCCTTCGCGGTATCGAGCCAGGACGACATTGCCGACGCGTGCACGCTCGCCGACGCCGCGTTCGACACCTTCCGTGAGACCGACCCCGAGGCGCGCGCGGTGTTCCTCGAGACGATCGCCGACGAGATCGAGGCGATCCACGCGCCGCTCGTCGCGCGGGCGATGCAGGAGAGCGGCCTGCCGCAGCCACGGCTCGAGGGTGAACGCGGTCGCACCACCGGCCAGCTTCGCCTGTTCGCCAAGCATCTGCGCCAGGGGACATGGGCGTCGGTCGTGATCGATCACGCGCAGCCCGATCGCAAGCCTGCGCCGCGGTCCGACCTGCGCCAGCGTCGCATCGCGGTCGGTCCGGTCGCGGTGTTCGGTGCGTCGAACTTCCCGCTCGCATTCTCGGTCGCAGGCGGCGACACCGCCTCCGCACTGGCCGCCGGCTGCCCCGTCGTGGTCAAGGGCCACCCCGCACATCCCGGTACGTCGGTCATGGTCGGCAAGGCGATCCAGGCCGCGGTCGCCAAGTGCGGCCTGCCCGAAGGCGTCTTCTCGCTCGTCCAGGGCCCCGCCAACGAACTCGGTGCCGCGCTCGTCAACGATCCGCGGATCAAGGCTGTCGGCTTCACCGGATCGCGCAGCGGTGGCCTCGCGCTGGTCGCGCTCGCCGCGGCGCGGCCCGAGCCGATCCCGGTCTATGCCGAGATGAGCAGCATTAACCCGGTCATTCTGTTCCCCGCGGCGCTGGCGGCGCGCGGCGAAGCGCTCGGCAAGGCGTATGTCGGATCGCTGACGATGGGATCGGGGCAGTTCTGCACCAACCCCGGCATCGTCGTCGCGGTCGACGGCCCCGACCTCGACACCTTCGTCCAGGCGGCGGCGGCTGCGCTGGGCGAGGCCGCACCGCAGGTGATGCTGACCCCCGGCATCCATGCCAGCTACGAGCAGGGCGTCGCCGCGCTCGCCGGCCATGACTCGGTCAAGACGCTCGCGCGTGGCACCGACGCGGAGGGCGCGAACCGCGGCCGTGCGGCGCTGTTTTCGACGACCGGCAAGGCGTTCGTCGCCGACCCGGCGCTGTCGCACGAAGTCTTCGGCGCGGCGTCGATCATCATCCGCTGCGCCGACCTCGCCGAGGTTCGCCGCGTGCTCGAGACGATCGAAGGCCAGCTGACGATCACGCTGCAGATCGACGAGGGCGATCATGCCGACGCGGCGGCGCTGCTGCCGGTACTCGAGCGCAAGGCTGGCCGCATTCTCGCGAACGGCTGGCCGACGGGCGTCGAGGTCGCACCGGCGATGGTGCATGGCGGCCCCTTCCCCGCCACCTCGGATCCGCGCACGACCTCGGTCGGCACTGCGGCAATCGAGCGGTTCCTGCGCCCGGTCTGCTACCAGGACCTGCCCGACGCGTTGCTGCCCAAGGCGGTCAAGCACGGCAACCCGCTCGGCCTGCCGCGCACCGAGGGGTGATCGCGCGGCGCGGTGGTGGGAGCGGTCGAGTGACCGCCTCCCGCCACCGTTCGCATTCCACCGTTCGTATTCCACCGTTCGTATTCATTGACACGCGTGCGCGGCAAACCCACTAGTCGAACATGACAACCCCAGGCTCGTCGCGCACCATTTCCCTGCCAGCCGATCTCGGCCGCCAGATCGACGATCTCGCCGCGCAAGGCCATGGCGATGCGACCGCGATCATCCGCACCGCGCTCGAACAGATGCGTGTGCCGCGCACGCCCGTCGAGGCGCTGATCGGTGGCGGCGAATGCGGCATGCTGATCCGCCAGCGCGACTGGAGCGCGACCTCGCTCGGCGCGATCGAGACATGGCCCGCCGAGCTCCGCGTGACGCTCGCCAACATCATCAATTCGCCGGTGGCCAAGGTCGTGATGTGGGGCCCCGATCACGTCATGCTGTACAATGACAGCTATCGCGCGGTGGCCGGCGACCGTCACCCCGCCGCGCTGGGCAGCCCAGTCGCGACCGCGTTCCCCGACGTGTGGGACTGGAACCGCACCGTCCTCGACGCGAGCCGGCGCGGCGAGACCGTGGCCTATCGCGACCAGCCGATCCTGTTCCAGCGGCCCGACGGCCCCGAGACGCTGACGCTCGACCTGTTTTACACCCCCATCTACTGCGCGGGCGGGAGCGTCGGCGGCGTGCTGTGCACGATGGTCGATAATAGCGGCCGGGTCGAAGTCGAGCGCCGCCTTGCCGCCACCTCGGCCGAACTGCGCCGGGTCACCGACGCGGTGCCGATGCTGATCTCGTACATCGATTCCGACCATGTCTACCGGCTCGCCAATGCGCAATATGAGAACTGGCTGGGCGTCGCCGCCGACGCGATGATCGGCAAGCCCGTCCGCGATGTGCTTGGCGAGGCCGTCTACGAGGATCGCCGCGCATCGTTCGATCGGGCTTTGGCGGGCGAGAGCTTCGTCGCGCAGACCGTGTTCCCGCACCGCGACGGTCGCCCGCGCCGCGCCGAGTTCCGCTATGTGCCGCATGTCGCCGCCGATGGATCAATCCCGGGCCTCTACGTGCTCGGCATCGACGTCGAGGACCGGGCCCAGCGCGAGGCCGAGCTTGGGATCAGCAACGGCCGGTTCCGCACCGCGATGGACGCGGTCCACGGCGTACTCTGGACCAACAGTCCCGACGGCCGGATGATCGGCGAGCAGCCCGGCTGGGCGGCGCTCACCGGGCAGTCGATCGACGCGTATCAGAATTTCGGCTGGGCCGACGCGATCCACCCCGACGACGTCGCGGCGACGATCAAGGCGTGGACCAGCGCGGTGCTTGCCAAGTCGATGTTCGTGTTCGAACACCGAGTCCGCCGCCATTGCGGCACGTGGCGCACGTTCGCAGTGCGCGGGCTGCCGATGCTCGACGCTGCGGGCGAGGTGATCGAGTGGGTCGGCGTCCACACCGACATCACGCACCAGCGCGCCGCCGAAGCCGCGCTGCGCGACCAGGCCGAGGCGCTCGCGCGCCAAGTCCGCCACCGCGAACGCGCCGAGGACCAGCTGCGCCAGCTCAACGAGACGCTCGAGGCGCGAGTCATCCGTGAGATCGACGAGCGTCGCCAGGCCGAGGCCAAGCTCGCCCAGGCACAGAAGATGGAGACGGTCGGCAAGCTGACCGGCGGCGTCGCGCATGATTTCAACAACCTGCTCCAGGTCGTGTCGGGCAACCTGCAGCTGCTCGGCAAGAACCTCGCGGGTAACGAGCGCGCCGAACGCTGGGTCGCCAACGCGATGGCAGGCGTCACCCGCGGATCGAAGCTCGCCGCCCAGCTGCTCGCCTTCGGGCGTCGCCAGGCGCTCGAGCCGAAGGTCGTCAACGTCACCCGGTTCGTCCGCGGGATGGACGACATGCTGCGTCGCGCGATCGGCGAAGGCGTCGAGATCGAGACGATGGTCGGCGGCGGCCTGTGGAACACCTTTATCGACCCCGCGCAGATCGAGAACGCGCTGCTCAACCTGGCGATCAACGCGCGCGACGCGATGGACGGCCAGGGCAAGCTGACGATCGAGCTCGGCAACGCGCATCTCGACGACACCTATGCACGCACGCATGACGAGGTCGAGCCCGGCCAATATGTCATGCTGGCGGTGTCCGACACGGGCACCGGCATGAGTCCCGAGATCATCGAGAAGGTCTTCGAACCGTTCTTCTCGACCAAGAGCGAGGGCAAGGGCTCGGGACTGGGCCTGTCGATGGTCTATGGCTTCGTCAAACAGTCCGGCGGCCATGTGAAAATTTATTCCGAAGTCGGCGAAGGCACCACGATCAAGCTGTATCTGCCGCGCGCGATGGAGACCGAGGATGTCGAGGTCGTCGCGGATGCCAGCCCGATCTCGGGCGGTACCGAGACCGTGCTGGTGGTCGAGGACGATGACGAGGTGCGCAGCACCGTCGTCGAACTGCTCACCGATCTCGGCTACAGCGTGCTCAAGGCAGTCGACGCCGCGAGCGCGCTCAACGTCATCGAAAGCGGCATGCCGATCGACCTGCTGTTCACCGACGTCGTGATGCCCGGCACGCTGAAAAGCCCCGAACTCGCGCGCAAGGCCAAGGAACGCCTGCCCGACCTCGCGGTGCTGTTCACCTCCGGCTATACCGAGAACTCGATCGTGCATGGCGGCAAGCTCGACGCCGGGCTCGACCTCTTGTCGAAGCCGTACACGCGCGAGGCACTGGCGCGGAAGTTCCGCCAGGTGCTTGCCAACCGCCAGCGTTCGGGCAATCCCGCCGCCAAGGCGGCACGCGACGCCCGGATCGACGCCGACCGCCGGCTCGACACCCCTGCCCGCCGCACGGTGTTGCTGGTCGAGGACGACGCGATGATCCGCGCCAACACCGCCGAGATGCTCCAGGGCAGCGGGTTCGTCGTGGTCGACGCGGCAAGCGCCGAGGACGCGATGACCGCGCTCCAGACGGTCCCGATCGACGCTTTGGTGACCGATGTGAACCTGCCGGGCGTGTCCGGTCCGGACTTTGCACGGACGGCGCGCGCGCTGCGCCCTGGGGTCGGCATCGTCTTCGCCACGGGCGATACGGCCTCGGTCGCGGACGAGACCGATGCGATCATGCTCGAAAAGCCTTATGGCCTCGATGCGCTGGCGGCAGCGGTGCTGGCGTCGCTGGGCGAGACCACGCTCGCGGATCCGCTCGTCGCGGACACCGCAGACCGGGTCACCAAAGTAGATTGACGACCGGCGCAGATTGATCGCCTGAGACAGCGCCCCATATCCCGCATCAGGGTTGCGCTTCGCGGCCGATGAAGGATGCGACGTGACCGAAGACCGTGGTGCCAAGGCCAGTGCAGGGCGTGCCATCCCCAGTGGGCGCCTCGCGCGACTGGGCGTGTTCGGGCGGCTTGCCGGCGGGGTTGCCGGCGGCGTCGTCGCCGAGGGCGCGCGGCGGCTGGCCAGCGGCGAACGGCCGAGCATGGGCGACCTGCTGCTGACCCCCGCCAACGCCACGCGTGTCGCCGACCAGCTCTCGCACCTGCGCGGCGCAGCGATGAAGCTCGGCCAGATGATCTCGATGGATGCGGGCGACATGCTCCCGCCCGAACTCGCTACGATCCTCGCCAAGCTGCGCAACAATGCGCACCACATGCCGCCGCAGCAACTCGATCGCGTGCTTGCCGCCGAATGGGGCAAGGACTGGCGCCGCCGGTTCGCGCATTTCCAGGCGCATCCGGTCGCCGCCGCCTCGATCGGTCAGGTCCACCGCGCCCGCCTTCCAGGCGGTGCCGAACTTGCGATCAAGGTCCAGTATCCCGGCGTGAAGGACAGCATCGACGCCGATGTCGACAATGTCGCGACGTTGCTGCGCGTGTCCGGGTTGATGCCCAAGTCGCTCGATATCGCGCCGTTGCTGGGCGAGGCGAAGCGCCAGTTGCACGAGGAGGCGGACTATCTGCGCGAAGCGACGATGCTCGAGCGCTATGGCGCATTGCTGGACGGCGAGAGCGCGTTCGTCGTGCCTTCGCTGGTGTCGAAGCTGACGACGCCGCGCGTGCTCGCGATGAGCTTCGTTACCGGCGTTCCCGTCGAATCGCTCGAAACCGCGCCGCAAGAGGCGCGCGACCGCGTCATGCACGATCTCGTGTCGCTGGTTTTGCGCGAGTTGTTTGAATGGCGACTAATGCAAACCGACCCGAACTTCGCCAATTACCGCTGGCAGCCCGACACCCAACGCCTCGTCCTGCTCGATTTCGGCGCGGCCCGCCCCCTCCCCGCCGAAACCGGCGAAGGCTATCGCCGCCTGCTTGCCGCAGCGCTGGCGGGGGACCGCGATGCGGTGCGCGAGGCTGCGGTCGCCGCCGGCTTCCTCGGCGAGGCGGCGGTCGAGCGGCATCGGGCGCTGGTCGACCGGATGATCGATGTGATCCTGGGGGAACTCGCCAAGCCCGGGCCGTTCGATTTCGGCGACCGCGCGTTCGTCGGCGTGTTGCGCGAACAGGGCACTGAGATCGCGCGCGACCGCGAGACGTGGCACCTCCCGCCGATCGACACGCTGTTCGTCCAGCGCAAGATCAGCGGCACCGCGCTGCTGGCCGCGCGCCTGAAAGCGCGCGTCGACATCCGGTCGATGGTCGCCGCCTATTGCGCAGAGCCGGCCGAGGCGGAAGTCGCGGTCGCGGTGCGGAGCGCGGCGGCGAGTTCGCCCATCGAATAGGGTTTCCGCAACAGGTCGAACCCGTGCGCTCCTTCGCGCGAGATGACCTCGCTATAGCCGCTGGTCAGCAGGATCGCGGTCCCGGGATAGCGCCGGCGGATTTCGCGCCCGAGTTCGATCCCGGTCATGCCCGGCATCATCACGTCCGAAAAGACCACGTCGAAGCCCACCGCATGGCCCTCGAGTAGGTCGAGCGCCTCCTCGGCATCGCGCGCGAACACGATCGCGTGCCCCAGATCAGCGAGCGCGGAGATCGCGAACGCGCCGACATCGGGATTGTCCTCTACCACCAGGATATGCAGCGGCCCCTGGTCGGGACAGGCGGCCAGCACCGGATCGAGCGTCGTTGCACCGGCATCGCGTTCGCGCGGCAGATACAGTGCGAACACCGCGCCCTCGCCGGGGACGCTGTCGACGATCACCTCGCCACCCGATTGCTTGACGAAGCCGAACACCTGCGACAGCCCCAGCCCGGTACCGTGGCCGACCGCCTTCGACGTGAAGAACGGTTCGAAGATATGCTCGATATGCGCAGGATCGATCCCGGTTCCGGTATCGCGGATCGCGATCCTAACGAAATCGCCGGTCCGCGCCGCGTGACCGCGTACCGCCGGGATCCGCTGCGCGGTGTCGACGTCGATCGTCAGGCTCCCCCGCTGGCGCATCGCATCGCGCGCGTTGACCGCCAGGTTGACGATCGCGGTCTCGAGCTGGCTGGCATCGGCATTCACGAGGCACGCCTCGTCGGGCAGCCGCATCGATACGTCGATGAACGCCCCCGACAGCGTCACGATCATGTCGGTCATCCCGCGCACGATCGTCCGCGCATCGAGCACGGTCGGCGTCAGCGACGACCGCCGGGCAAACGCCAGCAACTGGTTCGTCAGCTTGGTGGCGCGGTCGGCAGTATCCGCGATCGCGGTGATGTAGCGCGTTCGCCGATCCTCGCTCAGCCCCGGTCGCTTGAGCAAATCGGTCGAGCCGCGGATCACCGTCAGCAGGTTGTTGAAGTCATGCGCGATGCCGCCGGTGAGCTGGCCCAGCGTCTCCATCTTCTGCGCCTGGCGCAGCGCATCATGCGCCTCGGTCAGCTCGAGCGTGCGCTCGGCGACGCGTTGTTCGAGCGTGTCGTTGATGTCCTGGGCTGCCTTGAACAGTCTAGCATTATCGATCGCGATCGCCGCCTGCGCCGCGACGCCAACGAGCAACCGCTCATGCCGTTCGGTGAACCGCGCGATGTCCGAATGGCCGAACAGCAACCCGCCCAGCACCGTGCCCGACCGCGACGTCACTGGTACCGACAGATAGCTGCGCACCGGGAGATGGCCCTTCGGCATGCCGTAATGCGGCGCGCTGCGCCCATAGCGCGGGTCGGCGAGGATGTCGTCGGAGCGGATTACCCCCTCGTTACGGAAGGTCGGGCCGAACACCGCGGTCGCACGCGGCCGGCCGAGCTTCTCGAACGCCGCGCGCTCCGCACCCGTCAGCGTGAACAGATGGAGCTTCTCACCCGTCTCATCCATCAAATTGTGGAAATATGCACCGAACTGCGCGCCGGTCAGCTTCACGCCCGCATCGGTCACCCTCTGGATCAGCGGTTCGAGCTCGAGCTCGGCGGCCAGTGCCGCGCCGGTGAGGTTGAGCGTCTCGAGCGTGTGCGTTTCGCCTCTCAGGCCGCGCTCGGCGAGGACCGCGTCGGTCGTCTCGACGATGACCGCCAGCACACCGCCCGCGACGCCGCGCTCGTCGAGCACGGGCGAATAGTTCAGGTCGAGAAAGACCGGCTCGTCCCGTTTCGGGAAATACTCCGTCATGTCCTGCCGCGCAAACGACAGCGTCTCGCCTGCGAGACAGACACGCAACACATGCTCGTTGAACGCGCGGGCCTCGGGCCACACATCCGCGACCTTACCGCCGAGCGAGCCGGGATGCCGCGCGCCGATCACCGCCGCGAACGCGTCGTTGTAGAGCATCACGCCATCGGTGCCCCAGAGCAGCGCCATCGGCACCGGCGCGCGCAGGATGATCGCGGTCGCGGTCTTGAGCGGGTGCGGCCACGCCTCGACCGGACCAAGTAGGGTCGAGGACCAGTCGGTTGCGCCGATCAGTGCCGCAAGACTGACGCCGCTCCCCAAGAATGCAAACGCCCCCGCCACCGTCCTACCTTTTCCCATATCGTCGCGATAAACAGAAGACCCGACCTCGCCCAAGGCCGAGGCGCGCAACTGGCTGCATCATAGTCGCGAACGAACGCCGCACCAACGCGATACGATCGGCACATTACAAGCCCGTGGCATTTCAACAAGATACGTAGTCGGCCCCGACACGCTGACGGTTCGGCCATTCTGTTCCTCGCGGGCGGCAGATTGCGATCCGGCGGGCACTGAACTGCGTGCTTTACATCGACAATACACTCGGTACGTTGCAGCTTCGAAACGAACGGGGGTTCTTGCATGCTCGATCTGGTGAATGTCACGCACGTCTATGCCAATGGCACGCGCGCGCTGGACGACGTGACGCTCAGCATCCCCACCGGCATGTTCGGGCTGCTCGGGCCCAACGGCGCGGGCAAGTCGACGCTGATGCGGACGGTGGCGACACTGCAGACCCCGACCTCGGGCACGATCCGGTTCGGCGACATCGACGTGATCGCCAACCCGGAGGCGTTGCGCGAGACGCTCGGCTATCTGCCGCAGGATTTCGGCGTGTATCCACGCGTCTCCGCCTACGACATGCTCGATCACATGGCCGTGCTGAAGGGCATCGCCTCCGCGCGCGAACGCAAGGAGACGGTCGAGACCTTGCTCAACCAGACCAACCTGTGGACCGTCCGCAAAAAGGCGATTGCAGGCTTTTCGGGCGGCATGCGCCAGCGTTTCGGGATCGCGCAGGCGCTGATCGGCAATCCCGGGCTGATCATCGTCGACGAACCGACGGCCGGGCTGGATCCCGAGGAGCGCAACCGCTTCCTCAACCTGCTCGCCGAGATCGGCGAGAACGTCGTGGTGATCCTGTCGACGCATATTGTCGAGGACGTCGCTGACCTGTGCCCGCGGATGGCGGTGCTGGCGGCGGGGCGGATCCAGCTCGAGGGCGCGCCGCTCGACCTGATCCAGAGGACCCGCGGCCATGTGTGGGCTAAGACGATCGGCCGCGACGAACTCGACGCGGCGAAGCTCCATCATGAGGTGATCTCGACGCGGCTGTTCGCTGGCCGGACGATCATCCACATCCTGTCGCCCGAGGACCCCGGCGACGGCTTCACCGCCGCGCATGGCGGGCTGGAGGACGTGTATTTCTCAACGTTGTCGCGGTCGCGACGCGTATCGGTAGCGACCGCCAGCCAGTTCGCAGCCGCCTGATGTTCGGTCAGATCGCTCGCTTCGAGCTGCGCTATCAGTTGCGCAACCCGGTCTTCTGGACCGTCGCGATCCTGTTCTTCCTGCTCAGCTTCGGATCGATGACGATCGAGCAGATCCAGATCGGCAGCGGCGCGAACATCCACAAGAACGCGCCGGTCGCGATCGCGCAGGTCCATCTGATCATGTCGCTCTTCTTCATGTTCGTGACGACCGCGTTCGTCGCCAACGTGATCGTCCGCGACGACGAGAGCGGGTTCGGGCCGATGGTGCGCTCCACCCGGGTCAGCAAGTTCGACTATCTAACCGCGCGGTTCCTGGGCGCGTTCGGGGCGGCCGCGCTCGCCTTCGCCGCCATTCCGCTGGCGATATGGCTGGGATCGCTGATGCCGTGGGTCGATGCCGAGAAGCTCGGGCCGAACCGGCTTGGCGACTATGCCTATGCCTATTTCCTGCTGGCGATGCCGAGCGTGTTCATGACCTCGGCGATCTTCTTCGCGGTGGCGACGATGACGCGGTCGATGATGTACAGCTATCTCGGCGTCATCGTCTTCCTCGCGCTTTATCTCGCGATGAACGTGGCGCTGCGGGCGAAGCCCGAATGGCGGACGGTCGGCAGCTATTTCGAGCCGTTCGGGCTCGGCGCGTTCGGCACCACGACCCGCTACTTCACCGCGAGCGAGGCCAATGCCGGACTGCCGCGCTTCGCAGGCGTCCTCGTCTGGAACCGGCTGTTCGCGATCGCGATCGGCTTCGTCGCGATCGGCATCGCCTATGCGCGCTTCTCGTTCGCGGAGCGCCGAGTCTCGAAACGCGCGCTGCGCAAGCAACGCCGGACTACCGAGAAGCTCGCGGCCACCGCGCCAGTGCTGGTCGACCGCCTGCCCGCCGCCCGCCCCGCCGCCGCCGCCTGGACCCGCCTTCGCGAACGCTGCCGGTTCGAGATGACGCTGGTATTTCGCAGCCCGGCGTTCCTCGTGCTGATGCTGATCGGCGTCTTCAACACGCTTGCCGGGCTGCTCGCCACCAACGAGATGTACGGCACCGCGATCCGCCCGCTGACCTTCGCGCTGATCGGCACGCTGGAGGGCGCGTTCGGGATCATTCCGGTGATCATCGCGATCTATTATGCGGGCGAACTCGTCTGGCGCGACCGCGAACGCGGGATGCACGAAATCGTCGACGCAACGCCGCTGCCCAACTGGGCGTATCTCGCGCCGAAGGTCCTCGCGATCACCGGGGTGCTGTTCGCGACCTCGGTGGTGGCGGTGGCAACGGCCTGCGCGGTGCAGCTCGCGCGCGGCCAGACCGATCTCGCGCTCGGCCAGTATGCGCTGTGGTGGGTGCTGCCGATGACCGTCGATGCGGTGATCCTCGCGGTGCTGGCGGTCTTCGTCCAGGCGCTGAGCCCGAACAAATATGTCGGGTGGGCGATCATGGTCGTCTACCTCGTCAGCACGATCACGCTGACCAGTATCGGCTTCGAACATCCGCTGTATCAATATGGCAGCGCCGGGACGGTGACGCTGTCGGACATGAACGGCGCGCAGATCGGTGGCGCGCGGGGATGGTGGCTGCGGCTCTATTGGGGGGCGATCGCGCTGGGGCTGTGCGTGCTGGCGCATCTGCTCTGGCGACGCGGAACCGAGACGCGGCTGCGCGTACGCGTTGCGCAGGTGCCGCGCCGCCTACTCGGGGCGCCCGGCGTGGTGTTCGCGGCAGCGCTGCTGGTGGCCGTCGCGACCGGTGGTTTCCTCTATTACCAGATGGACGTCCTCAACGTCTATCGCACCAAACAGGACGGCGAGGCGCGCCTGGCCGTTTATGAGAAGAAGTATCTGCGCTATGTCGGCGTGAAGCAGCCTTCGGTCACCGACATCCGGCTGACCGTCGCGCTCTACCCCGATCAGCGTCGGCTGGAGGCGGACGGTGTTTATGCGTTCGTCAACGATACCGGCGCGTCGGTGCGCGATCTCCACGTGCGCCTGCTCGACGACAAGACGCGGCTGGGTACGGTCGTTATTCCCGGCGCGAAGCCGGTGATGGAGGACGTCGACCTGCAATACCGCATCTACCGGTTCGCGACCCCGCTTGCTCCCGGTGGACGCGGCACGCTGACGTTCCACGCCACCCGCTGGCAGCGCGGCCTCGTCGCCAATGGCGACGACACGCGCGTCGTCAGCAACGGCACCTTTCTGGAGAATCGCGAATTCTCGCCGCAGATCGGGATGAGCAAGGATGGCCTGCTGGAGGATCGTTCTAAACGGCGCAAATACGGCCTGGTGCCCGAGCTCCGCACCGCCAAGCTCGAAGACCGCACCGCGCAGGACCGCAACTTGCTCGCTAATGCATCATGGGTTCGCTCGGACATCACCGTCTCGACGGTTGCGGGCCAGGTCCCGGTCGCGCCCGGCCGGCTAGTGTCGGACAGCGTTGCGGGTGGTCGCCGTACCGCCCGGTACGTCTCGACCGCACCGATCCTCGCCTTCTTCTCGGTGCAGTCCGCTGCCTATGCGCAGAAAGGCCGGCGCGTCGACGGCACGGCGCTACGCGTCTTCTATGACCCGCAGCACGCGTTCAACGTCGATCGGATGCTCGACGCGATGCAGCGGTCGCTCCGCTATTACCGCGCCAATTTTGGGCCCTATCAGTTCGATTATGCCCGGATCCTCGAATATCCCGGCTATGCGAGCTACGCGCAGGCGTTCGCGGGCACGATCCCCTACTCCGAACGGATCGGGTTCATCGCCGACAACCGCGACACCGCCAAGATCGACTATCTCAGCTACGTCACAGCGCATGAGCTGGGCCATCAATATTGGGGGCATCAACTCGTCTCCGCCGACATGCAGGGCGGATCGATGCTGGTCGAGACGATGGCGCAATATTCGGCCCTGATGGTGATGAAGCACCAATATGGCGACGACAAGATCCGCCGCTTCCTGAAGTACGAGCTCGACAGCTATCTGCGTGGCCGCGGCAGCGAGGTGATCGAGGAAGTCCCGCTCGATCGCGTCGAGAGCCAGGGCTATATCCATTATCGCAAGGGTTCGCTGGTGATGTACCTGCTCCAGGATCGGCTGGGCGAGGCGCGCGTCAACGCGATGCTGCGCAGGCTGCTCGCGCGCTATCGTTTCAAGGGCAAACCCTATCCGCGCTCGCTCGATCTGGTCGACGGCTTCCTGTCGCTGGCGCGCACGCCGGCGGAACGGCAGCTAGTCGTCGACCTGCTCGACCGGATCACCGTCTACGATCTCAAGACCACCGCCGCCGTCACGCACAAGCGCCCGGATGGCAGCTACGAGACCGTGCTGACGATCCAGGCCGCGAAGGCCTATGCGAACGGCGCGGGTGCCGAGACGCCGGCGCTCCTCTCTGACACGATCGACGTCGGCCTGTTCGACCAGCGGCCGGGGCTCGGCAGCTTTGCCGCGAAGGACGTCATTTCGAAGGATCGGCGGGCGATCCGGTCGGGCGAACAGACGATCCGGATCGTCTCGCGCCGTAAGCCGGCCTTTGCCGGCATCGATCCGTATAACCTGTATGTCGACAGGAACGGCGACGACAATGTCGTGGCGGTCAGCGGGCAATGACGCCGGCGATCGGCGGCGGTGTGTGGCGGGTCTTGGCCGCACGGGGCGAAGGCGTTGCGCTTGACAGTCTAAGCACGGTCGCGATGCTGGGCGGATGAAAGCCGTCCTGCCACTTGCCGCCCGTCCGCTTCTCGAGCCCCATCTGCCCGATACGCTCGATACCGCGTGGTTCGCGACGCCCGCCGACGCAAAGGCGATGATCGCCGATGCGGACATTGCCTGGGTGGACATGCAGCCGACCGAGCTCGTCGCCGAGGCGCTCCGTGCGGCGGGCCCGCGACTGGCCTGGGTCTCGACGATCTATGCAGGGCTCGACGCTTTCCCGCTCGACCTGCTCAGCGCCAGGGGCGTCACGCTGACCAATGGCGCGGGGATCAACGCGATCACGGTGGCGGAATATGCGGTGATGGGCGTGCTGGTCGCGGCCAAGCGGTTCGATACGGTACTGCGCGCCTATGACCGGCAGGCGTGGCTGAAGGATGCCCCCGGCAAGATTGAACTCGACGGGACGAAGGCGCTGGTCATCGGCTATGGCACGATCGGCCGGATGATCGGGGATCGGCTGGGGGCGTTCGGCGTCGATGTCACGGGAGTCACGCGGACCGGCCGCGACGGCACGATCACCGCGGACGCCTGGCGCGACCAGCTCGGCACGTTCGACTGGGTGATCCTTGCCGCGCCGTCGACCGGTGCAACGGCAGCGATGATCGGATCCGACGAACTAGCGCAGATGAAGCCATCGGCCTGGCTGATCAATATCGCGCGCGGGGACATGATCGACGACGACGCGTTATGCGCGGCGCTGGCGGCTGGAACGATCGCCGGCGCGTTCCTAGACCCCACGCATCCGGAGCCCCTGCCCGCCGGGCACCCCTTGTGGACCGCGCCCAATACGATCGTGACGATGCACATGTCCGGCCGAAGCCAGATGACGATGTTCAAACGCGGCGCTGCGCTGTTCCTCGAGAACCTCGACGCGTTCCTCGCGGGTGCGCCGATGAAGAACGTGGCGGATCTGCGCGAAGGCTATTGACGGTTCGACGGCGCGGCAGCCGGTGTAACCTGTCGCGTGCGGTTATAGCTCTTCACGCCGCGACGACGTAGATTGTCGGCCCGGCGACGACGCGTGCGAACGATCAGAACGGGCACGGCAATTGCGACGACGGTGGCAATTATCGAGAACGCGATGATGAGACGTAGGGGCATGTTCATCTCCGCTTAATGCCGGAGGGTAAGCGTATATGCCACATTAATCGTCGTCAACGACGACCCTAGACGAGCACCGGATCGGGTTTTTGCAACAGATCGTCGCCAAATTGGCGAGACGGGGCAGCAATGACTTAAACGGCGCAAGCTTTACTTCATTGCGCAAAAACGCATTTCCGAGCATGGATAGCCGCACAATTCACCAATCGGACGACATGATATGGCCGCGAACTGGGCCCCTGACAGCTGGACACGATACGAAGCACGACAGCTCCCCACCTATACCGACGCCGCCTCGCTGACCGCAGCGACCGACCAGCTTGCCAGCTTTCCACCGCTCGTCTTCGCCGGCGAAGCGCGAAACCTGACCGCGAGCCTCGCCGAGGTCGCGGCAGGCAAGGCGTTCCTGCTACAGGGCGGCGATTGCGCAGAATCGTTCGCCGAGCATAGCGCGAACAACATACGCGACACGTTCCGCGTCATTCTGCAGATGGCGGTCGTGCTGACGTACGCGTCGAAGCTACCGGTCGTGAAGCTCGGTCGAATGGCGGGCCAGTTCGCCAAGCCGCGCTCGACCGATACCGAGACGATCGGCGGCGTCGAGTTGCCGTCGTACCGCGGCGACAACGTCAACGACATCGCCTTCACCGCCGAGGCGCGCGCGCCCGATCCGCAGCGCATGATCCGCGCCTATTCGCAGTCGGCCGCTACGCTGAACCTGCTGCGCGCGTTCGCGCAAGGAGGGTATGCAAACCTCCACCAGGTCCATCGCTGGACGCACGACTTCATGGGCCGCAGCCCCTGGTCGAAGAAATATGCCGAGACCGCGGACCGGATCGGCGAGGCGCTCGAGTTCATGGCCGCGTGCGGGATAGATCCCGAGACCGTGCCGCAGCTCGCGCAGACGCATTTCTACACCAGCCACGAGGCGCTGCTGCTCCAGTACGAGCAGGCGCTGACCCGGCAGGATTCGCTGACTGGCGACTGGTACGACACCAGCGCGCATTTCCTGTGGATCGGCGATCGCACGCGCTTCGAAGGATCTTCGCATGTCGAATATCTGCGCGGCATCGGCAACCCGATCGGTATCAAGTGCGGCCCGAGCCTAGAACCAGACGCCTTGTTGCGGATGCTCGACACGCTGAACCCTGCGCGCATCCCCGGCCGGATGACGCTGATCACGCGCTATGGCTATGACAAGATCGAGGCGAACCTGCCCCGCCTGGTCCGCGCCGTCACGCGCGAGGGCCATCCGGTGGTCTGGAGCTGCGATCCGATGCACGGCAACGTCGTCAAGGCCGCCAACGGCTACAAGACGCGGCCCTTTGACCGGATTCTCGCCGAGGTGCGCGGCTTCTTCGCGGTCCACCGCGCCGAGGGTACGCACGCCGGCGGCATCCATGCCGAGATGACCGGGCAGAACGTGACCGAATGCACCGGCGGCGCGGTCGACGTGACCGAGCAATCGCTCGCGGATCGCTACCACACGCACTGCGACCCGCGCCTCAACGCCGGCCAGAGCCTCGAGCTCGCCTTCCTGCTCGCCGAGATGCTCAACGAGGAAATGGCCGAGCGCAAGAAGGTCGCCGCTTGAGAAAAATGGCGGGCGCCGAAGGAATATGTGGCAACTGGGTTGACGACCGCCGCCACGTTCCGTAGACGCCCGCATCTGCTAACGGCCCCTTCGTCTAGCGGTTAGGACGACGCCCTCTCACGGCGTAAGCACGAGTTCGATTCTCGTAGGGGTCACCAGCGTTTCAACGGACATTGTTGGCGGCACGCCTGGCTAGAAAGTCGACCTGAGCGGTGGGTTGTTCAATGCGCACGTCGCGGGGGGCTGTCCGGCGCAGATCCAGACGTTAGCCACAGTGTGACGTCCATGGGTCCCCCTGCGCGCATCATGGTCGGCAGTTGCTAGATCCCGGAACTAGACCCTATGCGATTTGCGAGGCGACCTGCCGCTCGATGTCGCATGCTGGCAGAAAGGCTATGCCAGGCCGGTCGCGCAACGTGCCGAGCAACGCTTCCAAGGCGCCGATCCGATAGGGAAGGCCCATGACGTACGGGGTCAGGTGGATCGGCAGCATGCGTCCGCCGAACCACGCCGCCTCGCTTTCCAGCCACATGCAGGCATCTTCCAGCTGGGTGCGGAAGCTCTCCGCCGATTGCTGCTGGACGGTCACGATCTGTCGGTCGGACAGTTCATGGTTCAGCGGGATGTTGAGGATCGTGCCGGACGGCGTCGCGACGCGGTACGGAAGGTCGTCATTCACCCAGTCCAGCATATAGTCGAGCCCCGCCTCGACCAGCAGCCGCGGTGTATTCCAGCTTTGCGACCGTGCGATCGAAAGCCAGCCGCGGGGGCGCGTTCCGGCTACCTTCTCAAGGCCATCTAGGGAGCGCGCGATGAGACTACGTTCGGCGTCCTCATCCAGGCCGGACGCGATCGTGCCGTTCATGTCGGTCGAGTGCGCGGCGATCTCGTGCCCGGCGGCAACGATGTCGCGAATGATCGACGGATAGCGCTCGGCGATCGCGGCATTGGCAGCGACGGTGACCTTTGCGCCGACCGCAGCAAAGGCGTCGAGCAGCCTGTAGAAGCCCACCCGCGTGCCATATTCCCGCGCGGTATAGTGGCGATAGTCCGGATAGGCGGTCTGCATGTGCCCGGGCGCGAGGAACGGCGTCGCGGACGGCTGGATCGGAAACCATTCGAGCGAGACGATGATCGGCACGGCGACCACCGTATCGCCCTCCCAGGCGATCGGTTGGCGTTCGAACAGGTTGGACCAGGGGTACAGATCATGGTCCATGCCGCGACGGCGCCGATCGTAGACGAGATAGTTCGTGTCGAGACTCATCGGCCGTTCTCCGCGAAGCGGGCGGCATCGGCGGCGGCCGAGTCATACCCATTGGCCAGGAAATGATCGGCGATATCGCCGCTGCGCGTGATCCATGCCCGCCCGTCCGCGGCGATGTGACGCAGCACCTCCTCGAAGGGGCCAATCCGATGCGGCTGCCCGATCAGATAGGCGTGAAGCGGAATGCACATCACGGTGCCGGACGTCTCGCCCTCCGCCGCCAGCCGGTCATATTGCCGGATCAGCGCGTCGGCATAGTCGCGCGGGCTCATATTGTAGATGAAGAAGCCATAATGGTCGTTCACCTCGAGGCTGTAGGGCATCGAAATGAGCTTGCCGGACTTCACATGCACCGGCCCTGGCTGGTCGTCATGGTACAGGTCGCAGGTGTAGGTGAGGCCATATTCGGCGATCAGATCCAACGTGCGCGGCGTGTGCGTCAGCGCCGGCGCGAGCCAGCCGCGGATCGTCTGCCCGGTCGCCTCGCGGACGGTGCGGATCGAATCCTCGATGATCGCGCGTTCCTGCGCCTCGTCCATCCCGTAGGAGTAGCGCGTATTGTAGATGCCGTGGCTGAAGAACTCCCAGCCGCGCGCATTCGCATCCGCGACGACCTCCGGGATATGCTGGCACAGCGCAACCGACAGCGAGACCGAGCCGGGGAATCCGTGCTTGCTCATCACCTCCGCCATCCGCCAGTGGCCGACGCGATTGGCATAGTCGCGGTGCGCATAGCCGACGACGTCGGGATGCGGCTTGGTCCAGCTCTTGCGGTGCGGGTTGGCGGGCGGGTCGATCTCGTAATATTCGAGATTGGGCGACACCCACACCGCGATCGACTTGCCATCCGGCCAGCGGATCGGCGTGCGGTCGCGATAGGGGCGGAAATCATACAGGCCGGGATCGGCTTCGCCTTCACGCATCAGCGTGCCTCCAGCCAGTCGACCACGGTCTGGACCGGCTCGACATCGGCATATTTGAGCTGAAGGTCGGTCAGATTGGCGAAGTGGTAGCTCTCATGCTTGTCCGCACACGTCTCGAGCGGGACGATCGTGCGATAGCCGCGGCTGAGCGAATCCACCGCGGTGGCGCGGACGCAGCCCGAGGTCGAGCCGCCGGTGATCACGACCGTATCGACCTTGTGCCAGACCAATAGGCTCTGCAGCGGCGTCTCGAAAAAGGCCGATGGCATGCGCTTGTCATAGACCAGGTCGACCGCCGCATCGATCTCACAGCGATCGTCGAACGCATGGCGGCGCGACCCGTAGGTGATGTTCTGCAGGCTGTCGGGCGTGTCGCTGCGCGTGCCCCAGACCCCCGCGTCCGCCGCGGTGCCGTGATAGCCGACGCGGGTCCAGATCACCGGCATGCCACGCTCGCGCGCGAGCCGGCTGATCGTGTTCACATGGTCGATCTGGCGCGGGTCCGTCTCATAGGCGGTCTTGAACTCGTCGAGCCGGGTATAGGCGTTCTGGATATCGACGTTGACGATCGCAAGCCGCTCGCCAAACCCGAATTTCGCGCGGGCGGGGTTGGACATCACCTCCTCGAAGATCTGTCGGGCGGTGCGGTCGTCCGCAACCATGCGGGTGCCGAGGATGTCGATCATGATGCCATCTCCAATTCGTGCTGCGGCCGCGCTATCGCCGGCGCGAACCCGAGCGGGAGCCCTGCATCGGGTACGAAGCCGTAGAGCGGCTCGTCGGGCAGAGCTTCCGCCAGTATCGCTCGGGTCGCCAGGAGCTTGGGGATATCGATTCCGGTATCCAGGCCCATCGCCTCGAGCATGAACACGAGGTCCTCGGTGACGATATTCCCGCTCGCACCGGGCGCGAACGGACAGCCGCCCAGCCCGCCCAGCGACGAGTCGAAGGTCCTCAGGCCGGCATCGAGCCCGGCCAACACATTGGCGAGCCCGAGCCCGCGCGTGTTGTGGAGGTGGATGCCGGTCACCGCGGCGGCGCCTGCGACATCGCGCACCATCCGGACCATGTGCCGCACGCCTGCGGGATCCGCATAGCCGGTTGTGTCCGCGAGCCCGATCTCGTCACAGCCGGCCTGCATCAGCGCCTCGGCCAGCCGCAGGACCTGCGCATCCGAGATCGCGCCTTCGAGCGTGCAGCCGAAGACCGTCGACAAGCTCCCCTCGAAATGCGGGCGCTGTTCGACCGGCAGCGCCGCGATCAAGTCCGCAATGGCGCGTGCCTCGGCGAGCACCTGCTCGTGCGTCCGGCGAAGATTGGCGAGGCTGTGCGTTTCGGAAACGGACAGCGGCAAGGTGATCTTGTGCGCGCCCGCCGCGATCGCGGCCGCCGCGCCCTTGGCATTGGGTACCAGCACCGCGACCGTGAGGCCCGGGATTGTTCGTGCAAAGGCGACGATCTCCGCGGTGTCCGCAAGCTGGGGGAGCAGCTTTGCCGGGACGAAGCTCCCGACCTCGATCTCGGTCACGCCGGCGGCTGCCTCGGCCGTGATCCACGCCTTCTTGACTGCCGTCGGCAGCACCCGGTCGAGATTTTGCAGGCCATCCCGCGGGCCTACCTCACTGATCAGTATCTGCGATGCCATTCGACTCACCTTGGCTTTTATGTCTTATACCTATAACAATTGAGAGAACCTGTCGAGCATGGGTAAGGTTGCACGGATTTGGAATGGGAGATGACATGATCGACGAGGCGTTGCCGCTGAGCGGTATCCGGGTGATCGAGTTCACGCATATGGTGATGGGGCCGTCGGTCGGCCTGATCCTGGCCGATCTTGGTGCCGACGTGATCAAGGTCGAGCCCAAGGGGGGTGACCAGACCCGGCATCTGCTCGGCTCGGGCGCGGGATATTTCCCGATGTTCAACCGCAACAAGCGCAGCATCTGCCTCGATCTCAAGAGCGAAGTCGGCAAGGCGGCCGCCATCGCGCTGGTCGAAGGCGCGGACATATTGATCGAGAATTTCCGGCCGGGCACGCTGGTCCGGCTAGGGCTCGGACCCGATGATTTCGCGGAGCGCCATCCCCGGCTGATCTACTGTTCGGCCAAGGGCTTCCTGACCGGCCCGTATGAGAACCGGACCGCGCTCGACGAGGTTACGCAGATGATGGGCGGGCTTGCCTATATGACCGGCCCGCCAGGCCGGCCGCTGCGCGCGGGCGCATCGGTGGTCGATATCACCGGCGGGATGTTCGGCGTCATCGGGATCCTCGCCGCGCTCGAGCGCCGGCATCGTACCGGGCGCGGCGGCGACGTGAAGTGCGCGCTGTTCGAGACGACGGCCTTTCTGGTCGGACAGCACATGGCGCAGGAAGCGGTCACCGGGAAGGCACCGCGACCAATGCCCGACCGGATCTCCGCCTGGGCGATCTACGACGTGTTCGAGACGCGCCTGCCCGACGAGCAGGTGTTCGTCGGCGTCGTCAGCGACGGGCAATGGGTCGCGTTTTGCGAAGCGTTCGGACTGGACGCGTTTCTCGCGGACGCGACGCTGGCCACGAATAACCAGCGGGTCGAGGCCCGCGAGAGGATCCTGCCGACCGTCCGCGACTGTTTCCGCGCGATGAGCCGCGCGGAGGCCGTTGCGCTACTCGAGCGGCTCGGCTTGCCGTTTGCGCCGATTGCGACGCCGTCCGACCTGTTCGACGATCAGCATCTCGGCGCGGGCGGTGGGCTCGTCGACCTCACGCTCGAAGACGGAACGCAGACCCGCCTGCCCGGGCTTCCGATCGAAATGGACGGCAGCCGCATGCCGCGTCGGCTCGGACTGCCGACCCCCGGCGAGCACGGCGCCGAACTGTTGCGCGAGGCGGGACTCAGCGAGGACAGGATCGCGGCCGCGCTGGCCTGATGTCAACCGATAGCAGGCCGCGTGCCGCTCTGGAGATCGAGGCTGATCCGGTAGCGATCGGCCCGATAGTCCGCGATCGTGAACAGCACCGGCCTGCCCCCGTCGTCGAGAATGACTCGCTCGATTCGCAGCATTGCGTCGCGCGGCTCGATCCCGAGCAGCGCGGCGGTGTCGGCGCCGGCATGCTGCGCGGAAACGGTCTGCCGCCCCCCCGCGATCACGACGCCCGCGTCGGCGAGATGCTTCAGGATGGGGTTGGCGGTGAGCGACCGCTTGGTGAGCTTGACGCCAAGATCGGCGGGCATCCAGCTCGTCACCAGGCCGAGCGGCTCGTGACCGGTATGGCGGATGCGTCGCGCGCGATACACGATCGTCTCCGCCTGCCGTTCCAGAATGTCTGCAATGTCCGCGGGCGCCGGTTCCTTGGCGAGGTCGACGACCTTGACCGGCGTGTTGCGCCCGAACGCCATGAGGGACTCGATCGCCTGGTCGACATTCGCCTCGATCGGCACGGTGGAGGCCTGGTAGACCACGCGCGTACCGGTCCGGCGGCGGCGTTCGACCAGCTTGTGAAGCGCCAGCTCGTGCAACGCGCGCCGCGCCGTGATCCGCGAGACGCCGTGCTGCGCGCCGAGTTCATGCTCGGTCGGCACCGACGCCCCGAACGCCAGCCGGCCACGCAGGATATCATCGCGCAAGGCCAGGAATATCTGGTGATAGAGCGGGACGGCATCCGCGCGTTGAACCGGTACAACTGCCACGCCCGAACCGTCCTTGCCTCTTGCCATGGCGCGACCTTAGCGCAGCCCCGAAAGTCGGCACAGCATTAAAACTCAAGACGTTTATTTGTTATAATGCTATAGCAAATGATCGTTCTGTCTGGTACATGAGCCGGATGGCAAAGACCCTGTTCGACAAGATATGGGAGGCGCACCGGATCGCCGACCTGGGCGATGGCGCGGCGTTGATCGCGATCGATCGCGTGCTTCTCCACGAGCGGACCGGCGGCGTCGCGTTGCAGAGCCTGGAGAGTGCGGGATACAGCGTGCTGGCACCCGAACGCGCCTTCGCGACGATGGACCATGTCGTCGACACGCGACCGGGTCGCACCGACGAGACGCTGATGCCCACCGGCAAGAACTTTATCGTCGCGACCCGCGAGGCGGCGAAGAAGGCGGGCATCACGATGTTCGACATCGGCGATCCGCGACAAGGCATCGTCCACATCATCTCGCCCGAACAGGGTATCATCCAGCCGGGCAGCACGTTGGTCTGCCCCGATAGCCACACCTGCTCGCAGGGCGCGCTCGGGGGGCTGGCGTGGGGAATCGGATCGAGCGAGGCGGAGCATGCGCTCGCTACGGGAACGCTGCGGATCCAGAAGCCGGGGACGATGCGGATTACCGTGTCGGGACAGTTGTCGCGGGGCGTCACCGCAAAGGATCTTGCGCTCTACATTCTCGAGCAGATCGGCGCCGCGGGGTCGCGCGGCCTGGTGGTCGAATATGCGGGGACGGCGATTGCCGCGCTCGATGTCGATCAGCGGCTGACCCTGTGCAACATGGCGACCGAGCTTGGCGCGTTTACCGCGATCATCGCGCCCGACGACACGACCTTCGCCTATCTGGAAGGACGCCCGTTCAGCCCGCAGGGCGAGTTGTGGACGCAAGCGGTAGAGGCCGGCCGCGACCTTTCCAGCGACGACGACGCCTGTTTCGATCGCGAATGGTCGATGGATGCGTCCGACGTCGCGCCGATGATCACCTGGGGAACCAGCCCGCAGCACGCGATGCGGCTGGGCGCGCCGGTGCCCAGGACCGGCGACTCCCCCCGCGATACAGCCGAGGCGGTTGTGCGGGCGCTCGACTATATGGGGTTGAAGCCCGAGCAGGAGATCGTCGGGTTGACGATCGACGCGGCGTTCATCGGCTCCTGCACCAACAGCCGAGTCTCGGACCTGCGCCGCGTGGCGGAGATCCTGCGCGGGAAACACGTCGCCCCGCATGTCCGCGCTATCTGCGTGCCCGGCTCCAGCCAGGTCCGCATCGCGGCGGAAGCCGAGGGGCTTGACCAGGTTTTCCTCGATGCCGGCTTCGAATGGCGCGAGGCGGGATGTTCGATGTGCTTCTATGCGGGGGGCGAGAGCTTCGGACCGCAGGAGCGCGTGATCAGTTCGACCAACCGCAATTTCGAGAGCCGCCAGGGCCCCGGTACGCGGACCCACCTCGCCTCGCCCGAAACCGTCGCAGCCTCTGCGATCGCCGGACGGATCGTCAGCCCAGCGCAAGGTGAGCCAAGCTAATGACACCCTTCACCACCTGCACCGCCGTCGCCGCCCCGTTGCTGCGCGACAATGTCGATACCGACGCGATCATCCCGTCGCGCGAGATCAAGAGCGTCGGCAAGACCGGACTCGAGGATGGGCTGTTTGCGGGGTGGCGCTATACCAAGATTGGCGGGCGCGAGCCGGACCCGGGCTTCATCCTCAATCAGCCCGCGTATCGCGACGCGCAGTTTCTCCTGTCGGGGACCAATTTCGGCTGCGGCTCGAGCCGCGAGCACGCCGCCTGGGCGCTCGCGGAATATGGCTTCCGCGCGGTCGTCGCCCCGTCGTTCAATCCGATCTTCCAGGGCAATTGCGTCCGCAACGGGATCGTGCCGGTGGTGCAGCCAGCGGACGTCGTCGCTCAGCTTGCGGACGATGCGCCGGGCCCGATGACGATCGATCTCGTCGCGTGCGAGATCCGCGCAGCCTCGGGCACGACCTGGAGCTTCGAGATCGGGGAGGAAGCCCGGCACATGCTGCTCGAGGGGCTGGACGCGATCGCGCTGACGCTGCTGCGTCGGGCGGAGATCGACGCGTTCCTGGCGGACGACCGCAGGCGCCGCCCTTGGATCTACCCCGGGGCGGCCGCCTGATCGCTCAAGCCCGGCCGATCGCCTCGGCCGCGGCGCGCCCCGCCAGCTTGCCAAAGGTGGTTGCGGTGAGCAATCCGTTACCCGCCATATAGCCGTCCGCACCCGCCCCCGAGACGCCCCGCGCCGCACCGCCGCCCGCATACAGGTTCGGCAGCGGCGACCCGTCCGCGCGCAGCACGCGCGCGTCGCGGTCGACGACCAGGCCGCCTTGCGTGTGGAACAGCGCGCCAGTGACCTTGGCGGCACGATAGGGCGGTGCGAGCACAGGCTTGCCGGTAAAGTCGCGTCCGAACGGGTCTTCGGCCTCGTCAGCGACCATCTGCGCCACCTGCGCTGCGGTCCTAGCGAGCGCGTCGCGAGGGAGCTCGGTCGCGTCGGCAAGCGCGTCGAGATCCTCTGCCTCGATCACTGCGCCAGCGGACAGCGCGTCGCGATAGTCGTCGAACTGGAGCATCAACACATGCAGCCGCGCGTCGAAGATCGACCACGCGACCCCGCCAGGCTGCGCGTTGACCTTTGCCGCCTGTTCCGAATAGCCCGCCGCCTCGTTCGAGAAGCGGTCGCCGGCGAGGCTCACCTGGAAGCCGCCTTCCATGATCAGCGGCCAGAGAATGGGCACGCCGTGCCCGACCGCGAGCCCGCCATGCCCCTGATAGCCGTGCATGTCGCCGGTCGCGGCGCCCAGCGCCTCGCCCCAGGCGATCGCATCGCCCTTGTTGCCGAAATGCCCGTAGAACACCGCGCCCGCCATTTCGGGGATGAACCGCTCGACCATGTCGCTATTGCCGCCGAACCCCGAACAGGCGAGGATCAGCGCGTCACAGCCGATATCCTCCGCCGTGCCATCGGGCCGTCGGATACGGATGCCGGTGACCCGGTCGCCGTCGGCGTGCAGCGCCTCGACAGTCGCGTCGGTCAGCAGCGTCGCGCCCGCACGTTCGGCGGCGGCCTCGAGCGCGCCCATCAGTTCGCTGCCCGAGCGACGCGGCGTGCCGTACATCCGCCGCGCGCTGTGCCCGGGGTACAGGAAGCCGTCGACCAGATCGAGCGGCACGCCGTGGACATCGCGCATCCACGCGATCGTGTCGGCGGACTGCTCGGCGAGACGCAACGCGATGTCCCCATCGGTACCGCCCTTGGTCTTGCGCATGAGATCCGCGGCGAACAGCGCCGGGTCGTCGTCGATCCCGGCTGCGCGCTGTTCGGGCGTGCCCGCGGCGGGGATCAGCCCGGTCGACATCGCCGTGGACTCCAGGGGCGTCGAATCGCGCTCGAGCACGAGGACCTCGACCCCCTTGTCGCGCAGCGCGAGCGCGGCGGTCAGCCCGGTCGCGCCCGCGCCGATGACGATCGCGGGAAACGCAATTTCGAAGGCGACCCCCGCTCCGTTCAGCACCATTGTGTCCGTCATGACAGAGTCCTTTTCGGTTCAGCGGTCGGATACGGAGAGGCGGCCGAGCCGGGCCGCGACCGCGGCAAGCACGCCGGAGAGCACCAGCGGCACCGCGAAACAGGCGAACGTCACCCATAGCGGCTGCTTCGCCGCCAGCAGCGCGCCTCCCGCGATCGGGCCGATGATCGCGCCACCGCGGCCGATCCCGACAGCCCAGCCGATCCCTGCACCGCGGATCTTCGCCGGATAGAGCTGCGCCGACAGCGAGTAGAAGCCGGTAAACCCGCCCTGCAACGTCAGTCCGAGCGCGAAGGCGGTGAGCAGGATCAGCGTCAGCGGCAGGCTTTGCGCGAAGATCATCATCAACACCGCGCAGATCGCGAAGAAGATCGCGATCAACCGGCCGATCGAGTTGCGCATCGCGAGCCACCCGATCAGCAAGCCGCCGATCGCGCCGCCCATGTTGAAGATGCTGCCTGCCCAGAGTGCCTTGGACTGGCTGAGCCCGCTCTCGACCGCGAGCTTGGGGATCCAGCTGGTCACGAAATACAGGACCGCAAAGCTCAGGAAGGTCGCCATCCACAGCGTGACGGTCGCGCGCCAGAGGTCGGGCGCGAGCAGATCGCGTGGCCGTGGCAGCGAGCCCTTTTCGGCCAGTGGCGGAAGCGCGGCCAGTTCCGGCCACCCCATCCGGCGGCGCAGGTCGTTGGCTTGCGCGAGCGCGCCGGCGGGCTGCCGCGTCTCGAGGAACGTCACCGATTCCGGGAGCAATGCCCAGACGGCCGGCAGAAGCGCGGCGCTAATGACCCCTGCCCCGATCAGCGTCGCCTGCCAACCGAAGGCCGGGATCGTGTAGAGCGCGACAAGCCCGGTCCCGACCGCACCGATCGGATACCCCGCCTGAAATATGCCCATGGCGAGCGAGCGACGCCCCGCAGGCGCGTATTCGCTGACGAGCGCCGCGACGCTGGCCAGCAACGTGCCGATGCCGATCCCGGTCAGCGCGCGGAGGATCGAAAAGGTGACGAGATCGGGCGCAAACCCACAACCGAGCGCCCCGATCGTCATGACCGTCAACGCCAGCAACACGACCGGCCGGCGGCCCCAGGTGTCCGCGAATGGCGCAACCACGACGCAGCCGACCATCATCCCGAACAGTCCGGCGCTGAACACGACGCCCAGCGTCGCGAGGCCGATGTTCCAGTCCGCCGCCATCGACGGCGCGACATAGGACATGATGAGCAGGTCCATCCCGTCCAGCGCGTTGATCGCCGCGCAGATCGCGACCACCAGGATCTGGAGTCCGGTCCAGCGCTGCGATCGCAACCGTTCGCCGAGCGCGATGGCCTCGTCGGCAACGCCGGCCGTGATGGCCTCGTCGGCGTCACCGACGGGGACGGCCCCGCTCACTGCGCGACCATCACGGCGTCGGCTGGGGACCGGCGTCTTGCATAAGCGATCGGCATCGGCTCTCTCCTTGCGTGTCCAATGCCTTTTGCATTTGGACCTGGGGTCGGTGGGCGTGCGACACGGCGCCAAGCCTCCCTGCCGAGGCTGGCAATCGTCGGCGAAGGTGGCGCTACTTCCGATGGAATGCGCGGTGCTGCCCGGCGGGATATGGCGGCATCCTATGCCGCCGCGACGCCGTGTCAATCAGTAATGTACTATCCATATAACAAATGGACGCCGTCATCAGAGCAGGACGTAGATGGTCCCCGACAGGTTCAGCGCGTCCTTGAACCGGCCGATGAACGAGGGATTCTTGATATAGGCGACTCCCGGCGTCAGGTAGAGACCGTGGGTGGCGTGGAAGGTGTAGCTGCCGGTCACCGAAAACTGATGATCGTTGGCGTAGATCTCCTGCGCGGCGTTCGCAGTCTGCGCGTCGTCGGAGTATTTGGTATAGCCGACCCGCAGCGCGACCGAGTCGAGCGGGCGCGCGGCGAACGGTCCGAGGTGATAGACCCGCCCTTCATAGAACTGCGTCATGCTGTTGACGTTGCTAGGCGCCCAGAACACGCTAGCACCGGCGTAGACGCCATGCGACGGTTGCGCCCGGTCCGGCTGGGTCAGCTGGAAATCCGCCGCGCCGTACACCGTTTTGTTCGCCGCGGTGCCCTGCCCGTCGAAGCGCGTATAGTTCGAATCATTGTAGAGCGCGCCGGCACGGACCCAGATCTGCTTGCCATCCTTCGAAGCGGGTCGCTTGACGCCAACCTCCCCGATGTACAGCGGCCCTGCGTCCTTCATCTTGAACGCGACATTGGGGCCGTTATGGTCGAGTTCGTACGGCGTCCCCGCCGGCGCCGTGCTGCGTTGCACACCCAGCTTCAGATAGCCGCCCCGCTTGGCGTGGAACGTCAGGTTCACGGCGGGCGTCGCGGCAGGATCGGCGCTGAGCCCGGCCTGGATCGGGATCAGGCCGGTAAGCCCCGATGCCAGCACAGGGCTGCCGCCCACGAAGAAGCCAACCCACTCGTAATAATTGGGCATGATACCGAGCTTCAGCTCGATCTTATTGTCGGCAAAGCTCTGGTAAAGCGCGATGTTCCTGAAACCGACCGTGTTCTGTCCGTTCGGCCGGAAGGTCGTGATCTGCGAATTATAGCCGAGGATCAGTTTCGCATCGGCGAGCCCGAACTTGTCGAGGCCGATCGTGGTGACGATGTTGGTCGCCTGATACTGCAGCGTCGGACGCTGGCCATTATAGCGTTGCGGCGCATAGGGTTGGCCCGTGTCGAGCGGGTTGTAGAGGCCGACCATGCTCAGACGCGCCTGGATGCCGATATCATGCTCGGCGAGCATGCTGCGGACACCACCCGCATCGCGCAGCAGCGAGTCCGCGGAGCCAGGGACGCTCGTGGTCAGGCCCGGTTCGGCGAGCGCATCGAAGCGTCGGTACTTGGCCGCGTCGTCCTCGGCATCGGATGCGACGGCCAGCGGTGCCTCGGACGGCTCGACCGACGCTCCCGCGGCATTGCCCGCAACCGGAACCGCCGGCTCGCGCTGCCCCTCCGCGCCATCGCCGACCGGGGCTTGCTGCGCGACGGCAGACGCGGCCAGGACGGTAACGCCCGCAAGACCGGCGGAAAGCGTGGCGGCGCGACAAAGCGCGCGCGAAAGTACGCGTGACATAATCCTGCTCCTGCTTGAGCCGCCGTTGAGGCGGGTATTTATTGTTGTTGAGACACAAGCCGTCGATTACGCACAATTTGCATGCTGCATATCGCAAGCAACCTCGTGTCTCGCCGGTTCCTATCCGGAAAAGTGCTTCATTCGTATTTAATCGAAATGCACTTTTGTTGGCACTTACCCAACGAATCGAGAATTACCGTTTGTCGAAACTGCCCAGTCCCTATGGTTCCCTCGGACGCCAATCTATAAGCAGCGACTGCGTGTCAAGCTTTATGTACTATGTATATAACAATTCAAGGGGCGGGCCGGATTCGACGAGCCCTTGAGCGTTTGAGGCATCGCGGACGGGACGGGCGCAACCGGAGACCGGAGGCGCGCTGGCGGCGATAGGGGCCGGAACCCAGCCAGTGCTGGCAGCTCGGCCTTGTGGCGCACGCATCGGCCCGCAGCCGGCGGCTCCGAATGCACGGGGGTACATCGTCGAGAATTTGATAAACGAGCTGAAGTACCCGTAACACCCCCGCGCGCAGTGGCCAGCATCGCACGGAGCGGACGGCCTCGGCCGGGA
This sequence comes from Sphingomonas sp. BK036, assembly GCF_004216825.1. Classification (NCBI taxonomy): domain Bacteria; kingdom Pseudomonadati; phylum Pseudomonadota; class Alphaproteobacteria; order Sphingomonadales; family Sphingomonadaceae; genus Sphingomonas; species Sphingomonas sp. BK036. Next base: position 138,334 of record NZ_SGXR01000005.1, on the reverse strand, counting down.
AATATGCTCGAACAGCAGCGTTCCGTCGCGGCGAAGACCGTCCAAGCGCATGATGACATCGACGGCGCCGTGCGACTCGAACGGTGCGCCGACGCCTATAGTACGGATCGATTGGACCGATGCGCTCGAGGCGCACGGCCATGACGCGGTGTACTGGAATAGCTTAGGGCGCGAGCTGCTTGACCGGGCGGATCAGGATCTCCTCGACAAGCACGCGGGGCGGCTGCGCGAAGGCATAGACCAGTGCCTGCGCGACGTCTTCGGACGTCAACGCGTCCAGGCTCTCGCGGCGATCGCGCATCGCGTCGCTGACGTTCTGGCCGAACTCGGTCCACACGGCACCGGGTTCGATCACCGAGACACGGATCCCCTCGCCGCCCAGTTCCTTGCGCAGCGCGTCGTGAAAGCCGATCACCGCGAACTTCGTCGCGCTGTACACCGACCAGGATTCGGTCCCGTAGCGTCCACCGACGCTGGACACCGACGAGATCATTGCACCCGGTCGCCCGCGCATCAGCGGGATCGCCGCCTGCGTGCAATGGAGGACGCCGTAGAGATTGACGTCTATCATCCGCTTCCAGTCGGCGGGGTCGCTGGCTTCGAACCGCGCGTTGACGCCAAGACCGGCATTGTTGAACAACAAGTCGAGCCCGCCAAAACGACGCTCGACCTCGCCGAACACATCCGCGACCGCCGCAGCGTTGCCGACATCGGCGGTCAACGCCAATGCTGCGTCACCAAGCTCCGCGGCCAGCGCAGCTATCCGGTCGCGACGCCGCGCCACGAGCACCACGCGTACGCCTTCCGCGACGAGCAGCCGCGCGGTGGCCTCGCCGATACCGCTTGAGGCACCGGTTATCACCGCGACCTTGCCGGTCAGGTCCTGCATCTTCATCGCCGATCGTCCTTGCGAGTATGTCCCAGCGCCTGAGAACGCTTTCCCCTTGAGAAGGAGCCATTTTCCTTGGGGCGTACGCCATCACAAAGTTTGTGCTTCAACCGACGGTTCACCGTCACCCGCTACCGCCCGACGGGAGCCCGGGAAGCGCAGACCAAAACGTCCGCGTCCGTCGCGTGCCGTTGCGACCAGCGTGAACAAGACGCCGATCACGCAGGTCCAGCCGAAGACATCTCCGACCCGACCGTACAGCGTTTGCCCCCGCCCCACCGGCATTTGCGCGCGCACGATCGTCACCCCGCCAAGCGTTAGCCGCTCTCCGCGGACACGCCCACTGTCGTCATAGACGCCAAGCAAACCGTCGCGTGACGACCGCGCGATCGCATAGCCGTTTTCGACCGCGCGCATCGCGGTCATCCGCGCGCCCATCCATCCGTCCCGCCCGAAATCCCAAGCCGGGACAGCCATCGCGCGGACGTTGCCGGCATATTCCCGGCCGATCGACGGGATATGCATGTCCTTGCAGATGGCGATGCCCAGCGCAGTGGCAGCGACCGTGGTGCGCAGCGGCGTCGTGCCCGGCACATCGCGCGCCTCGAAGCCCGGCACCACACGCTGCTTGTCGTACCAGGACAGCGAGCCGTCGGGCGCGCTTACCAGCGCTCGGTTGTGGAACGAGTCGTCTCGAACCTCCAGGCCGAGGACGATCGTTGCCCCGGTCGCGCGTGCCGCTGCGGAGACCTGCTGCGCCGCGGCCTCCGTAGCCTTTCTATCCAGCAACGCGATCTTCTCGGGCAGCACCACCAAACCACCCCGAGTGGCTGCGCTTCGCACGGCAGGGCCGTAGACGCGCCACACGGGCTCCCACGCGCGCGGGATGCCAGAAAACTGGTTGGTCGCGATGAGGGTCGTCGCCACGGTATTGGCCGTCGTCCGCATCCGACCGATCGAGAACAGCCCGACGGCCAGCATCACCGCCGCCATCACCGCGATCGCCGCCAGACGCTGCGCAGAGGTCCAATCGCGCGTCATCCATAAGCCCGCCAGCGACCCCGGCAGGAGAATGAGAAATACGACGGCCGGAACGCCGCCCAACGCAGCAACCTGGACAAGCCCCGGCATGGTCATCTGGCTGTAGGCGAGGCTACCTGCAGCGCCGTGGGGAGAGACGATCATCGTGACCTGCTCAAGCGCGGCAAACGTCATCGGGAGGACCAGCATCGCCAGCGCCAAGGACAACCCGCGCGCCGCCGCCTCGGCTGTCCGCAGGGCAAGGGTCAGCGATGCGATCCGCAGCAGCAGGATCATTGCGGTGCCGGAGACGCCGTTCAGCTCGATATAGTAAGAGGCCAAGTTCGCCATCACCGCCGTCGATGCGATGATGGAGGTGATCCATCTCCAGCGACAATCCCGCGCCGCGGCGACCAGCAGGGACGCCGGAACCAGCCAGGCCGCCCACCATAATGGCTCGAGCGCATAGCTCGCGGCCAGCAACAGGCCGGCGACCAAGGCGACGACGAGCCTTGCGCCCCATTGTCCAGTGAACGCGTCCGGTTGCCCGATATGCAGTGGGAAAATGCTGGCCATCGACAGCTCCTGAAAAGGGAGCCGACGTCTATCCGGGCATCTTCCGGGCGTTCCACCCCGATTGCGTGAGTGGGCGAATGGGTACGCGAAGCGTCAGGCGGGTTGCCGCGACGATCGGGCGTCGGCAGAGTGCCGACATGCGGATCGATGGCTGGCACGGCGAACTCGGTGGGCCGCTCTGGTGGGCGCGAGTCGTTGGCTTTGCGGTCCTTATCGGCCTGCTACTTGGCCTGATTGGGCCGTTCGGCAGCTATATGAACGGCAGCCCGCTGGTCTTGGCGCTGCACTGGATCGCGATGACGACGGTCGGCGCGGTGCTGTTCGGTTCGGCCGGACCGTGGCTCGTCACGGTCGGCATCCGCCATGGTTTTCCGGCATTGTACGCGCTCGGCGGTGCGATCGTCATTCTCGCTGTGCCGCTGGCGGTGGTGTCGGCGCTCGAAGCGCGCTGGCTATGGCCGTCGCAGACGCGCGTGCTGAGCCCGGCCGATTGGTACGTCCAAACGCTCGGCATTGCCGTCTGCGTCGTCATTCTTTGGCTCGTCGTTGAGCGAGGACGGGGAACGCGGCGGAATGTGGGGCGGATCGTCGCGCCGGACATCGTGTCGGCGGCCAGCACCTCCACCATGGGGCCGCTGTTATGCTTACAGATGGAGGATCATTACGTCCGGTTGCACCGGGCTTGCGGCTCGACGTTGGAGTTGATGCCCTTGCAAGAGGCGATCGCGCGTCACGGCCGTGACGGCCTCCAGGTCCATCGCGGCTGGTGGGTAGCGCTCGCCGCGGTCGCCGCCTCGGAACGCGACGGCCGCAACTGGCGCCTCCGGCTGACGAACGGTCTCGTCGTACCGGTCGCGCGCAATCGCGTGCTGGAAGCGCGCGCGAAAGGCGTGATCGGGGGCGAACTCGTCGGGCCTTGACCCGACCGAGCCTGTCATGGCCGGCGCGTTCGCTCGGTTGAGCCGTCGGCTGATGCGTAGAAGCGCCTTTTCGGGATAGCGTGGGTCATGTCTTTCCCCAAAACCACGATTCGTCACCTCAGCTATTTCGTCGCGCTGGCCGAAGCCGGCAGCTTCACGCGCGCCGCCGAGCGGATGGGGGTTTCTCAGCCGTCGCTCTCGCAACAGATCCGCGCGCTGGAAACCATCGTCGGCGCAGCGTTGTTCGAACGGGGTGGCCCAGCGATCCTGACCCCGCTGGGCCGCGACTTGCTCGAGCGGGCACGCCGCATCCTTCTCGACGTCGTCGATCTCGAGGATTTCAGGGCGACATCGGCCGATCCCTTGATCGGTACGATCCGGCTCGGCGTATCGCCGACGCTCGGCGCCTATCTGTTGCCGGCCCTCGTCGCGCGCCTGCACCGCGAGCACCCGACGCTGCGAGTCCATGTCCGCGAAGGCCTGCCGCCCGCACTCGCGTCCGGGCTCGCCACGGGCGTCCACGATCTGATCCTGGCGCAGTTGCCCGTGACGGGCGGCGGGTTTCACAGCGAGCGGCTCTTTCGCGAACCGCTCTATGTCGCGATGGCGTCCGATCATCCGCTGGTCGCGAAAGCGATCATCGCGCCATCCGATCTGCGCGGTACCAGCCTGTTGACGCTGCAGCCCGAATATCGACTCGCCGAACAGGTCGCGGCGATCGCGGTCGATGTCGGCGCCAGCGTGATGCGCGACTATGAAGGGACCAGCCTCGATGCGATCCGCCAGATGGCGGGCATGGGGATGGGGCTTGCCCTGTTGCCCGAACTCTACGTCCGGCAGGAAGTTCGCGAAGGCGACGACGTCGTCAAGCGTCCGATCAAAGGCAGCCGCTATTACAGGGACATAGGGTTGCTGTGGCGACAGGGCGCCGGCCGCGCACCCGCCTACGGCCTGATCGCGGGCCTGCTACGTGCCGTCTCCGCATAGGAGATTCCTATCCAAATCATAAGCCGCACTGTGTTGCTCCAATATAACCGATAGGAAATACTCGCCCCGGATCAGACGCGAGGGGCACATGGCAGGCGAACATATCGGATGGCGTTCAGCGGCCGGGTGGCTGGCGGAGATCGTCGGGCCCGACATGCCCTATGTCCGCCTCACGATGGTCTACGGCGTCGCGATCAGCCTGCTGTCGCTCGCCACGCCGATCTCGGTTCAGCTGCTGATCAACAGCGTCGCCAACACCGCGATGCCAGCCCCGTTATGGACGCTGGCGGGCCTCTTGCTCGGGCTGTTGCTGGTGGTCGCGGGGCTGAGTGCCATGCGGTTCTGGATGATGGCGCTGTTCGAACGCCGGCTGTTCGCGCGCATCGTCGCCGAGATCACCGTCCGCGCGGTGCACGCGCAGAACCCGTTCTTCGCCGACCGGAATCGCGGCGACCTGTTCAATCGCTATTTCGACCTCGTCGTCGTGCAGAAGGCAGTGCCGAGCCTCGTCATCGGCGCGTTCACGATCATCCTGCAATCGGCGGTGGGGCTGATCGTCACCAGCTTCTACCATCCCTTCTTCCTCGCCTTCAACGCGCTCCTCCTGCTCGTCATCCTTGTGATCTGGCTGATCTGGTCGCGCGGCTCGATCCGGTCGGCGGTCGCGCTGAGCCACGCCAAGCACGAGGCCGCGCGCTGGCTGGAAAGCGTCGGCGGGTCGAACGGCTTCTACAAATCGAGCCGCCATTTCGATTTCGCGATGGACCGGTCGGAAGCCGTCACCGCCACCTATGTCGATTGCCACCGCCGCTATTTCCGCTACAGCTTCACGCAGACGGTCGCCTTCCTGCTGCTCTACGCCTTTGCCAGCGCGGCGCTGCTGGCGCTGGGCGGCAATTTGATCCTCAGCGGTGAACTGTCGATCGGACAGCTGGTCGCGGCCGAGCTGATCCTGAGCGGCGTCTTCTACGGCGTGTCGCAGCTCGGCTGGTATCTCGATACGCTCTACGATCTGGTGGCGAGCGCGGAGGAATTGTCGCTGCTCTACGCGATCCCGCAGGAGAGCGCAGTCGCCGCCGCGGGACAGTCCCCTGGCGACGGCGCGGTGCAGCTCGACCGCGTCGTGACCGAGGGCGCGCGCTTCGATTTTGCGCTCAGTGCGGGCGAACAGCTGGTCACGCGCGCGGACGGCGGGGCCGAGCGGCTGCTGGCGATGGTGCTCAAGCGCCATGTCGTGCCCGAACGCGGGCTGGTCCTGGTCGGCGGCGCGGACATGGCGACGTTCGACATGTGTCTGCTGCGGTCCGAGGTAATGGTGCTCGACCGGCCGAGCATCGTCGAGGTCACGATCCGCGAATATCTGACGCTTGCCGCAGCCGCGTCGACCTCCGCGGTGATGCTCGACGCGCTCGAGACGGTCGGCCTGCGCGACCGCGTCGCCGGCTTGCCGCACGGCCTCGACACGCCGCTGGCTGCCTCTGGCTATCCGCTGTCGATCGGCGAGGTCATGGCGCTGAAGCTGGCCAATGCGCTGCTGGTGCGCCCGCACGTGCTGATGCTGTCGCAGCTCTACGATCTGATCCCGACCAGCCGCCTCGCCGAGGTGCTGCGCCAGCTCAAGGCAGCGGGTACGACGGTCCTGCTGTGCACCGGCCGCCCCGAGGATATCGTGCTCGACGGGTGGTTCCATCTCGAACCCGATCGGCAACGCCGCTTCGACAGTTGTGCGGCGCTGGTCGCCGCGACCCAGCAGGGAGCCGGCAATGCCGTATAAGCCCGATCGCCTCGCGCATTTCCAAACACTTGCCGCGATGCGGGCACCACGGGTGGCATCGGCGGTGGCGTGGATGCTCGTGCTGGGCATCGCGATCGCCGCGGCGATCATGGTGCTGGTCCCCTGGGTGCAGACCGCCAACGGCACGGGACAAGTGGTCGCCCTCGATCCCGGCGATCGGCAGCAGCAGGTCACCGCGCTGGTGCCGGGCAAGGTCGAGCGCTGGTACGTCCAGGACGGCCAGCACGTCGCGCGCGGCGATCCGATCGCACGCGTCGTCGATCTCGACCCCGATCTGCTCTCACGGCTGGGGGCCGAGCGCGCGCAGGTGCAGGCGGAGATCGCCGCGATCCAGCAGAGTCGCGCCGTCGCCGGAATCGACGTCGCGCGCACCGGGCAGTTGCTCGCCGAGGGGCTCGCCGCCCGCCGCGATTACGAACAGACGCAGATCAAGGTCGCCGACGCGGGTGCCAAGCTCGCCGAGGCGCGCGCGAAACTGAACCGGATCGATATCCAGCTCAACCGCCAGTCGGCCCAGCTGGTACGTGCGCCGCGCGACGGCCGCGTCCAGCAACTCAATGCCGCGAGCGGCAGCGCGCTGGTGTCTCCGGGCACAGTGCTCGCGGTGATCGCGCCCGAACGCGTCGAGCGCGCGGTCGAGCTGTACGTCGACGGCCGCGACATGCCGCTGATCCGCCCCGGTCGCCCGGTGCGGCTCGAGTTCGAGGGCTGGCCTGCGATCCAGTTCAGCGGCTGGCCGTCGGTCGCACAAGGCATGTTCGACGCGCGCGTCCGGATGATCGACCCCAATGCCGCCCCCGACGGCACCTTCCGCATCCTGGTCGAACCGCGGCCGGGCAAGCCGGGCTGGCCGACCGCCACCTTCGTCCGCCCGGGCGGCAAGGTGCGCGGCTGGGTGCAGGGCGAAACCGTCCTGGTCGGCTACGAACTGTGGCGCCAGCTCAACGACTTCCCGCTCGAATTCGGCCAGCGCGGCGCGGCATCGGCCAAGGCGCAGCCCAAACCGCCGACAAAGGCCAGCGCGGACGAAACCGGCAAGGACGGGGACGCCAAGAAATGACGCGGGTCCCCCCTCTTCTTGGCGTCGCTTTCCTGCTCGTCCTGCTGGCACCCGCCGCCGCGTCCGCGCAAAGCACGCCGCTGACGCTCGACGAGGTGCTGCGTTCGTCCGCGCGGTCCGCGCCGCAGATCGTCGAGGCGCTCGCCAAGGTGCGGCAGGCGGATGGCCGCGCGCTATCCGCGGAGGGCGCGTTCGACACTGTGTTCGACGTCGATTCGAAGTTGCGCGTCGCGGGCTATTACGACGGCACCGTGGTCGAGGGACGCGCGACGCGACCGCTCACCGGGAATGGCGGCTATGTCTATGGTGGCTATCGCGCGTCGCGCGGCACGTTCCCGGTCTATGAGGACCAGGCCTATACCAACAAGCTTGGCGAGGCGAAGGTCGGCGCGCTGTTCGCGCTGCTGCGCGACCGGGTGATCGACGAGCGCCGCACACGGCGGACGATCGCCGGCACCGAGATCGACGTCGCGCGGTTCGAGGCGGAGATGGTCGCGGTCGGCGTGCAGCGGCGCGCGGTCGACGCCTATCAGGCCTGGGTCGCGGCGGGTCTGCGGCTGCGCGCCTATCGCGACCTGTTGCAGATGGCGGAGCGGCGTCGCAGCGCGATCGGCCGGCTGGTGACGCTCGGCGCACGCCCCGAGATTCTGCTCGTCGAGAACGACCAGAACCTCGTCCGGCGTCGCGCGCTGACGGTGCGGGCCGAGCAGGATGTCGCCGGTGCCGCCAATGCACTGTCGCTCTATCTGCGCGACGAGGCGGGTGCGCCCGTGACGGTGTCGGACGATCGCATGCCGGCGGATGCCGGCGCGCTCGCCGCTTTATCCGTCGCAGCGACGCGGGCGGGGCCGGTCGAACGCCCCGACTATCGCGCGGTGCTCGCGCGGATCGAGCAGGCGACGTCGCGACTGGCTTTGGCGGAGAACGACCTGTCGCCGCGGCTCGACCTGCGCGGCGAGGTCGGCAAGGATGTCGGGGCGGTCGGCCTGGGTGGCCCCAACCGGACGCCGCTCGAGGCCGCGATCGGTTTCCGGTTCAGCGTGCCGCTGCAGAACCGCGCCGCCAAGGGCCGCGTCGCCGAGGCGCGCGCCGAGATCGACGCGCTGGGCCAGCGCAGCCGCTTTCTGCGCGACCAGATCACCGTCGAGGTCCAGGGTATCGTCATCGCAGTCGGTGCCGCGGAGCGGCTCGCCGCGATCGCGGATGAGGAACGTCAACTCGGCGACCGTCTCGCCGCCGCCGAGCGCCGTCGCTTCGAGCTCGGATCCGCCGACTTCTTTCTCGTCAACCAGCGCGAAGAAACCGCCACGGATGCCCGCGTCCGCCTCATCGAAGCGCAGGCGCGGATCGCGTCCGCGCGTGCCGAACTCGCCGCTGCTACCGCCGATCGGAAGGCGCTGCGGCTCGTGCGATGATCGCCGTTATACGAACGGGCGGCAGCCGATCGCGGCGGACCGATGCAGACGGCGGACGAGGGAATGCGGTTTATCGACGAGATCGGTGGGCGTGCACCCTCGACGAAGCAAACCTATCCGAGCATTGCAGCTTTGCTTGCTGTCTATTCCCATCGATCACGGGGATGTTAAGGGAAGCAAAGGAGCTGGATATGCGCAATTTCGGGACGAGGATGCCCGACATCGAGTGGCCAACGCTCATGCTCGCGATCCTGATCTACGCCGGCTGGATCGCGCTTACCGCGCTTCATGCGCAGGTTCCGCGTCCCCTGCTGATCGTCCTGGGCGGATGGTTGGTCGCGTGGCAGGGATCGCTGCAGCACGAGACGATTCACGGCCATCCGACAGGCATCACCTGGGTCGATGGCGCGATCGGCTTTGCTCCCTTGTCGCTTTGGTTGCCCTATCGGCTATATCGTCGCAGCCATCTTGCGCATCACGGCGCCAAGGTCATCACCGATCCCCGGCACGATCCCGAATCCCGCTACCGCCTATCCCGAACCGGCGCACTCGGCGCTTCGCTGCAGTCGAGCGTGATCGGCCAGATGATCTTCGGCCCCGCATTGTCGATCGGACGATTCCTTGTCGCCGAGACGCGCCGTGCCGTGCGCGACCCCGCTGCCGTCGCACGGGACTGGGTGCCGCATCTGATCGGCGTCGCGGCACTGCTGTGGTGGCTTGACCATGTCGGGCTGAGCCTTGCCACCTATGCGCTCGCCTTCGTCTATCCGGGCACCGCGTTGACGATGCTGCGATCCTATGCCGAGCATCGCGCCGACCTGACGAGCCCCGGACGCGCGGCGATCGTCGAGCGCGGCGGACTGTTCGCGGTGCTGTACCTCAACAACAATCTTCATGCCGCACACCATGAACGTCCGCGGCTCGCCTGGTATCGCCTGCCCGCCTATCACCGTCGTCACCGTGACCGGTTCGTGGTGCAAGGCGCGCCCGTCTATCGCGGTTATGGAGAGATCATCCGGCGTTTCGCGTTTCGATCGCATGACGACATCGTCCATCCCAATGCCCGGGCGCAGTCCGCATGACCCGCCTGGTCGCATCGCTCGGGATGTACGATTATCCGGCGCAGCAGCCCGCCAACGATCGTATCTGGTCCGCGATCGCGCGGATCCTGCGCGCCCGCGGGATCCCAGGCGTGCCCGATGCTCTGGACCGGGTACGCCATGTCCATGATATATGGCGGGATCCGAACCTGCTTTTCGGGCAGGCGTGCGGCTATCCGCTGATCGCCGACGCTACGCTTGATCTGCAAGTGATCGCCTTGCCGATCTACGACATGCAGGGATCGCGGCGTGGCGACGCGACGCACGCCAGCGTGCTCGTGGCGCGTGCGAATGATGGCCGCGGATCGCTAGGTGACTATCGCGACAGCCGGGCCGCGATCAACGATCCGCGGTCGAACACGGGCATGAACCTGTTCCGCGCGACGCTGGCACCGATCGCCGAGACGAGCGTCTTCTTCGCCCGCGTCGTGCAGACCGGATCGCACCGCACCAGCGTTGCTGCGATCGCCGCGGGGGATGCGGATCTCGCCGCGATCGACGCCGTCACCTATGCGACGCTGATGCGGCACGAACCCGATCTGACTGCTCCGCTCAAGATCGTCGCGCGCAGCCCCGTCTCTCCGACGCTCCCGTTCGTAACCTCGGCGGCCATGAGCACCGAGACGGTCGCCACGCTCCGCCTCGCCTTGCGGCAGATCATCACCGATCCGTACCTCGCGGAGGATCGCGCGTTGCTTGGGCTAGCGGGTATCGTCACCGCGGACGCCGACGTGCTGGCGCCGATCCAAGCGCTGGAACAGACGGCGATCCGCTACGGCTATCCGGAGCTGCGATGACTGCCCAACCATCTGAGCCCGTGCTGGATCTCGACGACACCATTGCCGACCTGCGCGCCGCACGCGCCGCATGGCGACGGGAGGATGGCGGACGCCACAGCGTCGCGCACTTTCCGTCGCGCATCGCGGTCGAGGCGGCGATCGGCGATCTCGTCATTGCGCTGTTTCCCGGACGGCTCGGTGGCTATGCAGGGGATAATAGCGGCGAAGACGCCTTTGTCGGCGCGGCGTTGCGCCGCGCACTGACGATCTTGCAGCAACAGGTGGAAAGCGAGCTCGCCTATTGGCAGGAGGAGTCGGCGCAGGCGTTCGATCCCAACCAGTCGGCAATGATCATCCGTCTATTCGTCAGCGAACTGGGGCCGATCCGCGACCTGGTCGACGCCGATGTCCGCGCCGCCTTTCTCGGCGATCCGGCGGCACGCAGCGCCGACGAGGTCCTGATCTGCTACCCCGGCATCGTCGCGATGCTCCACCACCGCATCGCGCATGCGCTGTACAATCTGGGCGCGCCGATCGTCGCGCGGATCGTGTCGGAACTCGCCAACACCCGCACCGGCATCGACATCCATCCCGGCGCAACGATCGGACGAAGCGTCTTCATCGACCACGGCACCGGCGTGGTAATCGGCGAGACCGCGATCATCGGCGACCGCGTCCAGATCTACCAGCATGTAACGCTCGGCGCGCGCAGCCCGCTCGGCGTGACGGACATGTCGGTGCGCGAGCGACTGGCGCGTCATCCGATCGTCGAGGACGATGTCGTGATCTATGCCGGTGCCACCATCCTCGGGCGGGTGACGATCGGTCACGGCGCGACGATCGGCGGCAATGTCTGGCTGCTGGAGAACGTACCGCCCGGCAGCGTCGTGGCGCAGCCGACCGCGGTGATCCTCAAGGGAGACGCCGCCATCCAGTTGCACGAAACGTTGCGCGGGCGTTCGACATGACGCGCGTCTTTCCCTGCCGTCGCGATGCTGGCCACCGCGAGACCGGCCCCCCGCGACCGGTGGTCGGTGTGGTGTGCTGCAACGAGGTCGCCGATCGTCCGATCCAGGCGGTAGCTACCCGTTTCATCGATCCGTTGGTACAGTTTGCAGATGCGACCATCTTGTTGGTACCAGCGGTCGCGGACGCGCTGGACGCCCGATCGCTCGCTATGCGCTTGGACGGACTGCTGCTCACAGGATCACGATCGAATGTGGCCGGCGATCGCTATGGCGGTGTCGATGCGGCGGACGATACGCTCGATCTCGACCGCGACACCGTGGCGTTCGATCTCGCCGCGCGGATGATCGAGGCGGGCCGACCCGTCTTCGGCATCTGTCGCGGACTGCAGGAGCTCAACGTTCTGTTCGGTGGAACGCTGGCCGATACCGAAGCGGGCCACCACCGCGAGACCCACGATGCGACCGCGTATGAATCGTTGTTCGATCACGTCCACGACGTCGCCTTGCAGACCGGCGGGCTGCTCGAAACGGCGATGGCACGGTCGAACGTCACGGTAACATCGGTGCATCGCCAAGGCATCGACCGACTTGGCGCGGGTCTCCGCGTCGAGGCAGTTGCGACCGACGACGGCCTGATCGAGGCATTCTCTGCGCGGCCTTGCGGCGGTGACGTTATCGCCGTCCAATGGCATCCCGAGTGGGATGTCGCGGTCAGCGACGCCAGCCGCGCCTTCTTCTCGCTCATCGGCCGGTCGCTGCGAGGTTCGACCCGATCGTAAGGCCAGACGGTATCGCACCCGACAGAAGTAGGGCGGCAATCCGTTCGGAGCGCGCGTACCGCGTGCGGAAGTATCGCTTTGTCTAAATCCTTCGTCGAGCCACATGTCGATCGCGGGCCAGCGGCACTTAAACGTCCTCGAACCGTTCGGTCAGCGACCAGCACTGCAGGATAGATCCGATGACCAGCGACCCACGTACCAGCCAACCGACAAGCTTTCCCGGCGAGCCGCAGCAACCGTCCCCCGGCCTCGTCGCACAGATGAAGACCAAGCCGGATCACGGAGAGGAAAGCTATGTCGGCAAGGGCCTGCTCAAGGGCAAGGTCGCGCTGATCACCGGCGGGGACTCGGGCATCGGCAAGGCCGTCGCGATCGCGTACGCGCGGGAGGGCGCGGACGTCGCGATCTGCTACCTTGCGGTCGAGCAGGCGGATGCGGAGGATACGCGGGTCTGGGTGGAGAAAGCGGGGCAACGCTGCGTGCTGTTGCCTGGCGACATTCGCGACCGGGATCACTGCCTCGCGCTGGTCGAGCGCACCGTGGCCGAGCTTGGCGGCCTCGACATACTGGTCAACAACGCCGCGGCGCAGACCATGAACGAAGATCTGGACAGCATCGACGACGACGAGATGCAGGATGCGTTTGCCGCCAACGTGTTCGCGATGCTCCGTCTCGCCAAGGCAGCGGCGCCGCACATGAAGCCCGGGTCCGCGATCGTGAACACCACCAGCGAGCAGGCCAAGGTCGCGGCGAAGAGCATGATCGTCTACGCAGCAACTAAGGGCGCGATCTCCAGCCTGACGGTCGGGCTGTCCAACTTGCTCATCGATAAGGGCATCCGCGTCAACGCCGTTGCCCCCGGCCCGATCTGGACGCCGATCCAGCCGATAGCGAAATCGACGGAAGAGCTTGAGACGCTCGGCCAGGATACGCCGGTCGGCCGCGCCGGACAGCCTGCGGAACTCGCGCCCGCCTATGTTCTGCTGGCATCACGCGAAGGCAGCTACATGACCGGCGCGGTGATCGCCGTGACCGGCGGTGTGCCGATCAACTGATCAAGCAAGCGCTGTCGGGACATACACCCCCGACAGCGCCTGCGCGTACCCGGTCGGTATCGTACCAACGCAGATCAGTCACAAATACCGCCCATCGCCAGCACGCGCGCTGAACCAGCATGATGAACGGACGTTCAGCTTACGCGCCCTGCAAACAGGCTCATCCTGCGGGGCGGCCGCTCCACCGCGGCACAAAGGACGGACATGACGAAACCTACGCTTGCCGAGAGGCCCGCCATCCTTGCCGCCAAGCGACAACTCAAGATGGCACGCTCGACGCACGCCTATGTCCGGGGCAATACGGCCAAGTTCTACGAATGGCTCGAAGCGTCGCCCGCCTCGCGCCGCGTTCCGCAAGGACCGGCGATCTGGATCTGCGGCGACTGCCATCTCGGCAATCTGGGCCCGATCAACGATGGGGGCGGACGGATTGCGATCCAGATTCGCGATCTTGACCAGGCCGTGATCGGCAACCCGGCGCACGACCTGATCCGTCTCGGCCTGTCGCTCGCAACCGCCGCGCGAGGATCCGACCTGCCCGGCGTGACGACCGCGCACATGATCGAAGAGATGGTCACCGGCTACGCAAGCGCGATGGCCGATCCCGCCAATGGCGATACCGGGCCGGAGCCGGACGCAGTCCGCAGCGTGAAGCGCCGCGCAATTGGACGGCGGTGGCGGCACCTTGCCAAGGAACGCTTTGCGACCCGCGAACCGATGATCCCGCTTGGCGACAAATTCTGGCCGCTGGAACGCTTCGAACGCGATGCATTGGCGGCACTGGTCACCGAGGCCGAGATCGCAGCCCTGGTTCTTTCGCTTGACGAAAAGGACCGCGATCGAACGGTCCGCCTGGCAGATGCGGCCTATTGGATGAAGGGGTGCAGTTCGCTCGGGCTGCTTCGCTTTGCCGCGTTGGTCGGACTGAAGAATGCCAAAGGAAGATCGGACTATGCGCTGATCGACTTGAAGGAGGCGACGACACCGATCGCCCCTGCGGCCAAGGGTGCGAAGATGCCGAAGGACCAAGCCGTTCGGGTGGTCGAGGCGGCACGCGCTCTCTCGCCGCATCTTGGCAGCCGCATGGTCGCCGCACGGGCACTTGATCGGTCGCTGTTCGTCCGCGAACTGTCACCGCAGGACCTGAAGCTCGAGGTCGAACAGTTCAGCGCCGGACAGGCCGTGAAGGCCGCGCGCTATCTCGCCTTCGTCGTCGGCAAGGCCCATGCGCGCCAGATGGATGCCGATACGCGTCACGACTGGGCTCGCGTTCTCGACGCCGATCGCCGGGGTGCGATCGATGCACCGAACTGGTTATGGGAGAGCGTCGTGTCGCTGGCGGGCAGCCACGAGGCGGGGTATCTGGATCACTGCCGCCAATACGCGATGAAGGCGTGATCCGACTGGGCATTTCTCGACGAGAACGGCGCGCTCGATTTATAGGGATACGGTGCGCGTAGGAACCCTCGAGCGTCACTTGTCGGTGCACGCGAGTCACACGTCTGCCAACGCGATCTGCGTGGACCGTTGGCTGAAGCGCACTCTCGCAGCCTGCACGTCTCTAGCGATTGCGCGCCGATCAGCGATTTAGGAATGCGTCGAATGTCTTGCGACGTTAGATGCCAATGACGCTCGCGGGGGGGGGGTAAGCAGATCGTTTCGGTGTCGCCATTTAAACAGCGCCCGAACAGTATACAGCACAGACGACCAATTGCCGCAGGAAACACAGGGCAGCCGGCTTGGGAGTTGGCATCATAGTCGGCCTCGTCACGCTGTGGCGGCACACGCATCGAGAGCAACACGCTGAGCCGCACCCACCCATCCCAAATGCTTAGGATCGCTGATACGGCCCGGTGATTCTAGAATATGTAGCGAGTTTGACCTGGCGTCAGGGGGCGTCGAACCCCGACGCGTCCCAAGCAAGTCCATCACCCGTCCGCGGCTTATTCTCGGACGACGTGCGCGCGTTCCACGCGTCCACGCCCAGTCGCTCGATATCGCTCGGATTGGGCGGCGGTTCTGCCAGGGCGTTGCCCGGTAGGGTCACCACCACGTCGGCGATTGTTCGAAGCGTATCGGCATATTCGGCTGAAACGATGAGGACGCGCTCGCCATATTGCTGGCGCACAGGTGCCAGCGATTCGATCAACGGCAGCGTCTTGCCGTTCAACAGGATGACGAGCGCGTCCATGGCGCTTACTCTAACCCGCCATAGCCACCAACGTCGAGGTCTGCCGTGGCGCGCGCGCCGGGCTCGCCGCCTTCACCTCCCAGGCCGCCGAAACCGTCCTGCCCGCCACCAGTATCCGTCGTGGAACCCGCGACAGAACCTCCCCCGATCCCGCCGAACCCGTCGCCGCTGCTAGCAGGCGATGACGAGATTCCGCTCTCGGACGATGGCCATGCCGAGGCGGCAGTCGAGGACGGGGGTGTTCCACCGAACATGCCGCCAAACCCGCTCTCGCCTCCGCTACCGGACGACGGTGCCGGGGTCGCCGCGCTACCGGGTACCATCGCGCCGGTATCGAGATCGGCGGCGGTTAAGCCGTCATTGCCACCGACATTGAAGATCCCGCCATAGCCGTCGCCACCGTTTTCGTCAGCCTCGACGCCAAGCGCCGCCGCCGCCGATATTGTCGGCACTGGCGCGTTGCCGGTGTTCGCCGGATCGGTCACCTCGAGATCGATCAGGCGCAACCCCTGTGCGCTCCATTCGTCCCACTTTGCCTTGAAGTTCGGCCAGTTCGCATTGACCCATAGACCGTAGCCGTCCGAGCCGCCGCGAAACACGCCCGAATAGAGCCGTTTGCCGCCGACCGTGTTGATCTCCAGATCCACCAAGCGAAGATTGGCCTTCGACCATTCCTGCCATTTGGCCTGGAACCCGGGCCAATCGGCGTTGACCCAGAGACCATAGCCGTCCGTGCCGCCACGAAACACGCCGGAATAGCGGCGCTCATTGCCGAAATTGGTGATCACCAGATCGACCAGGCGCAGGTTTTGCTTCGACCATTCCTGCCATTTGGCGACGAAGCTCTCCCAGGTCGCATTGCCCCAGAGGCCATAGGCGTCGGTACCGCCACGGAAGACACCCGAATACAGATTTTGCGTCCCGGAACGGACGACGTCCATCGAGACCAGCCGCAGGTTCTGCTTCGACCATTCCTGCCATTTGGCGACAAACGCGTTCCAGTCGGCATTGAGCCATAACCCATAGGCTTCGGTGCCAGCGGTCCAGACGCCGTTATAGCGGCGCTCATTGCCGACCTGCACGATATCAAGGTCCGCTAGCCGAAGCCCCTGCCCCGCCCATTCCTGCCACTTGACAACGAAGCTGTCGTAGCTCCCATTGATCCACAAAGCGTGCTTGCCGCTTCCGCCGCGGAATACGCCCGAATAGCGTTGTTCGGCGAGCGGGAAGCCGAGATGATAGGGCGTGACCGAACACATCTCCCAATCATTGCCCTTCATCAGGCATTTGACGCCGCCGCCCGGCGCGCAATTCTCGCAATTGCTGTTGGGTTTGCCGAAATAGCCCCATGATCCGCCGCATGTGCATCCGCTCGACGCATATTCGTCGGGTGCACCGAAGATGTGGCCAGTTTCGTGCGTGAAAACGCGGTCGATGTTATCGGGACCCCATCCGTCATTGGCATAGTCCATGATGATCCGCGGCCCGCCGATCGATGCATAGGCGAAGTGGCCGACCGGGTATTTGGTAAAGAAGACGATATACGCCCAATCTGTCTTCAGCTTGGTCCGCAGATCATTTGCATACTGCGTGACGTTGCCGAGGCCGGCGGCATAGCCGATCTTTGCCATTGCGGGATCGCGAAACCGGCTCTCCATCTGATCCGCGGTCGGGGATCCGGTGAGCGGCGTTTCAGAGATCGCGACGTTCTGAACTTCATAGAGGAACGAGACTGCACCCGCATCGTTCTGCGCGCCCAACCAGCCAAGGCCGTTCTGCACCTCTGCGACCACTTTGGTCCGCTCGGCAGCGGTGAACTGCAGCGCCGCGGTCGGCCCGTTGACGATCACGATGCCGACCGCGACCCGGCCTGTCAGTCGCGTGCTGAGCGCCGGCGCACCGGCGGCTAAACCCTGCTCACCGGGAGGCAGGCCGACATCGCCGCACATGAGCGGCTTGCCACCATCCGAGCCGTCCCAGCTTTCTCCCTGTCGCGGACGTTGCGCCTTGGCATCGCTATATTCGGGCGATTGCCGCAACGCGAACGCTTCGATCCCGAGCCGTTCGGTTTCGGTCAAGTCCTCCGGCAGTTCGTCGGAACCCAACGAGAGTGGCATCTCGAGCCCTTCGAACGCCAAGCTCGCCTCGCCGCCTGGCTGCACCTCAGCGAGCAACACCCGGTCGCCATATTGATGCATTATCCGCCCGCCGCTCCGCGATAGCGACCGTGTCAGTTCGGATGCGAGTATGCCGACAGCATTTTCGCGCGGCAGGATGATGATCTTTTCACGAATTCCAATGTCGCCGGCCATGATGATCTCCTAAGATTTAGGTGAACGCTCGCACTCCGATGGAATAAGCCACAATACGCGATAACGGCAAAGTCTGTTACAAACATTCTAGATACGACTCTCAATGAGCTATGCCTGATTACGTACCATTGCATTATGAAAATATAGGCTAGTTTGCTGGTCCATTTTGAATGATAAACGTCACAATATAAACCATAATCGACGATTATCAATTTCATTCGCATTTGCAGCATAGAAAAGCGTCATCATCACTACCGAATATCGCAGCTTAGATACTATATCCAAGATGGTGGAACACATTCCTGACCGGTAGCGCGCAATATGACAATCTTGCGCGCCTCGATCCGCGCAATACGAACATCGGATATATGCCCTTATCTCTTATATATTCTATCGCTAGCCAACATGGCGAGGCCAATTGTTACGCTGATCTCACATTGGAAGACGAAACAACCAAATCACCGCCGCTTCGCGGGATCGCCATAGAACACGCCACGTCCGTCCGTGCCAAGATAGACACGACCTTCGCGCCGGGGATCGCCTGAGACGACGCGGTAGCGCCCGCCCCAGCGATGCGCGTCGTCGTCGATACGCACCCAAGATCGCCCCGTGTCCATTGAGCGCCACACGCCCCTAATGCCGCCGAACGTGCCGACAGCAAACACGCCGTTTCGGCCGAGACCGAAGAGTTCAACTTGGAGCCGATCCGTGGCCGATGCGAAGGTACCCCCTCCGTCGGAACTGTAAAACAGCCGCGTGCCGGCCTGCAGCCACAAGGCTCCCGCACGATCAGGATCAGCCAGAAGTGAACTCTGCGCTTCGCGGCCCTGCCTGCCGGCCGGCGCAAGATCCGCAGGCAAGCCGCGGCCAGCTACCGGTGCGAAGCTTATTCCGGCGTCTCGAGATACGAGTAATGTACCCTGGCCAACGTCGACGGCGTAAAAGGTAAGCGGATCACGCTTGTCAGCCACGGCGCGGGTCTTTCCCCGCAAACCGCGTATCACCGACCAGTGAAGGCCGCCGTCGCGCGAAACGTGTGGAACCGGCGTCGCCACTATGATCGTCGTGCCGTCCGCGGAGACGGTGATCGGCCAATCGCCGTTCAGATCCTCGCGGCGCGCCGGGGCGCCCATCGGCGGCACTTTCAGCATCGTCCAGGTCCGGCCGCCATCGTCCGATCGCCCCAGCGAGCCATCGCGCGGTCGGTCGAGATACAGGCTGCCGCTGCGCACGATCACGTTCGGCGCCAACCCGGCATAATCGAGCGTGTTGGTATTCGACATATAGGGATTGACGAAACTCGGTTGCGGCGAGCGGTCGAGATCGTCGTGGACGAAGCCGGCAAGGTCGCCGAAGCCCGAAATCAGCGGCGCGCCGCCGGTCGGCGAGACCAAAGTGATAATCGCGGTCTGCTCGATCCCGCGGACCCAGGGCGACCAGTCGATCGCGCCGGTGCGGGTCGCGTCGCGGGTGGCGTAGAGCGTCGCCCCGGTCGTATAGGCGATCCGCGCGGGATCGAACGGATCGATCGCGAGCCCCGAGATCCAATGGCCGAAATCGGCGCCCTTGCCTTCATGCAGCAGGAACGGACTCGCCGAAACGTCGCGCCGGCTGCGCGCACCAAGATCATCCCAGCTGCGGCCATCGTCGTGGCTGATCCACACCGAGTCGCCGTGGCGGTAGCGATCAACCGTGCTGACCGCGACGGTGCCGGTCTGACCCCGCGAGACCGCGACCCCGAGAAACGCGCCTTCCGCACCGGTCGCACGCCCTTGCCGGCGAACAACGTCGGACCTTCCGCAACGTGCCATGTCTACCCAACATCGTCCGAACGGTAGAGCGCGGTGGCGCCGGGATCGGCCATGCCAGCCCAGATCCGCTGCAAGCCCTCGCCAGCTCGGCCGCTTGTCGGGTCGATCGCGACGAACGAGACTCCGCCGTGCGTGGTCCGCGACGTCGGCTTGCCGAGCCCCGCGATCGCGGTCGCCTCGAGCGGCTCGAAGAACCCGCGGGACAGCCCAATCGCGACGCAGTGCTTGTACCAGTTGACCTCGCAATAGCCCGCATCGAACTTGAAATGACGAACGTCGGCCTTGTCGCCCCCGCGGCCAGATACCCGCGCAACACGCGCTCGGCCGCTTCGTCGTCGCTGTGATCCGACGAATAGATGTGACCGATACCACGCCGGCGATCGAGCCCGATATCCCAGATCCAGCCAGAGTCCTTCGCGGTCGAGCTGGTGTACGAAGCAATCGGCTCGTCCGGCCGCGCATAGGGGCGTTGCGCGGTGATTGCGCGGGTGCAGAACAGCGCGTCGCGACAGGATTGGAACGGCTGCTTTAGTGCCCTTAGCGACGTACCCAAGTCCACACATCGCCAAGTATATGAGGGCGGGCAGGCGATCGCATGATGCGCCTCCAATTTGGTGGGCCGGCTCCGCTAACCTGACGCTATGCACGAGAAGCGGGCGATCCGACGACCGATACGATTTTTCGCGCCATGACGAGATGGCTTGCATGTCCGAATGCTGACGCCATACCCGAAAATCGGAAACATATGTAATTCCCAGAGCAGTTTAACCGGCATTTTCACATAGATCGGTGGACTTTGTTAATCGGTTGGCTAGCCCCGCCCTCTGTTTTGAGAGGACGTAGTTATGGGCGAACGGGTCGGGATCGCAGTGATCGGACTGAATGGCGCGGTGGCCACTACCGCGGCGGCGGGGATCGCGATGATACGCGCGGGGTCGAACGACCTGTCGGGCTTGCCGCTCGCCAGCCGCGACGTCGAGGGCATGGCGGCATACCGCGACCTGCATTTCGGCGGCTGGGACCTCAGCCATGACGACCTCGCGACCGCTGCGCTCAAGCACGGCGTGCTCACCGAGAGCGATCTTGCCAATGGGGCTGCAAGCCTGTCGGACATGCGGCCCTGGCCCGCCGTCGGATCGACCGATTTCTGCGCGAACATCGACGGCGCCAACAAGATCGCCGCGCCCGGGCACCGTGCCGCGGTCAAGCACATCCAGGACGATCTCGCACGCTTCAAGAGCGAGCAGAATCTCGACCGGGTGGTGATGATCAATCTCGCCTCGACCGAGCGCAAGGCCGATCTGGCTGCGGACGCGCTGACCAGCGTCGAGGGGTTCGAGCGCGGTCTCGACAGCGACGACGCGGCGATCAGCCCGGCGATGCTCTACGCCTATGCCGCGATCGCCAGCGACACGCCCTATGCCAATTTCACGCCGTCGGTCGCCGCCGACGTCGCCCCCCTTGCCGAGCTGGCCAGCCAGCGCGGCGTGCCGATCGCCGGCAAGGACGGCAAGACCGGGCAGACGTTGCTGAAGACCGTGATCGCGCCAGCGTTGCGTGATCGCGCGCTGCATGTCGACGGCTGGTTCTCGACCAACATCCTGGGCAATTCGGACGGCCTCGCGCTCGACGATCCCAAGAGCCTCGCGTCGAAGGTCGACACCAAGAAGTCGGTGCTCGACCAGATTCTCGGCTATCCGGTCGAGGATCACATCATCATGATCCATTATTACAAGCCGCGCGGCGACAATAAGGAAGCGTGGGACAATATCGACCTGACCGGCTTCCTGGGCCAAAAGATGCAGCTGAAGCTGAACTTCCTGTGCAAGGATTCGGTGCTCGCCGCGCCGCTTGCGATCGAGATCGCGCGCTGCCTAGCACTCGCGCAGACGCGCGGCGACGGCGGCGTGCAGGACCAGATGGGGATCTTCTTCAAGATGCCGCAGACCGCCGATGGCGGCGAGCCGATCCACGCGTTCGGCGAGCAGCAGCTTATCCTCGACACCTGGCTCGACCGCCGGTGACGTTTGACGCAGCGTATCTGCCGCTGTTGCGCGAACTCGGCGACCTGAAGCGGATCCGCTCGGCGGAGCGCGACGGGTCGATTGCGGAGCGGTTGTTCGCGCGCGGCTGGGCGGCGCTGGCGGCGGGCGAGGTACCGGCGGCCGTCATGCGGCGCACCGTCGCTGCCGCGCTCGCCGCGGCGCGGCTGGGCGATCTCGACCGTGCGACGCTGGCCGAGCTTGGGCTGTCGGACGCGGAAGCGCGCGTCGTGCTCGAACGTGCGTTCGACGAGGTGGCGGTGCTGCTCGACCCGGCGCTCGCCGCCGAGCTGCGTAATGCGCTGCCGGACGGGGCGCCGGCGGCCGGGCCGGTGCCGCGGTTCGTGCCGCAGCTCGCGACCCAGCCGCGCGCGGGCGTCACCTGTCCGGGGCGACCGCGCCTGCTGCTCCAGCCCGCCGAAAACCATGCCGAGCATTGCCTGATCGTCGCGGTGTACGGCGTGCTCGCGGCGCCCGGCTATGGCGCGGATCCGGCGGAGGTGTTTCTCGCGTCGATGGCGCATCACTTCCACAATGCCGCGATGCCCGATGCGGGGTTTACCGGCGAGGTGCTGCTCGGCGACCTGCTCGACCGCGTGATCGATGCCGCGCGCGAACAGGCGATGGCGATGCTCGACCCGGCGGTCGCGGCACAGGTCCGCGCGGCGATCGCGCCGATCGCCGGCGATGCCACCCCGGCGGCCCGCGCGTTCCATGCCGCCGATGTGCTCGATCGGGTGCTGGAGATCGAACAGCATCTCCGCGCCGCGTCGGCAACGATGGACAGCGTCCTTCACACCTATGAGCTCGTCCATGCCGGACCGGTCAAGACGTTCCACGACCGCGTGCTGAGCGACGTCGGTCTGTTGTGACCTATCGCTCGCCGCTTTCCGGACGGCCGCTGATCGCGGATACGCCGCATTCGTTCGCCGCCCCCGGCGAGCGCTGGCCGGTGGTCGACGGCATCCCGTATCTGCGGACCGACAGCGAAGGTCTGGTGGCGGTGGCGCTCGACCATCTCGATGCGGGCTGCCCCGACGATGCGCTCGTCGCGTTGCTGACCGACCAGGATGCGTGGTGGACCGGCCCCGCGACCGATCTCGGCGAGCTGAAGCAGCTGGTGCGCGAGCGCGACACGCTGTCGCTGCGCGCGGCAATGGCGTTGCTCCGGATGGGACCGGTGGCCGATTATTTCGCGCATCGCTGGAGCGACCCGACCTATCTCGCCGGCCTCGCGCTGGTCGAGGCGCACTGGCGGCAACCCGACACCGCGTTCGAGCTCGCCTGCGGGATCGGGCATTATCTCCGCGAACTGTCGGCGCGCGGCGTCGCGTGCGTCGGCGCGGACGTCGTGTTCTCGAAATGCTGGCTCGCCAAGCATTGGGTGGCGCCCGCCGCGGACTATGTCGTGTTCGACGCCGCGGCGCAGTGGCCGGTCGCGGCGCAGCGCTTCGACCTGGTCGCGTGTCACGACGCCTTTTATTTCCTGCCCGATCAGCCCCGTATCGCCGACCTGTTGCGCGAGGCCGTCGCGCCCGGCGGCGTGCTCGCCGTCAGCCATATCCACAACGCCGCCGTCGCGGGCGGAGCGCTGGGACCCGCACGTGCCGGCGCCGATTGGGCAGCCTTGTTCCCCGATGCCAGCGTCTATGACGAGCGCGAGTTGCGGCGCGCGTTGCTGGCGGGGGATGTACCCGCCCCGACCCGGTGGTCCGACGATCCCGCAATCGAGGCCTGGTCGATCGTCGAACCGGACGGCGGTGCGCCCCGGTCGCTGACCGGTGGGCTGGCGATGCCGGTCAGCGATGCGGTTCTGGTACCCAACCCGTTGCTCGATGCCGACACGCCGCGTTGGCCCTCCGATCGCTACCGCGCGGAATATGGCGCAGCGGCCACATGGCTGTCGGATACCGGCGATGCAGCGCGGAACCGACGCGTCCTCGACCTGCCGGCACGGTGGTGAGCATGCGCTGGGGCATCGTCGGCTTCGGCTGGGTCGCGCGCGACTATATGGCGCCGGGGATCGCGGCATCGGGCGGAACCGTGGTCGCCATCGCCGACCCCTCGCCGATGGCGCAGGCCAGCGCGATGTCGGGCGGTATCCTCGCCTACGATACCGCCGAGGTGATGCTGGCCGATGCCGAGCTCGACTGCATCTACGTCGCCACGCCCAACAACCTCCATGCCGACCCGGTCCGCGCGGCGGTCGCAGCGGGCGTTCCGGTGCTCTGCGAGAAGCCGATCGCCGCGACGCTGGACGATGCCGAGGCCATCGGATCAGCCGTCGCGGGACATCTCTACGGCACCGCGTTCGACCAGCGCCATCACCCCGCGCACCGCGCGATGGCGCAGGCGATCCGCGACGGGGTGATCGGCCGACCGATCGCGGTGCGCATCGTCTACGCGTGTTGGGTGGATCCAAGCTGGTCGCCGACCGCTGGCGATGGCGGATGCAACTGGCGCGCCGATCCGGCCGCAGCCGGCGGCGGCGCGGTCATCGACCTTGCGCTGCACGGCCTCGATCTGGCGGCAATGCTCGTCGACGAACCGCTCGCGCGCCTGCACATCGACCTGCAACGGCGTATTCACGACTATCCGGTCGACGATGGCGGCATCCTGTCGGGGCGCACCGCAGGCGGCATCCTGGTCCAGAGCCATGTCGCCTATAACTGCCCTGAGGTGCTGCCGCGCCGTCGGCTCGAGATCCTCGGCGAGGACGGCTTGCTGGTCGCGACCGACACGATGGGCCAGACCGAGGGCGGCACCGTGATCCGGCGTTGCGCGCGCACCGGGGACGAGACCGCCCTGCCCTTCGACGCCGCGCTGTCGCCCTTTGCCGCGCAGGCCGCCGCGTTCGCCGCCGCCGTCCGCGGCGACGCGCATGATTTCTCCATTGACCGGGACCTGTCGCTGATGCGCCTATTCGACGCCGCCTATAGCGAGGCGCGATCGTGCCTTTGAACTGGTATGCCTGCGCCCATTGCGGCTTCTGGCAGCGACACTTCGCGCCCGCCGATTGCCCGGTCTGCAACGACACGCGCAACGACCTGCCCGAGGACGGCTGGCGCTTCCTTCCGGAGCAGGACGTTGCGGCAAGCCATGACGGCAGCTGGCGTCAGGTTGCCGACGATCTCTGGGCGTTCACGACCACGCCGCATCTCGGGCTCGGCGGTACCGGCTGGCTGATCGTGCGTGAGGGCGGCAATATCGCCTTCGAGGCCGCCCCCTATTATTCGCCCGCAATGCTCGACCAGATCGCGCGGCTTGGCGGCATCCGCTATCTCGCCGCCAGTCACGCGCATGGCTATGGAGCGCTGTTCCAACTCCAGCGCGACTGCAACCCGGAGATGCTGGCGATCCACAAGGACGACCTCGGCATGACCAAGGCGTTCCGGGTCACGACGCCCTATGACGACGTCCTGGAGATCGCGCCGGGCTATACGCTGCATCACGTCGGCGGCCATTACGAAGGTCAGGCGGCACTTCATGACGCGGTCGGCAAGCGCCTGTTCTGCGGCGACATGTTCAAGATCGACCAGGATGAAGCGGGGGTCAGCCACGCAATCTCGAGCCACAAGGCGTTCCACAAAGACATCCCGCTGACGCACGGAGAGATCCGCCATTACCGCGCGGTGATCGCGCCGCTGGCGTTCGATGCCGTCCTGACTCCGTTCGAATATGCCCCCGAAGTCGGCCGCGATGTCGCCGTCGCCGTGCTCGACGAGGCGCTGGCCCGTGCGCCGGGCGTGAAGAGGATCCCGCTATGACCCGCACGATCACCGGCCTGCCCGAACAGTTGAACGCGGCCTGCCATCTGTATCTCGACGCGTTTCCCGCAGGCGACATCGTCGCGTTTCCGATCGACGGCATCGACCGTGTCGGCATCCCGGTCTGGGTGGTCGCATTGTTCCCCGAAACCACCGACCTCGACGGCATCATGCCCTACGGCGTCGGCTATGGTGCGACCGACGAGGCCGCGATCCTCGGCGCGTTGGGCGAGATCGCCGAGATGGTCTGGCCGACGCTGACCTTGTCCGCGCGCGGCAAGACGCATGGCAGCTATGCCGACCTCGTTCGCGAACGCGGCGAACGCGGGATCGCCGATCCGCTGACGCTGTGCCTGCCCGCTGGGTCCCCGGTCGGCCGCGAGACGTCGCTCGACTGGGTCGAGGCCAGGCGGTGGGCGGACGGCTCGAGCGTCCTCGTGCCGATCGACCTCGCCGCTTATTCCGCGAAGGAACTGGCCCCTGGCTACGTGCCGTTCACAACGATCATTTCCAACGGGATGGGCGCGGGGCCGGACCTCGACTGGGCGATCGGCCACGGTCTGTGCGAGATTCTTCAGCGCGACGGCAACGGGTTGCTGTTCCGCGCGCTCGACCGCGGCGTCGCGATCGACCTGCCCGAATGCCTGCCCGCCGAGATCGGCGACCTGATAAACCGGTTCGCGGCCGCCGACGTCCGCGTGATCCCCAAATTCGCGACCGACGAGTTCGGGCTCGCCAACGTCTATTGCGTCGGTGTCGATGCGCGCGAGCCCGCGGTGCCGATCATGGCGACGGCGTGCGGCGAGGCGGCGCATCCCGACGCGGTGCAGGCGCTGGCCAAGGCGATCGCCGAATACGCCGCCAGCCGCGCGCGCAAGGCGTTCGCGCACGGCCCGATGGCGCTTGCCGAGACAATCGCGCCGCGCGGCTATATCGACCGGTTCATGGCGCAGGCCGGCGGCGCGGCGAAATCGAGCGACAGCCGCGCATTCACGGAAATGCAGCGCTGGACCGACGTCGACGCCGCGACCCTGCGCGACTGGCTTGCCGGGACGATGCTCGCCGAGCGCAGCCGCCATGCCTTTGCCGAGCTGCCCCGTGCCGACGTCCCCTATGCCCGCGCGCGCGGCCAATTGGCGCGGGAGGCGGTCGAGACGGCCGGGTTCGACATTCTCTACGTCGACATGTCCCCCGCGGATTCCAGCGTCGCGGTCGTCAAGGTGATCGTGCCGGGCATGGAAGTCG
This sequence comes from Sphingomonas sp. BK036, assembly GCF_004216825.1. Taxonomy (NCBI): domain Bacteria; kingdom Pseudomonadati; phylum Pseudomonadota; class Alphaproteobacteria; order Sphingomonadales; family Sphingomonadaceae; genus Sphingomonas; species Sphingomonas sp. BK036. The sequence continues at coordinate 111,623 of NZ_SGXR01000005.1, read as the reverse complement.
AGACGATGAGCTATTACCGGATCGGCGAACGCAACGTCGCCAAGCTGGTCGCGCTCGACAGCCCGCTCATCAGCTTCGGCGGCGAGGCGACCGCGACGCGCCGGCCCGTCCGCCTGACGGACGAAGCAATCGCACGGCTGGGCGGCCAGCCCTTCTTCGATACCGCGCTGGCGGATGAGATCGTCGGCCCGCTCTATCCGCTCTACCGCGAACCCGAGGCGCATCACGTCGCCTGGTCCGAACAGAGCCTCGAGACGGAGGCGACACGATGACGCTGCGATACGCCTACAACACCAACGGGGCGGCCAACCACCGGTTGGACGACGCGCTGCACCTGATCGCGGACGCGGGCTATGACGGCGTCGCGCTGACGCTGGACCATCACCACCTCGATCCCTTTGCCGACGATTGGTCGCGCGAGGCGGAGCGCGTCGGCGCGCTGCTCCGGTCGCTGGGGCTGGGATCGGTGATCGAGACCGGCGCACGCTATCTGCTCGACCCGCGCGACAAGCATGAACCGACGCTCGTCACGGCGGACCCCGCAGGGCGTGAGCGGCGGGTCGCGTTCCTCGCCCGCGCGCTCGAGGTCGCCGCGATCCTGAATGCCGAGACCGTGTCGTTCTGGGCGGGTGTGCCGAAACCCGGTGTCGCCCGGCACGATGCGCTCGACTGGCTCGACTCGGGGCTCGGCAAGGTCGTCGAGCATGCGGCACGGACCGGCATTCCGGTCAGCCTCGAGCCAGAACCCGGCATGCTGATCGAGACGGTGGAAGACTATGCGCGGCTCGCGCGCCGCCATCCGAACCTGCGTCTCGCGCTCGACACCGGCCATTGCCTCGTCACGCAGGACATCGCCCCCGACGCCGCGGTGCGCGCCTATGCCGACTGCCTCGGTACCGTCGCGGTCGAGGACATGCGTCGCGGCGATCATACGCATCTGCCGTTTGGGCAAGGCGACATGGACATTCCCGCCATCCTTGCCGCGCTGGAGTCGATCGGCTTCGACAAGCTGGTTTGCGTCGAGTTGTCGCGCGAGAGTCCGCGCGCGCATCAGGCCATTCCGGAGTCGATCGCCTATCTGCGCGCGGCGCTGTCCTGATGCGGATCTGCTTCGTCTCGCGCCGGTTTTTCCCGGCGATATCGGGGATGTCGATCTACGCGATCAACCTGTTGCGGCAGCTCCTCGCCGCGGGCCACGACGTGACGATGATCAGCCAATATTACGGCGATCCCGCACGCGCCCGCGTCTATGGCGGCGGCCCCCCGCCCCTGGTGCCGGGCGTGCGCGTCGTCGGCCTCGAGGCGCTCGGCGAACAGGACGGCGGCGACTTCGAACGCGATATCGATGCGATGGTCGAGGCGATTACGCGCGAGCATTCGCTCCATCCGTTCGACCTGCTCCACGCGCAATATGGCTATCCGACCGGCTGGGCGACGATGATTGCCGCCCAGCGTCTCGGTCTACCCTGCGTCGTGTCGATCCAGGGCGGCGACGGGCATTGGGTCGGCTCGTGCTGCGAGACGCACCGGCTCGCGATGGTGCGCGTGCTCGACCATGCCGGCGCGCTGCTGATCGGTGGCGCCAGTTTCGCAGGCGAAGTCCACGACCGGCTCGGCACCGCGCTCGACAGGTTCACGATCGTGCCGGGGGCGGTCGACACCGACCATTTCACGCCGGCATCGACGACCGCGCCCGAAGGTCCGGTCCGCCTGCTCTATCACGGCCGCGTCGATCGTCGCAAAGGTGTGCTCGACTTCCTCCGCGCGCTACCGGACGTAGGCGGGGCCTGGCACGCGACCATCTCCGGCATCGGTCCCGACGTCGACCCCGCCCAGGCGCTTGCGACAGAGCTGGCGCTCACCGAACGCGTGACGTTCAGCGGCTATGCCGACTATGACGCGGTCCCCGAACTCTACCGCGCGCATGACGTATTCGTTTCGCCGACCTATGCCGAGGGGTTCTCGAACACCATCGTCGAAGCGATGGCGTGCGGGCTCGCGGTCGTCTCGTGCCACGCCGTCGGCGTCGTCGACTGCGTCCGCGACGTCGAGAACGGCCTGCTGACCGATCCCGGCGATGTGCCTGCGCTCGCGGCGTCGCTGACTCGCATCATCACCGATACCAGCCTGCGCACGCGTCTGGCGACCGCGGCGCTGGAAGAATGCCGCCGGGTCTATAGCTGGGACGCGGTCGGGCAGCAGATCGCCGGCCTCTACCGCGACCTGAGGGGCCATCCGCAAACCGGCTTCGATCCGACCCTGCCGATGACCCCCTGCCGCTTCCGCAGCGAACCACATCTGTTGTGAGCGATCGATGAGGCTGCTCGCGATATCGCCGCATCTGGACGACGCGGCCTTCTCCGCAGGCGGGCTGCTGGCGTCGCGATTCGACCAGGGCTGGGACGTTACCGTCGCGACGTGCTTCACCGGCAACGTTGCGCAGCCAACCGGGTTCGCGCTCGCCTGCCAGCTCGACAAGGGGCTGGGCGCCGATATCGACTATATGGCGCTGCGCCGTGGCGAGGATCTTGCTGCGTGCCGGGCACTGGGTTCGCGCGCGATCCATTTGCCGTTCCTGGAGGCGCCCCACCGCGGTTACACCTCGGCAAAGATGTTGTTCGCGGCACGCCTGCCCGACGACCGGATCGTCGACGATCTCGCGGCGGCACTGGTCGAGCTTTTTGCGGCGGAAAAGCCGGATATTGTGCTGGGGCCGTTGTGCCTCGGCAACCATGTCGACCATCATGTCGTTCTGGACGCGATACGGCGATCCTATGCCGATCTTACCGTGTTGTTATGGGAAGACTGGCCTTATGCCGACCGCGAAGACCGCGTTGCCGCCATGCCCGCGGTGATCGAACAGCTCACGCCCCAAACGCGTGCGCGGCGTATCGCCGCCTGCGCCGCATACGGGTCGCAACTCGGCTTCCAGTTCGGCGGCGTAGAGGCGATGTCCGCGCGGACCGAACGGATCTTCGAGGAACGGTTCTACCCGCTTCACGCGCACTGATCGACCGTCGCCCGTCGCCGCGCGTCCCCCAATTCCAAGCAGAGCTATCGCCATGACCGAAGTTTCCGTCGTAACCCTGGGCAAGGGGCGCCCCGACCATCTCGTCAATGTCGTGCTTGGCCTGACGCGCCAGACGCTAATGCCGACCGAGCTGATCGTCGCGGTCATGCAGGATGAGCTCTACGTGCTCCCCGACGCGCCGTTCCCGATCCGCCAGATCCAGATCGTCGCCGATGCGCTCCCCCTTGCGGCGGCGCGCAACGCCGCCACCCGCGTCGCGACCGGCGAGGTCATCGTCTTCCTCGACATGGATTGCATCCCGACGCCGACTCTGGTCGCGGACTATGCCGGGTTCCTCGCCGGGTTCGACGGGTTGCTGATGGGCGAGGTGCTGTATCTGCCGGGCGGTGCGACCGCCGGCGACTGGTCGTATGACCGGTTCGCCGAGATCGCGGTCAAGCATTCCGACCGCCGCGGCCCCCCGCCCCAGGGTATCGAGATTTGCACCGACTATCGCTGCTTCTGGTCGCTGAGCTTTGCGATGCGGCGCGCGACATTCCTCGGGCTAGGCGGTTTCGACGAACGCTATGTCGGCTATGGCGGCGAGGATACCGATTTCGGCAAGGCGATCGACGAGGCGGGCATCCCGATCGCCTGGGTCAAGGGTGCGCTGGCCTATCACCAATACCACCCCCACCACATGCCGCCGGTCCACCATCTCGACAGCGTCGTGCGCAACGCCGAGCTGTTCGAGACAAAATGGGGCTATCGGACGATGGGTCACTGGCTGCACGCCTTCCGCCTCATGGACCTGATCGACATGACGCCGGGGCGGCCGATCCGCATCCTGCGCCGGCCTGACGCCGCCGATCTTGCGCTGACCGGGCAGCAGAGCCACCAGCCCTATGCCAATACCGCGACCGTCATCCGCTTGCTCGAAGACCGGCTCGCGGCCACCGAGAAAGCCGCGGCGGCCGAATGAGGATCGTGTGCATGACGGCCCCCAAGCATCTGGGCGAGCAGCGCGCCATTCTCGCCGCATTCTATCGAACGCATGTCGCGATCGGGTCACGCTACGCGCTGGTAGACTTTCCAGACCATGCGAATGTCGGCGACAGCGCGATCTGGCTTGGCGAACTCGCTTTGCTGCGGCAGATAACGGGACGCGATCCGTGCTACGTCTCGACCTGGCACGATTTCGACCTCGATGCCTTTCGCGATGCCTGCCCCGACGGCGTCCTGTTCCTGCATGGCGGCGGAAACCTTGGCGACATCTGGCCGCATCACCAGCTGTTCCGCGAGGATATCCTCGCGACGGTGCGCGACCGAACCGTCGTACAGCTCCCCCAGTCGATCCATTTTCGCGTGCCGGCGCAGGTCGATCGCTTCGCCAGGCTCGTCGCCGACCATCCGGACTTCGTCCTCTACGTCCGTGATGCCCGCAGCCTGGACTTCGCGCGCCAGCATTTGTCATGCTCGTCGCACCTCGCACCGGACTCGGCCTATGCTTTGGGCGAACAACTGCGTGGCGCGCCGCAGGGCGACGTGCTGATGCTGATGCGCACCGATGACGAACGGCAGGGCTATGCGGTACCGTCGGAGGATGGAGCGACCGTCGTCGACTGGCTCGAGGATGATGCCGATCTGCCGCTCGGGAGCAGCGCGACGGCGCGTGAGGCGCAAGCCGTCGCCCGCGTCGACCGGGGGCTGCGGCTGCTCTCGCAGGGCCGGGTCGTCGTGACGGATCGGCTGCACGGCCACATCATCGCGGACCTGCTTGGTATCCCCCACGTCGTGCTCGACAACGAATACGGCAAGATCGCAGCATATCTGGACGCTTGGGCCGGGCCAGATGCGATCGTGACGAGGGCGACGACGAGCGAACAGGCCCTGGTCCTGGCCAAGCAGCGCATCGGCGCAACGTGACGCAGGCGATCGACGTCAGTCTCCTCGTCTGCACGCGAAATCGGGCAAGCTCGCTAGCGTCGACGCTCGAGTCCGTGGAGCGGGCGGCAGCCTATGCCGACCACCTCGCCGTGGAAATCGTCCTGGTGGACAATGGCTCGATCGACGATACCCCGCGGCGATTGGCGCAATGGCAGGCGATGCAGCCTTTCTCCGTCCATCTCGTCCACGAGCCGCATCCAGGGCTGGCCCGGGCCCGCAATACGGGGCTAGCGCGCTGCACAGGACGCATCGTGGCCATGACCGATGACGATTGCGTCCTACATGAAAACTATTTCTCAGCGCTCTGCGACGCGTTCGAAAGGGTCAGCAGACCGGCGATCATTGGCGGCCGGATCCTGCTGGGCAACCCTGCCGATCTCCCCGTCACCATCAAGCTCGAAGATCACCCGATGGTCGCGCCCTCGCAAGGGTTTCCGGGTGGTTTCGTCATGGGGGCAAATCTGGCGTTCACCGCGGATGTCCGACGATTGACGGGATGCTTCGACGAACGGTTCGGCGCCGGTGCGCCATTCATAGCGGCCGAAGATACGGATTTTCTGTTTCGTGCGGCAGGCCTTGGCGTTGCGGTGCTCTATGACCCGCGGATGGTCGTCGACCATCACCACGGGCGTCGCGATGTTGACGATGAGACCCGGTTGCTGGCGGGCTACAGCTTTGGCGACGGTGCGCTGTACGCCAAATATCTCTTCTCCGACCGGCGCGCGCTTCGTGCCATCGTGGACGACATTCTGGCAGTACGCTTCGACCTGACGCGGCCGGTGACCACGCATGCCGGCATCAGGCGATTCTACTGGTTCCGCCTGCGCCACAAGTCCCGCGGCTTCACTTATTTCTGGTGGATCGCGATACGATCGAAGCTGCGGCGAATTATGTCGTGGGGCGCCTGACAAGGCTCTGATGCCGCTGGTTATTCTATTGCAATCCACCATATTCCGTCGATGGGCGGACGGGTGAAACGGATAGCGGGTCTGGTCGAGGCAGAGGCTCGGATGACGGCCGCCGAGGACATCGGGCGGTGCGGACTGTGCGAGCGCCCCCTCGGTAAAAAAGTCGAATGGCATCACCGGATACCGAAGAGCCGCGGTGGTACGGAGGTCATGCCAGTCCATCCGATCTGTCACCGCATCATCCATGCCAGCGTCTCCAACCAGGAGCTGGCCACGACATTCGCGGACGTCGCGGTTTTGAAGGCACGGCCGGATATCGGTCGCTTCCTGCGCTGGATCGCAGACAAGCCTGCGGATTTTCACGCGCCGACCCGCCGCGCGGGGTAGCGGCCTGCCGCGCTCCACCTGCAAACGTCAGCGTCCCGTAGACGATCGCTCCAAAGCTGCCTTTCCGGTTTTACGATGGCCGCCGTTCGTCCCCCTGGCTTACAACCTTTTACCTCACGGTTTGCCATGGTCTCGAGCAGATGCACTTATGGTCGCAGGCTTGCCATCGTCTGGTCCGTCAGCAAACGCTGGTCGGTTATACCGACTTTCCTCACCGAGCCTGAGTCAGATCGCGCCTCTTACATCGATGGGTCCTGAACCTAGACGTGAATTCCCTCATGGCTGAGCCAAGATCGAGCTCGCCCATTGCGGCTGAAATGGTCGACTCAAACCCGGACATTGCCGCTCGCGTTCGAAGTTCTCGTCATCGAGCGTTGGTCATCCGACCATCGTCCTGGCGTAGACTAGTCCCGTTCCATCCTTCTTGAGCCCGACTGCGTCACAAACGTGGCTAACGATCGTGCGGCGCTGCGAGCGGCCCCGCGATCGGCGATCATCCGCATCTCGACTCGTAGCGCGGAGCGGTCGATATCCAGCTTCACCCAGCCTGCCTGCTCGACATCGTGAAAGCGTATATGCGGATTATTGCGTTCGACCTCGCCAAACCGACCCGCTGGCGGCGACGCGGCGGCGAGCGCCGAGGTGACAATCTCGCTGCCGATCGCCGAACCGCTCGGACCATCGAGATCATTGACCCAGAAGGAGTGCACGTCGCCACTCAGGACGATCGGATTCTGTACGGCTGGGCGCGTCATTTCGCGCAGCACTCGGTCTCGGTTGGCGGCATAGCCATCCCATTGATCGCTGAACGTCGACCGGTGCGCGCCGTCGAGCCACAGCGGCGCGAAAAAGACCTGTTGCGCGACAAGCGTCCAAGGACGCGTCTCACCCCCCAGCCGGTTGGATAGCCAGCGTTCCTGCGTATCGCCCATGATCGTGCGAAACGGCGCCGCGGCGTCCGCACAGGCATCAAGCCTTACATTGCGCGCAACGTTCGGCGCAGCGCAGGGCGGCGCGCTGCGATATTGGCGCGTATCCAGCACCGAGAGCGACGCGAGCTCCGCCCAGTCGACAGCACGATACAGTTGAGCCTCACGCCGTCCGCGCCACAGGCTCGGGCGGATCGGCATATGCTCGAAATAGGCCTGGGACGCCGCGGCACGCCGGGACGCGAACAGTGCTGGCGGCAGGCCCTCGCGATTGGCAAGCCCGGCATAATCGTTCAGCACCTCGTGATCGTCCCACGTCACCACCCACGGACATGCGCGATGGGCCGCCTGCAAATCTGGATCCGTCTTGTAGAGCCCATGGCGGCGTCGGTAGCCCTCGAGGTCGCGCGGCTCAGGCGCGCCGAAAGCGCGGACGCGCGGGACGTCGGGATAGCTTTGTTCGTAGATGTAATCGCCAAGTTGCAGGATCATGTCTGGCTCGGCCGCGACGATATCGCGGTAGACGCCAAACTGCGCCTGCTCCCAGTGCTGGCATGACGTCGCCGCAAGCCGCAACCGGTCCGCAATCCGTGGCACCGTCACCGCGCGACCGACCGGGCTCGTCGCACCGAGCGCATGGAAACGGTACCAATAGGGACGCCCGGCGGGCAGCCCGACGATCTCGACATGCACTGCATGCGCCCGTTCGGGGTGCGCCAGGCCCCTCCCGGTCCGCACGATCCTGCGAAACGCGGCATCGGTTGCGATCTCGTACCGTACCATGACGGCCGCTGCCTGCAACGGCTCGAGCTGCGCGCCGACGAGCCGTGTCCACAGCACGAAGCCGTCGGCGCTAGGATCACCACTAGCGACACCGAGTGCGAACGGATCAGTGTAAGCCCGCGCACCGGCATCGATTCCGATCGTCGGCAGCACCGCAAGCGACGCCATCGCGCCGATGAGCGCGCGACGATGCCAAAAGATATCCGAACCGGCCATGATGGCCACCGCGCTATCGGCGGCACGTGACCGGTTCGTGACAATCGGCCCGAACGTCACAATTCCGTAGCGTCGTCGTAATGAAAGCGTCCTCAATCGAACCTAGTCGGGCGGCAACGATCACTGCTTGAGCGGTGACGCTCCACAGTCTCACCAGGCGGGAACCCCAGTGATTTCGAAAACGCTTTTGCTTGCCTCGGCAAGCGCGATGCTGGCTGTCGCCAGCCCTGCCCTTGCCCAAACGTCGCCCGACGCCGCGCCCACGCAGGACGCACCGGACACGAACGGTGAGATCGTCGTCTACGGCACAGGGAAAGTCCGCCAGGAACAGACCGTCTCCCGCAAGGCGATCGAAATCCTTCCACCGGGCAGCTCGCCGCTGAAGGCCGTCGCCCGCCTGCCCGGCGTCGCGCTCCAGAGTTCCGACCCGTTTGGCAGCTACGAGCTCGGCACGCGCCTGTCGGTGCGTGGCTTCAACCAGAGCCAGATGGGCTATACGCTCGACGGCGTCCCCCTTGGCGACATGTTCTACAACGGGCACAACGGCCTGCACATCAGCCGTGCGATCGCCGCCGAGAATATCGCGCGCGTCGACGTGTCGCAGGGCGCCGGCTCGCTCGGTATCGCTTCGACAAGCAATCTGGGTGGCAACCTCGAGTTCGTCTCTCGCGCGCCGTCGCAGGTGATGGGCGGCGAGGTGGCGCTGACCTACGGCATGTACGACACTGTGCACCTTTACGGTCGGCTCGACAGTGGGAAGCTGTCGACGGGCACGCTGCTGTCGGTCTCCGGCGTGGTCCACGACGCGAGCAAGTGGAAGGGGTATGGCAACCAGTCTGATACAAAGGTGAACGGCAAGATCGTCCAGACGCTTGGCGACGCGACGCTGACCGGCTGGCTCAACTACTCGCTCCACAAGGAGCGCAACTACGCCGATCTGTCGCCGGCAACGCTGGACCGGATCGGTTACGGGCTCGACTTCCTGCGGCCGGACTATGCGACCGCCATCCGGCTGTCCCAGGTGAGTGCGAACCAGACCGCGCGCGCCGCCAATCGGGCACTGCCCTTCCCGACCGCGGGTGTCGTGTTCCCGACGCCGTACACCAACGTAAACGATACCTATTACGACAGCGGCGGCGTGCGTCGCGATTGGCTCGGTGCCCTGACGCTCGACATGCCGATCGCGGACTGGCTCGATACGACCGCAACCTACTACCACCATTACGACAAGGGCAGCGGCGGCATCTACACCCCGGCGGTATTCTCGCCCGATGGCTTCGCGCTGTCGGTTCGCACCACCGAATATGGCATCAAGCGCGACGGTGGCATCGCCAACGCGACCGCGCGGCTGGGCGATCACACGCTGCAGTTCGGCTATTGGCACGAGGACAATCGCGCCAGCACCGACCGCAATTATTATGCCGCCAGCCTGACGAACCGCCCCGACGTCACCGACTTCCTCGCCAATCCGTTCCGCAGCGACTTCCTGACCGACCTCACCACCGTCACCAACCAGTATTTCGTCAGCGACAGCTGGAAGATCCTCGACGCGCTGACGATCGCCGGCGGCTTCAAGGGAACGCGCGTGTCCAACGGCATCACGACGACGTTCGGCACGCCGTTCATCAACGGCAGGATCGCGGCAAAGGACTGGTTCCAGCCTCAGGTCGGCGCGACCTACAGACTCGGACGGCAAGAGTTTTTCGCCAATTATGCCGAAAACATGCGCGCCTATATCAGTTCGTTCCGCGGACCTTTCGGCACGACGCAGGCGGGCTTCGAGGCGATCCGCGATACGCTCAAGCCCGAAACCTCGCGCACGGTCGAGGCGGGCTGGCGGTTCGATCTTGGCGGCTTGCGCGGCGTGATCGCGGGCTACGACGTCAAGTTCAAGAACCGGCTGCTCGCGGCGTTCAGTGGCGCGAACATCCTTGGCAACCCGAGCATCCTGCAGAACGTCGGCAGCGTGACCAGCCGCGGCGTTGAGATCGGCGCGACCTATCAAGTTACCCGCCCGCTCTCGCTGATCGCCTCCTATTCGTACAACGACAGCACCTATGACGACGACACCGTCAACGGCGCTTCATTCGTGCCTACCAAGGGCGTCCGCACCGTCGACACCCCCGCGCACCTCGCCAAGGGCGAGATCAATTACGATGACGGCATGTTCTTCGGCAACGTCGCGGGCGCCTACACCTCGCGGCGCAACGTCACCTATACCGGCGACGTGACGGTCAAGGGCTATGCGCTGTTCGACGCCGCAGTCGGCTATCGCTTCCCGGCGAGCAGCGCGCTGGCCGGCGTCGAGATTCAGGTCAACGCGGTGAACCTGACCAACGAGAAATACATCGCTGCGCTCGGCTCGGGCCAGTTCTTCAACACCGCGGCCTCGCTCAACAACACGCTGCAAGCGGGATCGCCGCGGCAGGTGTTCGGCACGATCCGCCGACGTTTCTGATGCAAACGGCATCGGCCGCCGCTCGATCGGTGCCGTTACTGTGAAATGCCTTCCTTTCCGATCAATACGGGTTGGGCATTTTGCCCCTCTGTCGTGCCAATTCGCTCCGCGGCCTCGGAAGCGTGTCAACCGAGCGATATGGCCGCTCCAACGTCCGGCTAGTATCGCGATGACGGTGTTGCCGCATCCGGCAAACGCTGAAATTCACGCGGGGTTGGCGAACAGGCTCGAGGCCGCTGCCAACATATAACTGCTTGTTTAGTAAAGAAGATTAACGCGCCTCATGAGGCTTTCAGGTGGCCGTGCGTTTAGCCCACTCGATGAGGAGAGGGATGGGCATGGATCAGAAGAGCGCGCCGTTGGCGGATGCACTGGCAGCTATTGAAAAGAGGCCGGTGGTGGGCTTCGGCGCACCCGGCCACAATCAGGGCTCGGTCATTCCCAGCGGGATGAAGGCACTGCTCGGCAAGCGCGTGTTCCAAGCGGACGTGCTTACTCCCAAGGGGCTCGACGATCGTACCGAGGGCAAGCTGGCGCTTCAACGGGCGCACGAGATTGCGGCAGAGGCGTGGAATGCCGATTTCTGCCGGTTCGTAACCGGCGGGTCCACGCAAAGCCTTCACACCGCAATGGCGTCCGTCGCCGGGCCGGGCGACACCATATTGATCGCCGCAAACGCTCATAAAGCCGAGCGCACCTATGCGCTAGCAACGGGGCTTGATGCCGTCATCGTGCCCGTACAGATCGACGAAGCATGGGACATCGAGCATGGTGTCGAGCCTCAGGCGCTCAGCACGGCGCTGGCGGCGCATCCGACTGCCAAGGCGTTCATCGTCGTCAGCCCCACTTATTATGGCGTCACGAGTGACATAGCGGCGCTTGCTTCTGTTTGTCACGATCACGGCATTCCCCTCATCGTCGACGCCGCCTGGGGCGGAGCGTTCGCGTTCTGCGAAGGTCTGCCGGACGACCCGCTTACCAAGGGGGCGGACATCGCCGTCTACAGCGCACACAAAACGATGGGAGCGCTCGCTCAAGGTTCGGTGATCGTCGCCAAGGGCAACCTGGTCGATCGCCAGCGTCTCTGGATGGCCTATGAACTTTTCGAGACCACCAGCCCGTCGGTGCCGATCCTTGCCACGCTCGATGCGACTCGGCGCGACCATGCGCTGAACGGTGAGCAGATGTGGGCTGGCGTCATCAAGCTTGCGGAACGGGTGCGCAAGAAGATTGCGGGTATCGCGCCGCTACGCGTGTTCGGTCATGGCGATCTGCCACCGGACGGTGATCTGGATGTCACCAAGGTCCTGATCGACGTCTCGGCGCTGGGCGTATCGGGATATGCCGTCGACGACTGGCTCTACAAGCATCACCGGATCAGCATGGGGCTGTCGGACGCCCGGCATATTCTCGCGGTTCTGTCGCTGGGTACGACCAGGTCCGACCTCCGCACGCTCGTCCGCGGCTTGCAGGATCTGGTAAAGCAGCTCGCGTCCGATCCCTCCATCCTGCCGGCGATCTCGCCTGTGCCCGGGATCGGCACCCTGTCCGTCGACATGGCGATGTCCGGGCCTACAGCGCTGTTCGGTCCCGCAGAGATGGTCGCATACGAGGCCTCGGCAGGGCGGATCGCGGCGGAGATGATCGCCCCCGCGCCGCCCGGTGTCCCTCGGCTGGTGCCGGGCCAGCGCATCACCGCGGCGCATGTCGCATGGCTTGTCGCGAACCGTGATACCGGCGCTTTCGTCATGGATCCGGTCGACCCGACGGAGGCGACTCTCAGAGTAGTGCGTGGCTGACGGAGGAACCACTTCGGCTCCCCAGATCTTACGACAACTTCAGCCAGGTAGAAACGTAATGCAGACCCAGACCGACGAACATTGGATGCAGATGGCGATCAACGTCGCGCGCTCGAAAGGGTGCGATCCTTCAACCTCGCCACTCGGATGCGTCATCGTGCTGGACGGCAAGGTGATCGCCGCCGAACGCAACCAGACCAAGGAGCTGCCCGACGCGACTGCGCATGCCGAAATGATGGCGATCCGTCGCGCGTGCGAGCAAACCGGCGAACTCGAGCTCCGCGGGGCTACGCTATACTCGACGCTCCAGCCGTGCGGCATGTGCACGATGGCGTCGATCTGGTCGAAGGTTGGCCGCGTTGTCTACGGCGCCGGCCGCAATGACGTGCATCCGATGTATTTCGAGGCCAAGCACGTCGATACGCTCGGGTTCATCGGGGACGCCTATCGCGACGACATCGAGATCGAGGGCGGCTGCCTGCGCGAGACCTGTGCGGAGCTCTATTACGGCCCTGATGCCGACCTGAGCGAGGAAGACCAGGCCAACCTCTAAGGCGGCAGCACGCCGTCACGGCAACGGGCCGCCGTTCCTAAATTCGGCCGCATCTTCTGGTGTAAGAGCAGGGTCAGCGTGCGGCGATGAACGCCGTATCGACCGGCCAATGATCGACGGCACGTTGCCGGTCGCCCAAACGCATGGCAGTATCGCTGCTGCATACGACCTGTACTGTCAGGCGTCGGCGACAGGAGGGTTGGTATGAGCGTCACGCGGTGGTCGTGGGTGCCGTTGGGGATCGCCGGATCGGTCGTCGCCGGGGCGCAGGGCATCAAGCCATCAGTTCCGCCGTCACCGCCACCTGTAATGCAATCGCAGACGCCCGACTATCCCGGGATACACGCCGCCGGGCCGGGTGCGGCGCAATCAACGATGACGATATGGCGCGCGGGATCGGCTATGTGCGGTGAGCAACCGGTCGTGGTGACACAGGCGCCCAACCCGCTCCCTACGCTGAGCTGGGGCGGGATGAAGCAAGCGCCAGTGCGCGTCATCTTCCGTATCGACACGACCGGACGGCCGCTCGGCATTGCGCGCGAGGAGCAACGCTTCGGGCAAAGCACTGGCGACCTGCTGCCTGCGCTGGCAGCCGCGCGCTTTGCGACGGGCATGATCCGCAACGACTGCTCCATCGCCTTCACGCCGGACCAGGTGCCGCTGGATGAAGTCCCTGCGGAGATCGCGATGGCCTACACCGTGTTCCCGACTGGGGCCCGCGCTCCCGAGGCGCTGTGGCGGCGCATCCGTCCCACCGACACGACATGCTTCGACCCGACACCGGCGCTGCTCAATCGCGCTTTTCCCGATTTCACTACGATCGCAGGCAAGCCAGGGCAGCCGCTTTGGAGCATGGTCGGATACGACATCGACGCCGACGGCAAGCCGGTGCGCGTCCGTAGCTTGGCTGGTTCGCGATCACCCCTACTGGACGCCGCTTCGCGGCAGGCGGTGGAACAGTCCCGGTTTGGAAAGGGCGCGCGGCGCGGCTGCCTCTACCCTTATTGGAAAATCGCCGATCCAATGGCCGCGCCCGAGCCGCCGGCCCGCGAGAGCATGCCGGCCCAGCCTGCAGCGTGCCAGACGCTCGGCGAGTGGACGCGCGCGCCGCGGTTGATCTACCCGAACGACTATCGCCGTCGCGGGATCGAGGGATGGGCAATCGTCTCCTATGACATTGCGCCCTGGGGTGCGCTAGGGAACGTAAAGGTGCTTGACGCCGAGCCGACCAGCGACTTTGGCGAAGCGGCGAAGACCATGTTCATGGGGCTTAGCCGCAACCCGTCCGAGACCGGCGCAAGCGGCTGCATGGACCGCGTGCGGTACGTCATGGGGACGCCAGGCAGGCCTTTGCCAGCGGAGGAGGCTCCATCGCCGTTATACTAGCGAAATCTAGAGGTTACGCCCTCACCTGTCGTAACACGCCGTCACCTAGTTCCATGCCCGAGTAGCATTTCCCCCGCCACCGTGGCGGACGTCGGCGACATACCGTCGCTCGCTCACCCGCCTTCTGTGATCGACGGATATGATCGGTCATTCCCGAATAATCGATTGGACAAATATCCTCTAAATCCTGCATCCTCATGGCAAGACGGTAATGCCCATTGAGAGAGGACGCCAAGATGGCCGATTACGAACAGCCCAAGAGCAGCGGTTGCCCCATGGGTCCGCAGGGTGGCGGCGAGGTTAAGGCCCGATCGCTGCTGGGTCGTACGAACAAGGATTGGTGGCCCGATGCGCTACCGATCGACATGCTGCACCAGCACGGCGTCTCCCCCGACCCGATGGGCGACGAATATGACTATGCCGAGGCGTTCCAGCAGCTCGACTATGCCGCGCTCAAGGCAGACCTGACCGCGCTGATGACCGACAGCAAGGCCTGGTGGCCGGCTGACTATGGTCATTACGGCCCGTTCATGATCCGTATGGCGTGGCACGCCGCCGGCACCTACCGGGTGACCGATGGTCGTGGCGGGTCGTCGTCGGGTCAGCAGCGCTTCGAGCCGCTCAACTCGTGGCCGGACAACGGCAACCTCGACAAGGCGCGTCGCCTGTTGTGGCCGCTCAAGCAGAAGTACGGCAAGAACATCAGCTGGGCCGACCTGTTCATCCTCGCCGGCAACGTCGCGATCGAGAGCATGGGTGGACCCGTGTTCGGCTTCGCCGGCGGCCGCAAGGACGTGTTCGCGTCCGAGGGCGATACGTTCTGGGGCGCAGAGGAACTCTGGGTCAACGAGGGCGCGCAGACTCGCATCAGCGAGGACATGCCCGAGCTCGAAGGGCCGCTCGCTGCGATCCAGATGGGTCTCATCTACGTCAATCCCGAGGGCCCGGGCGGTGAGCCTGACGCGCTCAAGTCCGCACGCGACATGAAGGCGACCTTCCAGCGGATGGCGATGAACTCGGAGGAAACCGTCGCGCTGACCGCGGGCGGCCACGCTTTCGGCAAGTCGCACGGCGCGAAGCCGGCGCCGCATTTCAAGAGCCCGTCGTCGGAAGCCGTGCACATGCAGGGCCTTGGCTGGCTGACCGACAGCGAGGAGATTGGCCAGGGTCATATCACGACCTCGGGCATCGAGGGCGCGTGGTCGAACAACCCGACCAAGTGGACCGGCGACTATCTGCGCCTGCTGTTCAAATATGAGTATGAGCTGACCGAAAGCCCGGCCGGCGCAAAGCAGTGGCAGCCGGTCAATCCGGAGCCGGAGGACATGGCACCCGACGCACGCGACCCCAATAAGCGCGTGCCGACGATGATGACGACGGCGGACATGGCGTTGAAGGTGGACCCCGAGTTCCGCGAGATCGCACTTCGCTTCCGCGACGATCAGTCGGCACTCGACGACGCGTTCGCGCGCGCCTGGTTCAAGCTGACGCACCGCGACATGGGGCCACGCGTTCGCTACCTCGGGCCTGAGGTTCCGGAAGAGACGCTCATCTGGCAGGATCCGGTTCCCGAAGGCACCGCGCCGTCGGACGCAGCTGTCGCCGCGTTCAAGGACGCCGTTCTGTCGAGCGGGCTGACGATCGGCCAGCTGGTCAAGACCGCCTGGGCGTCGGCGTCAAGCTATCGCCGGTCGGATCACCGCGGTGGTGCGAACGGTGCGCGTATCGCGCTCGCCCCGCAGAAGGACTGGCCGGTCAACGAGCCCGAGCAGCTGAGCCTCGTACTGGCCAAGCTGAACGAACTGCGCGGCGATATGTCGCTGGCCGACGCGATCGTGCTGGCGGGTTCGGCGGCGGTCGAGAAGGCGGCACGCGATGCCGGCCACGACGTATCGGTGCCGTTCCTCGGCGGACGCGGTGACGCAACGCAGGACTGGACCGATGTCGAGAGCTTCGTGTGGATGGAGCCGCAGGCCGACGGGTTCCGCAACTACCTGAAGACGCGTCACCCGGTGAAGACCGAGGAGCTGCTGCTCGACAAGGCTTCGCTGCTCGGGCTGTCCGCGCCGGAGATGACCGTGCTGGTTGGTGGCCTGCGCGTACTCGGCGCAAACTTCGGCGACGCGCCCGACGGCGTACTCACCGAGCGTCCGGGGCAGCTGACCAACGACTTCTTCGTCAACCTGCTCGACAACGACACGTTCTGGGATCTGGTCGACACGTCGAGCGACGAGAAGTTCATCGGCTACGATCGTGGCGGTCGCGAGAAGAAGTGGCAGGCGACCCGTACCGACCTGATCTTCGGCTCCAACTCGCAGCTGCGCGCAACGGCCGAAGTCTATGCCGAGAACGGTCACGAGCAGAAGTTCGTTCGCGACTTCGTCCGGGCGTGGGTCAAGGTCATGAACGCTGACCGTTTCGACGTTACGGCCAAGCCCGTATCGTCCAACCAGGCGACGTAAGCTAGGTCGGCGGGCGGATAGGCTGCGTCGGTCTGGACAAGGTCCAGACCGACTGTGGCTTATCCGCCACCGGCTTCGTCGTCAGAATAGACGCAGCTTATTTCGTTGCCTGGTTCGCCAGCGCATACGAAGCTGTACTGCTCGCATGCTGGTTGATTCCGTTCATTTCTATACGAGCAATATACGAGCCTCCGCGGCGGGGTGGATGCCTCAGAAGCAAAACCTGCAGTCCTGCCTGCACTCTTCAACTTGAGCCATTCAATGACGTTCCGTGCGCGACGCGTCCCCTTCAATCGCAAATGACGCAAGGCGGTGACCAGATAGTGGCTGCCGCGGACCTGATGTTGCTACCACAGACCCAGTTTCCGGCGCGGTCGGGTTGACGCGCATATTTCAGCCTAGTCGAACGCGGCTGGTTTCGTCGGACTGCCGATGACGTGCTTGGCGACGGCATAGGGCGCGCCGACCGTCCGCAATCTACGTCGAGCGTACGCGCGCAGTGTAGATCAACGTCCAACCCGCGGGGAGCGTGGTTCGGGCTCCGGCGCCAAAATGGACTATCTCCTGTAAACCTAGCCATTGTTCATTGCCGTCAGGCACCCCTCCCCGATCGAACCCCAGTCAAAACCCAGACGTCCGAGTTCGGCGATCTGTGCCTAACGAAGGTTGCGGCCAGCCCGTTCAGCGGGAGGTTGCGATCGACAGCAATCCGGCGCGTCATCATCGCATTGCCCCGGTCCAGTTGGTCATTCAGGTGCGTTTGACAGCATCTTTGACTGACCAATTCACGGAGCGTTTTTTCCGCTAGCGCGAAGCCATCATAAAGGTAAGATGCAGTGACCTTGATCGGAGAAAATGGTTGGTTTTGAAGCATATGCCGCTCGTTGCCCTGCTCGGTGCCGTCGCGATCGGGAGTTCGGTCGCCGGCCAGGCTCCGCAGTCGACCGCGGCAACGCCGGTGAATGACACCGCGGCGACCAGCTACGGCAGCTGGGGCTTCGACCAGACGGGGATGGATCGCAGCGTGAAGCCCGGCGACGACTGGTTCCGCTTCGTCAACGGTGCCTGGGCGGACCGCACGCAGATTCCGCGGGATCGATCGTCCTACGGCGCCTTCGCGGTGCTGCGCGACATCTCCGAGCAGCGACTGCGCGGCCTGATCGGCCGCTACAGCGCCTCCGACACGGCGCACCCCGACCGGATGAAGGCCGCGATCCTCTACGCGGGCTTTATGGACACCGCGACCGCAGAGAAGCTCGACGCGGCACCGCTGGCCCAGCGCCTCGCGCCGCTTAAGGCCGCAAAGTCGAAGGACGAGATCGCGGGATTCATGGGGCGCTCGCTCGGCGGTTTCGGCGCCAGCTTCTTCGCGCCGGGCGTCAACGACGACGCCAAGCAGCCGGACGTGTACGCGCTATACCTGCGCCAGTCCGGCCTGGGCCTCGGCGATCGTGACCTTTATCTCGACCCCAAATTCGCCCCGCAGGTTGCGCGGTATCGGCAATATGTGACGCAGATGCTGACCCTCGCGGGTTGGCCGGACGCCGAGACCGCGGCGGGCAACGTCGTGGCGATGGAGACCAAACTCGCCCAGGTCCACTGGACGCGCGCGCAAAGTCGCGACCGCGACAAGACCTACAACCCGACGACGCCGGCGCAGCTGGCGCGCCAAGCGCCCGGCTTTCCCTGGGCGACGTTCTTCAAGGCGGCGGGCGTCGACGCTGCCGACCGCGCGATTGTCGCGCAGAACACCGCCTTCCCGGGCATCGCCAAGGTATTCGCCGAGAGCGACTTGGCGATGCTGAAGGCGTGGGAGGCGTTCCGCATCACGGACGATGTCGCACCACTCCTGTCGAAGCGTTTCGTCGACGCGCAGTTCGAGTTTCGCTCGAAATTCCTGAACGGGCAGCCGCAGCAGCGCGAACGTTGGAAGCGCGCAGTTGCGTTCGCCGAGAACGGCGTCGGCGAGGGTATTGGTCGAGACTATGTCGCGCTCTATTTTCCGCCCGCGTCCAAGGCAAAGATGGACCAGCTCGTCGGCAACCTGCGCGTTGCGTTGGCGGGGCGGATCAGCAACCTGACGTGGATGGGCGCGGCCACGAAGGAGCAGGCGCTCGACAAGCTTCAGGGCTTCAACGTCAAGATCGGTTATCCGGACAAGTGGCGCGACTATGCCGCGCTCCAGATCAAGCCGGGCGACCTCGTCGGCAATGCCGAAGCCGCGCAACGCTTCGAATGGAATTACCGGCGAGCACGGATCGGCATTCCGGTCGACAAGGCCGAGTGGGGGATGACCCCGCAGACGGTCAACGCCTATTACAACTCGGTCAAGAACGAGATCGTCTTTCCCGCAGCAATCTTGCAGCCGCCATTCTTCGATCCGAAGGCAGACGACGCCGTGAACTATGGCGGCATCGGTGGTGTGATCGGCCATGAGATCAGCCACGGCTTCGACGACCAGGGCCGGAAGTCGGACGGCCGCGGTATCCTGCGCGACTGGTGGACTGCCGAGGACGCGACCAAGTTCGAGGCGCAGGCGGCACGGCTCGGCGGCCAGTATGAGGCGTATAGTTTCGACGGGCTGCCCGGCCTTCACATCAATGGCCGCGCCTCGATGGGTGAGAATATCGGCGACCTCGGCGGGGTGCTGATCTCGCTCGACGCCTATCACACCTCGCTCGGCGGCAAGCCCGCGCCGGTGATCGGTGGCTTTACCGGCGATCAGCGCTTTTTCCTGGGTTGGGGCCAGGTCTGGCGGACGCTGTTCCGCAACGAAGCGCTCCGCCAGCAGCTGGTCAGCGACCCGCACTCGCCGGGCCAGATCCGTGCGGTGAACCCGTTGCGCAACGTCGACGCCTGGTACGCCGCGTGGAAGATCGACCCTAGCCAGAAGCAGTATCTCGCACCGGCCGACCGGGTGCGAATCTGGTAACACTGTCGTCCGCCAGATACGTCTGGCGGACGACAAATGCGTATTTCAAGATTTGGGCGACATATTTCGCCCGGTCGCCCTGGCGCAGCCGATCCGCTTGGAAGACCGTTAACCGGTCATTCCCGCCCCCTCCCCGCCTCGCAACTTCAAACACTTATGCAGCGCCGCGGTGACCATTGTTGAGGTCCGGCCCAGCATCGCGAGCGTCGTTAGCACCCCGCGCGCCTACCGGCGGCGATCGACGGTAAGCTGCCGTTCGTTCGGCGAGCCGTGACCAGACGCTCATTGGCCAGCCCCCGCCCGACGCTCACTTGTCAGTCTCGGCACTGCGGGACCGTAACCCGACTTCCGCGTCGACCGCATCGACCGCGTCGCCAGCGATCCATCTAAACCTATCCGCCGTAGTGCCAGTTTAGAATGTCATTACGCAACAATTCAACATGAATGCATTGGATAGGTATTGTTTGGGTATTGACCAATGCATCAAATCAAAGAAATCTGTCGGTCAAAGCGTCAGGGCGCAGCCGGATAAGGGGCGAGTATATGATCTTCGACCAGACGGTGTCGCGTATCGCTCTTGCGGGGTCGCTCTTGTTCTGCGCGGTCCCGGCAATGGCGCAGGATATCGCAGCGGATCCCGCTCAGACACCCGCACAGGCCAAGGTCGGGGCGAACGCTGCGACTGCGCTTGCCGCACCCGATCCTGCACCCGCATCGGACGACACGGTCGTCGTGACCGGATCCCGCATCCAGCGCCCGAACATGACGTCGGCCGCACCGATCACGTCGGTGACCGCGCAGGACATCCGTGCGCAGGCACCGACCAACATCGAGGACGTACTCAACCGCCTGCCGCAGATCGCGCCGGACGCGCAGCAGAATTATCAGGATTCGGACGGTCGTCAGCGTATCAAGCTGCGCAGCCTGGGCTTCGAGCGCACGCTGACCTTGATCGATGGCAAGCGCATCGGCACGCAGAACGGCGCGGATGTCGGGATCATACCGCCGTCGCTGCTCGAACGCGTCGACGTGCTGACCGGTGGCGCCTCGTCAGTCTATGGGTCTGATGCGGTCGCGGGCGTGGTCAACTTCATCCTGAAGAAGGATTTCGAAGGGCTGCAGATCGACGGCAACTATAATTTCTACAACCACGATAACAAGGACACGATCGTCTCGTCGCTGGCGCGCGCGAACAGTTTCGGCAGCCCGCGCGGTTTCAGCAACGACGGCGGCCGCGCCGACATCACCGTGACCGCGGGCAAGAAGCTGTTCGACGGCAAGCTGCGCGTGTCGGCTTTCGTCAACTATCGCCACACCGATGCGGTCGACTATGACGCGCGATCCACCTCGGCATGCCAGCTGATCCAGACGGGCAAGGACGGCCCGCTCTCCTGCTCGCTCTCGACCTATTCGCGCAGCGGCTACGTCTCGCCGCGTTCGGGCGCGAACAACGGGGCCACCTACGTCAACGATCCAAACGGTACGCGCGCCTTCGTGCCCTACGGCGTGGGAGCGGGCAACGCGGCCAACCCGTATGACGGCTATTCCTATCAGCGCGGGTCGGAGCGGTGGAACGCGGGCGGCTTCGTCAGCGCGGATCTGACCTCCGATATCGAAGTCTACGGATCGGGCATCTGGTTCCGCGACAAGTCCGAGAACGTCTATCCGGCACGAATCTACAGCTACACCGTCTATGGCGACCAGCCCTATCAGGTGAACTGCAACAATCCGTATCTGTCGGGGTCGCAGGCGACCGCGATCTGTGGCGGTGCGGCGGGGACGAACACGAAGGCACCGATCGAGCTTCGTTATCGCTTCAACGATCTCGCCGATATTCCCGATACCTATATCAACAGCGGCGTTCGCGCGACCGGTGGCTTCCGCGGCAAGGTCGACGATATCTGGACCTGGGACGTCGGCGGAGTCTACGCCCGCAACCAGCAGGTCGTAAATTACGGTAACCTCCCCGATTACAACCGAATCAACCAGTCACTCGACGTCGTCAACGTCAACGGCGTGGCGACCTGCGCCAGCGGCGTCGCGGGCTGCGTGCCGTTCAACGCCTTCACCGCCAACACCCCCGGCCAGCCGCTGGCGAGCTGGCTGTTCACCGCACCCGGCGGCAGCACCAAGGGCGTGGGGACGCTTTGGGACGGGCTGATCTCGGTGACCGGTGATCTCGGCAAATACGGCGTCACCTCCCCGCTCGCCACCCAGGGCGTGGCGATCGCGCTCGGCGCCGAATATCGTCACGACAACTACACGTCGACCGCCGACACCTTCTACCGCGACCTGAACGGCGGCAACGACCTCGACATCTCGCAGAGTATCTGAGAATCGAACATCGAGGTGCAGGCGCCGCTGATCGAGGATCGACCCTTCGCACATCTGTTGCAGGCGAACGGTGGCTACCGCGTGTCGAAATACAGCAGCAATCCCAAGACCTTCAACACCTGGAAGATTGAAGGCATCTACGCACCCGTCAGCGATCTGACGTTCCGCGGGTCGTACAACAAGGCGCAGCGCGCACCGACGGTGATCGAGATCGGCCAGGCGCGGAACATCAGCTATGGCCTGCAAGGCGGCTCGCAGAATGATTTCTGCGCGCCGACCGTCACGACCAATCCGACCACCGGCGCCATCAGCTATGGCACGCCCGTTGCGTCGCGCGACGTCTGCCGTGCGACCGGGCTGTCGGACGCGCTGTACGGCAGCCCCACGCTGCTGTGTAATCAGGGCGACGGCAACCAGTGCACCGTCCAGTCGGGTGGATACACCGCGGACCCGGAGACCGCCTACACCTTGACCTACGGCCTGGTGGTGAAGCCGAGCTTCGTTCGCGGTCTGGTGTTCTCGGTCGATCGCTATCAGATCAGGATCGACAACTCGCTGGGGTATAACGATTATACCTACTACACCGATGGCTGCCAGCGCTCGAACGGCGATCCGTTCTTCTGCTCGGGCATCGTCCGCCAGCCGGGCACCGGTATCCTCTATGCACCGGCCAGCAGCAACCCGACCAGCGGCTTCATCCGCCAGGGCACGACCAACTATTACAAGTCGATTTCCCGCGGGATCGATTTCCAGGCGCAATATACGCTCGCGCTCGGCGGCGCGGGCAAGGTCGACTGGAACTTCAACGGGTCGCTGACGACATTCGCGGGCAGCCAGGATTCGCCGCTCCAGCCCAAGCGCAACTGCGTCGGCTATTACGGGAACGGATGCAGCCAGTTGCTGCCGAAATGGTCGCACGGCCTGCGGACGACCTACACCACCGGCGACGGCATCGTCAGCGCGTCGTTCAACTGGCGCTATGTCGGCTCGCTGACCAGCGCGGACAATTCGGGCGACGAAGCGATCGGCGGCACGCCGGAGCGGGCACGCACGACCTTCTACCACATCGCGCCCGCCAGCTATTTCGACCTGGCGCTGTCGTTCGCGATCGCCAAGGACTTCTCGCTGCGGTTCATCGCCAACAATTTGCTCGACAAGACCCCGCCGATCCTCGCGAATTCATACGACATCAGCCTCGCCCGGAGCAACACGGTCCCCGCGCGCTACGACTCGCTCGGTCGTAACGTCGCGGTGGGCGCCACCATGCGGTTCTAAAGCACGACGCAAGGATTACAGGGCTCGCCGGCGGCGGCGGGCCCTTTTTCGTACCAATGGCTTTGGATGGTTGGTGCAGGCGAACCGGGATAAAGCCCAGCCCGCAGTCGTCACCCCCCCTGGTGTATGAGACCGCGCTCAAGCCGAGGTACGCGTAAGAGATTGACGTCGCCTGTTCACATGTGCGCGGAGGCGGCGGCGTCGGAAGCGGCGGCACGGATGTGACGCGGTCCTTGGCAACGATCCACACTGCGTCGCGCCGCGGAACGCGGAGCGATAACCCCCCGGCCATAGCCATCTCTGACGCACATGACTGCACGCCACGACCACGTCTGGCCGGTAGTTTTCCGTATGGAACTTGGCCGCATCGCCTATGCCCCATCTCAAATCACCGAGCCTAGCAACCCAAAATACACATGCTAATGAGAACTGATTGCAATTAAAGAGGTCTGCTTCTATCGCCTTCACGAAGGGAAATAGAATGAAGATCGCATTCGGCATGATCGCCGCAAGTGTCCTGTCGACAGGTATCGCGAGGGCACAGGAGATACACGCTGGCGATCGCGCGGACGACGCCCGGCGGGAGGATATCGTCGTAACGGCTGCACGCACGAACCTGCCCGCCAGCGCGCTGCCCCTGACCGTGGACGTGATCGACCGCGAGACGCTGTCGCGCCAGGTCGCAGTTTCCGGCTCGGTCGTCGATGCGATCTCGGCGCTGCTGCCGGCCTTCTCGCCCACACGCGAAAAGATTACCGGCTTCGGCGAAACGCTGCGCGGTCGCTCGCCGCTCTATGCGATCAACGGCATTCCGCAGAGCACGCCGATCCGGGACGGCGCACGCGACGGCTATACCATCGATCCCTTCTTCATCGACCGCGTCGAGGTGATCTACGGCTCCAACGCCTTACAGGGCATCGGTGCGACCGGCGGCGTCGTCAATCAGGTCACCGCGAGCGCGCCGAAGCAAAACGGCTGGAGCGGACGCACGCTGCTTCAGGGTAACAGCGGCGACGATTTCGCAGGGTCGTCGCTCGGCGGGAAGATCGCCGGCCTCGTCAGCATGCGCAGCGGCCGGTTCGATGCGACCGGCGGTGTCGCGTTCGAGCGGCGCGGCGTCTTCGTCGATGGCCGTAGGCGGCGCATCGGCCTCGACGGGAACCAGAGCGAAATTCAGGATACGGACAGCCTGGCCTTCTTTGGCCGGGTCGGCGTCGATCTGTCCGACACCGCCCGGTTCGAGGTGATCGCCAACCGCTTCAAGCTGGAGGGCAACAATCACTATGTCGCGGTCGACGGCGACCGGGCTCTGGGCATCCCCGCCACCAGCCGGCGAGGCGAAACGCCGGGCCAACCCTCCACGGGCCTGGCCGAGATGGTGTCGGCATCGCTGACGGACGGCAATGTGCTTGGCGGGGCGTTCACGCTTCAGGGCTTTTACAACCGGACCAGCGACACGTTCGCCGGTGGTGTCCTCGCGACGTTTCAGGATGCGAGGATCGCTCCGGTTGGCACGGTGTTCGACCAGTCGCGCAACGTCTCGCGCAAGCTCGGCGGCAAGATCAGCTATGAACGCACGGTGCCGGGGCTCAAGGCACTGACGCTGACTGCCGGGTTCGACGCGTTGATCGACCGCACCAAGCAGGATCTGGTGCAGACCGGCCGTAATTGGGTTCCGCAAACCGATTTTCGCAGCCTCGCGCCGTTCGGCCAGGCCAATCTCAAACTGTTCGATGGTGTCGTCAGGGTCGCAGGCGGGGTCCGCTACGAGACCGTACAGCTCGATATCCCTGACTATACGACGCTTGCGAGTGCCAGCGCGCGGGCCGTCATTGGCGGCAAGCCGTCCTTCGACCGCGCATTGTGGAACGGCGGTGTCGTGCTGGAGCCGGTCAAGGGTATCCGCGCCTATGGCAGCTATGCCGAGGGTTACACGATCGCCGACATTGGGCGTGTCCTGCGCGGTATCAGCCAGCCGAACGTCCGGATCAGCGACTTTCTCGATCTGACCCCGGTGATCTCGAACAACCGCGAGATCGGCGTCGAAGTGAAACAAGGGCCGCTGGACGCCAGCGTGACCTATTATTGGTCGTCGAGCGATCTGGGGCAGGTGCTCGTCCGCAGCAGCGACGGGTTCTTCAACGTTGCACGCCAGCCGATCGACATCGAGGGTCTGGAACTGAACCTCGCTGTTCGCACCCCGCTGCCCGGTCTCAAGGTTGGCACTGGATTCAGTCATCTGAGCGGGCGCACCGACACCAATGCCGATGGCATTTTCGATGCCGATCTGGACGGCGCCAACATCTCGCCGGATCGTCTGAACCTCAACCTGGATTATACCCGCGGACGCCTGAGTGCACGGGTACAGGGACGCTATTATTTGTCCCGCCGCTTCCAGGGACAGCCGATCGCCAACGACTTCGTCGGCTATCGGCTGTTCGACGCGTATGTCGCCTATGAACTCCCGGTCGGCCGGGTGATGTTGAGCGTGCAGAATCTCGGCAATACCGACTACGTCACTTACTATAGCGATACGCAGGGTCCGACCGACAATGCGCGCTTCTATACCGGGCGTGGTCGCAACTTCACGTTGAGCTGGCAGGCCGGCTTTTGATGCGCATCCTGTCCCTGCTGCATCGCTGGATCGGCGCGATCGGCGGCCTGCTGCTGGCGGTACTGGGTCTCACCGGTACGCTGCTCGTATGGCGGAACCAGGTGACCTTCGTTGCGCACGCCGGCGATACAGTCCGGCCCGATCCGGGATCGCTGGCCCGGGCGGTCGACGCAGTATCGCAAGCGCCGTCCCCGATCGACCGCATCACCTTCGCAGGCGACGGTCTGGGCGTGCATCAGGTCCTCTTCGCAGACGGCAGCGGTGCCTATGTCAGTCAGGCCGGCGAGACGGTCGAACGCTGGTCCTCGGCATGGCAGCGACCGGAATTGTGGGTGTTCGATCTCCATCATCACCTTCTGATCGGCGATGCCGGCGAGACGATGACAGGGGTTGCCGGGCTGACGGGCCTGTTCTTCCTCATTACCGGATTAATCCTGTGGTGGCGGATGCGCAGCCGCTTCCGCCTGCGGCTATGGCCCGCGACGATGAAGCCCGGCGCCATCGTCCATCACCACCGAGACATGGGCGTCGTGACGGCGCCGTTGCTGCTCGTGTCGCTGGTGACGGGCGTTCTGATGGTTTTTCCCGCGCTGGGCGGGCCCTTGCTTGCCGAAACACGGTCGCACCCACCCAAAGTCGACAGCGTCCGGGTTACGCCATCCGCGCATGACTTGAAGCCGCTTTTCACCGCGGCGGCCGCGATGTTTCCTGGTGCCGAACTTCGCCGCCTGCAGATGCCGCGCAAGCCCGGCACGCCCATCGTGCTGCGCCTCCGCCAATCGTTCGAATGGACACCGAACGGACGGACGTTCGTGTACGCCGATCCGGCTACGCTGAGGATCGTGGCTTATGACGATCCGGCGACCCGGGGAACGGCGGCATCGATCCGCGAGAAACTTTACCCCGTGCACGCTGCCAAGACCGGCGGCATTGCGTGGAAACTCGCCATGACCGTGTCGGGCATCGTACTGACGCTGCTTGGTAGCCTGGCGGTATACGGCTTCTGGCGGACGAAATGGAACATTGGCCAGAGCAATCGGCGGAAGCGGAAACGCATCTGAAGCAGGACGTTCGTCATAATGTCTGATGCGCGAATGACCGGTTCGTTACGAAGCTTGATACTCATAAGGCGACATTCTGGTCCCTTGGCCACCATAAGACCCCCGCCTGTTCACGTTCGATTTTGACTTGGCGGCCAAGCGACTGCCGGGTTGCAGGAGATCGGGGCGGCGCGTGTCAGTGTGCCCGATATGAACGCCAGTGCGTTCTCCTAGGAACACCGACTGGAAGGACGCGCGATGACGACATACCCCTTGAGCGAGCCGGCGACGATTCACCTCGTCGATGCGTCGGGCGACGTGACCGCAGACGTCATAGGACAGGGAACACTAGAGGATTGCGTTGAACTCGTTGCCGGTTTGTCCGCCGATAGACGAAAAGCGATTACCATTCGTATGAATGACCTCGACCTGCAGTTTGGACCGAAAGACGTTGGCGACCTTTTGAACTTCTTGCACGACGAAGGCGCAGGACTTTCGAACAACGAAATCATAGAAATCAAGAACAACGAACCGTGATCGCCCGTTTTTGAAGGTCCCGCAGGACTGCGCCAAACCGGTCGGCGGATCCTCGGCGCTCTAGAGCCATCATTATCTGGCAATGCTGACGCGCTAAATTTGCCGCTTGGCCTTTACGCCGGGTTGCCCGCCGACACTCAATCGAAAGCTACCAAGCGCGGCGCGCTTTATGAGCACTTTGTCGTTCGCCCGGGGCGGCCGCGCGATTATATAGTCGTCGGTCTGCGTCCACCGTGTGCCGTTTGCGAGAACGAAGCTCCAGCGGCCGGAGTCATCCACAGAGGCACGCGTCAGTGTCGTCTCGATCTGTGACAGATCGTTGCCGCTGCCGAACAGCCCCGTGTCGGGAAGCGCGACGCCAAACAGGTTGCGGCGTGTTTCGTCCACCTGTTGCCGATCGATGACGACCACGGCCATGTTGGCCTCGGCTGTATCCAGTGCCGCTACCGATTTATCGAAGCATGCGAGTCGGGCAGCAGCGTCTGCAACGGCGCGACACTGCGTAACCGCCGTCAGTAAAGGCGCCCGCTCTGTATTGCGCGGTGTGGCAGCGGTCGTCGTTGCTGCGATTGCCGCGGTCCCGATCAAACCGGTCAATGTCGGCATCATCACGACCCGCATATCACTCCCTTAAACTTGCCTCGGGGGCGAGCGATACGCCGCCATACGGCGTGCGGCAATCGCCCCTCAACACGGTCGGCACTGCGATCCCTCCCGGACTGTTGCCATTGGGTAACAATGCTGACGTAATGCGACGAGCTGTGACCAATTTATAACTTTGTTTTGGACAAGGCACGTCCGGTTTGTAAAAATCGACGCCAACGGGGTCATCCGACCACATAATAGATCGTGTTGCGCGACAATCCGCCGATACCGAAAAGGGACCAATTAGAACTATGCGTAACCACATGTTTCGAGATTGCCTGCTGGCGTCGACGATGATGGCAGGCGCGGTTGGCGCGTTGCCGGCCTTTGCCCAGACCGCAACGGCGCCCGCCCCGGCCCCCGCCCCCGCGCCTCAGGGCACGGCGAGCGATGACGGCGCAGCCGCCACGACGCCCGCGATCTCCAACACGCCGAGCGAGGATCATGCTGCAGCCGGGACGACCGGCGGCGGCGACATCGTCGTTACCGGTTCGCGTATCTCGAACCCGAACCTGACGTCGGCCAGCCCGGTGACCGTCGTCAACGCGGCGGAGATCAAGCTGCGCGGCGCGACGCGCATCGAAGACGTTCTGAACAGCCTGCCATCGGCCTTCGCCGCGCAGAACTCGTCGGTATCGAACGGCTCGACCGGCACGGCGACGGTCAACCTGCGCAATCTGGGTGAATCGCGCACGCTGGTGCTGATCAACGGCCGCCGCCTGATGCCGGGCAACCCGTCGTCGAGCAGCACCGCGAGCGCGGCTGCCGACGTCAACATGATCCCGGCGTCGCTGATCAAGCGCGTCGACGTCCTGACCGGCGGCGCAGGGTCGGTTTACGGTTCGGATGCGATCGGCGGCGTCGTCAACTTCGTGCTCGACACCGATTACGAGGGCTTCAGTGTCGATGCATCGGGCGGCATCTACAACCACAACAACCGCAGCGACCGCTTCAAGGCGCTGAACACCACCGCCGGCAATTCGGCACCGACCGGTCAGTCGTTCGACGGGACGCAGTTCGACATCAACTTCAAGGTTGGCGTCGGCACCAGCGACGGCCGCGGCCACATCGTCGGCTATGGCGGCTACCGCAAGATCGGTGCGATCCTGCAGGGCTCGCGCGACTACAGCGCGTGCGGCCTCAACGCACCGACGGGCAATGTCGGCAACGACTATGTCTGCGGCGGATCCGCAACCGCGTTCCCGGCAAACTTCTCGCTCAACGACGCCGTCGAGGGCGGGCCGCCAACCGGCTATACGCTCGATTCCGCAGGCCAGCTCGTGCCTGGTACGACGCTGTATAACGCCAACCCGCTGAACTATTATCAGCGTCCGGATAAGCGCTATACCGCAGGCTTCCTCGCAAAGTACGAAGTCAGCGACGCGTTCAAGCCCTACGCCGATTTCATGTTCATGGACGACCGTTCGGTGGCGCAGATCGCACCGTCGGGCGACTTCAACAACACCTCGGTCCTGAACAGCAACAACCCGTTCCTGTCGGCCGCGCAGAAGGCTACCTTCTTCCGTGACACCAACCTGGTGCGGGACGCGAACGGCAACGTCATCAACCTGACCAACCCGGACGGTTCGCAGTACCAGCAGGCCAATGTCCGCATCGGCCGCCGCAACGTCGAAGGTGGCGGTCGCCAGGCCGATCTCCGCCACACGCAATACCGCTTCGTTGCCGGTGCGAGCGGCACGCTCGACAAGGGTATCTCGTACGAGGCATACGGCCAGTTCGGCAGCACCGTATTCAACCAGGTGTATCGCAACGAATTCTCGGTGTCGCGTACGACGCGCGCGCTCGATGCCATCACCGATACGCGCCCGGGTTCGGCGACGAACGGCCAGGCGGTCTGCCGGTCGGTCGTCGACGGTACCGACCCGAACTGCGTTCCGCTGAACATCTTCGGATCCGCCGGCATCTCCCCAGCAGCGCTGAACTATGTCCAGACGCCGGGCTTCCAGTCGGGTGAGAACAAGGAGACGGTCCTCAACGCATCGTTCACCTTCAAGGGCGGCGAATACGGCGTTCAGTCGCCGTTCGCGAACGAAGGCATCGCGCTGAACGTCGGTGGTGAGTATCGCAAGGAATCGCTGAGCCTCGAGGTCGACAACGCGTTCCTGAGCGGCGATCTGGCCGGCCAGGGCGGCGCGACACTGCCGATCCGCGGCAGCTACAACGTCAAGGAAGCGTTCGGCGAAATCCAGGTGCCGCTCGTCAGCGATCGTCCGTTCTTCAATGAGCTGACCGTCAACGGTGGCTATCGCTATTCGAGCTACAGCACCGCCGGGTCGGCAAGCTCGTACAAGGGCGAACTGGTCTGGGCGCCGATTTCGGACATCCGCTTCCGTGGTGGCTACAACCGTGCGGTGCGTGCACCGAACACGCAGGAATTGTTCGCACAGCAGTCGGTCCAGCTAGACGGTGCGACGGACCCGTGCGCCGGCGCCGCAGTCAACGGTCTGGTCAACGGCAACACCGCGGCGCAGTGCGCGCTGACCGGCGTGCCGGCGAACCGTTTCGGCCTAATCGCGGCCAACCCGTCCGAGCAGTATAACGGCCTGCTGGGCGGCAACCCGAACCTTCGTCCCGAAAAGGCCGATACGTTCACCGCCGGCGTGATCCTGCGTCCGTCGTTCCTGCCGGGCTTCAACCTGTCGGTCGATGGCTTCCGCATCAAGCTCAAGGACCGCATCGGCGTCATCGGCGCGGACACGATCATCGCGCAGTGCCTCCAGACCGCCGACCAGCAATTCTGCAGCGCCATCAAACGCGACGCCAGTGGCACGTTGTGGCAGGGTAATGCTGGCTACATCGTCGATACCAACGTCAACGCGGGATCGCTGACGACGCAGGGCATCGAAACGTCGGCGGGCTACACCTATCGGTCGGACAGCATCGGCACGATCGGGCTGTCGTTCAACGGCACCTATGTCGACAAGTTCACGTCGGACAAGGTTGGTGCGAAGTTCGATTGCGCAGGCCTGTACGGCGCGCAGTGCCTCTATCCGATGTCCAAGTGGCGTCATCAGGCTCGTGTATCGCTGACGACGCCGAACGGTATCGGTCTGTCCGGCAACTGGCGGTACCTGTCGGCAACGAAGTTCGAGCGCACCAGCAGCGACAGCGATCTGGCCGGTTCGTTCTTCGCCAACGATGCCCGCGTGAAGGCACAGAACTATTTTGATCTGGCCGCCACGGTGCGGGTCGCCGACAAGTTCACCTACCGCATGGGCGTGAACAACATCCTCGACAAGACGCCGCCGATCCTGAGCGCCACGGCGTCGCCGATCGGTTCGCTCGGCAATGGCAACACCTATCCAGGCATCTACGAGGCGATCGGCCGTTACCTGTTCGTCGGCCTGACTATCGACATGTAATCGAACCTTCGGGACTGATATCTGGGGCGGCGGGTCATCGACCTGCCGCCCTTTTTTTTATTTGAAAAAAGCCGGGAGGGACTCCGCCCGTGATCGTGGAGAGAGGCTGCTCATGCCGCGGTACCGATCAGTAGACTGGATTATACTGGCTTTGGACGGAACGCCGCGCCCGCTGCCGGCAGAGGGAGCCGACCGTCGTTGAGGCGGAAGGCTGGGTACTACGACACTTGGCCAGCCGACGGACGGTTCGTGCCCGAGCAGATGGGTCGCTATGGTCTCGTCGAGTTGAATGCAGATGGATTAAAATCCTGATCCAGCGAACCTCAGCGCAGCCGCTTTGTATGCCAAATGGAGGGCCCGCTGTTGCACAACCCATGGGACCAACGCTTCTGAACCAACGGCATCTTCAGAGATCGAAGTCCAAGCGGCTGAACGGCAGCGTTAGGGACGCGTGGCTGCCGTGCAACAGAGTCTGGACGAACGGCCATTTACGCCGGTTGACGTGCCAAGGGAGCCATGACGTCGCGTAACAGCCGCAAAACATGCGGAATTAACCTGGCGTAGACGTCTCGGTGTCATGCACCTCTGCGAACCGCTGGAGCGGACGCGCGGGGGACTATCTTGTTAAAGCCTTGGATGTTGGCGGTCGGCCCTATTGCGCTGGGTTGCGCCGCGCCGCTCGCTGCAGAACTCAACGTACCGATCGCGGTGCGTGTCGTATCGTTCGTTCAGCCAAGTCCCACAGGACTGATTACGGTCGCCATCGTCTATGACCCTGGCGACGCGGCTTCTGAAGCGGAGGCCGCATCGATCGAGCGAGCAATAGGGTCAGGGTTATCTGTCGGACGCAGCGTCGTCCGGGCCCATCGCGTGCCGGTCTCGACGATGGGCTCGCTGTCGGGATACCGGGTAGCATTTGTGACCGCAGGCCTGCGCACGGAACAGGGCAGCATTGCCATAGCTGCAAACCGGGCATCGGTCCTGACCATATCCTCGGACCGCGCATGCGTGCAAACCGGCCGTTGCGTGGTTGGCGTCACCGCCTCGCCCAAGGTCCAGATCACCGTCAACCGGGCCGCGGCCCGAGCCGCCAATATCCGCTTCGGATCGGCATTCCTCATGCTGGTCAAGGAAATCTGACAATGCGCGTATCTGTTCCGTGCGCGAGCCTGCGTCTGCTTCTGCTGACTGGCGTTGCACTATGCCCTGCGACGGCGCTCGCACAGGCCGTCGACTATCAGGCGTTACAGGAGACGGTCGGGGAGCCGGTCACGACCAGTGTCACCGGGAAGCCGCAACGTGCCTCCGAATTGCCCGCATCGACTGTCGTCATCACGCGGACCGATATCGCCCGCTCGCCTGCGCGTGATGTCCCCGGGTTACTCAAGACCTATGCCGGCGTCGATGTGAACCGCTGGACTGCGGGTCAGAGCGATGTTGCCGTTCGCGGCGGCGTGCAGACATACAATGCGCGGCTGCTCGTTCTGGTCGACGGCCGTCAGGTCTATCTCGATCATTACGGAATGACCGACTGGAACCTGCTCGGCGTCCAGCTGGAGGAGATTCAGCAGATCGAGCTGGTCCGTGGCCCTGCCAATGCCCTGTTCGGGTTCAACGCTGCCAGCGGCGTCGTCAACATTATCACCCGGCGTGTCGGGGATGCTCCGTCGGCAGCCGCAACGGCGGAACTGGGCAACCACGGAATCGGCAAGCTGGCGGGATCGCTGACGTTGCCCATCACGCCGATGATCGGACTTCGCGTGGCCGGCGCTCATGCGCGCGAGGACGAGCGCAACGTCTCGTCGAGGCTTGCGCAGCCCCTCAGCGTCTTTGATGTCGCCAGCGACCAGATTTCGGGTGATGTTACCGGCACATTCGACGGACTGGAGGCTGTTATCGGCGGTGGTCATGCCGTCAACAGGCAAGTCGAGTATCTGCCAAGCCAGCTGCTGTCCAACCAGCACTATCGCAGCAGCAACGTCCATGGCTCGGTCGCGCGGGACACGAGCTGGGGTGGCGTCACGCTGAACGGCTACATCAACTGGCTTAACGCCGAATATGGTGCCGGCACGATCGCGAACGCCAACGAAGCGCTTGTGCTCAAGAACAGGATCATCGTCACGCAGGCATCCACGTTGGTGAGCTTGGACAGCGCTAACATGCTGCGGCTGGGGGTGGAGTACCGCAACAATCGTTTGGTCTCCGCGTTCCAGTTTGCCGAGCGCATCGCCTATGACGTCGTATCGGGCAACGCGATGCTCGACCTGCATCCGGATGATCGTGTCTCGCTGACCGTTGCCGGGCGGCTCGACCAGCTCTGGCTCCATCAGTCGGGTATGATTGCCCAGCCCGCCTATGACGATCCCCGTGATTTCGACCGCGCCTTCAGCCGGTTCAGTTTCAATGCCGCGTTGCTCGTTCATACCGGCAAGCAGGGCCTGCTGCGCATCAACGGCGGCCGCGGATACCAGCTGCCTTCGCTCGCAACATTCGGAAGCCGCCTGCCGATCGCCACACCGTCGCCGATTCCGGTCTTCGTTGCAGGCTCCCCACGCCTCTCGCCCGTGCTCATGTGGAGCGGTGAGATGAGCTATAGCCATGCGCTTGGCGCCACCCGCCTCGAGGCCACCGCCTTTGTCACAAGGACCGAGAACGCCATTGCCTCACCAGGCGATGGTCTGCAGACCGAGCTGTTCCTGTCGCCGCAACCCTCGCTGGTTGCCCGGTTTCGGGCTACGGGAAATTACACCACCTATGGAACCGAGCTGTCCGCCTCCGGCGCGATCGGGAGTCTTACATGGCGTAGCAATTACACCTGGACGCACACCGACGAGCAGTTGACGGCGCTTACGCTTCCCATCCCCTATGCTCTGTCGCCCAGATCAACGACACCGGTTCGCAAGGCCAATCTCACATTGGGCTATGACGCCGGGAGGCTGTCGATTGCCGGCGTAGCGCGCTACACGTCGGCGACCCGCCAATTTGCGTTCTCCTCGACCCCGCAGCTTCTCCTCTACCATGTAGATGATGCGCTTGCTCTCGATGCTCGCATTGGCTTCCGCCTGACTCCTGCGCTCGAAGCGTTTGTGGCCGGCGAGAACCTGTCCCTGGCCAACGGCGCGGCGGTATCCCCTATCCCCGCGGATCGACGCGTGCGCGGTGGCCTACGCCTCGCATTCTAGGGCAGGGTCAACGACGGTTCGAGGTCGCGAGCTACCAACTCATCCGGGCCTGATCCTCAGATCCGGTTGGGCCTCATAGCGGGTCCGAGAGAGTTATGCCGCGACCTCGCAAGGCAGGCTGAGCAGGGAAGCTACCTCACCAAACGACGCCGGCTTGCCAAAAAAGTAGCCCTGCCCCTGCGTGCATCCTTTTCGCAAGAGCATCTCGGCGGCCGCGGCGTCTTCGATGCCCTCGGCTGTCACCTTCATGCCGAAGCTGAGCGCCAGCGAGATGATCGCGTCGACCAGCTTCTCACTCTCGACGCTCTCGGTGAGCGATTTGACGAAGCTCTGATCGATCTTGATCTTGTCGAACCTGAGGCGCCGCAGGTTGGATAGACTGGAATAGCCGGTGCCGAAGTCGTCGAGTGCCACGGTCATCCCGCTGTTGCGGAAGGTTGCCAGAACGCGTTCGGCCGCGACGATGTCGTCCATCACCGCATCCTCGGTGATCTCGATCTCGAACCGCGCTGGCGACACACCTTCGGCGAGGATGATGGCGATCAGTGTCTCGGCCAGACCCGGCTCTTCGAACTGGGTCGGTGAGATGTTCAACGCCAGCCGCAGGTGAGCAGGGATATGCCGGGCATCGATACACGCCTGCCTCAGGATCGAATGGGTCATCGCCGTAATCTGACCGGTACTATCGGCAAGCCGGATGAAGGCATCGGGCGTGAGCAGCCCCAGACGAGGGTGCTGCCAACGCGCCAGGATCTCAAAGCCGCAAAGGCCGCCATCGGAGAAGCGAACGATCGGCTGGTAGAAGGGTTTGACTTCATCAAGGGCGATACCCGTGCGCAGATCCTGCTCCATGCGACGCCGCTCAGACCGCGCGGCTTCCATCGATGGGGAGAACAGGCAGACGCCGCCCTTGCTGTCGCGCTTGGCCTCGTACATCGCGATGTCGGCGGCATGCAGTAGCTCGCCGGCAGCGGCCCCGTCTTCGGGAAAGTGGGAGACGCCGATGCTGGCACCGACCGTGATCATGTTGCTGCGCCAGGAAAGCGGTTGATGCAGCACGTTACTCGCCTGACGGGCCAAGGCCATGCCACCGTTCATGTCCTTCTCGTCCGGCACGAGGATGGCGAACTCGTCCCCACCCAGGCGCGCAATTATGCCGTGATCCCCACAGATGCTATGCAGCCGGTGCGCAACCGCCATAAGGACCGTGTCACCGGCAGCATGGCCATGCGTGTCATTGGCGTCCTTGAAGCCGTCAAGATCGATCAGCACGATCGATAATCCGCTGCCAGCAGTCGTTGCAGCGTCTATGGCAAGCTCGAGCGCGTTACCGAACTCCCGACGGTTGATGAGCCCGGTCAGCGCATCGGTGCGCGCGAGTAACAGCGCCTCCTGCTCCGCAACGCTCCGGCGCTGGATCTCCTCCCGCAGCTGCAAACCGCGTTCGGCTGCCAATGCCAGCCAAGCATAGGATAGGCCGGCCACGACCAGTACCGCAGCCGTGACCAGGGCGACAAGCCACCGTGTCCGCCAGGCAGCGTCCTCGGCGTGATGGTGAGCATCGGCAATGCCTGACGCCGCAATCGCCTTGACCTCGGCCAATACGCGATCGGCATTGGAGCGAAACGGGCGCAGCATGGTGACGCTGGCGGTAAAGTCGACCTCGAGCATCGACGATACCACGCCAACCGCGTCATCATATTTGCCAAGCTCGGCGACGGCCCGAGTAGCACGATAGCTGTCTTCAGGGTCGAGCACGTCTCGCTGCCCAGCGAGGTCGACGCTGATCTGATTGATCCTGTGGCGGATATCGGCCAGGCGCGTGTTACTGTCAGCGGCGCGGCCGTTCGCCGACGCATCCACCAGCAGGCGGTATAGATTCCCATCTTCGTGATCGAAGCGTGCGGCGATCTCGCTCAACTTGACCGCAGTCTGCATGTCGTTGTCGACGATGAGGCTGTTGGCGTGTTGAACGTAGATGAGCGTGCCCAGGCACAGCGTCACGGCTAGCACGAGTAATACGATGACAGCCTTGGGACCAGCGATGTACCGAGGCCGCAGCGACGTCGGTGCGACTTCGGGCGCACTATCTGCGCCAACCAACGCGTCGCCGGATTCCGCGAATCCGTCGAGGCACTGTGTCCGACCTTCGTTAAACGTGGATCGGGGACCCTGAACCTTTGCGCGTCGAGCAAAGTGCGAGGTCCGCCGACCGATGCGTAAGGCCGCGCCTCGAATGGTCCGTCGATTGAGCATGTCTAGGCCACATGCCACTGACAAACCTAACAAACCCTTTTGGGTCAAAGATAATCTGTGGCTGGAATATGCCAGCCTTTGCGGCTGCGCATGGGCGGTATGTGCCCCGCTTTCGATCAATTCCACCGAAATGCCGACCGTCCGCTTCACCTTCGATACCGTAGCGCAGGAACAGACACCGCGTAGTCATCCACCCTCGGCGGACTCATCCGCCGCCAGTATCTCGCTTCACCACGTTTGCGAGACCGCATGACAGCGCCGCCCCCCTCGCCTTCAGGATGCCCTTGGCTTCGTACGCGGCATTCGTCGCTTCTATCCTCACGTTCGCCTGCTCTGCCTGCCAGATGAGTTTGGCAACGCAGTTTCGCCATCGGGCGGGGCGCTGACAGGCGGGTTGATTGTCATCCGGACGTCGACCGCAGCGATCCGTTTACCGATGGTATCGGCGTCAGTGATGCGAGTAAGCCGGCTGTCTTCGCCGGGATCGCTGTATCGAGATCCTTGAACCGCTGCCGGACCGCCAACAATTCGGAAGGCGCCCTGCCCTATTTATGACCACCCGACAGCAGCTCGTGAATATCTCAGTTTCTGGTGCAGACTAAAACCGATATGGTGCGATCGTTGAAATATGGTTATTGTTGCGTATCCGGATCGATCCTGGTGGCAGGGGCCATTTATGGAAGATGCAAACGATAATTACGGTCAAACCGTTGAGCCTCTCGCCAAGGGGCGCCGCGACGATTCTTTACACGCGATTCCAAAGGGAAACGCCGCGCTCATCCAGATGGCGGAATATACCGGTGACCTGATCGGCCTTTGCGATGCTGGCGGCCGCCTCGCCTATCTCAACCCAGCCGGCCGACGCCTGATCGGCATCGAAGGTGCGGACATTTTTCCGATGCGGTTGACCGATTACGTCGTTCCGCAGCAACGGCACCTCGTCGACGACGTCGTCGTGCCGACCGCGAGGCGGAACGGCGTGTGGGAGGGCGAGATGCAGCTCGCCAACCTCAAAACCGATGATATTATTGCCGTCCAGCGCTCTACATTTGCGACACGTGATGAGCAGGGCGAAGTCACCGGTTTCGTATCCGTTATGCGCGACATTACGCACGGCAAAGCGGAACAAGGCCGGCTTCGGCGCCAGATCGAGACGTTCGAAACACTGATCGCGAACAGTCTCTTTGGTGTCTACCTGGTCGATGCGGACTTCAGGCTGCGTGTGGTCAGCCGTGGCGCCCAGAGACTGTTTGAAAATGTCCATCCGCTGGTGGGACGCGATTTCGCCGACATTCTTCATGCTATCTGGCCCGAGCCCCTCGCTAGCGAAGCGGTCGCTCACTTCCGACGGACGCTCGAGAGCGGCATGCCTTATGAAGCAGCAACGACGTCTGAACAACGCGCGGATTTAGAAGCGCGCGAAGCGTATGATTGGCGAATCGAGCGTGTGACACTGCCGGACGAGCGGTACGGCATCGTGTGCTATTTCTATGATCACACCGAGAGGGAGAACTGGACGCGGGCCTTGGCTGGTCGCGAGGCCGAATTGCGCGACCTGAATACTGACCTCGAGCGTCGTGTTCGTGCTTGTACTGCGGCACTGAACCACGCCAATGAACGTCTTACGGCCGAGATCGCCCGGCGCGAGGCGGTACAGGCTGCGCAACTGCAGAGCCAAAAGCTAGAAGCGGTTGGTCAGCTCACGTCCGGCATAGCCCACGATTTCAATAACATTCTTGGCGCGGTGATCGGCGGATTCACTATTATCCAGAACCGCAATGACGACCCGCGCATTCATCAGATTGCAACGATGGGGCAACGCGCCGCCGAGAGGGGCGCTGCGCTTGTACGGCAACTTCTGGCCTTTGCGCGGCAGGAGGATGTGGTCGCGCAGCACGTTGATCTCGCCGGAACGATCGGTGAGATTTCGGACCTTGTTCGGCATGGCATGCGCGGCAACGTCGCGCTCGCGATAGACTGCGATGACGAGCTTTGGCCTGTGCTTGCAGACCCTACGCAATTGCAATCCGCGCTGCTCAACCTTGCCAACAATGCCAGCGACGCGATGAATGGCGGTGGTCACGTGCATATCGCGCTCAGCAATTCCGCTCCGACTTCGGCGGATCATCCGCTCGAATTGGTCGGGCGAGACGCGATCAGGATCGTTGTGGCCGACGACGGGCCCGGTATGGCCAGCGATACTTTACAGCGGATTACCGAGCCGTTCTTCACCACCAAAGCGCGCGGCAAGGGGACCGGGCTGGGCCTCGCGATGGTGCAGCGCTTCGTGGAAAGATCGGGTGGAGCTCTGCGTATCGAAAGCCGCCCCGGCCACGGAACCAGTTTCTCGATCTACCTGCCACGCGCGGTTGATCTCGAAACGTCCAATTCTGTCGCCTGCAGCGACGAGATCGATTGCAACGCGACCGGGCGCGCTTTCGAGACGGTCCTGCTGGTCGATGATGACGCCGAGTTCCGCGCCATCGTCGCAGAAGGACTGTCTGACGCCGGCTTCGATGTGATCGTGGCAGCGGACGCAGAGGCGGCGCTGGCCTTGTTACGGACGCGAGCAATCGATGTGCTCGTTACCGACGTCGACATGCCGGACATGACTGGTAACGATCTGGTCGCGCAGGTTCGCGCGTTGGGATCAGACATCCCCTGCCTGTTTATGACGGGAATCGCCAACGACGCCGCTCTCAATGGCGAGGCGGTCGTGCAGAAACCCTTCAATCCGGCCGTCCTGCACTATGCGCTGCGCCGTATTCTCATTGCGCGAGACCACCGCGCGTCGGATGCCGAGCGGCTAGATCGGCTGGCGTTACGCTTGAAGTCTGATTGCACCCGGTCCTTGCTCAAGCACTGGCGTGCCGTCCGTTCCAGCCCGATCGTTCCGATGCTCGATACCTTTACGATCAATGCGTGTAGCGAGCCACACCGGGTCGTGATTGCCCAGATCGACTTAGGCAAGGTGCCGATCCAGTTCACATTCACACTGGTGGGCGAAACCTTACGCAACGCTGTACCGCACGGCCTCACTGCCACCGAGATGCCGGTCAGTGGCAATGATAGCATCGCGGCGCAGGAAGCTGCCTATCGTCGTTGCGCGCTAACGGGAAAACCGTCCTATGAATATGCCCGGATCAACGTCGGCGACGGGTATCGGGAAACGTTCGAGCGACTGTTGCTGCCCTACTCATCGAACGGCGTTGCGGTCGATCATATCGTCGGTGCCGTGGTCATCGAGTGCGAAGCGGTGGAGAAACGTTCATGAGTAAAGCCTCCGAACTGCCGGACTTCGACGAACCCCATCTGGCGCTGGCGATAGAAGCGCTACCGAGCGAAACCGTCGATGCGTTGCCCTATGGCGCAATCCGGATCGGCGACGACGGCAGGGTCGAATATTATAGTGCGGCGGAGCGTCGCCTGTCAGGCTCCGGCGACCACGACCGCCTTGGCTTGGACTTCTTCAGCAAGATCGCACCCTGCATGGACAATCCTGAGTTTCGCGGTCGGGTCGAGCGTGCTCGTGCATCAGGAACACTCGACTTGGAGTTCAATCACGTCGGCGACTTTGAAGATCGCGACCGGGAGCTGACGGTGCGAATCCAATCTGCCAGCGCGGGCGGGTACTGGATATTCATGCGCCGCGATTGACGGATTTTGAAGGTAAACCTGTATTTGTCGATCGTCTTAAAGGGTTTATCATCAATGCCGTCGGGTTACGGTCAGAAGTTGCGACCGGTCGTCTCCGTTGGGGATCCTGGTCATTGCGCACCGTACCAGCTTCGTCGCCTGAAAATCGCTACGCGCGAAGTGTCTACGGACCTGAGGCAAGGTCGTAAAATAATTGGCCGCCCGGGCGGTAAGTTTAGTGCCCAGCTGCGCCGTCGCGGCGAAATTCATAAGGCGACGGCGCTGTTGTAGCGAAGGTTCAAGTGTCGCGGTTATTTCGCCAGCGCGTCGGCCTGATCCAGCGGCACCACCGGAAGCCAGACCGCGCTCGCCGTTGTTCCGCCGCGAACGATCGTAACGGTCGCCGCCTTATAGTCCGCCTTCTTGGCGAGGAAAATGTTCGGCACGAACGTCTGCGGGTTGCGATCGTAGAGCGGGAACAGGCTCGACTGGACCTGGATCATGATCTTGTGGCCCGGCTGGAACACGTGGTTCACGGTCGGCAGGCGGAACTTGTATTCCTGCACCTTACCCGCCGGGATTGCCGTCGGCTTGGCGAAGCTCTGGCGATAGCGGCCGCGGAAGATGTCGAGGCTGATCGGCAGTTGATAGCCCCCCATCTTCGGATCGCTCGCGTTCTCGGCCGGGTAGACGTCGATCACCTTGACGACGAAATCGCCGTCGGTGCCGGTCGTCTTCGCAAAGATGTCGGCGATCGGCGCTCCCGACACGCGCACCGGTGTGGTCAGCGCCTCGGTGGTGTAGGTCATCACGTCGGGACGGCCATCGACGCCGCGCTGGTCGCTGACGAGCCAATCGCCCCAGCGGCCGTCACCGAAGTTCACCGGACGTGGCAGATGCGGCACGGGCTTCGACGGGTCGGAGACATAGCTGTCGCCGCCGGTCGTCGCCTTGTCGAACCCCAGCGCGCCTCCGCCCTGCAGGTAGATCGGCTTCAACGGCGAAGTGCATCCCGTCTCGCACGCAAGCGGCCACGTCGCGAACTTGTCCCAATGATTCTCGCCGGTGTTGTAGATCGCGGCGGCGGGCAGCGTGACCGCCGGGCCGTCCTTCAGATACTGATTGAAATAGGGGAGCAGCATGTCTTCGCGGAATTGCTGTGCGGTATCGCCATTCCACTGGAACGGCCCGAGGCTGCGACCCTCGCGGTTGATCTGGCTGTGGCGCCACGGCCCCATGACGAGGTGGTTGTTGCCGAGCTTGGCCCCCGACTTTCCTTGGGCGCCTTTCAGCGCCTCCCACGCGGTGATCGCGCCGTACATGTCCTCCTGGTCCCACAGGCCCTGTTCCCAGATCGTCGGCACGTTCGACGGGTTGGCGGCGAGCAGCTTGTCGAGCGCTTGGCCCTGCCAAAAGCCGTCATAGGCGGGATGCGACACCATTCGCTGCCAATAGGGTAGCTGGTCGTAGCCGG
Source organism: Sphingomonas sp. BK036 (assembly GCF_004216825.1). Taxonomy (NCBI): domain Bacteria; kingdom Pseudomonadati; phylum Pseudomonadota; class Alphaproteobacteria; order Sphingomonadales; family Sphingomonadaceae; genus Sphingomonas; species Sphingomonas sp. BK036. Next base: position 69,477 of record NZ_SGXR01000005.1, on the reverse strand, counting down.
ACTTCTTCGCCCAGTCGCCGGCCGAGCCAACCTCGCGAAAATTGTCGTAATCGTCATAGCCGCCGGTGGGTGGCGCCTTGCCCGCGCCCTTGTAGCCGGTCTGGCTGCCAAGCCACGCGATGTTGGCGAGGCGGAAGGCGCCGTAGTGGAACCAGTCGTCGCCCATCCAGCCGTCGATCATCGGGCTCTCGGGCGCGGCGACCTTCAGCGCGGGGTGTGGATTGAGCAGCGCCATCGCGACCGTGAAGCCTTCGTATGACGAGCCGATCATGCCGACGCGGCCGTTGCTTTCCGGCAGATTCGCCTTGTTCACCAGCCAGTCGATCGTGTCGTACGCGTCGGTGACGTGATCGACCTTGGTCGGATTGAGCGGGCCGATGACGGGGCGTGTGACGACGTACTCGCCCTCCGACCCGTATTTGCCGCGAATGTCCTGGTAGACCCGGATATACCCCGCCTTGACGAACATCTCGTCGGCAAGCGGCAGCGTGGCGAGGATGCTCGCGCTGTCAGAACGGTTCGCACGCCCCTTTGCGTTGTAGGGCGTGCGGGTCAGGACGATCGGCGCGTTCGCTGCGCCCTTAGGATAGACGATGACGGTGTAGAGCTTGGTCCCGTCGCGCATCGGGATCATCGCTTCGCGCTTCACGTAGTCCTGCGCGGCGGTCGGCGGCACGAACTTGGCGGGGATGTCGCCGCCGACAGGTGCGGTCCTGTCCTGCGCGATTGCGGGAGTTGCGAGGGCGATCGAGGCGAGGAGGACGAATTTGACGGACATGGCGAAGGGCTCCGGAAGCGTGGGGCAAAGCTAGGCGCAACCAGGGCGCGGGGGCAATCGGCCTGACAGGCTTTAGTTGCGCGGCATGATCGATGGCGCGGTAGAGGACGAGAACGGCCGGGCCTTCACGGCTTTGCCCCAGAGCTTGTTCGGTTTCGCGGCCATCACGAAGCGGAGTTCGCCGCCGCGGCGGATCTCGTCGTCGCGCAGATAACTGCGGGTGAGGGGCGTTCCGTTGAGGGTCACCGATTTGATATAGGGGTTGGCGTCCGACAGATTATCCGTCCGGATCGCGAACTGCTTGCCGCCGGGCAGCGCGAGCGTCGCCTGCGACAGGAACGGACGGCCGATGACATATTCGTTCGATCCCGGCGCGACCGGGTAGAAGCCGAGCGCGGTGAAGACGAGCCATGCGGACATCTGGCCGAGATCGTCGTTGCCGCTGAGCCCCTCCGGCTTGGCGGCATATTGGCTCCGCACGATCTGGCCGAGCCGTTCCTGTGTCCGCCACGGTGCGCCGGCGTAACTGTAGAGATAGGCGACGTGGTGGCTCGGTTCGTTGCCGTGGATATACTGGCCGATCAGCCCGGCAATATCCTCCGCATGACTGTAATCGACCTTCGAATTGTCGAAGTCGAACATCGCATCGAGCTTTTTCACGGTCTTCGCGTCGCCGCCGAGCAGCCGGAACAAGCCGGCCTGATCCTGCGGTACGAACCAGCTATATTGCCACGCATTGCCCTCCGTATAGTCGGAGCCATAGTTGATGGCGGTCGGATCGAACGGCGTACGGAAGGTTCCGTTCGCAAGCCTTGCGCGGAGCCATCCGGACTTTGCGTCGAAGCTGTTCCGCCAGTTGCCTGCGCGCTTCTCGAACCGTTCGGCGATCGCGGTCTTACCCATCCGCCGCGCCATTCGCGCGATCGTCCAGTCGTCATAGGCATATTCGACGGTCTTCGATGCAGCCTCCGGCTCCTTGTCGATCGGGACGTAGCCGCGCTGGATATATTCGCCGAGCCCACCATAGGAGGCATGGTCGGCGCTCGCGACCATCGCCTGCAACGCGGCGTCCGCGTCGAAGCTGCCTATCCCCTTCATATACGCATCGGCGATGACGGGGACAGCATGATAACCGATCATCGTCCACGTCTCTCGCCCGGCAAATTGCCATACCGGCAGGATGCCGTCGGGGCCGTGCTGCTGGCTGGCGATCAACGAGCGGACGATGTCGGTGTTGGTCTTCTCCGGCTGGATCAGTGTCAGCAGCGGGTGTTCGGCGCGGAACGTGTCCCAGAGAGAAAAGGTGGATCGAACCGTAAAGCCATCGGCCTGATGCACCTGGTCGTCGGGGCCGCGGTAGCGCCCGTCGCTGTCGCTCCAAACGCTGGGGGCGAGCAGGCTGTGGTAAAGCGCGGTCGCGAAGATGCGGCGCATCGGGGCTTCGGCTTCGAACTTGACCGCGCCGAGTGCGGTATCCCAGTCGGCCTGCGTCTTGGCGCGGACAGCGTCAAAGCCGCCGGGCTCGCTGTCGAGATTGGTGAGCGCGCCGGCTTCGTCGACGCCGGAGATCCCGACCTTTACTTCGAGCGGTACATCGAGCGGGCCGAAATCGAGTCGCGCTTCCAAGGCCTGGCCGAGCTTTTCCGCCAGCGCATCGCTGCCGCGGCCTGGGCCTTGGAACCCCTTGTACGGAATCTCCTTCTCGCGGTTGACCAATGCGTGGCCGACCAATGGGGCAGAGAACCGCATCGCGAAATAAAGCTTGCGGCCGGGCGCCCAGCCGCGCGTCTCGCGGAAGCCGGTGAGCACGCCATCGTTGCGCAGGTGCAGCCCCGACCACAGGATCTTGCCGGGGTAATTATAGAGCGACGACCGGAGATCGACGACGAGATGCGCGGCCTTGCCCCTGGGGAAGCCGTAGCGATGCACGCCGATCCGGGTGCCGGCGGTCATTTCCGCGCGTACGCCAGAAGCGTCGAGCGTGACGGCATAATAGCCGGGCTTGGCGACTTCGGTGGCGTGCGAAAAGCGCGAGCGATAGCCGGGCGCCACAGGCGTGCCGGGGTCCATCGGCACGGTGTCGCCCGATACAGGCATGACGAGAATGTCACCGAGATCGGAATGTCCCGCGCCCGAAAAATGCGTGTGGCTGAACCCCTCGATCGTCGGATCGTCGTAGCGATAGCCGGCGGCATGGCCGTAGCAGGTGCGGATGACGCACGAGGTGTCGGTATCCGGCGACAACTGGACCATGCCGAACGGCGCGACCGCGCCCGGGAAGGTGTGGCCTTCGCCGCCGGTGCCGATGAACGGATCGACCGCCTCACTCGGTTTTGCCTCCTCCTGCGCGAAGACAGGTCCGGCAAGAATTGTGGTGACCACTACACCCATGAGGTACGATCGCGTGAAGATAGACATGGAGGTCACCCGGTCAGAGGAAAATAGGATCGGCTAATGTGGACGAGGTCACTGGATGGAAGAAGGCGTCGTCATGTGCCGATGATCGCAGGACCATGTCGGGTGCCAGATAAACCATGTCGCGCAAACCCTCGCTGTCCGAACACGCGGTACTAGGCTCGTCCAAAAGCGGAGCTCTGACAATCCATACCGATTGGCACCCCCGAGCATTTTCAGGCGGTCGGGGGTGCGAGCGGCGACCTGATCACGTCGCGCGATGACCGCGTTTGGCTGACACGGTGGGCGGACTGCGGCGGTGGCCGTATCGACCTTGCACTACGTTTTTGACGTGCAGCCTTCCGTCAGTCGGCTTCGCGTCGGACCGCCAACCGGCATGATGCATCCATAAGGGACTGCCGCACACCGGTTGACAACCTGCGTCGTGCGTCAGTTTACAGGCGCGCTCGGATTGCCGGCGGGCGCGATCGGGCGGCCATTGTTCAACTCGGCACCCGAATTGGGATCCGTCGGAGTCGACTGAATCATGGCGCGCATCTGCCACTGATATTTGTCGATCGCGTGCTGCACCTCCTGCAGCAAGTTCGACGTCGTCGGATCAGTGTCGTTGGTCGCCTTGATGCCCTGTGCAAGCTCGTCGCTGGTGACACGGTAATACTTGGCAAACCATGGGATCACCTGCGCGTCGTCGACAAAGCCGCCTGGAAATTCGGGAATGCGGCTGGTCCGGATGATCGTGTTGGCGCGCCCGTCCGATGAGACCCCGACGCCCTGCAAACGTTCGGCGACCTCATCGGCATATTTGGCGACGCCTTCGTAATGATCCTGAAGTAGTTCGTGGAGTGGGTAGTACAACGCCCCCGAGACGTTCCAGTGCGCCTGCTTGGTCTGCAGCTGGAGCTGCTGCAATTCGGTGAGCGCCTGCTGCAAGGCCTGCGTCGAGGCGCGCAGATCGCCGCCCTGTGGGCCTGAATGGACCCGGTCGGTGACGCTGTTGAGCGGGAACGGGCCGGTCTGTGGCTGAGTCTGGGCGACGACCGGGGAGGCGAGCAGAAGCGAAGCCGTGGCCAGATACATGTAACGCATTGATCGTCCTTTCGAGCGAGGAACGGCGCCGGATGCAGGACGAATTCCCCATCTCCTCACGCATCGTTTCGTCACGAATTGAACGTGCGATGATCGACCTGGTTGTCTAAATTCGGGTTCAGTCTGCGCGCGCCCGAGCGACCAGCGATACCGCGCTGCCATGGTCAGCGAACCGCACCACAAAACCGTGCAGATCGGCGATCGCCTTGACCAGACTGAGGCCGAGCCCTGCCCCTTCGCAATCCTGCCGACCGCGATAGAAACGCTGCATGACGAGCGACCGCTCGGCGAGCGGCACACCGGGGCCGTCGTCGGTAACCGTGATGACGACGCCATCCCCCGCCTGCCCCAGCGACAGAACGACACGGCCATGCGCAGGTCCGAACTTCATCGCATTGTCGATCAGGTTCGACACCGCTTCCATCAACAGGCTGGCATCGCCCTCGACCGGCGCGACAGGGGCGATCTCGCATGTCAGGTCGATCCCGCGATCCTCCGCGGTCGGGCGGTGCAGCTCGCACGCATCCTCGACAAGCCGCGCGAGATCCACCGCGGCGAAGCGGCTACGGCGCGCATGATCCTCGAGTTCGCGGATCCGCAGGAGCGCGGCGACGATCCCCAGCAGCGTATCGATCTCGGCGAGCGCCGCATCGGCCACCGCCTCGAACCCCGCGCGCGTATCGGCCTCGCGCAGCCCGCGCTCGACGCGCGCGCGCAGGCGGGTGAGCGGCGTGCGCAATTGGTGCGCGATATCGTCGCCGACTCCGCGGACCTCGGTCACGAGCATCTGCAGCCGGTCGAGCATCGCGTTGATGTGCGCGCACAACAGCCCGAAGCTATCGGGGTCGCGCCCGACGGGCAGCCGCTCCGCCAGATCGCCCGCGACGATCCGCGCGGTCAGCGTGCGGACCGCATCGACCTGCCGCGCAGCGCGCCGCCCGGCCGCGAGCCCGAACCCGATCGCGAGCAGGATTGCGGGGATCAACGCGATCGCCAGCGACCGCTCGACCACGCGCAACGCTTCCTCCGCATCGTCGAGATCGACGCCCGTCACCAGCTGCGACCCGTCGGGCATCGCGCAGATGACGAGCCGCGCGGTGTCGCGCGTCTTGCCCGGCAGTTCGGTCGTCACGACCTCGGCGACCACCGATCCGTGCGCGGTGATCCCTGCCAGCGGCAGCCGGGCGATATTCCCCTCGATCAGCGCGCCGTCCGCGGCGAACAGCGCGAGAAAGCGATCGCGGTGGATGTCGCGCTCCAGCATGACGCGCACGCCCGCCGGCCGCGCGGGCGCCGCGATCGCCGCCAGATCGCGGCAATCGCGCACGAAGCCGCGTTCGGCCATGCGTCGATGGCTGCCGTTCGCGAGAGCCCAGAACAGTCCGGCGACGACCAGCGACTGGACGATCAGCAACGCCGCGATCGCCCCGCCCCATCGCCACGTCGCACGCGCGCGCGGGTTAGAGCGGGACATCGAAGACATAGCCTTGCCCACGCACGTTGCGGATCAGTTGCGGTTCGCCCTCGCCGTCGACCTTGCGACGCAGGCGACCCATATGCACGTCGACGACGTTGCTGTTGGGTTCGAATGTATAGCCCCAGACATCGCGCAGCAGCATCGACCGCGTGATGATCCGGTCGGGACGGCGGACCAGATAGTCGAGCAGCTTCAGTTCGCGTGGCAGCAGGTCGAGCGCCCGGCCCGATCGCGTCGCGGTCCCCGCCAGCAGGTCTAGGTCGAGCGGGCCAACGATCAGCCGCGTGTCACGCGTCTCGTTCGGCCGGCGCAGCAGCGCCTCGACGCGCGCCACCAGCTCGACCAGTGCGAACGGCTTGGGCAGATAATCGTCGCCGCCCGCGCGCAGTCCCCGGACCCGGTCGTCGAGGCTACCGAGCGCGCTGAGGACGAGCGCGGGGGTCCGCCGGCCCTCGGCCCGCAGCCGCGCGATCAGGTCGAGCCCCTCGCCATCGGGAAGCTGCCGGTCGACGATCAGCAGGTCGACGCCATCGTCCTGCGCCGCGGCGAAGCCATCGCCCGCCAAGCCATGGTGAGTCACCGCATAACCGTTCGCGCACAGCTCGAGCATGATCTCGTGCGCGGTGCCGGCGTCGTCCTCGATGAGCAGGATATGCGTCACGAACCCTGTTCGCAGCCTGGGCGGCACGCCGTCAATTGAATTGCAGTTCAGAGTCTGAACGCGGATTTAATCGACGGGCCCGCGGCCCAGCGGCTACCCGCGCATCACGGTTATCCCCTTGGAGAAGCACGGAAATGCGGATTGTTGCCCTCGCGCTGATGGTCGGTGCCGTCATGCCGACCGCTGCGCATGCGCAGACGTCGGCGCAAGCCCAGGCGGGGACGGCGATCTCGCTCGACCGGCTCGCGCAGGACGTCATCGCCAACAATCCCGAGCGGCAATTCTACCAGCGGCAGATCGAGACCGCCGGCGTCGAGCGATCCGCCGCCGGGCGCTGGGCCGATCCCGAGACCGTCGTCGAATTCGGCCAGCGCCGTGCCGACGATCGCACGACCGGCATGCCGCTCGGCGACGGGCTGACCTATGCCGTCTCGGTCGTCCAGCCGATCGAATTTGGCGGCCGCATCGCGCTACGCCGCGCGATCGCCGAGCGACAGGTCGATCTCGCGAAGATGGGGCTCCAGCAGTTCGACGCGACGCTGGCGGCGCGCGCGCGCACGCTCGGCTATGCGCTGTTCGCCGCCGACGAGAAGGCGGGTGTCGCGCGCGAGGTCGCGACGCGGATGCGGACGCTCGCGCGCGTCATCGTCTCACGCGATCCCGCGGGCCCCGCCCCCCGGCTGGAGGCCGCCTCGCTCCAGGCCGGCGCGATCAGCGCGGAGCGCGCCGCCGCGATCGCGGATGCCGAGGCGAACTCGGCGCTGTACGAACTCAACCAGTTGCGCGGTGCGCCGTTCGCCGCGCGGCTGCGGATCGTCCGCCCCGACATGTCGCTCCCCGATCTCCCGTCTGGCACGACGCTGGCAGCCAACGCAACCGCGAACAATTTCGAGCTGAAGGCGCTGCGCGTGCAGTTCGAACAGCAGGGCCTGCGCGCCGACCTCGCGCGCAAGGCGCGGCTCCCGATCGTCGGCGTCGGGCCCTATTATGATCGCGCGCGCTCGGACATCCGCGAGACGAACTACGGCGTCCGCCTCTCGACGACGATCCCGCTCTGGAACCGGCAGGCGGGCGAGGTCGCGGTCGAACAGGGGCGACAGGCGCAGGCCAACGCGACCCTCATCAACGCCGAACGGCGCGTCGCGCGCGACGTGTTCGATCAGGCGGCGCAGTACGAGGCCAAGCGATCCGCGCTCGGCAAATGGGATGGCACTACGCCGCGCAGCTTTGCCGACACTGCAGAGGAGGCCAATCGCAACTTCCAGCTGGGGGCGATCCCGCTCGCGATCTACATGCAGATGCAGCAATCCTATATCGATGCGACCAACGCGCTGCTCGATACGCGGCGCGAGGCGCTCGAGGCGCTGCTCCAACTGCGTGCGCTCAACGGCGGCACCGCGCTCGCCCGATGAGCGCGCGTTCGGCCATGGGCGGTCTGCTCGATTTCGTCACGCGGCGCCGGCTGGTGATCGCGGTGGTGACCGCGCTGGTCGCCGCGGTCGGCCTGTGGTCGTTCGCCAGCCTGCAGATCGACGCGATCCCCGACATCACCGGGGTGCAGGTGCAGGTCAACACGATGGTCCCGGCCCTCGCGCCCGAGGAGATCGAGCGGCTCGCGACGCTGCCGATCGAGCGCGCGATGGCGGGCCAGCCGGGGCTCGACGAGACCCGCTCGCTGACCAAGACCGGGCTCAGCCAGGTCACGTTGCTGTACAAGGACGGCACCGACCAGATGCGCGCGCGCCAGCTCGTGACCGAGCGGTTGAACGCGGTGCGCGACCAGTTGCCGACGGGCGCCTCGCCCCAGCTCGCGCCGATCACGACGGGGCTCGGCGAAATCTATTACTACACGCTCGAATGGAAGCGGCCACCCGCGGGCATGGACCCGCAACGCCAGCTGATGGAGCTGTACGAGGCGCAGGAATATACCGTCCGCCCGATGCTGCGCGTGGTCACCGGCGTCGCCGACGTCAACACCAATGGCGGTCTCGAACAGCAGTTCGTCGTCCAGCCCGATCCGCGGCGGCTGACGATGCACGGCGTGACCGCGGCCGAACTTGCGCAGGCGGTCGGCAAGAACGTCGCGAATGCGGGCGGCGGCATCATCGCGCGCGGCGCCGAACGCTTTACCGTGCTCACCAACGGCCGCGTGACGAGCGCGACCGATATCGGCGCGATCCCGGTCAAGTTTGCCGGTGGAATCCTGCCGCTCCAGGTCCGCGATCTGGCCGACGTCGTCATCGGCGCCGCGCCGCGCCAGGGGGCTGCGACGCAGAACGGGCGCGAGACCGTGCTCGGCACCGTGATGATGCTGGTCGGGCAGAACAGCCGCGAGGTTGCGCTGCGCGCGGCGGACGCGCTCCCCGATATCCAGCCGGCGTTGCCAAAGGGCATGGTGATCCATCCGCAATATAGCCGCGCCGAGCTGGTCGACCGGACGATCTCGACCATCGAGCATAATCTGGGTGAAGGCGCGCTGCTCATCGCGCTCGTGCTGCTGCTGGTGATGGGCAACTGGCGCGCGGCGCTGATCGTCACGCTCGTCATCCCGCTCGCCTTCCTCGTCACCGTGTCGGGGATGCATGCGATCGGCGTGTCGGGAAACCTGATGAGTCTGGGCGCGCTCGACTTCGGGCTGATCGTCGACGGCGCGATCGTGGTGGTCGAGAACAGCCTGAGACTGCTCGCCGAACGCCGTCGCGCGAAGGGTGACGACCTCACCGCCAACGAACGCCGCGACACGGTGGCGGACGCCGCGCGGATGGTCGCGCGCCCGACGATGTTCGGGATCGCGATCATCGCGCTCGTCTATGTCCCCGTGCTCAGCCTCGGCGGGGTCGAGGGTAAGCTGTTCCAGCCGATGGCGCAGGCGGTTATGCTGGCGATCTTCGCCGGCCTCGTCTGGACGTTCACCGTCGTGCCCGCGCTGTCCGCCTGGCTGTTGCGCGCGCCCGCCAGTGACAAGGACGACAGCCGTCACAAGGGCCTGATCGGGCTCGCCGAGCGCGGCTATGCGCCGACGCTCGACCGGGCGCTCGCGCATCCCAGGCTGCTCGTGCTCGGCGCGCTGGTCATGCTGGCGGTGACGTTCGGCGTGTTCAGGACGCTCGGGTCGCAGTTCACGCCGCAGCTCGACGAGGGGGCGATCACCGCGATGGTCTATCGCCCGGTCGGCACGTCGCTCGAACGCAGCCTGGCGATCGAGCAGGAAACCGAACGCCGCATCCGCGCACAATTCCCGCAGGTCAGCCACACCTTCTCGCGGATCGGCACCAGCGAGGTCGCGACCGATCCGATGCCGCCCAACGAGAACGACCTCTACATCTTCTACGCCCCCGAGAAGGACTGGCCGACCGGCGACGGCAAGCCCAAGACCAAGGCGGAACTGGTTACCGGGATCGAGAAGATCGGGCGACAGGTCTACAAGGGCCAGGGCTTCGAATTCGCGCAGCCGATCGAGATGCGTTTCAACGAGATGCTCGAGGGCGTGCGCGCCGACGTGTCGGTAAAGATCTTCGGCGAGGATTACGACGTCCTCGAACGTGCCGCCAAGCAGGCCAAGGCGATCCTCGACAAGCAACCCGGCACCGAGCATGTCGAGTTCGAAACCGCGGGTCGCCCAAAGAGCATCGTCGTCGAACTCGATCACGCCGCGATGCTGCGCCTGGGCCTCGGCACCGCCGAAGTGAACAGCGCGATCACCGATGCGATCGTCGGCGCCGAAGTCGGCTTCATCCCCGAGGGCGAGGCGCGCCACATGATCGTCGTTCGCATGCCCGAAAGCCTGCGCGCGGATCCCGCCGCGATCCTCGCGCTGCCGTTGCGAGTCGGCGACTATGGCATGGTGCCGCTGTCGCGCGTCGCCCGGCTGCGCGTGGCGCCGAAGGTCGAGCCGATCCTGCACGACGGCGGCAAGCGCCGCGCCGCGCTGATGGTGACGCTCAACACCAGCGATCTGGCAGGCTATGTCGCCAAGGCGCGCGCTGCGGTGGAAGGTCAGGTCAAGCTGCCACCGGGTTACCGGATCGAGTTCGGCGGCCAGTTCCACCAGCTCGAGGCCGCGCAGAAGCGCCTGTCGATCGTCGTGCCTGCCGCGCTCGTCCTGATCTTCCTGCTGGTCTACGCCGCGCTCGGCAGCGTGAAGGAGGCGGCGATCGTCTATACCGGCATCCCGTTCGCGGTGACCGGCGGCGTGCTGGCGCTGTGGCTGCGCGGCATGCCTTTCTCGATCACCGCGGCAATCGGCTTTATCGCGCTGTCGGGGATCGCGATGCTCAACGGGCTGGTGCTGGTCGATCACATCAACGCGCTGCGCGACGGTCGCGACGGCGATCCGCGCCCGGTCGACGACGCGGTCCGCGAAGGCGCGCGCGATCGCCTGCGTCCCGTACTCTCGACGGCGCTCGTCGCATCGATCGGCTTCGTGCCGATGGCGATCGCGAGCGGCGCAGGCGCCGAGGTACAGCGCCCGCTCGCAACCGTCGTCATCGGCGGCATCGTCACCTCGACGCTGCTGACGTTGGTACTGCTACCCAGCCTGTACCGCTGGCTCGTTCGCGACGAAAGGTCGGGGAGCTTGTCCGAACCCGACCGTCCGGCGCCATAGCCATGATCGTTCTACAGTTTCTGACGACAATCGCGTTTCAGTTTGTATCGATGGAACACGGAATTCTATCGCGACCGAAGGAATACTAGAAACGCCATTTGAAAGTCACAGCCGCTGCCGGGGTCGTCGCTACAGAGCTCTTTTGCTGAATGACGTGAACGGTCGTCTCCGCGTTTAGCGGCCCTTTGAATTCCGCATTGAGTGGCTTGGCGGCAAATCCGCTTACGTCGCCCAGCCAGATGTCCATCCCCTTTGGCGCGCACACGATGATCTCGTCCGACTGCCCTCGGTCCAAGCACGTTGGTTCTCTGGGGTGCACCTTCGCAAGGTCGAAATCCACGACGTTTGGAACAACCGTCATAGGTCCGGGCTGCGACGCGAGCGCTGCGACGATGAGGACGATTCCCATCCGTGTCTCCCTGTTCAGGCCGAGCTATTGCAGCAGCGGGCGGCAGTTGGCCCGCGACGATGCTGCATCCAGTACGGTCCGTATCGCCTGACGGGGGTCCACCACCTGGGCAAGCCCAGGCGCTTCGACCCGGACATGTTCGTGGCCGCTTCGCCATTGCCGACGCCATCAGGCATTCCCGGCTCTTGCATCGATCGTCGGCAACCAGACCCGAGCACGTTGCAACAAGGCGCTCGGTGCGATCAGCTCCCTGTCCGCGGCGATGGCGTGAGATAGATCTTTTGCCAGTTCGACGTTCCTGGCGTGGCCCATGTCTTCAGTAACTCGCTCAAGGTTCTGGATCAGATCGCGCCTTGCCGTGTCCCATTCGACGGACCGCGTCCAGTTCAAGTTATCCGATCGACAGCGATACGGTACGCAATGGACCTGCAACCGCGGCAAGCGCGTGCCGTTACCGCTGGCGAACTCTGATGCAGTCACTGTTGCTTTGCGCGCGAAGGCGAAACTCGGGTCGCTTAGGGAGAACGCCGCGCAAATCGATACTTTGTACGGACCGTGCCCACCCGCCGCCTAGGTCAGAGGCAAGACGACCTAAACCCGGACACTCGCGCCGCCTTACTCGGTCCCCAACTTCGAACACTCGTTCATCCCCGCGCTGACTGGGCTTGGCGAATGATCGTCCGTCATGGATGTCGTGAATGGGGGGGGGGGGGAAGCGGACCGGCCGCTATTGAATGGTCGGGGCAGATAGCAGACATTCCAGAGATGATTATCAGCCAGCACACAATCGTCAATTCGCACGGTGTTCCACTCTGTATTTCGATTGAGGTTGGAGCCCGGTGATCGGCCGAGGTTTTCCTATGGGCTCCCGCAGAACGGCGACGCCTTGGATGTTCAGTCCATCAACGAACGCGAACTTGTGCCGTGGCCCACGGAGCTTGATCCAAAACCGGTCGTTCTTAATTAATGACGCGTCTGCCTAAGGGCGAAGCTGGAAGTTCAAACACCAGTAACTACGAGATCTGATGATTGCGGGAGCGGAACGGCAGCGTTCGGGAAGGCGGGTAGCAATAGCCGACGTTACGGGGCTGCCGCTTTTCCCCAAAATCCAGTTTCAGAATTGGCGGAGTTCGAGGACGACAGCCGACGTAAGCCCATCGGCATCGCCTTACCTGCTACAATGCCCGAAAAGATCGTTCAGATACGCCGCCAGATGCAATCCCGATTTCGTCATCTGCTGATGCAGCAGCGGCCGGGCGGCGTAGAGATAGTCGCCATCGATCGTCTTTGACTTGGGATAGACCCGCGGATGAAGAGCGCGCGCTTCGTCGACCCACGCCACGGGATCGGGGGTCGACCAGGCGATCGCCTGTTCGGTGGTGATGCGCGCGAGCAGATAGTCGGTCCATTCGGTGTAGGACATCTGCTCGCTGTCGATCAGCGTCGAATCCCAGATCGTATGCAGGTTGGTCTGTTCGCCGCGCAGCGTCACGATCTCGTCATTGCCACCGCGGTCGCGAGCATTGCCCGAATGCAGCGGCTGGCCGAGGTCGCCCGCGATATGGACGATCATCCGTAGCGCGTCGCGGCGCGCGGCAAGCGGTGCCTTGCGGTCGCGGACGACCGCGCGGAACTTGGCGAGCGCCGACACCGCGTCGCCCTGCGGGGGGACGCCGGCCTGCGTATAGGTCTTGCCGTCGGGTATCGTGACGAAATGCCAGTTGAAGGTCGTCTTGCTCCAATAGGGATCGGACTGCATCCGCATATAGTCCGCCCAGTTGGCGGCGTCGGCGAGCGTCTCGACGCCGAGGAGATCGCGGATCTCGAGCCGGGTATTGCCGCAGATGAAGCGGTCCGCGATCGCGCCGCTGACACGGTGCCCGGTCGGGCCCCACGCCATCGCAGATGTCGATCCCAGCGCCAGCGCACCGGCGAGAAAGGCCCTGATGAAACCCATAGTGTAATCCCCGTCCGTCGATCAGAAGTCGAAGCGGAGGCCGACCCGCATCTGCCAGAGCGAAGCGCTCTGATAGGTCGTGGCGGTCTGGCGGCTCGCGTTGGAGTAGAGATAGCGGGCGCATGGATTGCCCGCCGCGGCGACGCACGACACGTTGGCGATGCTGACCGAGTCCGAGAAGACCTTGTACGTGTTCCAGTTGCGGTTGAGCAGGTTCAGCACATTCTCGACATCGGTGAAGACCTTCGCCTTGCCGAAGAAGAACGGGATCTCCTGCGACACGTGGAGATCCAGTTTCGAGAAGCCCGGCGACGTACCCAGATTGCGCGGCGCGATCGCGCCGTAATATTTGCGCAACTTGCTGCCGTCGACGCTGGAACGCAGCGCGTCGAGCGTCGCCTGGTCGGCGAATTCGACCACGCCAACCTGCGGACGGCCCGCCGCGTTGATGATCGCCGCCTGGTCGAAATCGGGGACGTAGAACAGATGCCGCCCGTTGCCGCCGACCGTGCCGAACACCTGCGACCGGCCGTTGCTGGCGTCGGTAAAGGTGTAGCTGTACGGGCGCCCGCTGCGGAATTCGCCGAACAGGTCGATCCGGAACTCGTTGTCGCCGAACAGGTCGGCGCGATAGCCGATCTGCACCTTGCCGTTGTGCCGCGTCTCGAAGCTCGACCGGCCCAGCGTGCCTCGGTTCGGGTCGGCGGTGGTGACGCCCAGCAACTCGGTCGGCGTATAGCCGGTGAACGAGCCGACATCCTTTACGTCCGAATAGATGTAGTTCGCCCCGAGCGACAACCCACCGATCCGCTTGCCGAGCCCGACGCCGAGGACACGCGAACTGCCCTGGCCGGTGTTGCGCAGCACGATGTCCCAATTCGCGCCGACCGTGGGGTTGTAGCGGGGGCGGCCATCGGGAAGCACGCCGGTCTGGGTGGTCCGGACGTCGGTCGCGACGAAGCCGTTATTCACTTCGCTGGCGAGCGCGCTGAGGTTGAATTCCCAATCGTCCGCGATCCAGCCAGGGCCGAACGGCAGGCTACCCGACCAGTTGAGTGCGACATTGGCCTTCCAGGTTGACGCCAGTTTCAGATCGGGGTCGAGCGCCCCGACCGATGCCGCCGCCGGGGCCCCGGCCCCTGCCAGATACTGGTCCACGACGCTCGGAATGCCCTTGCCGGTGACATTGTCGAGCGCCGCCGATCCCAGCGACGGGGCGATGTTGGCCGCGGCCCCGGTCTGGGTGGCATCGACGAAGCTGGTGCCGTTGCGCTGGAACAACAGGCTGTTCTGGCGCACGCCGTCGTTCGAGAACGAGTTCGAGAACCAGACGTCGGGCGTACCGCCACCGAACAGACCGGCGCCGGCCGACACGCGCAGATTGGGCTTCGCATCCCAGGTCAAGCCCAGCCGTGGTTGGAGCACGCCGCCGGTCGGCATCGCGGCATTGGTGAAGCCGTACGCCGCGAGGAACCGGGCGTTGAGCTGCGGTCGATCGGCATCGACCCAGTCGTAGCGCAGCCCGCCGGTCACCGTGATATCGGGCGATACCGACCAGCTGTCCTGCACGCCGAACGTATAGGACATGTAGTTGAAGCGCGCGGCCGCGTCCGCCGGATCGCCCGACAGCGCATTGGCATATGTCAGCTGGTTCGCGCGCCCCGCCTCGAGATCGGCGATCGAATCGAAGTAATATTTCCCCTTGGTCGCGGCGACGAACAGGTTGTTGATCTTGACCTGCTGCCCCTCTGCCAGAAGCTTTATGACATGGCCGCCGCCCGAATATTGGCCCGACCACGATACGCCGCTGTTCCGGATGCTGAGATAGTTGGACTGGCGGAACTGATCGGGGCCGAGCAGGACGCGGCCATTGGGGTTGGCGCCGGTCGGGGCGAGGCAGTTCAGCCCGCTGCCGCGCGACACGGCGTCGAGGCAGACCTCGAACTCAGGGAAATCGCTGCCGCCATAGGGGTTCTGCGTCCGCTCGTAATCGCGGCGCGTGACGCGCAGCTCTGTCGAGAAATTGTCACTCCAGTTGGAATTCAGCTGGGCGGCATAGGCATTGGTGGTCTCGCCGAGCAGATAGAAGTTGGATTGCAGCCCGACCGACGGGTTCGAGCCCGTCTCGCTGAAGCCGACATCGCGCGGCACCTCGTTCTTGTGATAGATGTACGTCAGCGCGAGCCGGTGCCGGTCGCTGATGTTCCAGTCGAGCTTTGCCGACGCCTTCTTGTCCTTTTCCGGCAACGTCTTGGCGATGTCGAGCGGATCGAAGCCGTAGCGGCTGTTCAGGATGCTGCGGACGCGGTCGACGTTGGCGCGGGTGACGAACGGGATCTCGGTGCTCGCGCCCTCGCCCGTCAAGCCGCGCGCGCTGACCTGGCTTTCCTTCAGCTGCTCATAGGAGACGGCGAAGAACAGTGTGTCCTTGATGATCGGGCCGGACAGGTTGCCGCCGTAATCGCGAAAGCTGGGCACCGGGGTCAGCCGGCCCGCCGCCGCCGGGACGATCGCCCCGTCCGAGCGGACATTGTCGTAGGTCTTTTTGCCCTGCAGCGAATCGTCCCCGAAGATCCCGAAGCTGCTGCCATGGAACTGGTTGCTGCCCGACTTCAGGATGATGTTGACCGATCCGCCTTGGAGATCGCCCTCCGAAATGTCGACCGGGACCGCCTTGACGTTGAGCTGATCGATCGCGTCGAGCGACACGATCCCGCGCGCCGACGGCAGTCCGCCTGCGTTGAGGCCGAAATCATCGCCGATCGCGACGCCGTCGATCGTGAAGCGATTGCCGCGCGGGCTGGCGCCACCGATCGAGATCGCCCGACCGCGGGGGTTGGGATCAAGGCTGGTGAGCGGGTCGCGGCGCAGCAGGTCGCGCAGGTCGCGATTGACCGAGGCGATGCCCTGGATCGCATCCGCGTTCAGGCTGGTCTGCCCGGCGATGGCGAGACCGTTACGCTTGGCGTTAGCGGTAACGACGATGTCGTTGCCGATCTGCGGATCGAGCGCGACGTTCAGCGTGACGGTGCTGCCAGCGGCGGTCTGCACGCCTTCGACGGCCTTGCTGTCGTAGGACGGTGCATCCACGGTCACTCGGAACGGACCGCCGGCGCGAAGCCCCGAGGCGTTGAAATTGCCCGTCGTGTCGGTCGATTGGCTGACCTGCGTGCCCGACGGCATGTGCACGATCGTGACCGACGCGTTCGCGACGGGCTGGCCGCCTGCGTCGGTGACGCGACCACGGACGGCGGAGGTCGTTTCCTGCGCGAACGCGGGCTGAACGCAAGCGACGGTAAGCGCCAGAACACTGGCGCCTATGGCGGTGAGTCTCATGAAATCTCCCTGGGGCGCGTGCCGTTTCGGCCTAGCGAAGGACCCTATGGGCAGTGATCATGTCAGTACTGTTACGGATCCTGTCGTTCGCCGCGTATTGAGATATTTTGCAGACGCGAGTTTCCGGATGACGAAGGGCAGCCTCGAGCTGGAGAACTGGGTTCGATTTGCTGGTTAGGCTCCAGGCTCTTCACTTCCTTGGTATAGCGACCACCCAGCACAAGCGTGAGACGAAGCGTAACGGCTGTGGTCGCTTCACCGAACGCTGCATAAGTATCCGTATCCTACGTAATTCGGCCGAATATCTGGAGCAGCCCCCGCCCCGACGGCACGAATTCGGTCTGAAGCGCAGCCTCGATGAAGTAGTATCCATCAAGCGTGCACGTCACGATGTCGAACCTGTTCGCATCCAGCTGCAGTTTCTGGCTTAACGGGCGTTTCAAGCGACGTGTTGAGCGCGGTTTTAAACCCGGCGCATTCGTCCAATCAGAACGCGATCATCACCTCGCCGAGATGGCCCGCCGCGTGGAAATAGCGGACGGCGTCCGGTGCGTCGTCGAAGGCGAACGTCCGGTCGACGACGGTCGTCATCCGGTTCACGACCATCGCGTCGAGCAGGTCGACGAACATCGCTCGGCTGCCGTTCGCGATCCCGCGGATCGTCACGTTCTTCGTGATGAGCGAGAGATAGTCGGGGATCGCCGGCCCCTCGCCCGGCGCAACGCCGATGACGATGATCCGCGCGTTGCTCGCCGCCGCTGCGATCGAGTGCCCCAGCGTGTCGACGCCGCCGGTTTCGATCACGATGTCGGCGCCCTTGCCCCCGGTCTGCGCGATCACCTCGGCCGCCCAATCCGGTGACGTCCGATAATTGACCGTGATGTCCGCGCCGAGGGTACGCGCGGTCTCAAGCTTGGCATCCTGCGACGACGTGATCGCCACGCGCGCCCCGTGCGCCTTCGCAATCTTGAGTGCAGCAAGTGCCACGCTGCCGGTGCCGAGGCAGAGCACGGTGTCGCCAGCCTCGACCCGACAGACTTCGACGAGCGCATTCCAGGCCGTCAGGCCGGCGGAGGCAAGCCCGGCGACATCCGCATCGGCCAGCGCGTCGGGCACCCGGATCAGCGCCGCCGCGGGGAGAACGACGCGCTCGGCCAGCCAGCCGTCATGCGTGATGCCGATGTCGTGCGCGAAGACGTCCGACCGGAACGGACCGTCCAGCCAGGTCGCGAAATGGCCGCAGACGACGCGGTCGCCGACCACGACTTCGGTCACGCCCGCACCGATCGCCACGACCTCGCCGACGCCTTCGGACATCGGAATGCGGGTCTCGGGCTGCCGGGCGCCGTAGGTGCCGCGCAGCATCTGAACGTCGCGACTGATCAGGCCGACGAGACGTGGGGCTACCAACGCTTCGCCGGGACCGGCGACCGGCGCGGGCCGGGTCGTCGCAATCAGTCCGCCGATGCCGTTCTGGGGACCGATGTGAAAGGCTTTCATCGGAATTCTCTCCTGGTGAGCGCGCGCGACGGGCGCATTATTCGAAGGCACGTTATTCGAAGGCACGTTATTCGAAGGCACGGGGACCGGGCTTGAAGGCATGGCGGCGCGCGCCGGCTGCGAGCGCCAGCGCGAGCAGCGTCGGCGCCAGTACCGCCCAGGCGAGCGGTCCCGCCCCTGCGTGGTCGAGGATCACCCCGCCGACGATTCCGCCCGTCGCGATGGCCCCGTTCCAGACCGTCGTGAGCATCGCATTTGCGAGATCAACACCCTCGCCTGCCGCATCGGCGAGCGCGGTCGACAGTTGCGTCGCCGCGCCGCCAAACGAGAGCCCCCACAGGATCGTCGCGACGATCGTCATCTGCGGGACGGTCGCGAACACCCCGAAGGCCAGCGACACCACTGCAAACATCGCGAGGCTGACCAGCACGAGCGGACGCAGCGCGCGATCGATCAGCACGCCCGTCACCCAGATCCCGACCAGCGCGGCAAGTCCGAACCCGAGCAGCAGCAGATCCAGCCTTTGCCCCGCGCCAGACAAGGCGGCGACCGGGGCGATGTAGGTGTAGAGGATGTTGTGGCCCGTGATCCACGCGAACAGCGTGACAAGCACGGTGCGAACGCCCGGCGTGCGAAACACTCTGCCGATCGATAGCCGCTGCTCAGCAGGCTGACCGGCAAAGTCCGGCACGCGCCACAACACCCAGCCGATCAGGATGAGGGTGGTGATGGCCATCAGCCCGAACGCCATGCGCCAGCCAAGCGTCGTACCGAGCATCGCCCCCAAGGGAACGCCGATCGACAGCGCCAGGGGCGTACCGACCATCGCGAGCGCGAGCGCCTTGCCACGCAACGGCGCAACGACCATCCGCCTGGCATAGCCCGCGATGATGCCCCACCCCAGCCCCGCCGCGACCCCACCCATGAACCGCGCGACGAGCGTCAGCGCGTAGGAGGTGGACACGGCCGTCACGCAGTTGAAGATCAGGAAGCCGATAATCGCGACGAGCAACGTCGGCTTGCGGCGCCACCCTTGCGTGTACAGCGTCAGCGGGATCGCCGCGAGCAGCGATCCGACCGCATAGACCGTGATCGTCTGCCCCGCGAGCGACTCCGATACGCCAAGTCCCGCTGCCATATGCGGCAACAGCCCCGCTGGAAGCGTTTCGGTGAGGATGGCCGTAAAACCGGTCATCGCCAGCGCCAGCAGCGCGGAGATCGGCAGCGTCTCGCTCGCGCCGTCATCGGTCTGGCTTGGTCTGGGGCTCACGCTACGCTCACTTCTGGATCGACTGATCCAGTGCGTTCGACCACGCGGTGCGCCTTGTCAACGAATAATGGATCGCTTAGTCCACAACTCCAGGAGCGGAGACTTATGGCACGGAGCGGACGACCGCGTGGTTTCGACCGGGAGGCAGCGCTGGACAGCGCGATGCACCTGTTCTGGGAGCATGGGTATGAGGGCGCGTCCCTGTCGGTCTTGCGCCACGCGATGGGCGACATCTCGTCGGCGAGTTTCTACGCGGCGTTCGGATCGAAGGAAGCGCTCTACCGCGAAACGCTGGCGCGCTATCTCGACAAGCATGGCGGCATCGTCGGCGCGCTCGACGATGAGACGCTTACGCCTCGCGCGCGACTCGAACAGGCTTTGATGGCATCGGTAGCGGTGCAGACAGACCCGGCCCATCCAAAGGGCTGCATGGTGACGTTGTCGGCCACTATCTCGTCCGAGGCCGGTGCGCCGACCCGCGCGCTGACCCGTGCTGGCCGGGAGATCACCCGGCAGGCGTTGCAGCGGTGCATCGCCGCCGGGGTCAGCGCCGGGGATCTCGATCCCACCACGGACGTCGCGGGGCTCACGGCGCTGTACGACGGGCTGGTGCTGGGCATCTCGATCCAGGCGCGAGACGGCGTCTCGGCAGAGACGCTGCGTGGCGCGATCGGACATGCGATGGCTGCGTGGGATGCGATACTGCCGGGAACTGGCGATCGCTGCTGACGCTGTCGAAGAGACCTATAGCCAGTCGCCCCGGCCAGTGGACGAAAGGCGTTTCGGTCAGATTAATTGTGTGAGGTCCGGCCAACCATATGCGATTTCGTGAAGGGTCGTGTTGCCTTCCGCCGCTTCTTTCTCGCCGATGATCGTGCCGCCCAACCCCTCATAGAAGCGATACGCGCCCACATTCTCGCGCAACACCCAAAGGCTCGCGCCGTCAGGTCGCGTGCCATCAGGTTCATGAGACCGCGCCCCACACCGACACCTTGTTACGCGCGAAGAATGTAGATCGCGCCGATCTCACCGGCGAAGTCGCGCTCGCGCATCGCAGCATCATGCTGGCCGCCACACGCGCCGAAGCCTAGGATCTCCCCCGCTCTCTCCGCGACGTAGACCCGCGTTCCATTGTAGCTGGTGGGGGCGTCCAGAACGGTAGCCCACATCGCGGCCCGGCCTTCGGCCGACAAACCGTCCAGCATGTCTTGCGGGAGCAGGCCAGCATAGGTTTCACGCCATGACGCGACGTGCACCGCGCCGATCGCTGAAGCATCATCAGCCGTTGCCATGCGGTGATCGACCCTAGGCATCCGCGTCCTTCACAAGACGGTAAGCATGGCGCTGGCCAAGTGGGCACATAAGGCGACCTTCGCCAATCGATCATCCCGACGCGAAGGCTGCCTAGCTGGCGCGCCGACCCAACCGCCAGGCAAGAAGCCGAATAAATGGCACCGGATCGTCGAGGCGCAACGCGACACGAACGAACGGGCGTCGTTTCTTCAGGAGCGAGCGACGATGCAGAGGGCGATCCAACCGCAGCATGAGGTTGGGCCAGGCAAGCAGTGCCGCATTGAGAGTCGCCGGATCGCGTACCTCTTCCCCGGTAAAGCCGCCTTCGACCGCGACGATCGCGTCCAGCGGAACGAACCGGTCGATCAGGAAGCCGGCCCGCACGCGGACGCCCTCGGGCGTCAGCAGCACAGGCCTGAATCGGAAGGACTTGATAAGACCGACCAGATACACGAACCCCACGTCGCTCAAGATGAACATGATGACCGTGGCGGTGCGGTTCCAGTGTCCGACCAGCAGATGGTATGCCGCGATCTCGATCGCCGCCAGGATCAGTAGCGTCACGCACATCGGCGTCAGGTGCCTGTGATAGGCGAAGGCACGAGCATTCGCTGGCACGTCGGCCGGTCCGCCCCAGCGGAACAACGCCATGTGGATCACCGTAATCTCCGCCACGGCCAATCGAACAAGCACTGGCGGAAAGATTTCCGATGCGGCGGACACCCACCGCTCCCTCCAATCGACGCCCTCCCGGTTCACCGCCCGACTCGCTCGTGCTGTGGCCCCGGCGCCATGACCCAGAACAACGGCTCCCATCGTCAGCGCCAAGATCGGCGTTTCCAACAGCATGCCTCGCATTGCCGACGGCAATCCCAGCCAAGTGGTGAAGCTCGCGCCGGGCAGCACGCCCAGAACGGCACTCCACTCCGGCTTTTCCTGATGATCGGGCGACCAGCGACAGCATCAGCGTATCCGCTACCACCCAAAGGAACACGATCAGCGCCACAAGTGGATGGGCGGTAGCCAATGGGGTTCGTATCGCCATTCCAGCCAGTGCAACGATGATGGCGAATGCCATGGTTACGGCGATATGTCGGCGATCGACGCCATGGCCGGTCTGGGCTGTCACGAAAACCCCCTCTCGCCTGCGCGAACGACCAGTGCTGGTCTGACGCAGCGTCAGCCCTGCTGATACGCAAATTCCCAGGCGGTCACCAGCAGCGCCGTCGCCGCAAGACATACGTCCGGCGGAGTTTGGTATTCGCGTTCCCTCATCCTTTTCGGGAAAGGCGGCGCCATGAATGCCCGCTATCGCCAGCTATCCCCCCGAATACAGCCCGTCCGCAATTCATCCATTCCGCACATTCCGCTTCCGCCCTTTTCGGACATTTGCGGCTAGGCCAGCCCGGATATCGGCGACTGCCCTGCTGTGCTCGCACGATCATCGCACGGTGGGTTTTATCCCCCATCGGCCGTAATCTTGATCGATCAGCGGCGAGATCAGCCGAGCCGAGGCCAGTGCGTCGCGCGCTTCGGCAGTTTTGCCCTGCTGCCCTAAGATTACCCCGCGCAAGTACAGGCTTGCCGCGAGATCGGGCGAATTCGCCAGCACGCTGTTCAGATCGGCCATTGCCTCATTGAGCCTGCCCTGGCGGAAGTACACCATAGCGCGGCTGTCGAGCGCAGCCGCGCGGTCGCCGTTGAGCTCGATCGATCGCGTGCAATCCGCCAGTGCGCTGTCGATCTGTACCTCCAGGGTGCCCTTCAGCCAGCAGCGCATGTTTAGCAGCGCCGCATTGGCTGGATCGGCGGTGATCGCGGCATCGCTTGTCGCGAGCGCTGCGTCCTTAGCGCCGCTGCGGCCCAGCAGTTCTGCCTTCGTTATCATGTAGCCCGACGCTTCCTTGCCGCCAGCCTGTATGCGCTCTTCCACCATCGCCAACGCAGCATCTTTCTGCCCGTGGTCGAGCCGGTATATTGCCAGCTGTTCTAGCGCGCCTGCCGATGATGGGTCGAGCTCGATTGCCCGTTCCAGGTCGGCGAGCTGCCGGGCCGCGGCGCCGGTCATCTTGTAGTTATGGGCTCGCCAGACATACACGTCGGCAGCCGGTTCAATTTCCAGTGCCTTAGTCAGGTCGGGGATGGCGCCAGCATAATCGTAGACGCCGTCATATAAGCGCGCGCGGTTGGAGATAGACGTCCTTGTCCTCCGGATCGTTGGCGATCGCTTTGCCATAGGCGGCGAGCAGCGGCTCGAGCGCGCCGCTGCGCTTGGCTTCGACCGCTTCGGTGGCATGCGACAACAGATCGGCGGGACCGACCGCTTCCAGCTTGCGTCCACGCGCCAGCACGAGCCGCGCGCGCGTTGCCGGGATCGCGGTCGCCGCCACTTCTGGCTGGACGGTCGAGACCTCGTCATCGAGCACGACCCGGTCGCCCGTCAGCGTGACGCTGCGCGTTAGCTGCCGGCCCGCAATAACCTCCGCCAGCTCCCGGTCGCCGACGAGCTCGAACCCCTTTCCGCCGCGCGGCAGATGCACGGTCACGCGGTAGCGGATGCGGTCGGGCGCGCCGAGCGCGACGGGGATGTCGCGCCAAGCAGGCCGCACACGATCGGGCTCGAACGTGACGTCTCCAATCGCGCGGTCGAGCGACAGCCGTTTGCGACTGCGATCGTGCTGCCACCCCGTCGAGACGATTCCCATCCCCGTCAACGTGGCGACGCCGCTGGCCTCGTCATACGCCACCGCCTGCTGCGTCAGCCGCAACTCGCCGACTACTTTGCCGACCATTTCCTGAATCATGTCGCGTTGCTGGTCGGGGGTGGCCTGCGTTGCGGCAAGGCCAATCATCGCCGCCCCTGGCCCGCGCAGCTTCATCGTCACGCTAGCCAGCGTCGGCATGGTAACCCCGGCGCGCTGGTCGAGATCAATCGTTACTTCGGCGGTCGGGCGTGCGGGCGCACGGAACGGCACCGTCTCCAGAGCCGCGCCGCCGGTGCGTAGCGGCAGCACCGTGCGGATCGCAGGCGTGTCGCGGATGTCGGCCAGCTTGGTGCCCGTCACGGTACCGTCAAGCCACAGCGTCTCGCCACCGGCCTTGGCCTTCACCAAGACGTGGTCGAACGTACCTGCCGATGGTAGCCGCCCTTCGACCACGTCCCCCGCCTGCATCGGCGCAACCACCGCCTCCGCCTCGATGTCCAGCGCATGCAGCAACGCGAGCAGAAGCAGCGCCTTGGCCTTGCAGTCGCCGTAGCGCAGCGACCAGGTCTGCGACGGCGCCTGTGGCGTGTAGTTGCCGCCTTCCATGCCGTTGTACAGGTAGCGCACCTTGTCCTGGACGAGGTCGAGCGCCAAGGCAGCACGTTTAACCGGATCGGCCTCGGTGGACTTAATTCGGGTTACTTCCGCAGCCAGTGGGCTACTAGGCGCGATCAAGCCCGCCGTTGCAAAAAGCGGCGCCATCGTTCTGGAGACGGCCGCCCAGTCGGCAAAGCTTGTTGCCTCAATGATGGGTGGCCGCTGAAAACGGAACGGCGCGTCGCCGGGCAGTTCTGGCTGTTTAGGGATCGCGCCCTCCACCACCAGTTCGCGGAAGCCGCCCGTCGTGGTTACGACCGGTTTAGCGCCGGTCGCATACGTCTTCCACTGGACCGCGTCCGCCACCGGCCACAGCAGGCGCGTGCGCAAGAAGCTGGCGCGGAACGGCGCGGCGGGCATCGGTGCGTACGCCTGCACATGTCCCTTCAACGCTGCGTCGGTGTTGGTGATGGAAATAATGGTGTGCACGACATCGCCCAGCCGCAGCCCTTCGACTGGAATGGTCGCGGTAAGCTGCCCGTTGAGCTCGCGCTGTTCCAGATTCTGTTCGCGCCGGATGACGGTGAAACGTTTGCCGCCAGCGAGCAGGTCGATGCGTTCGCCGCCGCGGACGATTTCCAGACGGTGGACGATCATGTCGCCCTGCGAGGGCTGCCACGGCACGCTGATCGTGCCCGCCTGGCTCAGCAGTTCGGGTGAAGCAACGCGCGTGGCGGCATCGACATAGCGCCAGACCTGCCCGTCCTTCAGCCGCTGTTGTGTATCGAGGATGACGATGATCGGCGCCGACTGGGTCAGTTGCGCCGGCGTGATCGCGGGCGCCGGCTTCACCCAGTCCGGCACGGGCTGGTACAGCACCACCTCCTTGGCGTGTGCCACCCCCGTGGCCAGCGCGCATGTCGCCGCCGTTGGCCACCAACGCATCATCGTCTCCCCCAAGTCACGCCAGTGTAACCAGTGGAATGACACAAACAACGTTGTTTTGGTGCTTTCAGCAAAACTGAGCGCCGAACGACCGCCCGGCGCTGCGGCGAGCAAGATTTCAGTGTATGGCGTATGTTTCCTTATGGGTGCCTCTAGGCGATCCGCCGACATTCGGCGAGACGCGCGCGCACGGCCGTAAACAGACACAAAGCCGGCAGTGGAGGATCAGGTCTGGCCCAACAAGCGACCAGCCAACCCAATGGTTGTGGCGTGCCTGCGCGCTAGCCGAGGACGCGTGCGCGTCCCGCGGCATGTCCTTTCCGATGATCGTCAAGCCGGTGCGCGGCGGTGGCAACCAGGGCGTGACCCTAGTCGAGAGCTCGGGTGCCTTGCGTGACGCGGCGACTGCGTTGATCGCGACTGCCACCTTGGGCGACATCCTGATGGTGGAAGAATTTCTCGGTGGTGACGAGGTGACCGTCACCCTCATGCCGCCCGCATCCCCGCGCCCGGACGGTTCGCGGGCACCGACGCACTGGGCCCTGCCGCCCGTGTACCGGTTCAATCAGCGCGACGGAGTAGCACCGTACAACGGCGACGTTCCGGTCACCGCCAACAGCACAGCAATCCGCCCTGAGGGACTGCTCGATCCGGCCATCGTGGCGATGATCGACAACTGCGTCTCCGCGGCCGCGCTCGTCGACGCCCGCTCCGCGATCCGGATCGATTGCCGTGCCGATCGCCATGGTCTGTTCAAATTGTTCGACCTCAATATGAAACCCAACATGACCGGGCCGGGCCGCCCGGGACGCGAAGATCAGGATTGTCTTTCGGCGATCGCCGCCCGCGCCGAAGGGTGAACCTACGGCGATCTTTCACAGGCGATGATTGCCGCGAAGTGGAGCCTCGAATCGTCGACCGGATGATCCAATTTCCGATACTTGTTCATCTCAGTCGGGCGCTGGGTACTTGGAGGGGCCGACGCTCGTCGACGCCGTCAGCTTATCCCAGACGACTGCAGTTGTACCTCCCTGCACTCTAGCGCGGGCCGCCATGAAGGGGCCAACCGGGCGCCGCTCGGGCGCAAAGTGTTGAAGACCGACCGGCTCCGGCATGGCCACGTATAGCGCCTCCACGCCGCCTTTGGCGTGGTAGGTTTCGTGCCAGAATCCTGCTCCCGCTGACAGTTCGCGGATATCACGCCACCAATCGGCATGCGGCTCGCCGCGGGTAAACCGTTCGAGAGTGTCCATGTCTTGCCAATACTGGCGGAAGCCGAAGTGCGTCAGGCTGAACAGCATGCCCTCGTGCGCGAGCAGACCGTCAGGCTTGTCACGCGCTATCTGTTTCAGTCCCGGCCCAATACGGCGCATCGCGAGCAGGCCACGCCATCCCTTAACCCGGAACCCCAGCATGATCATGACAAGATTGGGATAGGCGGAGAGATCGACCGATTGGCGGTTTAAAGGCGCTTGCATTGCCGGGCTCCATGCTGTGTACAGCGTATACATAGATTGTCGGTGTACAATGTAAACATGTGTGATGATAACTTTGTCGAACTGCCAGCGCGACTCCTTGCCGCTGCGTTGTCCGCGCTTGAGCGAGGCGAGGACGTCGGCCTACGCGCAGTCGCGCGCGA
The DNA here is from genome assembly GCF_004216825.1 of Sphingomonas sp. BK036. Classification (NCBI taxonomy): domain Bacteria; kingdom Pseudomonadati; phylum Pseudomonadota; class Alphaproteobacteria; order Sphingomonadales; family Sphingomonadaceae; genus Sphingomonas; species Sphingomonas sp. BK036. The sequence continues at coordinate 42,803 of NZ_SGXR01000005.1, read as the reverse complement.
TGCTGGCGTTTCCGCAATGGCACCCTACCGTCACTTCCGTGACAAGGCAGCGCTACTGGCAGCGGTTGCGATGTCCGGCTTCGACGACCTACGAACCGCGCTGCTCGCTGCCGATGCGCAGTCGGACGCGCGCTCCGCGCTGGTTGCACAGGGAGAAGCATATCTTGCCTTCGCCCGCGCACGTCCTGCACTGTTTCGCCTAATGTTCTCCGGCCATGACGGCGGACCGCCCCCCGTCGAAGACAATGCGTATGGTGTCATGGTGCGGCGGGTTCGTGAGCTCGCGCCAGCTGATTCAGACGCGGCGACACTCGCGTGTTGGTCGGCCGTGCACGGTATGGCCACGCTAGCGCTCGATGGTGGATTACCTGTCGGGGGAGCGCGTCTCGAACACGCCGCGCTGTCGCTCGTCGTGGCGGGCTTAGCTAGTTCGAGATCTACTTGACCCAATTCCGGACCTTCATCCGGCCTTCAGCAATTCCCAAAACCTGCCATTTTTCAGCTTCCGTCTCAGCTTGAAATCGTTTGAATGTTAGAGCGGCCGTTCCGAACTGGGCGGTGGCAGGTGTCGAGTGGCACCGCCGTTCTCGTCCCTGTTCCAAGCGACGGTTCGCCCTGGAAGCTATCAGAGCTTCATATCCGATACCGGCATTATTCAAGCACACGCCTAAACAGTCCCGGCTGGAGCAACACGGCTGTCGGTGTTGGCGTCCTAATTCGGCTGATCGACCCAATTCTGACGAAGCGGTGTCGACGCCATCCACATCAGCAACGCGGCCACCAGATACAGCACAAGCCCCATGAGCATCGCATAGCGCAAAGCCTCGTCACCATAATGCGCGGAAAGTCCGTCCGAGAGTGCGCCGAGGGCAAAGCTGCCACCGCCCAGTCCGACGAGATTGTTGACGAGCAGAAATGTCGCCGATGCGGTGGCGCGCATATGGCGCGGTACCAGATGCTGAATCGCCGTGATGACGGGTGCGAGCCAGACATAGGCGAGCGCCTGGGGCACGAGGAAGAAGACGAACGCCGCCGTCACCGAGGACGACAGGATCCCTGCGGCGAACAGGGGCACCGCGATGACGAACGCGATCGCGGGGACGCGCGCGTACATCCGCCGATCGCGCGCGCCCAGCCGGTCGCCGAGCACGCCACCAAGAAGGACGCCCGCAACACCCCCCAGCAACAGCACGCCGCCATAGAACTGCGCGGTCTCGATCAGGTCGAGCCCGAAGCTCCGCTGCATCAGCGACGGAAGCCAGAAGGCCAGGCCATAGCCCAGCATCGAACTCGCCGAGGCGCCGAACGCGAGCAGCCAGAAGCTTGGCTTGCGCGCGAGGATGCCGAACACGCGGCGGACGGGTTCGCGGTCGCACGCATCGGACCCGCGGACCGGCTCGCGCACGCACAGCCGAAACACCGGCGCGAGCACCAGCCCCGAGACACCGACCGCGACGAACGCGGTCCGCCAGTCGATCGACGTCGCGATATAGCCGCCAAGCATGACCCCCGCGGCCGACCCCAGTGGAATTCCGAGCGAGTACACTGCCAGCGCACGCGCACGCCGGTGGGGCGGAAACGTGTCTGCGATCACGGCATAGGATGGCGCGACGCCCCCCGCCTCGCCTACCCCCACGCCGACCCGGAACGCGAACAGCTGCGCAAAATTGCCGGCCACACCGCACAGCGCGGTGAACGCGCTCCACACAGCGAGCGAGATCGTGATTACCCAGGTCCGGCTGGTCCGGTCGGCGAGCCACGCGAGCGGGATCGCCAGCGTCGAATACAGCAACGCGAACGCCAGCCCGCCCAGCAGGCCCAGTTGCGTATCGGTCAGCGCCAGATCCGTCTTGATCGTCGGCGCGAGGATGCCGAGGATCTGCCGATCGACGAAGTTGAACGTGTAGACCAGCAACAGCATGATGAGCGCCGTCACGCGGTAGCGACGGCCCTCGCGGGGGGCCGCCGGGATAGGACTCGTCATACATTACTCCAGCAACGGGGGGGCGATCACCCGCCCCCCCGTTGCGCTCCATCAGAATTTCGCGGTGAGCGTCGCAAAAACCTGACGTGGGTTGCCATAATAAGCGGTCAGCACGCCGTCGCTGCCGAGCGAGGGCCGCAATGCACCTGCTGCCGTTCGCAGATAATCGCCGGTATCAGGGTTCTGCAGCAGGAAATTATAGCCGGACACGACATAGCGCTTGTTGGTCAGGTTCTTCCCGTGCACCCCGATCGAGAAGCGCGCGTCGATCGTATAGACGAGGTTCGCATCGAGCAGCGCATAGGCCGACTGGTCGAGCAGCGGCGTCCGCAGTTCGAACTGCTGCGAATCGCTGCGGTAGGACAATGTCGTGCTCGCATCGATCGCGCCCGCGGCGCCGACGGGGACATGATAGGCGAGCGTCCCGCTTGCGGTCAGGTCGGGCGTGTTCTGGAACCTGCGGTTGGCGGCGACATTGATCCCGCGGGAATCGATGAAGCGCGTGTATTTGGCATCGAGATAGCCGATCGTCCCCGACAGGTTGACGCGGTCGCCGGTACCCGCGATCCCCTCCGCGACGGTCAGATTGGCCTCGCCTTCGATACCGTTTATCCGCGCGCGGCCTGCATTGGTCGTGATCCCGATGAAGGTCTGGATCCCGCCGACGGTTGCCCCGACCGATCCGGGCACCTGCACATCGGTATATTTTGAATGGAAACCCGCCACCGCGAGCGTCAGCCGGCGGTCGAACAGCGACGCCTTGTATCCCGCCTCATAGCTCTCGACGCTCTCGGGCCCGAACGACAGGAAGTTGTAGATATCCTGCCGGTCGCCGCCGGCACCGGTGATGCCGTTGCCGTTGAGGTCGGGCGCCGCGGTGCCGACGCCGCGAGGGTCGAACCCGCCGCCCTTGAACCCCTTTGACCAGCTCGCATACAGCGTGTTGTTCGCATCGGGCTTGAAGCTGACGGACGCGCGCGGCGTGAACTTCGCAAAGCTCGCCGTCCCGCGGAAATCGGTCTGCCGTGCGATCGGCGCGGTCGAGCCGCCGAAGAAGGGCGACGCGCCCAGATACACGTTGCGCTGTACCTGCGACATGCGATCGTCCCAGGTATAGCGGCCGCCGACCGACACGCTGAGCATCGACGTCACGTCGAGCGTGGCATCGCCGAAGACCGCGACCGTATTGGTCCGCACATCGCCGAAGGTCAGCGCGGTCACCGTCCCCGGCAACCGCACGTCGAACACGGTGCGCGCCTTGGCATCGAGATAATAGAGCCCCGCCAGCATGTTGAACGGCCCGGCATCGACCAGCAGCTGCACCTCCTGGCTGAATTGTTCGTTATTGTAGAAGGCGGGAACGTCGACATCGACCGCGGGCAGCGCGTCGAAGTCTATCGGCGTCGCGCTGTCGTCCTTGCGATAGCCGGTGATGCTGCGCAGCGTCAGATACGCGGCCGGCTTGAGTTCGGCTAAGAGCGAGCCCCCATAGGCCTCGACAGACTGCTTCGGCGCGACCAGTCCCCCGCGGCTGTCGAACACGTCGGACAGCACCGGCGTCCCCGAAACAAGCCCCGGGATCAGCCGATGCCCGCCGCGCGGATTGCTGTTGTCCTTGGTATAATCCCCCGACAGGCGAAAGAACGCGCTGTCGCCCGCCTCATATTGCAGCGTGCCGCGTGCGCCCCAGAAATCCTTGTTGTAATTGTCCTGCCCCGTGGTGAGGTTGGTGCCGAACCCGCCTCGGCTCAGCCGCGCGACCGCGGCGCCGATCCTGAACCCCGTATTGCCGATCGGCGTGCTCGCGCTGATGACTCCGTCCGCCTGGTCATAGCTGCCATAGCTCCCGCGGATACTCAGCGTCGGGTCCGAGCCGATCCGGCGGGTCACGTACTTCACCGCGCCGCCGATCGTGTTGCGACCATAGAGCGTCCCCTGCGGCCCGCGCAGCACCTCGATCCGCTCGACATCGTAAATGTCGAGCACCGCGGCCTGCGGGCGGTTGAGATAGACGTCGTCGAGATAGATGCCGACGCCGGCCTCGAACCCGGCGACGGGATCCTGCTGGCCGACGCCGCGGATGAAGGCGGTCAGCGTCGAATTGGTGCCACGCGACGTCTCGAGCGTGACGTTCGGCGTGACAGCGGCAAGATCGGTGACGTCGAGCGCACCCGACGCCTCGAGCTGCGCGCCGGTGAACGCGGTGATCGCGATCGGCACGTCGAGCAGCCTCTCCTCGCGGCGGCGCGCGGTGACGACGATATCGCCGTCGATCCCGGCCTCGTCGGCGGCGGGCCCTGCCTGCGTGGTCGGCGTGGTCTCGGCAGCGCTGGCGGCGGACTGAGTCTGCGCGGACGCGGATCCGCCAAGCAAAGCGGCGAGTGCGACCCCGGCGTTCAACATGATCATCACGGATTTCGGCTGTGCCACGGTGTCATCCCCTCCTGCGGCGCCCGCGTGATGCGCCCGGTATGATCCGGGTTGTGCGCCTTGGTTTCAGTCTATACTGAAACCTGAACCAGTATTCAACTTGTGTATCAAGGCAGACAGTATGGCGAAGGCGCACGAGACGACGCGGTCAGACCCGGCTGTCATCGGCGAAGGCAAGGTACCGCGCACCGAGCGAGGGCGCCGGACGATGCGCGCGATCCTCGACGCCGCCGCGATCGAATTCGGCGATAACGGGTTTCACCAGGCATCGATCAGCGACATCACGCGCCGCGCCGGGGTCGCGCTCGGAAGTTTCTACACCTATTTCGATTCGAAGGACGCGGTGTTCCGCGCGCTCGTCCGCGACATGTCGGACCAGGTGCGCGATCATGTCGCCCCGGCGATCCTGTCCGCGCCCGACCAGGTTGCGGCCGAACAGGCGGGGCTTCGCGAGTTCATCACCTTCGTCCGCCAGCACAAGGAGATCTACCGCATCATCGACGAATCGGAATTCGTCGATTCCGAAAGTTTTCGCCTTCATTACGCGACTACGGCAGACCGTATCACAGGCCGCCTTCGCAAGGCCGCCGAACGCGGCGAAATTACAGGCGACGTCAGCGAGATCCATGGTTGGGCGATTATGGGGATGAACGTATTCCTGGGACTTCGCTATGCCGTATGGAGCGAAGACGAGACGCCAGATGATATCGCGAAGGTCGTCGCAACAATGTTGAGAGATGGCATCTTGCGCAGCGTTGACGACTGAACATTTTCGCAAGCATAAATTGACGATGTAGGTAGGAAGGAAGGACGCAAAAGCGGACGCTTACGGCCCCTTCCCAGCACAGCCAAACCGGTCGTTCGTTCACGTAAAGTTGAGGGACCAAAAGGGCTAGAATCGCCACTTTAAGGTTACCGCCGCAGCGGGTGTTACAGCCGCAGGGTTTTGGCTTTGAATGACATGGAGCTTTGTTTCTGCGTTAAGCGGTCCGGTGAACTCACCGCGTAGCGGCTTCGGTGCAAATTTTGCCTTATCCGCGTCAGAAATCCAGATGTTCATGTTCTTGGGAGCGCAAACGATGATCTCATCGGCCGGGCTGCGGTCTGCGCAAGTCGCTTCTTTATGATGAACCTTTTCCAGATCAAATTCGGCCATCCGCGGCGTGATGGTAGTCTGAGCACCAGGCGATGCAAAAAAGGCAGCCACAGCTGCACTCATTATCATGAAGCATTCCGTACGAGCACAGCTTCATCTCCTGCCACGGCAATGCTTATCGGCTTTTCCGATGGCGACCGTGTCGTTTTGATTTCCACATTATTTGGGCAACAACAAGGCTGGCGGAGCAAACGCAGTGGTCGACGTCGTTCGCAATCCAAACCCCAAATTCCCAATCATCGCTTCAGTTTTAGAGAAAAGGCACAGCTTACTTACTTGCTAGGATGAGGACCGATAAGGTCAATAAAATTGCCGTCTGAGTCGAGCATGATTCCGACGAGAAGGGTGCGATCGGGATAGACGAGCGTAAACTCATCGAACCCGAACCCATTGGGCCGTCGAAAGCGGATGGCCTGCGGAACAGCAAGTGGTTGCAGGCGGCGGTGCGTGGCTGCCAGCGCCGCGCGGCCTGCCTCTGAGGCGTCCGTTTTCATCAAAGTGTCATCAACCTCAGGCGCGGTACGGCCGGCAAAGAGGCGGCGCAGCATCGCCTCTCCGCCCTTGAGCGGAGAGCGGTTCTCAGCCTCCCAACTTCGGCCATTCATTCATGCAGCGGGGAAGTGATGCCGCAAGCATCCCTTCCTCGCAGTTCGCCGCCGTTCTCAAAACTGATCTTTTCGAAAAAGTTTCGGCCTTCTTCGCCGACGTTCGCTATCAAGTTTAGGGACCGACAAGCACGACCGACATACACCGAGACCGCGACAAACGGCGTATCGTCCGGTTGAGGTGACACTCAAGTCCGGTCTTGTGCTGGATCCGGCGCCCCGGACGTTCTTTGTCGAGTACGGCGTCACTCTGCGACCCAAGGGCCCTGCTGTCATTCGCGATGACGTGGCCAAGATCGCGTACATCTCGGGCAGCACTGAGGGTCTGGTCCGCCAGTATGCTCACTCTTCCGCGATCGGCGCGCTTCGGGCGACCGGCGATCAGGTGGAGCTCGATCGGATCGTCCTGCGAATGGACTGAGACGCGATCGATCACGTGCGTGGGCACGGGTGAAAATCGCGGTCAACACAAAGGAGCTGGAACAGGAACAGTCGCGGCTGATGGTCGAGAGGATCGTGGCGCAGCGTGTGGCCAGCGTCACGCGTTCGCGATTGATCGCGCCGTCCGACGCGGACGCGATGGATGCCACACCCGCTGCGGTTGATGATCGAGCCAAAGCGTCTGGCTCTCGCATATCGATTTCAGGCCGAGTGTCGGCGCGCGGGCGCGGCGCGCGGGGGCGCGCCCGGCAACGCCGCGAATTCCAACCGCACCTCGCGTTCCCTCGCCGCGGTGCCGGGATCGTCCGGAAGCGCGCCTTTCACGATCCCGAACGCATCCTTCAGCGTCCCGATCGCATCGTTAAGCATTCCGAACGCCGCAGCGGTAACCGCCGATCCTTCGCCATCCACCGCGAAGGTCGCTGCCGCGGACCCGCCACCGGCCCCGTTGAAGATCGCGGGGTAGTTTATCGCGGTAAACCCTGCGTTGGTCGTTACCTCCGCTGCCTGTACTGCCATTGCGACACGCCTGGCGCGGCCGTCACGTGCGCTCAGATCGTGCAGCTTCGTCGTATACGTCTCGGCCGTCTTCGTGCGCGCCGCGCACATCGCGATGCCGACGGGGATCGTGTAACGCCCCCGAAAGCCGACAAGACGTCCACGCGCCGTGCCGGGTCCCTCGAGTAGCGCCGTGATGCTTCGGGTCACGCGCTCGTTGTCCTGCACCTGCTGCTGATCGAGCAGTTCCACCAGCCGCATCGTCATCCGATCGAGGAACGCGTAAAGATGGGCGACCTTGCCGCGATACACGACGATGTTGCCCTCGATCGATGCGATCGACGGCGTCAAATCGCGACCGCTGACGAGCGTCGCGGCCTTGCCCAAGCCACTGCTCCGAAGAACGCCGCCCCCGATCTGGGTGGCTCGCCCAGCGCCCAGCCCCTGATCATAGGCCCGATCGAGCGCTCTCACGTCTTTGTCGATGCGGACGCCCCATTCGTCGACCGTCTTCCAGCATTGTACGAGCTTCTCCATCCCGTCGATGATGCCGCGCACCAGCCCGATGATCGCCGCCGCGCCGCTCACCCCCATGGTGAAACCGGAGAGGCCGAACGCCGCGGCGCTGAGTGAGAGCGTGACGGTGACGATGGCGCCGTCTATCGCGGTGTGCTTGCGGAGGGCATGCCACTCGCCAAGAGTGCTGTAGTGCTGGGCGATCTGTGCTTCGATCGCTTTTTCGACACCCGAGCGATTATCTGCCCAGATCTTGCTGACACTTGCCCGCAGGATATCGTCCACAGGCCAGGACGGATTTATTTTCGGCGCGATCTTGTCTCGAATGATGGCCTGCATTGTCTTCGACACTTGGGGCACCAAGTGCTGGTAGAGTTGCCCGTGCTTGTTGAGGTCGGCGGCGACGCGGCTCGGCACCTCGGCGATGACAACCAGTGGGATTGCGTCGAAGCGATCGTCGAACTCGCGCTTACCCGCTCCACGCAGGGCGCCGCCAAGCGTGTGCGTGTACAATTTGATTTTTTCGCGCGTCGGGCCAGCTGGCACGATCCCATCTCCTCCCCTGGACGGTGGCGACGGGATCGTCGCGCCCGGGTTGACGAAGACGGCAATGGCTTTCGGTACGCTTCAGCCGGATTTCAGATGGGCCGTATTACGCTACGAATGACATATTCGGCCGGCGCGTCGATCGGCGCTGCCGACGTCGATCGCGCCGTTATCACTTTCTAATCCTAGTGCTCCAATGACAACGCTACTAAATCGGGTCGAGTGCGCCTATTTTTCATTGCCAAGGGACTATAGCTTTGCGCTAAAAGCGGGATAGTATTCCAATGAAACTCGATATACGATCTGTGATACTAGCATTTGGTTTGGCGGCAGGTTTCAACGCTGGCACCGCCAACGCCGAACATACATGGGGTCGCTACGTAAACGATCGGTATCGATTCCAAATCTGCTACCCGGCGGTGTTGAAGGCGCAGGCAGAAGCGCCAAACGGTGACGGCCGTGTATTTCGTGGCGCGGACGGTGGGAAGCTCATCGTTTTCGGCCGCAACGACGTGCTGAACGCCGGGATCGACGCTACCGCAAAGGAGATCGCCGCTGATCTTGCCGGTCGAGGAGGTCGAACGACCTATGCTGCGGGACGTGGCAATTGGCGCGTCGTGTCGGGTGCCGATAGAGCCGGAACGATATTCTACGGCAAGGTGCTGCAACGCGGCGACCAGTTGGCAATCTTCCAGTTGCGATACCCGAAGACGGCCAACCAGTATCAGTCGATCGCTGCCCGGATGAGCGCATGTTTCTCCATGCTGAAATAGGCTATCGCGAGACTGCTGCCGGCGCGTTGTAGCGGTACAAGTCCCGACTGCGCATGATCGTCTTGAGCAACGTTCCGTAGTGGGTGTCGGTAGCGTAGCGCCCGGTCAGTGCGTCGGCATAGGCGTCCGGATCATCGGCATGGCGGCGCGCTTCACCATAGGCCCGGTGCGTGGCGAGCAGCCGGCCGTGCGCTTCGAACGCGTCGGCCAGCGTCGCGAACTTTCGGAAGGGCGCGCGGATGTGGAAGGATCGTCCGCTGCGCGTCTCCTCGCGCGTGCGCACCGTGACCGACGGCTGCCCCGCCGCCGCCTTGATCCCGAACGGGTTGTTCGAGCCGGGCGGCATATGCCGGCCCTCGCCGCTTTCGAGTATCCACTGGGCAATGCTGATCAAGGCGGGAACGTGCCATCGCTGTTCCGACTGCCGGGCTGCATCGATCACCTCGATGGGGGGCTCGCGGCCAGCGCGACGGGCCGGTACGGTGTGCGCTACCGGTCGCGGCGTGGGTGGTCGGACAGCACGCGGTAATACCGGCGGCGGCGTCGAGGTAGCGCGGGGTGCGGCGCGCGGCACGGGCCGCATGGCGTTGAGCAATCGCAAGGTGGGGCCATTCAGGTCGATGCGTCCATCGGAGCTCGGTCGACCGACGAGGCGGTGCTGCGCCTCGGCGATCGCACGAAGCGTTTGGGTCCCGCACATCCCGTCCACGCGCAACGGTCGCGACGACCAGGCGGATCGCCGGATGTTGAGCAGTTGCTGGATCGCGCGCACATCCGTCGACCGATTGGCGCCGCCCCGGCCGACTGCTCCACCGATCGTGACATGAGGATAGCCCGACATATTCCGTCTACCGCGACGATGCCGCCGGACGGCCGTCGGTCCGAGCGTCGAGACGCGTCCACTGCCCGTTTACCTTGGTTTCGACGTGACCGTCATAACGCCGCAGCAGCGTAAAGCCGTATTGTGCATAGCCCGAGAACCCACGCTTGAGCGCGGCGGAAATGCAGGCGTCGCGGCTGCGTACCCCGACATCCTGCCAGCGCCCCTCTTTGTAGCGGCGACAAAAGGCGGATGCCTTGGTCGGCGTGGAAACCGAAGATGCTTCTGTTCCGACTGAGGTCGTCCCCTGCACCGGGTAACCGTCGGCGATCGGCGTCGAGGACGTGCTTGGTAATCCCCGACCGGTTCGTGTTTGGGCAGTCGCTGGAAGGACGATCCAGGACACGATCACGGGCCAGTTCTTCCGAACGGCAAGGTTGCGGTAGCGTTCGATGCTGGCTCCCGCCGACGCCGCCGGCAATACCGGCAACGAGGGCGCGCCATCGAGAACCGCCAGAGCCGCGTTCCCCGGTTAGTTCGCGCAAAACCGTATGCGGTATCGTCCCGCACCATTCTGTCGAACCGTCCCACGCCGATCCGCGGACCGTGCCCAATGCTCCGCGCTGCCCGAAACGATTGTCCGCGGCTTGCCCGACGGCGATACAAACACCAGCGTTGCCGTACGCGCGTGGACCATGCCGTCGATCGTGGCGGTGGTCGCCGTGCCGCCGTTCCTCCGGCACAGCGCGGTTCCCCGACGCCGGTCGGCGTTGGTAGACGCAACGATCGACAAGGGCGGAAGCGCGCTGCCGACTGGCGGGGATTGCGCAACCGGTGAGGAGGATTGCGGCGGTGTTGCAGAGGGGGTTGCGGGCGACATCGATCGAACCGACGCAATCGCAGGCCGTGATGCGGGAATGGCAGGTGCCGGCTTGCCTCGAAACGGCTGCGAGCGCGTACCGGGCCACGCGATCCATACCAGCAGCGACGCGACGATGAGCGTGACGAGCGCGACGACTAGTCTCTTGTCGACCGATCTAGCCGGCCTGAACTTAGGGCTGCCTGCGCGTTTCGGCGTGGCGGGCGGCGCGACCGTCGGGCCGGCTGACGGCTTGGCCGACGGCGCGGCCAGCCGGGTGGCAGGTTGAGCGGCGGGCGACTCGGCAGGTTTCGCGGCGCGGACGATCGATGCGCTATCGAGCGCTCCGACTACCGCATCCAGCGACGCGGGACGCTCGGCCGGGTCCGGCTGCAACATGGCGCGGAACAGCGAACGCAGACTATCGGGCAGCGCAGACAGATCGGGCACGCTCGATCGGCGCTCCATAGCCTCGGACATGGTCCGTCCCATGTCGATCGGTTCGGACCGCGCGAAGGCGAGCAGGACGAGCGCGGTGCTGTAGATATCGGTCCACGGACCGATGCGGTTGCCGTAAAGGCCGAACTGTTCGGGGGCGACATACCCAAGTTTGCCGGCGAACCCCTCGATCACGACGGTCCGATCATCGGGCTCGACATATTTTGCGATGCCGAAATCAATGATCTTGGCCTCGTCGATCCGCCCCCCGGGGAGCAGGATGTTGTCGGGCGACATGTCGCGGTGGACGGCGCCGAGCTCGTGCGTGACCCGCAGTCCGCCCGCCAACCGCCGGATCAATCGCGCGACTTCGTCAGGCCCCGGAACCGCGCCGTGCAAGCGCGCGGACAGCGCGTCGCCGTCGATGAAGTCGGTGACGAGATAATGCACGCCGAGCGTCGCATCGCGCGCGAACACGCGGTACTGAGCGACTGCCGGGTGGGCGACGCGGATCAGCAGTCGCGCCTCGCTGCGGAACAGCGACAGGATCTTCGGGTCTTCGGCGAGCCGCGGCAACATGACCTTGATCGCCACCAGTTCTTCGGTCTCGACATTGCTGCCGAGATAGACGTCGCCCATGCCGCCACGCGTCAGGAACCGGTCGATCCGGTAGATGCCGTTCAGGATGGTGCCCGCGCTTAACCCGAACGCTGTCGCGATCGCCGGCGAGCTCTCATGCGGATCGCGAATGCCGGTGTCCATCTATTCGGCCGCTTCCGCTCGAACGATCCGCGGTCCGGCCGTCTCGATTGCGCGGAAGGCGAGTTCGTTGAGCGGTGATGCCCTGAGGGCCCAAATCTGGACATTGGCATTCAATTCTGCGCGGCCCAACTGCTGGCATTCATTAAGGTGATGGCAACGATCGGCTAAACTTTCTGCCACAGTTGTTTAGGCGCTATCTCGCTCGTAAATCCAAACTGCAAATTTCAGTCGATAATAACGGAGGAAAGCTAGACCGGCCGAGCGGTGACGAACGGATCGCTGCACGTCATCCGGCCGGGTGCGTCGATCCGCCCTGCTACCCGGCGCAGATACTTCGGGACCGTCCCGGCAACGACCGTGATGTCGTACCAGCCATAGCTGTTGCTCAGCGGCCAGCTACTCTTCGCTTCGGCCAGCGGCGTCACCGCGGGCTTCGCGCCCACGCGTTCGGCATGCGCGACCAGCTTATGGGTGCGGTGACCGTTGGGAAGGTGCAACGTCATCGCGGTGTCGGTCGCGCGCCAGACGAGGCCGGATAACGGTGCCGGGTCGTCACGATGTCCCATGAAATGACGGTGAAAGCCGTTCGGGCCGAGCACCCATAGGTCGTAGCGCCCCTCGCCGTCGAACGCCCAGCGCCCGTCCAGTGCCCGTCCGGGTTCGACCGTGAAGCGGCGTGGCGCCTGGGTCAGATCGGTTCGGTCGTAGACGTGGAAGACTGCTGCCTGTGTGCCATCGACAGCGAACCGAAGCTGGATCGCGCCATCGCCGATCGCCTCGCTGACGGTCAAGGCATAGGGCAGCGGGCGAGCGCGGCGGATGCCGGGTTCTTGCCAAGGAAGAGACATATCTACCGGCGCCTTCGGGCTGACCTGCTTGGAAATCGTGGCGGCGCGTGCGGCATCGGCGCGCGGATCGGGCATGGCGGCGAACGGCGTGGGATCCGCGGCGGTGAAATCGAACGCCGAGGTCAGGTCCCCGCAGACTGCTCGACGCCACGGCGCGATGTTCGGCTCGTGGAAGTCGAACCGGCGTTCGAGGAAGCGGATCACCGATGTGTGATCGAACACCTGCGAATTGACCAAACCGCCCCGGCTCCACGGCGAGACGACGTACATCGGCACGCGCGGGCCCAGGCCATAAGCCCGGCCGCGATAGGCGGGGAGATCGAGCGCCGCGTCGCCCTTGCTCGGGTGGAGGTGATAGCTGCCCTCGAGATCGACTGTCGATCCGCCGAGGACCGTACCGTCGGCCGCGTGCGACGGCGGCGCGGGCGGTGGGACGTGATCGAAGAAGCCGTCATTCTCGTCGAACATGACCAGCAACGCGGTCCGCGCCCAGACTTTGGGGTCCGCAGTCAGCGCGTCGAGCACCTCGGCGGTATAGGCGGCACCCTGCGCGGGGCTCGACGGCCCGGGATGTTCGGAGCCTTTCGCGGTGGCGATGACGTACGACACTTGCGGCAATCGTCCGCCGAGCACGTCGGCGCGCATCGCGTCGAGCCCGCGCGTCGTCAACGCGCGGTCGCGCAACGCCGGATCACCGCTGTCCTTGTGTGCGTCGCGGAAGGTGGCGAAGCCGACCAGCGGGTTGTCGGTGAAATTGTCCGCCATGTCCTGGTAGATTCGCCAGTCGACGCCCTTGGCCTGCAACCGCTCGACCACCGTCGTCCAGCGGTAGGGTTCGGCATTGCCGCCGTCCTCGGGGAAGCTGTCGTGCGAATTGCCGATCGCGGGGCCACCCATCGTGCCGCCGGGATCGTTGGTCCCGCTCCAGAGGAACAGGCGGTTGGTGTTGGTGCCGGTCTGGACCGAGCAATGATACGCGTCGCAGACCGTGAACGCCTCGGCGAGCGCGAATTGGAACGGGATGTCTTCGCGCCGGTAATGCCCCATCGCGCGCTGGCTCTTGGCTTCGGGCCAATACGCCATCCGTCCCTCGTCCCAGCCGCGCTGCGCATCGGGCCAGCTATGCGGCGTTCCCTCCATCCGCATCAGATCGAAATTCGTCCGCGTCGCGAGATGGAACGGTAATACGGTGCGCGCGCCGCCGGGCGCCATCCGGTCGCGCTGATACCAGACCGGTGCCGGCTTTGCCGCATCGGAGTCCGCGGGCACGGGGATCGGCAACCGGTCGGCGAACCCGCGCACGCCGCGCAGCGACCCGAAATAATGATCGAAGCCGCGATTTTCCTGCATCAGGATGACGACGTGCTCGACATCCATGATCGAGCCCGCCTTCACGTCGGGCGCGATCGCCGCCGCCCGCGCGATCGCGGCCGGAAACGCGGACAGCGCCGCCCCGGTAAGGCCGGCACCGAGCAAAGTACGGCGAGAGACATCGGTCATCGGGGCAACCCACAGGTAAAGAGCATGGTCCGCAAACGCCCGCGAACCATGCCCATATCGGATCAGAAGTCGAGCGACAGCGACGCGGTCACCGTCCGCGGCGTGCCGAGGAACGCCGATCCGCCATCCGCGCTCGACAGATAGCGTTCGTCGGTCAGGTTGGTCGCCTGCACCGTGAACGACACACCCTTCAACTGCTCACTCACCGCGCCCAGATCCGCGCCGACATAGCCGCTGACCAGCGTGAAGCTGCCGGCCTGCGCTTTGCCCTGCGTATCGATGTTGCGGTCGCCGACGAACTTGGTGGCAATGCCAGCCTTGAAGATCGACTTCTTATAGTCCGCCGAGACTACCCACATCGTGCGCGGCGAATTGATCACCTGCTGGCCCGGCGTCACGCCGACATCGGCGTCCTGCGCGGCGTTGCCGGTGCCGATATAGGTCGCGTGATTGTAGGTGAAGCTGCCCGACAGCGTCAGCGGCGGCAGCACGCGATAGGCCAGCGCCGCCTCGATGCCCCGGCTCTTCACCCCGCCGACGTTCAGATAGACGCTGTCCTGCTGCTCGAGATAATCGATCCCGGTGACGAGGTTCGACGAGATCGAGACGATCTGGTTCTTGAACTTGATGTCATAGCCGGTGAGCGACGCCTGGATGCGCCCGGTATTGTAGCGTGCGCCGATCTCGATGTTGTTCGCGGTTTCGGGACGCAGGTTGCGGATCGTCTCGGGCGGCTGGCCGAGCGGGCCGTTGCCGATCGCCGCGAAGTTCTGCGAATAGCCGGCGAACAGCTCCATGCCGGGCAACGGCGCCGCATAGGTGAGGCCCGCATTGATCAGCGGATCGGAATGCGACTGGATCGACGTCGCGCTCCGGTCGCCGAGCAGTTCCGTCCGGCTCTGGTCGAGGAAGAACTGCTTGACGCCGAGCCGGGCGGTGAGCGGACCATAGGTCACCGCGTCCTCGGCGTAATACATCACCTCGTCGAGCCCGTAGTCGGTGCTGAACTGGACGTAATAGGGCGTGCCGTCATAGGCGGGCCCGACCCGTGCGTTGGTCACCTTGTGCCAGTCGCGAAGCTGGTTGGCGCGACTGTGCTCGAACCAGAAGCCGGCGCGGAACTGGTTCTGCACCACGCCGAAATCATGCTGCCAGTCGACGTCGCTGGTGAAGCCCATGCGGTCGTTCTTGTAGTGTGTGTGGCGGTACGACATCACCGGCGTCGCGTTGGGCGCGTAGCAGGCCGGCGAATATTCCGCGGGCACCCCGCTGGTGCCGACGCAGCCGGCGGTCATCGTCGCCGCCGCACCGGTCGGCGTGACGAAGTAGATCTTGCCGAGCGCGTCGCTGTCGCGCACCGTCGGACCGCCGACATATTCGCTCTCGGGATTGCCGGTGCCGTCGTCGCGGACGTCGACCAGATACGGCGGCGCGAAATCGCCGCGGCCACGCATCCGGTGATAATAGCCAGCCACCTGCAACTTCACTTCGCCAACTTCGGTACGCGCCTTCAGATACCCGAACAGGTTTTTCCGCAGCGCACGCGACGTCGAGCGATAGGCCTGGTCGATATACGGCAAGCCGGTCCAGCTGTCGGTATAGGCATCGTAGTTCGGGTCGTTCGCGAACTGGGCGGGCGAGACCGATCCAAACTCGGACTCGTCGGCGTCGTCGTACGAGACAAAGCCGGTCAGATCGACCGTACCGACGCGGCTCAACACCTTGGCGTCGAGGTGATCTCGCCGTGTTTTGCCCGATCCGCCGATCCAGTCGCGAACCCGCGAGGTCGACGCGCTGACATAGGCGGTCGTATCCGGTGCGATCGTGCCGGTATCGCCGCGCACGTAGAATTTGCGCGCACCGAAATCACCGCCCGCTGCCGTGAAGCGCAAACGGCTGTCCGCGGTCGGATCGGAGGTCACGTAATCCAGCGTCGCGCCGAGCGCCTCGTTCGAGCGCGACGAGATGTCGGCGGTCCCTTGCGACACGTTGACGGTCTTCAGGTCGAGCACGTCGATATACCGGTTGGCACGCGATCCGCCGCCATAACCCGACCCGCCATTGGGCAGGCCGTCGATCGTCGAGCCGATCTGCTGGCCTCCGCCGCCGCCGCTGTTGAAGCCGCGGATGCTGATCGACGTCACCCAGTCGGACGAACCGAACGCATCGCCCTCGCCAACGAACACGCCCGGCAGTTCGTTGATGACGTCGTTGACGCTGGCGAGTGCGGACTGGCGCTCGATCATCGGCGCGGTCACGCGCGTGTTGGCAAATGCCGTGGATTGCCCCGTCACGACGATTTCATCACTGCGCGGCGGTTCCGCCTCGCTGGTCGGCGCCGCGGGCGGCATCGCGGTTGGCGCTTCCGTCGTCTGCGCTTGTACATTCGTCGATGCCACGATCGCGAGGATCGCAGCGCCCGTCAGCCACTTGGTCATGTCGTCTTCCCCTGCCGCGGTACGAGTTTGGTCGGGCATCCCGTGCCGATGCCCTTGCAAGCGCCGCGTGACATGCATGTGACATTATGTGGGTTTGCGTGGTATTTTTGTGACTTGTGCGGCGCGGGAGATGCGGAGAGACAGGCGCGACAGGAGAAGCTTTAGTGACGCAGTCGGAACGTATCGCCAGTCTGGTCGCGTTACTCGAAGCGCGCGGCTCGTGTTCGATCACGATGCTCGCCGATCACTTCGCGGTATCGGAAGAGACGATCCGGCGCGACGTGCGCCAGCTCGAGGCGAGCGGCCGCGCGTACAAGGTGCATGGCGGGGTCAAGCTTCCCGACAATCGCTTGGAGGCGCCGTACCGGCTGCGAATGCAGGCCCAGGCGGACGCGAAGCAGGCGGTTGCGCGCCGTGCCGCCAGGCTGATCGAGGACGGCATGACTGTGCTGATCGATTCGGGCACCACCTCCTGCTGGGTCGCACGCGCGCTGACTGATCGGCGGCGACTGACGATCGTCACCAACAATCTGGAGGTTGCGGGCGACATGCTCGGTCGCGACGGAATCCGCGTCTTTCTGGCGGGCGGCGCGGTCAACGTCGATTACCGCGCGACGTTCGACGCCGAGGCGATCCGCTATTCGCGCTGCTTCTCGCCCGACGCGACGATCCTGTCGATGGGCGCGATCGAGGCGAAGCGGGGCTTCATGGATTTCGAACCGGACGAAGCGGCGTACAAGCGCGCGCTGCTCGACGGCGCCCGCCGCGTGATCGTCGTCGCCGATGCGGAGAAGTTCGACCGCGCCGGCACCGTCCATGTCGCCGACTTCGCGCAGGTCCACGATCTCGTTACCGACCTGCCGGCGCCGTCCATGATCGCCGACGCCGCGACGCGCGCCGGCGTGCGGCTCCATATCGCCTGAGCACCCTCACCGTGTTGGTGGGTGGCGGACGAACCAGAGTGCCGAGACGAAGGTCAGCACCAGCAACGCGGCGCCCGTCAGCACGCCTGCATCGAGGAACAACCCGAGCCAGTCCCGCCCGGGAGCGGTCGTACTCCGCATGAGCAAAAGTCCGATGCTGCCCGAATAGCCGAACGCGTCCGCCAGATATATTAGGAATCCGGCTGTACCCGGCGACGGACTCGCGGCCATGATACGGTCGAACAGGATCGCGCTGAACGGGGCGTAGGCGAGGTAGATACCGACGCCGGTCAGGATCATGCCCGTCACCGGGCCGATCGCCCCTGCGCGCAACGCCAGCATCGATCCGGCAAGGATCGCGGCTCCCGCCATGATGACGACATGGATCGTGGCCACCGCATACCGGTTGCAGCGCACCAGCCCCAGCATGGCTAGGCCAAGCAATACGATCACCGTGACCGGCACCTCGGTCGCGGCATACAGCGCGGGCGTCGCCCGATGATGAAGCGCGATCCAGAGTTCAGGTGCGAAATTGTCGCGCAGGTCACGGAGTGCCGCCAGCATCGTATAGCCCGCGACCAAGGCCGTCACCGGTACCCAATGGCGCCGCAGATAGGCACGCCGCGCCGCGGCATCCATCGGACCGCGAACGCCTCTCGCTTTCGCGTCCGCAAGATCCGGCGGCGGGGACCGCGCAAGCGCCGCCATGCCCGCCAACAGCAGCGGCGTGAAGATCAGCCCGGTCAGCATCGGCGTCCAGAACGCGCTGACGCCGTGCTCGAGCAACAGGCTACCGATCGACCGCGTTACGCCCGACGACAGGATGAAGCTCGCGGTCAGGATAGACGCGAGCACCTCCGAATTGCGCCGTCCCTCCAGATAACTGAACACCAGCCCCCAGATCATCCCGAGCGGCAAGCCGTTCAACAGCATCGCCAGCGGGCCAAACCGGGCGGGCAACAGCGCGAGCAGCAGCAGCGCCACCCACGCCGCACCGATCAACGACAGGATCAGGCGAGTGCGATGCTCGGGTCGATGGACCGAGACGACATGCACCCCGATCATCTTCGACAGCGCATAGCCAACCGCCTGTGACAGGATCAGCGTCGTCTTATAGTCGATCCCGGCAAACATCGCCGGCACGCCGTCAAACCCCGCCGCGGCGATCGGCTTGCGAAACCCGTACATTGCGAAATACACGCAGAACGCAGCGACGCCCGGCATGATCGTCATGGCCCTAGGCGGGAGGAATTTTGTCGACGGCGGGGACCACGAGTTCACCGGCAATCGCTATACCAAGTAGGTTGCACCGCCGTGACACCGTTACGGCGATTTACAGAACTCAAGAGCACACTCGGCGTCACTTACGAGCGTCACCGGCTTCGTAATACGAACCCACTAAACATTGTAGGCGCAACTTGAGATATGCTTTTTGCGGGCGGGCCGACCCATAGTCAGCCATTCGCGCCCTTTCCCCTGCTTCCGACTTCCAAGGAGCGCAGAGGAACTGCTTCCGGAAGTCGAGAAATCAAAGCTACCTCCCGACCGACGCTCTCCCGTCGTTCAGGCTCTTCAATAGGTCGAGGTCGTTCAGCGTGGCGCCGGCACCGAAATACCTGCCTGGGTCTGAATCACGGGCCGCATTGTTCCATCCGGATTGTAGAACAACCGTTCCACGGTCACCGCACGCCGACCAATTGCCCCACTCATATCGCCAATCGCGAGCGTGGCATTGTGTAGAAACAAGTAGGACTGTCCCTTGAAATCGACGATGCCGGGATGGATAGTAAAGCTGTACTTGCCGGATCCCGTCAGCTCGCCGTGGTATTTCCACGGCCCGCGCGGGCTGGTCGCCGTCGCATAGGACACGCGTTCGTCCCGGTGCTTCGATCGATCGAGCGAGGCGTATGTGAGATACCAGAGGGCGCCGCGCTTGTGCAGCCAAGGTCCTTCCTCGAAATTTGGTGGCGTAATCTCAGTGATCGGACCGTCGAGCTCGATCATATTGGCGTTCAGCTTCGCGATATACGCCTGCCGGTTGCCCCACGCGATCCAAGTCGTGCCGGTCTCGTCTGTATAAACGGTCGGATCGATATCCTCCCAACTATGCGTACCCTTAGGGGTCATTTGGTTGGTAATGAGCGCTGCGCCCTTTGCATCAACGAACGGCCCGGTCGGCGTGTCCGCCACCGCCACTGCGATCGCCTTTCCCGGATGTGTCGCATCATGCTCCACCGCGGCATAAAACCAGTATTTCCCGTTCTTCGCGATCGTCTGTGATGCCCAGGCATCCTGCTTGGCCCAACGGAAGTCACCGACCTTCAAGATCGGCCCATGATCCTGCCAATGCGTCATGTCCGTGGTCGAATAAACGAGCCATTCTCGCATGTTGAACATTTCGTCCCGTTGCGCTTCGTCATGTCCGACATACAGATACAACCGGTCGCCGACGACCAGCGGCGCGGGATCCGCGGTGAACTTGTCGCGGATAATCGGATTCGATCTCGGCACGGCGTTTGGCACGACCGAGCCTGTCTGGCAAAAGCCAGCGGCCCCCATGCCGGCCACGCAAAGCGCGCCTGCCAATCTGCTCATCGCGTAGCGCAAACAAGATCTCCGTTTGATGTACACCCGGATTAAAGCACGGTTCTGAGCTCTCGTCACCCGGACCGCTGGGGCGGCGGGCACGGTAGACGCCTGTTCGTCCTGATCGTCCTCCTCGGCGCAGCCGTGTCGGCGCTGTTCGCCAATGACGGCGCGGTCCTGTTGCACGTCGTCGCGGCTCCATACGCAGCGATGGCGCGCGTTCGGCTGCGATGGTCTGTTTCATAGCTCATGGTTGGTTACCGTGTAGCCTCAGCCCGCTTTGGAGGTGAACCGTCCTGCCGAAATGCGCAATTGGGCGGAACCAGCCTTTGAAGGTGCGCGCTTGAGCCATCAGGACGTCGGCACGGCCGGCCATTTTGAGGTTTCAGCATGACGGAAGCAACTTGGGGCGACGAGGCGAAGACGCCGGAGATCGACTGGCGGATGAGTGCTGCGCTGGAGAACGTCCCGCGTGGGGACGAGGATGTCGCCGAGGTGACGAGCCTGGAAGGCGCGGTCCGTGCGTGGATGACGCTTGATCCCGCGCATCGCGACGCTGCCGTGCTCACCCCGGAGCGGCCCGTGCAAATCGATGGGGCTGCGCATGCGACACTGGCCGGTGATGGTATCGCAACATTGGCCGAGCGGCTCCCCAGCGCGAACGACGAGGGCTGAGGCATGGCGTCTGCGAGCGTTCGCTTCGAACTCGGCGAGTATGAGTGGCTGGCCGAGCGGCATGGTGTGCTGTTCCTTGGCCACACGGACCTTGGCATGGTCGAGTTCCTGATCACGAGCGAGGCGTTGGCGGAGTTCATCAGCCCGGACTTCGATGGCATCGACAGCGACACCGCGATCGAGACCTATGTGGAATTCGAATCCGACATACACCGGATCGCACGGCGAGAGTTCGTCAGTCGACTGGGGGGAGAGCCCCCTATCCTGCTGACGGCCGCCGACGTCTCACCATGAGCCTTCGCGATCCCGCAAAGCGCAACCGTTCAACCGCCAACCGTCTCGCCAGCCAACAAGGACCGATCTGATGAAAACCCGCAAACTCGGCCGACAAGGTCTCGAAGTCTCCGCGCTGGGCCTTGGCTGCATGGGCATGTCCGACTTCTATGGTGGCCGCGACGAGACGGAGTCGATTGCGACGATCAACCGTGCGCTAGACCTTGGCGTGACGTTCCTCGACACCGCCGACATGTACGGCGTCGGCGCCAATGAGGAACTAGTCGGCCGGGTTGTCCGCGAGCGGCGCGACTGGATCATCGTTGCAACGAAATTCGGGAATGTCCGTGGGCCGGATGGTAGCTTCAAGGGAGTCAACGGCCGCCCCGACTATGTGCGGGCGGCCTGCGACGCGAGCTTGAAGCGGACCGGACTCGATTTCATCGACCTCTACTACCAGCATCGCGTCGACCCCGAGGTGCCGATCGAAGAGACGGTCGGTGCCATGGCCGATCTTGTGAGCGCAGGTAAGGTAAAGTATCTGGGGCTGTCCGAGGCTGCCCCCGCGACGATCCGCCGTGCGCATGCCGTGCACCCCATCACTGCATTGCAGACCGAATATTCGCTGTGGAGCCGCGACGTCGAGGACCAGATCCTGCCGACGGTGCGTGAACTGGGGATCGGCTTCGTACCGTACAGCCCGCTTGGCCGCGGGTTCCTCACCGGCCAGTTCAAGACACCCGACGATCTCGACGCAGGTGACACGCGCCGCAACCATCCCCGCTTTCAAGGCGAGGCGTTCCAGAAGAATCTCGACCTCGTCGCAGCGATCGGCGTGATGGCGGCGGACAAGGGGTGCACACCGGCGCAACTGGCGCTCGCATGGGTCCTCCGCCAGGGCGAGGATATCGTGCCGATCCCAGGCACCAAGCGGCGCAAGTATCTCGAAGAAAATTTGGGCGCGCTCGACGTCGAACTGAGCGACGCCGATCTGGCCCGCATTGATGACATCCTGCCGCCCGGCGCGGCGCAAGGGACACGCTATCCAGACGCCTCGATGGCGAGCATCGACACGTGAGCGTGCCGTCTTTCGCAGCCATCGCGCCGGGAAAGCTTGCCGTCGTCACCGGCGCCGCCGGAGGCATCGGACTTGCCGCTGCCCGCGCCTTTGCCGACGCAGGAATGCGGGTCGTGCTCGTCGATCGCCCGGGCCAGACGCTTGAGCAAGCCGCTGCCGGCTTGGACGGCGCGGTTGCAATGTCCGCCGACGTCGCGGATCGTGCCGCGATGGCCGCGCTGGCAAAGGACTTGGCGGACCGTCACGGTCCTGTCTCCGTGCTGATGAACAACGCCGGCATCGGCGCGGGCGGTGACGCGTTCGCCGACCCAGCGCAGTGGGACGAGGTGCTCGGCGTCAACCTGATGGGGGTGATCCACGGCGTTCAGGCGTTCGTCCCGGCGATGGTCGACGGCGAAGCCCCTGCCCTGATCATCAACACCGGCTCCAAACAGGGCATCACCCAGCCGCCCGGCAACACCGCCTACAATGTCAGCAAGGCCGGGGTGAAAGCCCTCACCGAAGGCTTGGCCCACAGCGTGCGCGAACGAACCGGAAGCAGGGTCAGCGCGCATCTGCTGGTGCCTGGCTTCACCTGGACCGGCATGACGGCCGGGCGACCGACGGAAAAGCCACCCGCTGCATGGACGCCTGAACAGGTTGTCGCGCTGATGATGGACCGGCTGGCAGCGGGCGACTTCTACATCCTGTGCCCGGACAACGAGACGACGGCCGAACAGGATGCCAGGCGTATAGCCTGGGCAGCCGGAGACCTGATCGAGAACCGTCCAGCGCTGTCTCGCTGGCACCCCGACTGGCGCGACGCCTTTGCGCAGTTCATGCAAAAATGATTGCTCGCCGGGAGACCTGTGCGGCCACTTAATGCTGCCGTACCGGTCTCCACCGGGTGAGATTTAGATCCGACCCGGTATCGATGAAACGTATGACGGCGGCGCTTTCCCAGCGCTGCTGATCGGAGAAACGGATTGCCGATCTGGTTGCGTGATGGAATGATGGGGCATGCGGATACTCAAAGCGGCCGGCCTCGCCCTCCTCGCGTCAGCGCCGGCCAAGGCCCAGATCGTCGCTCAGCCCTCGGCAGGCACCTATCAACGCGCGGTGGCAGCCGGTTACAAGGCGGCGCTCTACTGCTCCGGCATCTTCAACGCAGGACGCACGCCGGCACAGATCGATTCTGACGAACTGGCCGGCATCTACCCCGAATATGAGCGGATTGTGCCGACGTTGACGGCGAACGTCGACCAGAGTCTTCATTCCGTTTCTGTAGCATTCGACCCCCAGCTACCGCCGAGATGCGCGGTATGGACCAGCGGGCGGGGCTGCGTGACGCTGCCGATCGGCAGCGCGGCACCAACCGGCCGCAAGTCGACAGCGGCGCCGTCGATGACAACCGCGGATCCTCGTCGCTGGCCGCAGGGCGATGCCGGCATCGCGCCGCGCCCGTCGCCCACGCTGGCTGGCGTCGTCGGCAAGGCGTTCGGGGCCGGCTACGGCGCCGACACCAAGACGGTAGGCGTGATCGTCGTGAAAAACGGCGAAGTTCTGGCCGAACGTTACGGCAGCGGCTTCGGGCCGTTCGTGTCCAATCGGACCTGGTCGGTCGGCAAGTCGATCGCTGGCACGCTCATCGGCCTTGCCAATCCAGGCGCGGTACAGGCGCCCGCCGCCGTGCCACAGTGGAAGGCCGGCGATCCACGTCAGGCCATCACGCTCGACAATCTTCTCCGCATGGCATCCGGCCTGCATAGCGATACCGCCGGCAACCGCACCGATGCTATCTACTTCGGCGGCACTACGGTGGACGAACAGGCGGTGTCATGGCCCTTGGAGGCGTTGCCCGGCACACGCTTCCGCTACGCCAACACCGATATCCTGCTCGCAGTCTATGCCACACGACACGCGATCGGCGAGGCCCGGTACCGCGCATTGCCGGGCAACCTGTTCGGCCCGCTCGGGATGTCCCATACCGTCGCCGAGACGGACTGGCACGGCAACTACATCCTCTCGAGTCAGGTCTGGTCGACCGCGCGCGACTTGGCGAGACTGGGGCTGTTCTGGTCGCAGGACGGCGTCTGGCAGGGCAAGCGCCTGTTGCCGGCCGGCTGGATGCGCACCGTGACCACGCCAAGCGGACCGCAGCCGGCAAGCGGACCGGGCTATGGCGCGACGATGTGGCTGTTCGGTCTCAAGCAGGGTTTGCCCGAGGGCAGCTTCGCCGCGCAAGGTAACCGAGGCCAGTATGTTATGGTGATCCCCTCTCGGCAGCTCGTGATCGTCAGGCGCGGCGAGGATCCCGGCACCGCGCGGTTCGACATCGCTCGCTTCGCTGCGGACGTTGCCGCGCTATTGCCATAGCATCTCAGTACGTCGGCTAGGTGCATGGGCCGCGGACTGATCGACGACTGAAAGCCACGCCGTCTAGCGCTTCGTGAACAGCGCCTTGGGCAGGACGACGTGGACGCCCTTGTTGCGGTCGACGAGCTCGGTGATTTCGACGTCGCCCGCGACGCTGATCAGCATATAGGCATCGTCGCGAGTCATGCCTTTTTCCGCGACGAGAAAATCGATCATGTTGCGCAGTGCCTTGCGGGTCGCATGGCTGAGATCGTCGTCGAAGCCCATCGCGATATAGGCCTTGGGCGTCTCGGCACGCGGATAGGGGAGCGCCGCCTTCTTGTGCAACACGAACTCGAACGTGCCCGTCAACGAGGTTTCCAGCGCGGTGATATCGACCTCGCCATTGCCCTGCGCGGCATGACCGTCGCCAACCTGGAACAGCGCGCCGGGGGCATAGACGGGCAGGAACAAGGTCGTCCCGGCGACGAGCGCCTTGTCGTCCATGTTGCCGCCGTTGATCGTCGGCGGCGCGCTGTCGTAGCGGCCGAACGCCGGTGGCGGCGCGACACCCATGCTGCCGAAGAACGGCGCCAGCGGCACTTCGACCCCGGGCGCGAACAGGCCAACCATGCGCTTGGCATCCAGCGGCACGATCTTCATGCGCGCATACGGGAAGTCGTCGGTCAGGAACCCCGCCCCATAGCGGAACGCGTTATAGGCATAGGGTATCGCCAGATCGACCTTGCGGATGCGCACCTCCAGCATGTCGCCGGGTTCCGCGCCTGCGATCGCGATCGGTCCGGTCAGGATATGGCCGCCGGGGCCGCGTGCGCTGGCCGGTACGCCGTCATAGACGGCCCGCAGCGCCGGTTCGATCTGCGCGGGCGCGACGCCAGCCTTTTCCAGACCCGCCGGACTGTTGGTCAGCAGCGTATGGATCACCACCGTGTCGCCCGACCGGATCGTGAGCACTGGCTTATCGGTTGCATCGTAATGCCCCCAGGCGACCGTCTGTGGCGTCGCCTTCAATTCATAGGTTGCCGCGCTCGCGGGCGCGGCGATGGCAACTAGAGCAGCAAGGATCAGGTGGCGCATCGTCATCCTCTCAATAAGCCAGAAAGCAGCCTTCGGCGCACGTCTCGCTCGCCTCGCCATAAATGCGAGTTGCGGCGTCAATGCAGGCTCAATGCATTCGTAGCGTCCAAAACCTTAATCGGGCTTGCCGATCTTGGCGAGACAGTGCCCAATAGTGGCACGCACACAAGGGTTCAGCCGCAGCAAACCGCGTCCGCAGGCCGGCCACATATTGCGTCAGCGACTGGCACGAGCCCTCGGGACGCCAGCGTAGCCCGCCACATTATCCGGGACCGCGCTTCAGGTCAGCCGCCGCCTCCTGCGCCATGCCCACTCTTACGTCCGTACCCGGTGCCAACGCAGCCCCTGGAAACACGGGAACCGGGCGTATCGTTGCGCCGCCGGACTTAAAGGGGCAGGGATTCGAGGGGCTCGTTCGCTGGCGAGGCGGACTTACTGTCCAGCTGCACGCGCGCTGCGATACCCAAGGAAGACCGCAATGTTTGATCCTGACACCTGGGCAAGCCCACGATGTGAAGGGCTTCAGGCCTTGTACGGGATGCTAGCTGACCGAGTAGAGGCTCCGCTTGCCGATCAGGGACCCATGCCGATTTCAACGTCGCGGTGTCTGCGCGCTTCGAAGATAGCAACCGCTTATTGGCCGAACTAAGCGCTTTAGCTAAGCGTCTGTTTCCGTTACGAATGCCTGGGACGGCAAGTGCTCGTCCGGAGGTCTTATGATGCCTGATATGGAGCACTTGCTGGGCGTACCGCTGACGCGGCGCACAGCGCTCGGTAGTACCGCCGCGCTGACAGCGTCGAGCGTTATCTCCGAGAGCGATCCGGCGATCGCAGCACCGCTCGCCAAGCCTGTGGGCGTCCGGATGGCGATCCGGACGACGGTCAACGGCAAGGTGGTACCGGTCGAGATCGATGTGCGGACATCGCTGCTCGACCTGTTGCGGGAGCAATTTCACCTGACCGGCGCCAAGAAGGGCTGCGACCACGGCCAGTGTGGCGCGTGTACCGTTCACGTCGACGGTCGGCGTGTCGCGTCCTGCCTTACGCTAGCGGCCAAGGTCGACGGACGTGCAGTGACGACGATCGAAGGGCTTGCCGATGGCGAGACGCTGCATCCGATGCAGCAGGCCTTCATCGATCACGACGCCCTGCAATGCGGCTATTGCACACCCGGACAGATCATGGCGGCGGTGGCGTGCGTGCGCGAAGGCAACGCCACATCGAAGGACCGCATTCGCGAATATATGAGCGGCAACATCTGCCGCTGCGGCGCCTATGTCGGCATCGTCGCGGCGATCGAGCAGGTTGCGGGAAGGGAGAAGGTCTGATGCGTCCCTTCACCTATGCACGACCCGAAAGCGCCGCCGCGGCAGTCCGAGCCTTTATGGCGGCGGGCGCTGGAGCGCATTATATCGCAGGCGGCACCTCGCTCTACGACCTGATGAAGCTCGACATCGAGAAGCCCCAGCATCTCATCGACGTCACGACGATCCGAGGGCTCGACGCGATCGAGACGAACGGCGAGCGGCTGCGCTTCGAGGCCCTCGCGCCGATGAGCGCCGTCGCGACCGACAAGGTCGTGCTGCGTGATTATCCCATACTTGCCGAGGCGTTGTGGAAGGCTGCCTCGCAACAGTTGCGCAATATGGCGACAGTCGGCGGCAACCTGCTTCAGCGGACCCGCTGCCTCTATTTCCGAAACGGTGCGGGCGGAACGTCGGTCGGCAACACCTACCCTTGCAACAAGCGCGAACCGGGTTCGGGCTGCGCGGCGATCGGCGGGCTCGACCGCGGCCAGGCTGTGCTCGGCCAGAGTTCGTCGTGCACCGCCGTCTCGCCAGGTGACTGGCCCGTCGCGCTCGTCGCGCTCGATGCGTATGTCGAGGTGCTAGGCGCCGGCGGTAGCCGCGCCATCCCGATTGCCGAACTCTATCGCCTACCGGGCAGCACGCCGAACCTTGAGTTCACCTTGCAGCCAGGCGAGATGATCACGGCTATCGTCGTACCAAAGACGAAGGCAGGCCGGCATTCGACATATCACAAAATCCGTGACCGCGAGAGCTATGCCTTCGCTATCGCCTCGGCCGCCGTCGCGTTGGACATGGACGGTGACACCGTGACGCGCGCCCGGATCGGACTTGGCGGGGTGGCGACCAAGCCATGGCGGGCGACCGCGGCAGAAGCGCTGCTGGCGGGTAAGCCCCTGACCCCGGCGACCGCACTGGCGGCAGGACACGCCGCCTTCGCCGATGCCAAGGCGGGTCAGCATAACGGCTTCAAGATCGAACTCGGCGCACGGACCGTTGCCGATGCCCTGACAATTGCCGCAGCTAGGAACCGGTCATGACCGCCCCCTTCCCCAACCGTCCCCGTGCCGATGCCCGCGAGAAGGTGATGGGTGCCGCGCGCTATGGCGCCGACCATCAGGTCGCCGGACTGTTGTATGCCATGCAGGTTCCGGCAACCATCGCGAAGGGGCGCGTTGCCGCGCTGTCGATCGACGCGGCGATGCAGGTGCCGGGCGTTGTCCGCGTGCTGACTTCGAGCGACTTTCTACCGCCCCCGCCTGCGACCCCTGGCGCACCGCCCCCGCCTGCGACGCTGACGACGGACATTGCCTATCGCGGGCAGCCGGTTGCGCTCGTCGTCGCCGAGACACTCGAGGCTGCGATCGAGGGCGCCGAGGCCATCCGTCCGCTCTACACCGTCGCCCCCGCGTTCACCTCGCTGATCGACCAGCCGGGGATGGTGCGCGAAGCCGTCAAGCCGGTTACGGCGGGCGATGCGATGCGGGCGATGGCGCGCGCGGTCACCCGGCACAAGGCGGACTATGTCTCACCGCCACAGCACCATAACCCGATCGAGATGCTGTCGACCACGGCAATATGGGAGAACGGGCAACTCACCATCTACGAAAGCACACAGAGCAGCAGCAACACAAAGGGTGCTGTCATGCGCAACATGCGCCTTACGCCCGAGCAGGTGACGGTAAAGAGCCCACAGATCGGCGGGGGCTTCGGCCAGCGTGGTGGGGCACAGCGCCAGACCGCCCTCGTCGCCCGCGCCGCAATGCTGCTCGGCCGACCGGTCAAACTCGTCCTGCCACGCGGGCAGATTTTCCATAACGCGACCTTTCGGCCAAAAAACCGTCACAGAATCGAGATCGGTGCGGATGCCAGCGGCACGATGATCGCGGTGCGCTACGACGCCGATCAACAGCAATCGCGCGAAGGCCAGTTCCCGCCCGACTACCATGAGTCCGTGCCCATGCTGTACGGGATCGAGAATTACGACGGGACCGCCGCTAACCTGCGGATCGATACGCAGGCGCCAGGCTATATGCGGTCGCCAACGCCGCATCCATCGTGCTTCGCGTTCGAGAGCGCGGTGGACGAACTTGCCCTCAAGCTCGGCGTCGATCCGGTCGCCTTTCGACTACGCCACCGCGCGACGACCGATCCAATTCACGGCCATAAACTCTCGTCCTGCTATCTGTCGGAATGCCTGACGGAGGGCGCACGCCGGTTTGGTTGGGAACGGCGCAGTCTCCAGCCAGGCTCGATGACGCTGCCTGACGGCACGCAGGTCGGCTGGGGCGTAGCATCGGGTGCCTATCCGGGCTCTGCCCATCCCAACATCGTGACGCTCCGCGTGAATGCCGACGGTACGACCCGGTTTGCAGCTGCCGGACATGAAATGGGCCAGGGGATCCGCTCGACCATCGAGCAGGTTCTCGTACGCGAACTCGCGATCGATCCTTTGAAACTGGAGATCGCGATCGGCGACACCAGCGTAGCGCCACAGCATACGACGGCGGGATCCTGGGGCACCGCCAGCGTCGTGCCCGCAGCGGCCGAGGCGGCCGCAAAGTTGAATGCTGCCATGGCCGCGCTACTGGCCGGGCGTCAGGTGGCGGGGAACCTCCACCGGCAGCTGGCTACCGTTCGGCGTCCCTCGCTCCAGGTCGAGGTCGAGCATGTTGCGGTCGACCAGGGGCCGACGGATCTGGCGACGCTGCGCAAGGGCGGCATGGCGTTGGTCGGGCCGGATTACTCGACCTTTACGACCTACAGCTACATTGCCCACTTCGTTGAAGTTCATGTCGAACCCGGTACGCGACGCGTCCGCGTGCCACGGGTCGTCAGCATTGCCGATTGTGGACGGGTGATCTCGCCACGCACGGCCGAAAGCCAGGTTCGGGGCGGCGTGATCTGGGGCATTGGTGCTGCGCTTCGCGAGGCGACCGAGGTGGATCCGCGCTTTGGCGGCTGGCTGAACAACGATCTTGCCGACTATGTCGTCCCAGTGAATGCCGATATCGGGTCAATCGACGTCGGCTTCATCGATCGGCCAGATCCTCTCATCAACGCCCTTGGCGCAAAGGGGCTCGGTGAAGTCGCCATGACGGGCTGTGCGGGCGCCATCGCCAATGCCATTCATCATGCGACGGGCAAGCGGCTGCGCGAGATGCCGTTCAGGATCGAAGATCTTCTGTAATCAAGCCAAGGCGGCATGCCGGAGCCGAGACGAGAGATCGCATACCTCCGACGTGTCGGGCGACATCGGACAGCCTTTTAAATCATCGGAACCTGTTTGATGTACTTACTCTCTCTCGCTGCGGCAGCAGCCGTCGTGCAATCGCCGGTTGCCACCACCGCGGTCAGGCCCGGCACGATAGCGATCGTGGCTGGCGATAGTCCGACCACGTCTCCCGCTATCACGAAAACCTTCACGGACGCCGTTCAGCGAACGCTCCTTCGAACACCTTTCCTGCCCCTCCCCGACGCAAACCACAGCCTTTACGTCGCAAGGGTTGAGGTATCCCAGACTCAGCGCGGCGTCGTCCGGTCGGGCAACGACCGGTCGGATCGGCCGGCCATGGCGGCCGGGCTTGGCGGCCTGTCGCTGACCTTGCCTTCGGGGAAGGATCAGCTGCACGGTCTGATCGTGACCCGTCTCGAAGTGACCGTGTCGCTGCGCCGCGATAATCACGTCGTATGGACAGGGCAGGCGACCACGGTGCGCGCTAGCGGCACACGAACGGGCACCCCCTCTGTTGTCGCTACTGCGTTGTCGGACGCCCTTCTGACATGGTTCCCTCGACAGTTGCCAGGACCGCTGTCTGTTCCGTAAGGCCTGATAAACACGGTGATCGTCAACCGATGACCCGCACCAGCACGCCGCTGCGATACGCCATGCTTTCAGTCATACGCGACACCGTCGATGGTGACGGCCAGCATCTCAGGCTGATCGATCCGCCATCCTGCCGTTGAGTGCTCCATTCCTTTCCGCGCCGGATCGACAATCAGCTCACGCCGCAACTTCGGCCTTTCGTTCATCCGATTGGGGGGCGACGCTTGGTGTCCGATCCGCTGCCCGGACGACTTTAAGGGCAAGGATAATCAGTCCGCTTCGACGGGGGCAACGCTGGACGGCTGAACGTCATCGAGACCTGCTCGGCGTCGACGATGCCTAACGGTATCGACATGCGAGCCCAGAGCGCGCATCGTCGGTGCCAGCATGCAGATCGACAGCAAAGACCGGGCAGCCCCTGCCCTAACTCGTGCCGACCTATCTCGCTGCCGATGGGCGCAGGGTGATCCGTTGCTTGCCGCGTATCACGACGCCGAATGGGGCGTGCCCGAACGCGATCCGCGCGCGCTCTGGGAAAAGCTGATGCTCGACGGGTTTCAGGCCGGGCTCGCCTGGATCACGATCCTTCGCAAACGCGACGCATTCCGGGCTGCGTTCGCTGGATTCGATCCTAACATCGTCGCTCGGTTCGGCGAGCCGGACATTGCGACGATGCTCGGCAACGCTGGTATCGTCCGCTCACGCGCCAAGATCGCGGCGACGATCGGCAATGCCCGCGCCTATCTCGCGATGGGCGACGCCGGCGAGGATTTCGGCAGCTTTGCCTGGAGTTTCGTTGGTGATACGCCCGTGGTCGGCGACGGTGCCAAGGCGCTGACCCGCTCGCCTGCTTCCGAAGCCCTATCCGCAGCGCTCAAGCAGCGCGGATTCAAGTTCGTCGGCCCAGTCATCGTCTACGCCTGGATGCAGGCCTGCGGTCTTGTGAACGACCACGAGACGTGCTGTTTCCGTCGAGCCGAACCGTAAGCGAGATACCGCCGGGGTCTGCGGCCGCCCTCATGCGGTGTTCGCACGGACCACGGCTGTTCGTTATCCTGGCTGAACGATCGTCGCGACGATGCTAGCCTTGAGCTTTGTTTTATCGATGCCTCGGTAACCAGCGTCGCGCTTCCTCCGAAACTCCCCGGCGGCACGGCGCTGACAAGACCCGCAAGCGGTCACATTACCCCCTTCCCCGCCTCCCGACTTCAGGCGCTTGTTTATCTCTTCGACGACCGATCTTGGCATCTGATCAGCATCGTGGTGGGTAAGGGTTGCGGACGTTCAACAGCGTCCGCCTGCGCGTGCAAGCAGCATTAAGCGAGGTGGTTCCACGAATACATATGAGGCACGACGTCTATCGGCAGGCTGGGCGTTGTTCTCCCAATCTGAGGCATTTGTCGTGACTCGTGAAGTCGGCGCGTGCTCGTAGGACAGGGTCCCGTTGTCATGGATGATGATGGCCGCGTCATTCAGGGCGGCTCACTCGACCGTGTTCCCGAGATCCTCGTGCGCCGCAAGGTTGAAGGTCAGCAAGTGGGCGCAATCACCTGGCAGCGCGGGGCTGCAGAAAAGCTGTCGGAGACGGAGCGCCGATGACGGCGCTCCGCCGCTCTTACATGCCTGACATCTTCGCAGTCGGCTTACCGGCATTCATCTTCATAGCAGCATTCAGATGCTGTTTCACGATAGGCACCGCAGCCTTTGCTGACATGCGCAACGGCGCCTGATCTCCGCCCGTCGAATAGCTTTGATGAAGGTCCAGCGCTGCCTGATGCGCCGGGATCTGCTGACCGAGGTAGAGACGGTCAAAATCCGCCGCGGATGCGGTCTGAAGTTCGTTGATCGACGCAGTTGCGCCGGCATCAAGAACGGGCGGCGTCGGCGTCAGACCGGCCTTGGTCGCCGCCTTGACGGTCGCTGCAGTCGTCTGTTGATGATGCTTGATCAACATCGTCGCAAACTTGCGGACAGCAGGCGTCTGTGATTTTTGCAGCGCAACCTGGCTCGAGTTGATCTCGTAAAGATCGCTCATTCCCGCAGCCATGACATAGGGCATGGCGGATGTCTTCGCCTCGGGTGGCGGTGGTGGCGGCGGCGTTTGTGCAAATACGGTCGTGCTGACTGTCGCGGCAAGCACCATAGCGATGTGTTTGATATTCATTACTTTACTCCTAGCAATTGGTTCTACAACGACCGAGCTAGATTTGGGCCTCATAAATCCTGCGGATATCGACATGATGCAAGTCAATGAGCGTGATGTGTCGTTCATATTCGCTGGCATATTGGGGGGCTTTGCCAACCTTTTTAGGCTAACCGGGTCCATATCTGAGCACCATACGGCGGGCCGAAAAGGTCGTTAGACGTGGCTCGGTTGATCGTCAGGCGAACCAGACGCCCACAGCAGGGCGGCATAGCCGAACCCGGCCGACACGACCGACGCGATAAGAACGGCAAGGGATGCCATTTCGGTACGTTGGACGTCCGGGAAGGCCAGGTTGGCGATGAACAGAGAAATCGTGAAGCCAATGCCTGATAGCGCACCGATCCCGAGAACCATCCGCCACGACACCGCATCAGGCAGTTCCGCAAGTCGCAACGTCACCGCAAGCCACGTCGCCGAAAGGAATCCCAACGGCTTTCCGAACGCGAGTCCGGCAAACACTCCCAATCCGAGCAAAGAGCCGGCAGCGTCGGTGATCAAATCTGCGGAGAAGTGAATGCGGACGGCCGAGAGGGCAAATAGCGGCAGGACCACGTAGGACACCCAGGGGTTGAGCATCTGTACCAGACGCTCGGCAGGTTCGTCGGTCGCCTGCGTCATTTCCTGGAGATAGCCGAGCTGCCTTTGTGTCCTGCGCTCGGCCTCTTCGGCATCTGCATCACCGTCGTCCGCCTGCCGCGCGTCCTGCACGGCCGCCTGGAACCGATCGATTGGTTCCTGAACGCGGTCGGCGAAACGATGCTCGGACAATCGCGACCGCGTCGGCGACAGCAGTCCCAGCATGACCCCCGCGATAGTCGCGTGAATGCCGGAGACATAGGTCCCACCCCACACGATAAGCCCCAGCAGAACGTAAGGAATGGGCGATACCAGCCGCAACTTGAGCGCGCCGAACATGGCGGCATAAGCTACGATGGCGACGATCAAGGCGGTCACGTCGAGTGCATCGGTATAGGCGACGGCGATCACCAGAATGCCGCAGCAACCTTGCCGGATAATCGTGGTGTCAAAGACATGGGCAACCTTGATGAATTGAACGGCTTTTCTACCGTTGGTCGTATCTAATTGTCGCTGCCCAACCATAAACGACCAACGGTACAATCATGTTAGCCCCCGCTTACCAGTTCAGACCGACGCGGGCGTAGAGGTAGCGGCCGTTGAAGCCGAATGGCGAGTAGGAAGGATAACCCAGCACGCCCGTGCTGTTGTTTGCCGCGATCGTACGATCCGGATAGACGTCAAACACATTGCTGACGCCAAGCCCGATCTGCGCGCTCTTGGGGGCGGTGTAGCGCAGTTCGAGATCGGTGATCGCGTGCTTGCCGGTGTGCACGTCGGCGCCGACGAGCGTGCCGGGCTGGTTGACGTCACCATAATAGGTGACGCGTGCCAGGGCTCCGACGTGGTCGAGTGACCAGTCAATCGTACCGGTCACCTTCGTGCCAGGCGTCCCGTCCTCGAGCGTCAGAATGCGGCTACGCGCGAACAGCGTCGGCGCGGGATTAAGCGTCGATGTCGTGACCGGAATTCGCGTCACGTTCACGTCGTTGATGTTGCCCGCGACCGTAAAGTCGAAATTGCCAACGCTCTCTGCCGCCAGCCGGTAGTGCGCGACCGCGTCGATGCCCTTGGTCGTCGACGCGAGCCCGTTGAGGAAGAAGCGCGCCGCCGACACGTTGAACGGATCGAGCAGCGCCTTCACGGCCGGACTGAACGTCGCGGCGATATTCTCCGACAGGCCGATCTGGTCGCGGATGTGGATGCGATAAGCGTCGATCGTCAGGTCGAAGCCACCAGCACGGATCACCGTGCCGACTGATAGATTAGTCGACTTCTCGGGCTCAAGCGGCACACCACCGAGCGCCCTCGCAACGGGGTCGACCGACGGGAAGGTACCGGTCAGAATGGGCACGCCGTTGGTAACGACCGAGGCGGTCTGGGTGAAATATTGCTGCTGCAACGATGGTGCGCGGAAGCCTGTCGAGGCGGTCGCGCGGAGTGCGAACCAGGGTGCGAAGTCGTAGCGCAGCGAGGCCTTGCCCGTCGCGGTACTGCCGAAATCGGAATAATCTTCGGCTCGGCCGGCGAGGCCGACGAGCAGCTTGTCCGTCACCTGCGCCTCGAGATCGAGATAGATGCTGCCGTTTCGGCGGCTCCGCTCGGTCGCGTTGGCGGGCGAGAAGCCGCCGAACCCCTGCGCACCCGGCGCGGCGGTGGTGCCTGCGGGAATGCCCGTCACCGTGCCCGCCGTCGGATAGCCATAGGAGGCCAGTTCCCCCGGGACGATCTTGTACCCCTCGCGGCGCCCCTCGACGCCAAACGCGACGTTCAGCGACTGGAAGACGTCGAACTTCCGCGAGACGTCGAGCCCAGCGACATATTGGTCGTAGATCGTCGCACCGTCGTCGAACGTGTGCGGGGTTGCTCTGCCAAAGGCGTAGTTCGCCGAGTCCAGCGTGCGATAGTCGATCCGGTTGCGGCCATAGCTGAGCGATAGGTCGACGTTGAATCCGCCCAATTCACCACGCAGGCCGACCGCGGAATTGATGTCCTTCGACTTGGTGTTGATGACCGGCCGGAAGCCGTCGCGATAGCCAGCGCGATCAAGCGTCGCCAGCGTCGCAAGGTTGGCCGGCGTGGTCGCTGGCGGCGCGATCCGCGGGAAGGCGGCGCTACGGCTGTCGCGGTCCTGATAGCCGCCAAACGCGTATAGGCTGATGCTGTCGGTCAGCGAGGTGCCTGCGTTGACGAAGCCGGTATATTGCTCGACCGCCGGATCGCCGTAACGGCCGGTTACGCGGTTGGGGATGACGCGCGTGTCGATGTCGGCGCGGTTGGTCGGTTGGCGCTTCGTGTACTCGCCCGACACGGTGAGGAAGCCGTCGCTACCAAAGCCGATGCCCTGCCATATGGACGCGGTAACGGCGTTCTCTCCGGTGACGTGGCGGCTGTTGTTCGCGGTATCGACCTGCGTGTCGTAAAAGCCGTAGGTGACCTGCGCACCGCCGCCCGAACGCGCCTCGCGCAGGCGTAAATTGACGACGCCAGCGATCGCGTCGGAACCGTATTGCGCCGAGGCACCGTCACGCAGCACTTCGATCCGGTCGAGCGCCACGGTCGGCACCGTGTTGAGATCGACTGCCGCCGAGCCGCGCCCCACGCTGCCGTTTGTGTTGAGCAGCGACGAGGTATGTCCGCGGATGCCGTTGATCAGGACCAGCGTCTGGTCAGGCGAGAGGCCACGAAGCGTTGCCGGGCGGATCGCATCGGTGCCGTCGGTCGCCGCAGGACGCGGGAAATCGATCGAGGGCGCGATCGCCGACAGCGCCGTGGCCAGTTCGGTCGTACCTTGGCGCTGCAGGCTGGCACCACTCAGCACGTCGACCGGCGACGCGCTGTCGAGCCGCGACCGGCCGACCGCACGAGTGCCGGTGACGATGATGTCGTCCTGATCGTCAGCCGATGCCGGCACCGGAGCAGGATCCGTGACGGAGCCCGTCGGTGCGGGCGTCTCCTGCGCATAGGCGACGTTTGAGTAGGCTAGCGTGATGGTCGAGACGGCGAGAGCCAACGCGGTACGATAGATGATCATGTAACGGATCCCTTAGGTGCATCGCTCTTTGGCGATCATGCCCCCCGGTTGTCCCGACAGCGCGCTGGATCAACGAACAAAAACTACGGCCCTATGTGCTTGGAATGATGCGGCGCGATAGGCCGCACGCAAGCGTGCGCTGCTCCTCCATCCGACATTCGCGACCATGCAAACCGCTCTTGCCCATTCCAGTCCGGTCATAGCGCTGCTGGCTCTTGCTGCTTAGAGGCGCGAGGATCTCGCAGCTTTGACCTAACGCCCGGTGCTACAGCATCCGCTCCACAACCGGCCCGATTGCCGCCACCACCGCACGTATCGCTTTCGAGTTCGGATGCACCCGATCGGCCAGCACCATGGCAGAATGCCCTAACACACCCGGCGGGAAGAACGGCCAAACGGTCGCGCCGTGTTCGGCAGCGACCTCCGCATGGATACCCAGGTAAGCGGCAGCTCGATCACGTATGAACGCCGGCGATTCAACGGTCGTCAGCAACACCGGAATGCCGCAGTCGCTCAAATGTAGCAGGATCTGCTCTATCTGTGCGCGTGTACGAGCCGGCGGCGCCTGCTGCAGGACGTCGTTCGGGCCTACTTGGACGATCGCGAGCGCCGGACGGCGGTCAAGGCTGGACAGCAGCCGTGGGAGGCGTCGGAGGACGTCAGCGCTGGTGTCACCCGAAATCCCCGCGTTGATGACTGATGCGCCAGGATATCGGTACTGCAACGACACCTGCAGCTGCGCGGGAAAGCTGTCGTCGACCGGCAAGCCGTAGCCAGCAACCAGACTGTCGCCGATAGCGAGGATAAGCGGGAATTCTATCATTGAACGTCGCGAAGTAGGACGTCGTTGACGGAATGTAAGATAGGCATCGAACGCGAAGACCTAGGTGTTCGTTTTCGCCTTTCGCCAGTGTCGCAATGCCCCGTCATAGGCATCACGCGCCTTATTAACGGCCGCCTCTGCCGCACCAACGCTGTCGCGCTGCTGCTTTTCGAGGTCCCGTCGCTCACGCGCCAGTTTTGCCTCCCGATCCGCTAAGGCCTTCATGATGCGGTCGTAATCGGCCGTCAGCGTTGCGAGCGCATTCTCCGCAGCCTCGAGTTCGGCGCTACTGGGCTTCGGTTTCGGTACAGGTTTTGGTGCAGGCTTCGATTTCTGCGGCGGTTTGGAAGCTGCGGGGCGACCTGTGCCGCTTCGCAGCGCTTGCCGCGGTTCGGGGTCCGGCATGGCCTTGATTTGTTCGACGGTCGTGCCGCGGGAATGCTTCACAACGACGCCTGGCGACGCCAATGGCTCCGCGGTCAATGCAGGGTCTGTTACAAGCTCTGCGATGCCGCGCGCGAACAGGTCTTTGTCGCTTCCCCATGCCGCCAACGCGGCCTTCTGACTGGGCGCCGCAACATATGCATCGTTGAAGCCAGCGGCTGTCCTGTAGACCTTCAGCTTTTCCGCACGAGCCATGCCC
Source organism: Sphingomonas sp. BK036 (assembly GCF_004216825.1). Taxonomy (NCBI): domain Bacteria; kingdom Pseudomonadati; phylum Pseudomonadota; class Alphaproteobacteria; order Sphingomonadales; family Sphingomonadaceae; genus Sphingomonas; species Sphingomonas sp. BK036. The sequence goes on along the minus strand of NZ_SGXR01000005.1, from coordinate 4,807 downwards.
CTCGATACCGCACTGTACGCAGAGATAAAAGTTGGCACCGATCGTCGATCCCGTACCGGTGCCATTACCCGGCTGCGCGCCTACCGGACGCCAAACCCTGCTCGACTGCTCTCGCCATCGTCAGTCCGCTCACGACCGGCCAAGACATTCTCGAGTTCGGCCAGCGAATGCGGCACGTCGATGTGCTGCGCCCCGAGGAACAGTCGCGTGCCCTCGCCCTCAGGTACCGCGTGCGTCAGCTTGTCGATATCTACTAGCGCCTTGCCTGCAGGCAGCATCTCGATCTGAACGAACCGCATGATTGTCTCCTGTTATTCGTGCCGCAATCTAGGCGACGCTTCCGACAACGTCCGCCTGCGCCCGAAAGCTGCGCCATGCCTTGGACTGGTCGGCAAAGTTCTTTTCTTTCGTGACTAACCCGCTTTAGGAGATCAGGCTGGCCGATGTGATTGGCGGAATGCAAAGCGGGGGCGGCGTGATTGTTGGCATAGACCTGGGGACTACGAACAGTGCCGTGGCATATTGGCGCGACGGCGCGCCACAGCTGATCCCCAATGCGCTCGGCGATTTCCTGACCCCGTCCGCGGTCAGCATGACCGACGACGGCACCATCCTCGTCGGCATGGCGGCGCGCGACCGGCAGCATTCGCATCCGGCGCTGACCGCGACTACCTTTAAGCGGCTGATGGGCACGCAGAGGCAGGTCATGCTCGGCACGACGCGCTTCACGCCAGAGGACCTGTCCTCGCTCGTCCTGGCGGAGCTGAAGCGCGATGCCGAACGCGAACTTGGCGAGCCCGTCGACGGCGCGGTCATTACCGTCCCTGCCTATTTCAACGATCGCCAGCGCAAGGCAACGCGCCGCGCCGGACAGCTTGCGGGATTGACGGTCGAGCGCCTCATCAACGAACCGACTGCCGCTGCCTTGTCCTACGGCATCATCGATCGTTCCGACCGCGAACCGTTTCTGGTGTTCGATCTGGGCGGCGGCACCTTCGACGTGTCGATCGTCGAGATCTTCGATGGCATCATCGAAGTGCGCGCCTCGGCCGGCGACAACCAACTTGGCGGCGAGGATTTCAACGAGGTAATGATGGCGTTGGCGCGTACGCGCCTCTCGCTGCCGCATTACCAGAATAACGTTCAACTTCGCGAAGCCATGCGCGCCGCGGCGGAGCGCACGCGGCGGACGCTCAGCGACCATGACAGCGCATCCTTCTCGATCCTGTGGAACGACACCGAATATCAGACCGAGATCACCGCGGCGGATTTCGAACAGGCCGCAGGGCCGTTGCTCGACCGGCTACGCGATCCCGTGTTGCGCGCGATGCGCGACAGCAACATCCGGGCGGACCAGATGAGCGAGATCGTGCTGGTCGGCGGCGCGACGCGAATGCCGATCGTGCGCCGGACGGTGACCCGGATGTTCTCGCGCTTCCCCAACACCGCCGTCCACCCCGACCATGCGGTCGCGCTGGGCGCCGCGGTTCAGGCCGGTCTGAAGGCACGCGATGCCGACCTGACCGAAGTCCGGCTGACCGACGTCTGCCCCTACACGCTGGGCGTCGACGTCTCCGAACGCACCGCGACCGGAGCGGTGCACCACGGCATCTTCGCGCCGATCATCGACCGCAATACCGTTCTCCCGACCAGCCGCGTCCACCGCTTCCAGACGGCTTCGCCCAACCAGAGCAAGGTCGAATTCGGGATTTTCCAAGGCGAGTCCCGCCAGGTTAGCGCCAACGTCCATCTGGGGTCGGTATCGCTGCCGGTACCTCCGCGCCCGGCCGGCGAGGTCATCATCGATTGCCGCTTCACCTATGACGTCAGCGGCTTGCTGGAAGTCGACGTGCTCGTCCCCGAGACGGGCGTGCGCGAACAGCTAGTGATCCGCGACGAACAGGATCCGATCACCGAGGAGGAACTGGCGGCGCGGCGCACCATGCTGGCGGGGCTGAAGGTCCATCCGCGCGAGCAGCAGGTCAACCAGGCGCTGCTCAGCCGGGCCGAGCGCTGCTACGAATCGTTCCTCGGTCCCAAGCGCGATCTGATCGGCCAGCTGATCGGTCATTTCGAAGGGGCGCTAAGCTCGCAGGATCCGCGGATTATCGCCGATGCGGTCAAGGTCGTAAGCGACCAACTCGACGAACTCGAAGGCGAACGCTACCTGTGACAGACGATCGTGGCTGGCACGGCACAGCATCGTCGGTATGGTCGATCCTTGGCATTGATCCGACCGATGACCAGACCGCGATTCGTCGCGCATACGGCGCGCGATTGAAGGCGATCGATCCCGAGGTCGACCCGGCAGCCTTCATCGCGCTGCGCGCGGCGCGGGACTCCGCAATGGATTGGGTGCGCGGCGGTGCGTTCAACGAGCTGGCGTTTACGACGTCGTTTGTTTCGATTGATCCGCCCAGTTCCGATCCGCCGCGGTCCGAGCAGACACCGGCAGCGACGGCGGACGAACGCGTCGAGCCGGGCTATCCGGCGGACTCCCCCACGCCCTCGCCCGCCATCATGCCGTCCGTCCTGCCCGATACCGCGCAGATCGACCGCCTGCACGCGCTGCTGTTCGACCCTGCCCTTGCGGTATCTGCGGACGATATCGTCGAGACGACCCGGCGTGTGCTGACCGACCCCGCAATGGTGGCGATCGATCATGCCCAAAGGGTCGAGGCGATGGTCGCCGACCTCATTTACCGTGCAACGCCACGCAGCGATCCGATGATCGACGTCGCGATTTCGCATTTCAAATGGGCTGCGGAGGGTGTCGAACTACGGCGCCCCCCGATCTTCGACTGGATCCTCAAGCGCCGCGAGGACCGATATTTCGAGATCGAGCTGCCGCATCAGAACGGGTTTTATGCGGACCTGCTCACCGGACTGCGCGCGCCACCACCCGCGCGCTGGGCCAGGTTGCGCGCGTGGCGATATGGCGCGGCTGTCGAATATCTGCTCGCCTATCTGCAATCGTTTCACCCGACCGCGCTTCCTGGCCTGAACCAAGAAACCCTCGAATGGTGGAACGGACGCATCGCCGCCCAGCATCGTGGTAACCCGGTCTCGCGCTGGTTGCGCGAACGCTGGCGGCGGACCGTCTGGCAACGCGGGATCGGCGAAAGCCAGCAGCACAGCGCCAATCCGCTGCTCTATATCGGCATCTTCCTGTTTCCGTACGTCTTTGTCTGGTTCCTATTCCGCGCCAAGCACAGCATGAAGGCGCGCGCCTTGGGCATCGCCTATATCTTGATCCTTTTGCTGGTCCCGCTGCTCAGTCCCGCGAGCAAGACCAAGCGGGTGTCGTCAGGGTCGGCCCCCATCACGTCCTCTCCTCCCATACTGCAGTCATCGTTCGTCGATATGTCGTCCGACCTGCAACAGGTGCTTGATCGGATAACGGCGGACACCGTGACCGTGGCCGATCTTAAGCAGAAAAATCCGCCTGCATACACCCAGTTGGCCGGCGCTTGGCAGGCCGAAAAGGCGAGCGGCCGCTCCTTCGAGGCGTTCGTCCCGCGCGCCTACGCGATCGTCAACAGCGTCTTCGCGTCCGCGTTGCGCGGGCCGGACGCAAAGCTGATCACCGATCATGCCAGGGCCTATGTCAACCAACTCCGCTGGGTGGCGCAGGGGAGCATGGCCCAATGCGTCGATGTCCTGAAGGGCACCGGCAAGGATCCGCCTTCACGCAGCTTTGCCAATTATCAAGCCACACTGTCAGGCCGTGCCTTGTTGGGAGGGCCCGTCAGGCCTCGGCCCAAACCCGCGGAACTCCGCGTTCCCCGCGCGATCGCCGCCGGAGCCGAATCGCGCGCTCACCTGTCGCATACCGACTTCAAAGCTGCTCTTGCCTTTCACGGCAGTCCGGCCGCCATCTGCAACGCCAACATCGCGCTGATCGATGAGGCGGCGTCTAAACCCGATGCCGTCAAGCTCGACTTCATCCGCGATCTGTTCGCCAGAGATTCCTAGACTGGTGGCAAATTCCTTTGTCCTAAACATCCATCTGCCGTCACGCTGACGGCATTGTCGATCACGTTCCTTGCCACACCGGGGAACAGTCCGCGGGCGTTCGGGGTAGCTGCGTTCGAACATCTGGGGCTTGCAACAGCGGCGGGCCCCTCCCCGTCCACGGTCCGCCGCCCCGGTGACCAATTTGCACGTTCCAAAGCGGGCATCCGTTCAGCACGATGACTGCCAATCTCGTCCCGTGGCGGTCTTCGAAACGGCTTTAAAGTTGCCGTCTCACATTGCCCAAAAGGTCAGACGGTTCGGGCGCTAGGTCACTCGCCTCTCGGCAGTCATGCGCGAATCAGAACACGCGGAGCAACGCGCAGCCGTTACGCGGATCGGCAAGCATCACGTTTTGCGCAGGCTAAACCCACCAATCGCCGCTGCGGCGGATCGCGATCGCGAGGATCACGGTGTCGGCCTGATGCGGTGCGGCCGGGTAGGCGTGGCTGCCGGTGAGTTGCGTCGAGAAATGCAGGATTGCGGCATCGTCATCGATTCCATCGATCTCGGCCGGATCGATGTACAGCGACAAACCGCGATAGATCGAACCGTGAATCGCGCGGTGCCCCGCGACGATCTGATCAACGCCAACCCAATAAGTCTTACCGGTTCACGAATGTCGCATAGTAATGGAGAAGCTTGGCGAATGCCGCCATGTCATGGGCATCTCATGCCGCTTCGAACCCCAAACGACGACGCCGCCCGTGAGGGCGGCGTTGTCGTGGTATGAGGTTGGTTGCGGGGACAGGATTTGAACCTGTGACCTTCAGGTTATGAGCCTGACGAGCTA